>NZ_JBFAWC010000011.1:0-355123 GCF_040680155.1 Streptomyces sp. NPDC052114 | reverse complement strand
GCGCCCAGTGGGGGGGGGGGCGTGGGGGGGGGGGGGGCCCCCCCCCCCGCCCGCCCCCCCCCCGCCCCTCACGTGTGTCGGGTGCTGCTGTCGGGTCCTGGGGTCAGAGTTTGGCCAGCTTCGGGTACGGGCTCAGGAACCGCCCCTGGCGGCCCGCGAAGTCGATGACCACCGCGTCCTCGCCCTCGACTCCGACGATTCTTCCGAGTCCGTACTGGTCGTGGGAGACCCGGTCGCCGACCTCGAAGTGCTCGACGGGTGGTGCGGGTGGGGCAGGCCGGTTGAAGGGACTGTTCGGCAGGTGGCGGCGCGAGCCGGAGGGCCTCGTCATGACCGCAGTATGGTCCCCGTAAAGGCCGCTCCACCATGCTCTGTACTCACACCGCCCTCACATCGGTATGGAACAGACACACAAACAACTCGAAAGAGCGCCCTCCGCAACCTCAGAACAGCGCACTGTAGGCATTCAGGGCGGGCTGCCCGCCGAGGTGGACGTAGAGCACGGTCGCGTCGCGCGGTATCTCTCCCCCGGCCACCAGGCCGACCATCCCCGCCATCGACTTCCCCTCGTACACGGGGTCCGTGATCATGCCCTCGGTGCGGGCGGCGAGGCGCATCGCGGCGAGCGTCTCCTCGTCGGGCACGCCGTACGTCCCCGCGTGGTACCGCTCGTCCAGCTCGACGTCCGCCGCCCCGAGCTCGTGCTGTACGCCGATGAGACCGGCCGTGGAGCGGGCGATCCGGGTGATCTGCTCACGGGTGCGGTCCGGCGCCGCGGAGGCGTCGATGCCGAGGACGCGGCGGGGCCTCGCGCCCTCCTCGGCGAGCGCGGCGAAGCCGGCGACCATGCCCGCCTGGGTGGACCCGGTCACCGAGCACACCACGATCGTGTCGAAGAAGACGTCCAGCTGACGCTCCTGCTCGGCCAGCTCGTAGGCCCAGTTGGCGAAGCCGAGCCCGCCGAGGCGGTGTTCGGAGCAGCCCGCGGGGATCGCGTACGGCCGCCCGCCCGCCTCCTCGACCTCACGGACCGCCCGTTCCCAGCTCTCCTTGACGCCGATCCCGAACCCGGCCCGCACCAGGCGCACATCGGCACCGGCGAGGCGGCTGATCAGGATGTTGCCGACCTTGTCGTACACGGAGTCGGGCCACTCGACCCAACTCTCCTGCACCAGGACGCACTTGAGTCCCGCGCGGGCGGCCACCGCGGCGACCTGGCGGGTGTGGTTGGACTGCACGCCGCCGATCGACACGAGTGTGTCGCAGCCCTGCGCGAGGGCGTCGGCGACGAGGTACTCCAGCTTGCGGGTCTTGTTCCCGCCGTACGCGATCCCGGAGTTGCAGTCCTCCCGCTTGGCCCAGAGCGTGGCGCCGCCCAGGTGGTGCGTGAGGCGCTCCAGGGGGTGGACGGGCGAGGGGCCGAAGAGGAGCGGGTAGCGCTCGAAGGTGTCGAGGGGCGCGGGGGCGTCGAGGGGCGCGGGCACGGAACCTCCCGGAGTCGGGGATCGTGACGTTAGATCCCGGCTCCGGGAGGGACAAGACCCGCGCCGGGCCGCCCGGGGACGGCCCGGCGGCTCAGGCCGCCCAGGGCCAGTCGGCGGACCGGCCCGACTCGATCAGCTGCACCATGCGGAACGCCGCGTCCGACAGACCGCCGAACACGTGGCGGTTGTCCTGGCCGGAGGCCGCGTGACCCGCGCGGTACCCAGCGAGGTTCCAGGTGTAGACGGGGACGTCCGCCGGGACCTGTTCGGTCGGGTCGCCGTGGTAGCTGTACGCGGCCTGCTCGTCGGTGACGATCAGCACCCGGTCGTGCTTCTTGTAGAACCGGCGCACCGCCTCGGTGGTGTTGGTGCCGCCGAGGTCGCCGAAGCGGTCGAGGACCTTCAGGACGGACTCCCCCGCGCGGTACTTCACCCGCGCGCTGCTGGAGCCGAACTGGACGAGGTCCGCGTCGGCGGCCCGCATCGCGAGCGCCGTGCCGAAGATCGCCGCCGCGTCGGCGCGGTTGAGCTGCGAGCGGTCCGACAGCGGAGACCACATCGAACCGGAGCGGTCGACCAGGATCAGCGTCCGGCCCGGCAGCGACGGCACGTTCGCCAGCGAGTGGCCGAGCGCCCGCTCCAGCGGGTACGACCAGCGCAGCGACGGCGCGTGCTGGAACGCGGCGAGGTAGCGGAAGGGGAACTGCCGCGACCTCGCGACGACTTCGGGGTCGGCGAGCTTCGCCGCGACCCCCGCCGCGACCTCGTCCGAGACACCCGCCTCGTCGAAGTTGCGCAGATTGCGGACCAGCGCCATCGCGCCCATGGACGGGATCACGGCCTCCCAGGCCGCCTTGTCCATGGGGCCCTGGAGCCAGCCGGCCAGCGCCTCCCAGGTGATGCCCGCGGCGGCGAGCCGCTCGGCACCGCCCTCGCCGGTGACCACGGCGCGCCGCTCGGCGACGGGCAGCTCCATCAGCGCGCGGTGCGCGGCCAGCACACGCGCTCCCGCGGGCACCTGGGCCGTCTCCGGGTGGTGCCGCCGGTCGAGCGCGTACTGGAAGAGGCCGCCCTGCCGGGGCTTGTCCGGGGCGGGCGCCGCGTGCACGAGGTTGAGGATGTCGCCGAAGCGGTAGCCCTTGGAGGCCGTGTCGTACTTCAGGAGCGCCTTCTCGTCGAAGAGGCGGCGCACGGCGTCGGCGACGCCGCGCTTGACGGGCTTGGGGAGGTTGCGGCCGTACGTCTGCGTCCAGTAGCCGAGGAACTCGCCGGGCTCGTCCGGGCGGCGCAGCACGGAGGCCACGACCCGGCGGTTGGAGGGGCCGTCGGTGGCCTGTGCGTCCAGGCGCGCCTTGACGTACTCGGCGGCGCCGACGAGGGAGGCCGTGCGCATGTTGCCGTCGCCGCGCAGCCAGCCGAGCAGGCCCGCGGTCCACGCCGGGTCCTCGACGGCGAGGCGGCGCACGAGCGTGGCGAAGCGGTCGTCGCGGCGGTCGCCGGTCTCGTGGAAGGTCTCCTGGGAGACGAAGTTGGCCACGGCGAGCAGGAAGAGCTCGGAGCGCGGGTCGCGCAGGTGGCCCGTGCCGCCCTGGTGCGTGCGCGTGGTGCGGCCGGTGGACTTCACCGGCGACGTCACGCGCGCCGTGACGGACTTGGTGTTGAAGCGTGCCATGAGAATTCCCCCGAATTCGTCGTGCATTTCGTGCGGGGGAGGCATGCGGCAGGTGTGCCCGAGTTCTGAGGTCGGCTGCGGACTTGTGTCGGATGCTCTACCGGATTGAGCTACACCGACCCGAAGTCGATGACGGGATTCGAACCCGCAACCATCTGATCCATAGGAAGTAACCGCTGCCTGCGCACCGGGCACACCAGCTGCTCGCCCTCCCGAGTTCAAGGGTGGCTGCGGCGTGATTTCTTGAAAGGAAGTAGCCGCTGCCGGGCGCACCGGGAGGTGCAGATACTGCATGAAGTTGTGCCGTTCCTCAGTGGAGGACGACGACGCCAACTCTAAGAGAGTGAACTCCGGGGACGCCAAAGGTTTTCCGCGCCCCCCGGCCGCGCGCCTATCGCTGCCGCTTCCACGGCCCGGTGATGGCCAGCATGATGCCGGGCGTCTGGATGTTGGCGTACAGCGTCCGGCCGTCGGGCGAGAAGGTGACGCCGGTGAACTCGCTGTACTCCGGCTCGTCCGCGGTGCCGATGTTCAGTTCGTTGCGCGCGATCGGGTACGTGCGGCCGCGCTCGGTCGCCCCGAACAGGTGCTGGACGCCGCTGCCGTCCTCCGCGATGACCAGGCCGCCGTACGGGGAGACGGTGATGTTGTCGGGGCCGTCGAAGGCGCCGTCCTTGCCCGGGTCGGGGTTGACGCCGAGCAGCACCTTCAGGGTCAGGGTGCGGCGGCCCGGGTGGTAGAACCACACCTGCCCGTCGTGCGGGACGGGGCTCTCCGCACGCGCGAAGGAGGAGACGATGTAGGCGCCGCCGTCGCCCCACCACATGCCTTCGAGCTTGCGGGCTCGGGTGATGTCGCCGTCGTCGAACTGCTCGCGCACGGGCACGGTGCGCGCGTCGCGGTCGGGGACCTCGACCCAGTCCACGCCGTAGACCGTGCCGATCTTCGTGGCGCGGGAGAGGTCGTCGACGAACCGGCCGCCGGAGTCGTAGCACTTGGGCGCCTTCAGGACGCCCGCGTCGTCGGCGAGGGCGCGCAGCCTGCCCCGGCCGTGCGTGAAGCCCTGCGGCGGGGTCCAGCGGTAGAGGAGGCCGTTGGGCTTCGAGGCGTCCTCGGTGAGGTAGAGGTGGCCGCGTCCGGGGTCGACGACGACGGCCTCGTGGGCGTAGCGGCCCAGCGCCTTGATCGGCTTGGGGTCGCGGTTGGCGCGCCGGTCGAGGGGGTCGACCTCGAAGACGTAGCCGTGGTCCTTGGTCATGCCGTTCTGGCCGGCCTTGTCCTCGGTCTCCTCGCAGGTGAGCCAGGTGCCCCACGGGGTGCTGCCGCCCGCGCAGTTGGTGGCGGTGCCCGCGATGCCGACCCACTCGGCGACCCGCCCGTCGCGGCGGACCTCGACGACGGTGCAGCCGCCGGACGCCGCGGGGTCGTAGACGAGGCCCTCGGTGAGCGGGACGGGGTGCTCCCACTTGCTCCGGGGGCCGCTCAGCTCGTGGTTGTTGACGAGGAGGGTGGTACCGCGCGGGCCGGCGAAGGTGGCGGTGCCGTCGTGGTTCGAGGGGGTGGGCTCACCGCTCTCCAGCGTGGTCTTCCCGCTGTGCGTCAGGACGCGGTACGAGAAGCCGGCGGGCAGCGCGAGCAGGCCGTCGGGGTCGGGGACCAGCGGGCCGTAGCCGGGGCCGTGGTGTCCGTGGCCGAGGCCCTCGGCGTCGTCCGCGGCCTCGACGTCGGTCGCGGCGAGGGCGCCGGGGGCGGTGGCGAGCGCGCCGACACTGCCGGCCAGGGCGACCCCCGCCCCGGTGAGCGCGGAGCGTCTGGCGAAGTCCCTGCGGGTGAGCGACATGGTTTCTCCTGAGGCGCGAGGACGGGGGGGTGGGCCGGGTTCCTGTCGGCGCCACCGTCCCGCTCGCGCATAAACGGCGGTTGAACACCGCACGACGCCGAGGGGCCCGCTTCCGTGAACCCACCCGCGCGGCGGCCCCCGGTCGACTGGTCGGAAGAGACTTCGTAAACAAGGTCAACAGGAGCGGATCGCCAGTAAAGCGAAGAATCAACGCAGAACACCTTGACCCGCGATGCACACCGCAATAGACATCACTGACGTGCAGAGCTGCACCACCCGCACGGGGAGGCGAGCCGAGTGGACGCACAGCAGGCACGCAGCCTCCATGAGAGCCGGCTGATGAAGCTGGCCAATGTCACCGGAGTCGGCACCGGAAGGGACGAGCACTCGGGTCAGGACGTGATCGTCGTCTTTGTCACCCACCGGGTGCCCCGTGACCGCCTCCGCGACGAAGACGTGGTTCCGGACACGCTTGAGGGCGTCCCCGTACGCGTACTCGCCATCGGCGAAGTCGACGCGCAGGACGGCGGGACGTAGCGGGCACGACGCCCAGGGCACGGCCCGGAACTCCCACCCTTCACAGGGGAAGAGGTGGTCTGGCGTGGTGAGCCAGCCCGAACTGATGCGAGGACCCACTGGCGGTCAGCTGAGCGACAGCTCCCGCCAGCAGGCGCTCTCCGACTTCCTGCGGCCCCAGCAGCCGCTCGCCAACGTCGTCGGCTTCGGCCACGGCGTGAAATGGTCCGACGGACAGCCCACCGGCGAACCCGCCGTGCTGGTGTTCGTCACCCAGAAGGTCCCGGAGTCCATGCTCCCGGAGCGGGACGTCGTCCCGCGCCAGATGGACGACGGCACCCCGACCGACATCGTCGCGGTGGGCCACATCGCCGCGCAGCGCCGGCAGAGCAGGCCGGGCTCCCGCGCCGAGGAGCGCTCCTCGGCGACGTACGACCCCGACGGCAGCATCAGCGAGCAGCTCTCGGGCCTCGGCCAGCCGCAGCTGGAGGAGCTCGCCGGGCTCGGCGCGTTCGAGCCGCAGCTGCTCAAGCGCCGGATGCGCCCGTGCCCCTCCGGCTTCTCGGTCGGCAACGTCCGGGTGACCGCGGGCACGCTCGGCAGCGTGGTCTACGACTTCCTGCCCGGCGCCTCCGTCGACCCGCCCGGCGCCGGTCTCGGCGTCCCGGCGAAGTTCTACATCCTCTCCAACAACCACGTGCTCGCCGACTCCAACCGGGCGCAGCTGGGCAGCGCGATCGTGCAGCCGGGCGTCTTCGACGGCGGCACGGACCCGGCGGACCGCATCGCGACGCTGGAGCGCTTCATCACCATCCAGTTCGCCCCGCAGATCCCGCTGGAGCGGCACAACAACGTCGTGGACGCGGCGCTCGGCACGGTGGACTTCCAGGACGCGACCCGCGAGCAGTACTTCAGCGGCGCGCCGCGCGCCTGGCGGCGCAAGGCCAATGTGGCCGTCGGCGACCTGGTGAAGAAGAGCGGCCGGACGACGAACGTCAGCTTCGGCCGGATCGTCTCGGTCGACGCGACGATCGACGTCAACTACGGCACCGCGGGCACGGCCCGCTTCAAGGACCAGATCCTGACGACGAACATCTCGGCGGGCGGCGACTCCGGCTCGCTGGTCACCTCGCAGGACAACGTGGCGCTCGGCCTGCTCTTCGCCGGGTCCACCACCGTGACCGTGCTCAACCACATCGAGAACGTCCGCGCGCTGCTGCGCGTGGAGATCGCCGAGCTGCTGGCCTGA
Source organism: Streptomyces sp. NPDC052114 (assembly GCF_040680155.1). Classification (NCBI taxonomy): domain Bacteria; kingdom Bacillati; phylum Actinomycetota; class Actinomycetes; order Kitasatosporales; family Streptomycetaceae; genus Streptomyces; species Streptomyces sp. NPDC052114. Next base: position 348,362 of record NZ_JBFAWC010000011.1, on the reverse strand, counting down.
CGGTCAGGACGGAAGGAGGGTTTCCCATGACCACGCAGGCACGTAAGCAGAAGGGCCAGACGCGGGCGGAGCACCGCTTCCACAACCCGCAGGGCGCCGAGGTCAAGACCCGTGACGAGGCGTTCGCCTCGCAGGTCGAGGAGGTCTCGGCCGAGGCCCTGTCGACGGACTGCAAGCTGACGCTCCACAACGGTCAGGTCACGTTCGCCATCGAGGTGAAGTACAACCCCAACACCTATCCGCACGTGGTGACCGGCGGTCAGATCACGTCCGGCATCTGCGGGGCGCCGTGGGACATCACGGGCGGCACGATCGGCGAGACGATCCGCCTCGACGCGAAGCGCTCCGGGCAGGGTTCGTGCGCGAACACGATCACGATCGTGGGCGAGTTCCAGAACCCTCCGGCGTACCGCGGCACGTACGGGTTCGACGGGGCGACGTCCTCGTTCAAACATACGACCCGGTACGAGTGCTGACGCCTCCGGCGGCACGGTGAACGCATCCCGGGTGGGCCTGGAGGTCCAGGGCCCACCCGGGGTGCCGTCGAGCGCCCTCCGGCCTCGTCCTAAAGCCCCTGCTGCGACCGCGCCTTGAAGGCGGCCTTGCGGGCCTCCTTCGCGACCCTCTTGTCGGGGTGCAGGCGGCCCATCGCCTCCAGGACGTCGGCCGTGGCGGGGTGCTCGACCCGCCACGCCGTGGCGAAGAACCCGCTGTGCTGCTGCGCGAGGCCCTCGACCAGGCCCTCCAGCTCCTCCGAGTTGCCCTCGGCGGCGAGCTGCGCGGCGATCGTGTCGATGGTCAGCCAGAAGACGAGCGCCTCGGAGGGCGCGGGCACGTCCGCGGCGCCGTGCTCGGCGAGCCACACCCGGGCCAGACCCCCGAGCTCGGGGTCGTCGAGCACACCGCGCAGCGCCGGCTCCGCCTCGTCGCCGACCAGGGAGAGCGCCTGCTGGCAGCGGAGCCTGCGCAGCGGCGCGCCCTCGTCGCCGCCGCGCGCCGCGGCCAGCAGCTCCTGCGCGGCGTCCAGCGGTTCGTGCCGGGCGAGCCACTGCTCGATCTCCGCCTGCGCGGCGGCCTGCGGGAAGCCCGAGGTGCCGTCGAGCAGCACGTCCGCGCCCTTGTCCGCGAGGTCGCCGACGGCGGGCGCGTCGACGCCGGCCTCCAGCATGCGGGCGCGCACGCCGTACAGGCCGAGCGGGGTGAGCCGCACCATGCCGTAGCGGCTGACGTCCTCGTCGTCGACCGGGGCGGGCTCCTCGGCGCTCTCGTCGTCGATGTCGGCCATGAGCGCCTCGTCGACGGGCTTGTACTCGACGAGACCGAGGGGCTCGAAGAGCCGGAACTGGTCGTCGAGCTTCATCATCGCGTCCGACACCTGCTCCAGGATGTCGTCGGTGGGCTCGGCCATGTCGTCGGGGACGATCATCGAGGCGGCGAGCGCGGGCAGCGGCACCGGGCCCTCGCCGGCCGCGGCGTCGCCCACGGTGAGCAGGTAGAGATTGCCGAGGACGCCGTCGAGGAAGTCCGCCTCGGCCTGCGGGTCCCAGCCGAGCTCCCCGAAGTCGACCTCGCCGTTCTCCTCCAGGACGTCGAGGAGGTCCTCCATGTCCGGCACCGTGGCGTCCGCGTACACGGTGTCCAGGGCGCCCAGCCAGATGCCGAGGACGTCCTGCGGGCCGCCCTCGGAGAGCAGCGCCAGGTCCTCGCCCTGGGTGACGGTGCCCTCGCCGCCCTCCTCCTCGGCGTCCGTGACCTCGACGAGGCCGGTGTCCACGGCGACCCGCCAGGCCTCGCTCGCGTACGCCGCCGCGTCCGGGTCGTCCGCGGCGAGGCCGAGCTCGGCGGCGGCCGCCGGGAGCTGGGCGTCGACGAGCTCGCCGCCCGCGCCGACCCGGGTCTCGGGCCCCGCCCAGCGGGCGAGCCGCACGGCGCGGGAGAGCAGCGGCGTGGCGAGCGCGGCCCGCGCGAGCTCCGCTTCGGGGTGCAGCAGCACCGGCGGCAGGGTGGCGGGACTTACGGACATCGGCTGGTTCTCCTCCGAGGGGTGGGGGCCTCCCCTGCTCGACGAGCGGGGCCGAGAACTTGGGGAAGGGTCGGCAAGGCGCAAGCCTAGACGGATTTGGCACCATGCCGCCCGGTTCATGTCCCTGTCAGGAAACGTACAGCGCGGGAACACCCGGGGAACCTTGACAACTCCCCTGGCCACGCAAGAGATTGACGCGCGTAGAGCCCGTGTCCGGGCCCGCACCGCCGCTTCGTTCTTCACTCACCCTCATCCGGAGTTCCCCGATGCCGCACATATCGACGCACCGTGTCCCGAGATCGGCCGCCGTCGGCGCCGTCGTCGCCACCGCCCTCGCCGCCGGGCTGCTGACGGCCGGCGCGTCCACCGCCTCGGCCGACGCGGTCGCCATCCACGACATCCAGGGCACCACCCGCCTCTCGCCGCTGGCGGGACAGCAGGTCACCGACGTCGCCGGCGTCGTGACCGGTGTCCGCGGCTACGGCTCCAAGGGCTTCTGGATCCAGTCCGCCGACGGCACGGCCGACGCGGACCCGGCCACCAGCGAGGCGGTCTTCGTCTTCACCGGCTCGGGACCGCTCACCGTGAAGGCGGGCGACGCCGTACGGGTCTCCGGGACCGTCGGCGAGTACGTCCCCGGGGGCGCGAACTCCGGCAACCAGTCCCTGACGCAGATCACCAGGCCGACGGTGACGGTGGAGTCGTCCGGCAACCCGCTGCCGAAGGCGGTCACGATCGACGCGAAGTCGCTGCCCGCCGCGTACGCGCCGGCCGGTGACCCCGCGCAGGGCAACAGCGTCAACACGCTGCCGCTCAAGCCCCGTTCGTACGCCCTGGACCGCTACGAGTCCCTGGAAGGCATGAACGTGAAGGTCGGCAGCTCGCGCGTGGTCGGCGCGACCGACGCGTACAACGAGCTGTGGGTGACGGTGAAGCCCCACGAGAACCGCAACCGGCGCGGTGGCACCGTCTACGGCTCCTACGACGCGCAGAACGGCGGCCGGCTCCAGATCCAGCAGCTCGCCCCCGTCTCGGAGCGGCCGTTCCCCAAGGCGAACGTCGGCGACGTGCTCACGGGCGGCGCCGAGGGCCCCCTGGACTTCAACCAGTTCGGCGGCTACACCCTGGTGGCGCGCGAGCTCGGGACCGTCGCCGACCGGGGCCTGGCGCGCGAGAAGACGCCGCGGCAGGCCAAGGGCGAGCTCGCCGTGGCCACGTACAACGTGGAGAACCTCGACCCGACCGACCCGCAGCAGAAGTTCGACGCGCTCGCCGGGGCCGTCGTCGCGAACCTCTCCTCGCCCGACATCCTCGCCCTGGAGGAGATCCAGGACGACAACGGCGCGAAGAACGACGGCACGGTGTCCGCCGGGCAGACCCTGAAGAAGTTCACGGACGCGATCGTCGCGGCGGGCGGTCCGCGCTACGAGTGGCGCTCCGTCGACCCGGAGAACAACAAGGACGGCGGCGAGCCCGGCGGCAACATCCGCCAGGTCTTCCTCTTCAACCCCGAGCGGGTCTCCTTCACCGACCGCGCGCCCGGCGACGCGACGACGCCCACCGAGGTCGTGCGCCAGGGCAAGCGGGCCGCGCTGAGCCACTCCCCCGGGCGCGTCGACCCGGCGAACGCGGCGTGGGCGGACAGCCGCAAGCCGCTGGCGGGCGAGTTCGTCTTCCGCGGCCGCACGGTCTTCGTGATCGCCAACCACTTCGGCTCCAAGGGCGGCGACGAGGGCCTGACCTCGCACCACCAGCCGCCGGTGCGCTCCTCCGAGGCCAAGCGGCTGCTCCAGGCGAAGGCCGTGAACGGCTTCGTGAAGGACATCCGCACGGCGGAGAAGAACGCCGACGTCGTCGTCCTCGGCGACATCAACGACTTCGAGTTCTCGGCGGCCACCAAGGCCCTGGAGGACGGCGGCGCGCTGCGCTCGGCCGTCAAGTCGCTGCCCAGGAGCGAGCGTTACTCGTACGTGTACCAGGGCAACGCGCAGGTCCTGGACCAGATCCTGACCAGCCCCGGGGTGGGCAGCGGGTTCTCGTACGACAGCGTGCACATCAACGCGGAGTTCGCGGAGCAGAACAGCGACCACGACCCGCAGGTGCTGCGCTTCCGTCCGTAGTCCGCGCGGACTCGCCGGGCCGCCTCAGCCGTAGAGGCGGTCCAGCCAGTCGTGCCAGGCCAGTTCGGTGCCCTTGGCGTCCGCGTGCGCGCCGAAGTCGTGGACGCTGACGCCCACGGGGGCACCGAAGTGGTTGCGGCCGAAGAGGCGGTGCAGGGCGTCGTCCGTGCGCAGGCCGATGAAGTACCGGCTGCGGAAGTCGATCACCGCGTCGAGTTCCGCGCCGGGGGCGTCCACGCGGACGCGGGCGCCCTCGGTCGCGTCGTCGGGCAGGCCGAGCGCGCGGGCGAGCACGACGAAGGCGTCCGGGGCGATGGCGGCGGGCGGTCCGCTCAGGGCGCTGAAGGCTACGGGACGGCCCGCGAAGTACGCCATGTACTGGCGCAGGGTGTGCAGCTGGAAGTCGGTGTGCTTGACGGCGCCGTCGTACTGCGTGTCCCAGTCGCCGGTGAAGACGCCGCTGTGGACGTAGCGCAGCCAGGAGCGGCGGCCGCCGTCGCGGGGCTCGATGGTGTGGTCGAGCTGGTCGAGGGTCTGGCCGGCCCTCCCGTCCGGGTCCTCGACGCGGGCGGTGAGGCGGTGGGGCGGCTCCCAGCGGGTGACGGTGCCGCCGAAGGGGGCGGCGCCGCCCTCGCGCGGTTCGTAGTGCATCGGCCACAGCCAGCCGCCGGTGCCGGTGGTGAGCGCGGCCCACAGCTGGGCCGGCGACCCCGCGATCTCGAACTCCCTGGCGATCTCGAACTGCTTGCCGCCACCCGCGGCCCCGCCGCCCCCGCTCGCACCGCTCATGCCGATCCCCTACCCCCTGGACGTGGTGACGAGGGACGGATGCACGGCCATCACCAGGCGGTGGGTCCGGCCGGCCTCGCCCCCGGCGGCCCCGTACCTGCGGACCAGGCCGCCGACCGCCTCGGCCAGCTCCCGGACGAACGCCGCGCGGTCCGCGGCAGAGGCGAACCGCACCTCGCCGTCCAGCGCGAACGTGCCGAGGCGGCGCCGGGCCCGCGGCGCCTCGCCGACCAGCGTCCCCACGTCCCGCACCAGCCGCGCCGCCACCGCGAGCAGCCAGGGGGCCGACCACGGGTCCCTGGCCCGCCCGGGGTCGGGCTGCACGGCGGCCAGGGCCGCCGGCGAGATCACGTACGACGCCGCGACCGCCCGCATCACCCGCTCGGTCACCTGGCCCCGCCTGCGCTCCCCGGCGAGCTCCACCAGACCGTGCCGCTCCAGCGTTCTGAGGTGGTAGTTCACCTTCTGCCGGGGCAGGCCCACCCGGCCCGCCAGCATCGCGGCCGACGCGGGACCCGCCACCAGCTCGGCCAGGAGCCGGGCGCGCGTGGGATCGAGCGACACGGCGGCGACCGCCGGGTCCTCGATCACGGAGACGTCCAGCATGGCTCCACGGTCCCGCCGACAACTATTGCTGTCCAGGGCGGCGGGTGCCCTCGGGGGCGGGGCGCCGGGAATCTACGCCGGGCTCGGTACGCAGCGGTAGGCGAACCGGTACCGGGCCACCGTGCCGTCGCTCAGGACGCCGGGGAACGCCCATACCCGCTGCCACAGCGGGCTCGGCGCACCCGCTCCCGCACCGACCGCGCCGAGCGCGTCGATGTGGGCCTGCTCGGACTCCCACTCCGCGTAGTTGACGACGCGGGTGCCGTCCGTGCTGACGTGGAAGTGCGCGGCGAGCAGCCCGCTCTTCCCGCCGGAACCGCCGGTGCCGCCGGTGTCGCCGGTGCCGGCCGAGTCGCCGTCCAGGGCGTCGACGACCGCGTCCACCCAGGCGCGCTGCCTCTCGGCGTCCGGCCCCTCGAATGCGACCTGCACGATCACGATCGCACCGGGCTCGCGCGCTTCGCGGCCCCGCCCGCCGGTCCAGCTGCGGTACAGCCGCGTCTTGTCGAGGCCGAGACGCTCGATGCCGGGCACGGCCGCGTCGATCTCCGTGTTGCGCGCGTCCCTGCCGTTGCCGCGGCTCGCGAAGAAGTCCTCGTAGGCCGCCTCGTCCCGCCAGTGCGAGTGGTGCAGGAGCGTCGAGCCGTCGGAGCCCGCGTACACCGTGTAGGAGAGCAGCCCCTCGTGCGGCCAGGGGCGGGTGCGCCAGGCCCCCGCGATGGCGTCCACCGTGGCCCGCTGACGCGTGGGCGAGCCGGTGCTCCAGGTGCTGATGAAGGTGAGGCCGCCCGCGTTGTCGGCCGGGTCGGGAAGGGTCGCGGTGCTCACGGTCGTGATCTCGGCGGACATGGCTGTGCCGTCCCTCTCGGTCGGGGTCGGACACCGGCGGTGCACCGGCTCCGTGTGCACCACGGTCCGACGTCAACCAAGGTTCAGGTCAAGCCCGTTCGCGGGTGCGGGCCGCGCCCGTTCCCCGGTCCGGTCAGGCCCGTCCGGCGTCCGGCACGGTCACCGCGGTGAGCGCGGGGCGCTTGGCCTGCCGCCCGTCGCCCGAGGAGCGCCCCCGCACCCGCCGCCAGGCCCACGGCCCCAGGAACCCCGCGTACCAGCGCGCCTCCGCCACCGCGGCGCCCAGCACGGAGACCGGGGCCGTCGGCGGCAGCGGGCTGAGCCAGTGCTCGTGCCCGGCGAGGCCGAGCGCGTCCGCCATCCCCGCGGCGATCCGGGCGTGCCCCAGCGGGCTCGCGTGCATGCGGTCCGCGCTCCACAGCCGCGGATCGGTGGTGATGCGGTGCGGGAAGGTGTCGAACACGACCACGCCGTGCCGGTCCGCGGCCGCGCGGATGCGGGCGTTCAGGTCCAGGACGCGGGGCAGTGCGCGCCGCGCGAGCGGGGAGATCCGCCCGAGGTCGGGGAAGGTCACGGTGGCCACGCGCGCGCCCGCCCCGGTCAGCTCGGTGAACATCTCCTCGACGTCGGCGGCCACCCGCGCGGCGTCGAACCCCGGCCGCACCAGGTCGTTCATGCCCGCCATGACCGTCACGAGGTCCGGCTTCAGGGCCAGGGCGGGGCCCAGCTGCTCCGCCTTGATCCGCGCGGTCCGGCGGCCGCGCACGGCGAGGTTGGCGTACGTGAGGTCCGGGCGCCCGGCGGCGAGGAGCTCGGCGAGCCGGTCGGCCCAGCCGCGGTAGCCGCGCTCCTCGTCGCCGTCCCCGATCCCCTCGGTCTGGCTGTCCCCGATCGCGACGTAGCGCGTGTAGGGGTGCTGTCGCGTCGTGGTCATGGGCTGAGCTTGCTCCGGGCCCCGGGCCCCGTCAACGCGGGGCCACGGCCCCGGGCGGCGCCGCCCTCACAGCAGGTGGCCGCCGCCGTCCACGAGAAGCACCTCCCCGGTGATGTACGAGGAGTTGGTCAGGTCGACCACCGCCTCCGCGATGTCCTCGGGGCGGCCGACCCGGCCCAGCGGCAGCCGTTCGGCCACCGCCTCCATGGACGCCTCGATGCCCTCGACCCCGTCGAACCACGGGGTGTCGATCATGCCGGGCGCGACCGCGTTGACCCGCACCTCCGGGCCGAGCGTCTTGGCGAGCAGCTTGGTCAGGTGGTTCACGGCGGCCTTGCTGACCGCGTAGGGGATCGAGCTGCCGCCGGGGCGCACGCCCGCCTGGGAGGAGATGTTCACGACGCTGCCCCCGCCGCTCGCCCGCAGGTGCGGGACGGCCGCGGTGACGGTCTGCCAGACGCCGATGACGTTGATGTCGTAGAGCTCCCGCCACACCTCGGGGCTCGCGGCGGCGAAGTCGTCGTGGTCGATGAACCGGGTGGCACCGGCGCAGTTGACCAGGATGTCCAGGCGGCCGTACGTGTCGACGGCGGTCCGCACGAGCCGCTCGGCGTCCGCCTGGTCGGCGACGCTGCCCTGGACGTAGACGGCGTCGGGGAGTTCGGCCGCGAGCTGCTCGCCCGCCTCCACCGAGCGGGCGGAGTTGACGACGACGCGGACGCCCGCGGCGGCCAGGCGCCGGGCGACGGCGGCGCCGATCCCGGAGGAGGACCCCGTCACGAGGGCGACGCGCCGCTCGGTGCCGTTGCTGTTCATGTCGGTGGTGCTGTTGTTCATCGAGCCTCAAGCCTCTGTGTCCGTCCGGCCTGTCGGCGCCCGCACCGATCATGCCAGACGCCCCGCCGGGCACCGGCCCGGCGGGGCTCAGTCCCGCGGGTCCTCGCTGATGCGGCCCAGCTCGGCCTGGAACCAGTCGAGCCGTGCCTGGAGCAGTGCGGCCTCGGCCATCAGCTCGGGCGTCCCGAGCCCCGGCGGGCCCGCCGGGGCCACGGCCGGCGTCACCACCACCCGCAGTCCCTCCCCCGCGAGCCGCTCGAACTCCGCGACGGCGACGGCCACCCGGGCACCCCGGCACCGCCCGCACGCCGCCTCCAGGATCCGCCACCCCGGCCGGCCCCAGCCGGCGTCGGCGAGCAGCGAGGCCTCGGCGCCGCACGCGCAGGGCGGCACCGTCGCGGTGCGGACCCGCTGCCTGGCGTACCGGAAGCCGCGCTCGAAGCGGATGTAGGCGCCGAGCACCGTCACTTCGAGCAGGGCCGCCTTGCGGTGCTCGGCGGTGCACAGCAGGCCCGCGGCGTTGGCGCGGTCGTGCACGCAGTGGAAGCCGCAGTCGCAGCGCCGGTGCGGGGCGCGGTGCCGCCGGCCGTAGACGCAGCCCGCCTCGTCGAGCACTCCGTAGGGCAGGCCCGCGCCGAGGGAGACGCCGGTGAACCCGGCCCGGGTGCCGTCGTGGGACAGCACCGGGCGGGCGATCTTGTATCCGGTCGGCGGCTCCTTCGGGCGTTCCTCGGGGAGCCGCAGCCTCATCGGGCCGCCGCGGCCTCGACCGGCTGGGGCCCCTCGGCCGCCTCCCGGGCCCGCGGGCCCGGTTCGGGCACGGACGTCCCGTACTCCCGCGGCTCTTCGTCGTGGTGCGGCTGCTCTTCGGCGATACCGGTGGCGAGTGCCTTGCCGAGCCTCATGGCGCCTCCTGATGGGACCGACTGTGCTGCCATGGTGGCCCATACGGGGGCGCGTCGGCACCCGTGCCCGCGCCAATCTCGCGCACGCCCCCGCTCCGCCCCGCGTGCGCCCCGCCGCCCATCTCGTAGCGTTGCTGATCCTTACCTCGTAGGAGAATTAAGTGGAGCTTCAGCACTTCTGTGCCGAGACTTCCCCCATGAGCTCTGCGCCCTCCCGCACCCCCGCCCCCTTCGGCCGCGCCCTGTGCGCGATGGTCACGCCCTTCACGGACGCCGGCACCCTCGATCTCGACGGCGCCCAGCGGCTGGCCGACCACCTGGTGGCGGACGGCTGCGAGGGCGTCGTCCTGTCCGGCACGACCGGCGAGTCGCCGACCACCACCGACGCCGAGAAGGCCGCGCTGGTGCGGGCCGTGTCCGAGGCGGTCGGCGACCGCGCGTCCGTCGTCGCGGGCGTCGGCAGCAACGACACGCGGCACACCGTCGAGCTGGCCCTCGCCGCCGAGAAGGCGGGCGCGGACGGCCTGCTGGTGGTCACGCCGTACTACAGCAAGCCGCCGCAGGACGCCGTCGAGGCGCACTTCCGCGCGGTCGCGGACGGCTCCGGGCTCCCGGTCCTGCTGTACGACATCCCGGGCCGCACCGGCACCCGCATCGCCCCCGAGACGCTCCTGCGCCTGGCGGACCACCCCCGGATCGTCGGCGTGAAGGACTGCGCCTACGACCTCCTCGGCAGCCAACAGGCCATCGCTAGCACGGAGTTGGCGTACTACGCGGGCTGCGACGAGTTCAATCTGGCGCTGTACGCGGTGGGCGGCGCGGGGTACATCAGCACGGTGTCCAACGCGATCCCCGGCCACCTGCGCGCGGTCCTCGACGCCTTCGACGCGGGCGACACGGCGGCGGCGACGCGCGGCCAGCTGGCGGCCACCCCGCTGATCGGGCTGATGATGGCCGCGGGCCTGCCCGGCACGGTCACGGCGAAGGCGCTGCTCGGTGCCCTCGGCCTGCCCGCGGGCCCGGTGCGGGCGCCGCTGCTGCCCGCCGGCCGCGAGACGGCCGACGGGCTGTGCGCGGCGTACGCGGAGCTGTGCGGGGCGGCCCTCTGACGGGCGCCCGCACAGCTCGTGCAGCCGCTCAGCGCCGCGCGAAGACCGGCGTCCAGCGTCCCGACGAGCCGTCCTTCGGGGTGCGGTAGCCGCTGAGCGGGACCGTCTTCTTGCTGCCGATGGTGATGAGGACGAGCCGCTGGCGGTACTCGCTCGTGCCGGGCGCGATGTCCCAGGCGATGAGCCGCCGGTCGTCGGCCCAGGCGAGCAGCTGCTGGCCCGGCAGCTTGGCGACGCGCTTGCCGGTGAGCGGGTCGAGGACCTCGGTGGCGGTGGTCTTCCTGCCGCCCGCGAAGTCGCCCGCGGCGAGCCTCCCGCTCGGCGAGAGCCCCGCCTCGACGATCCAGCTCAGGTGCTTCTCCTTCGCCGGGATGCTCCGCTTGCGGCCGTCGAGGTCGTAGTACTGCACGTGCGGCGCGAACATGAGCCCCGAGTAGACCAGGGAGCCGTCGTGGCTGAAGGCGAAGTCCTGGCGGGTGTTGATGGTCCCGAGGCCGAACTCGTCGGTCTTCGTGCGCACCTCGTTCCAGCGGGCGTCGCCCGACGCCACGTCCACGACGTAGAAGCCGGTCCTGCTGGGCTCGGCGGGCCCGGGTTCCTCCCGGTCGCCGTTGTTGATGGGCCGGTCCTTGTCGAGCCGGTCCGGGTCGTCCGCGTACGTCGTCGCGACGAGCTTCCTGCCGTCCGGCGAGAACTCGACGCCCGCGACGCCGCGGTCCACCGGGACCCACCGCTCGACCTTGCCGGTGCGCAGGTCCAGCAGGCCGATCCGGTCCGTGGGCAGGCCGCGTTCGAGCACGGCGGCCGTGCGCATGCCGGGCGCGACGTCGAGGAAGGCCCAGCGGCCGGCCTTGCGGTAGGTACCCGTCCGCTGGTCGAGCAGCCGGTAGGTGCGGGTGATGACGAGGTCCCCGTCGGGCTGCTCGACGCGCTTGCTCGTGCTGTACGCGGCGAGCGCCGTGTTCCCCGCGGCGATCAGTTCGCGCGGCGGGGTCTGGCCGGGGTGCCCGACGACGTCGCCGCTCCTCGACTCGCCCGCCGGGCGGGTCTCGCGGCCGGCGGAGTCCTGGCCGAGCACCGGCACCGCGACCGCCACGACGGCCGCCGTCACCGCGGCGAGCGAGGCCCCCGCGACCGTCCTGGACCTGCGCCTGCGCCGTGCGGCGAGGATCCGGCCTGCGAAGTCCCCCGGCAGCGGCGCCTTCTGGTCCGCCTGCTCCCGCAGCGTGTCGCGCACCAGCTCTTCCACGTTCACGGTCATACCTCCAGGGGCGAGAAGTCGGGGGACGCGGGACGTGCGCCGGAGCCGGGCCCGCCGAGCTGCGCCAGCTCGGGCGCGAGCTCCCTGAGCCGGGCCAGGGAGCGGTGCGCGGTGCTGCGCACCGTGCCGACGGAGCAGCCCAGGAGCGCGGCCACCTCCGCCTCGGGCAGGTCCTCGAAGTAGCGCAGCACGAGCACGGCGCGCTGGCGGGCGGTGAGCCGGGCGAGCGCCCCGCGCATCACGATCCGCAGCTCCGCGGCGGCCGCGCCGTCCCCGGCGGCGGGGTTCTCCGGCGGTTCGGCGACGGCCAGTTCGCGCCGCGGCCACTTCAGCCGCCAGCGGCTCACCTGCTGCCGGTACAGGATCCTTCGTACGTACGCCTCCGGCTCGTCGATCCGCTGCCAGCGTCCCGCCGCCTTGACGAGGGCGTTCTGCAGGAGGTCCTCCGCCGCGTGCCGGTCGCCCCCGCTGAGCAGGACGGCGGTCTTCAGCAGCGCCGACGATCTGGTCTCCACGAAATCCCGGAAACTCTCCTGCTCCTCGGCATTCATCGTCACCTTCGCTCCCCGGTGGGCCTGTTGCCCTCCCTCATGTGTGATGACGGGGCCGGACGCCCCCCGCTATGCCTGCGTCCCGGAAATCACCGGAGGCGGCCACCCGCACGGGGTGGCCGCCTCCTTCGGCGATGGGCGCGCGTCAGTGCCCGGCGGGGAAGCCCGTCCCCTTGGTCCAGCGCAGGGTGTCGCCGCCGCGGCTGAACGTGACCTTCTTGCCGCCGGGCGCGACGACGATCTTCTCCCAGCCGTCGAAGCCCTTCGTCAGGTGCGTGTCCCACTTCGTCAGCGGGCCCACGGCCACCGCGGCCACCGACTCGGTCGGCGGCTCGCCGTCGGCGCAGTACACGCCGAAGTCGCCGAAGGCCGCGACGGTGCCGTCCTTGGCCTTGAGCGTGATGCCCTGGCAGGCGTCGGTCTTCGTCCGGTACACGACGGCCGGCTTGGACCAGCCCCTGGCGCGGGGGCTGTAGTCCTGGACGTAGAGCCCCTTGTCCCGCAGGTAGTGCATGGCCACGCGGCGCCCGTCGGCGAGCTTGACCTGCGCGTTGAACGGGCTCGGGCTGCCGCTCCAGGGGATGTCGCTCTTTTGCAGCGGGTAGCCGTGGTCCCCCTTGAGGGCGGCCCGGCTCACCTCCGGCGCGGACCCCTTGCCGGTGTCGCGCGGCTGCCCGGCGCTCTGGCCGCACCCGGCCACGAGCCCGAGCACCACCGCCGCCCCCAGGGCCAGGCCCCGGATACCCGCTCTGCGCATGTCGCTCCCCCTGTGTTCGTACGTGTTCGTCCGCGCCACTCAGTTGTGGCTGTGCAGGACCTCGTTCAGGCCGCCCCACACCGCGTTGTTCGGGCGGGCCTCCACTGTGCCCGTGACCGAGTTGCGGCGGAAGAGGATGTTGGAGGCGCCGGAGAGCTCGCGGGCCTTCACGATCTGCCCGTCGGGCATCGTGACGCGGGTGCCGGCCGTGACGTAGAGCCCGGCCTCGACGACGCACTCGTCGCCGAGCGCGATGCCGACGCCCGCCTCGGCGCCGACCAGGCAGCGCTCGCCGATGACGATGCGGACGTTGCCGCCGCCGGACAGGGTGCCCATGGTGGAGGCGCCGCCGCCGATGTCCGAGCCGTCGCCGACGACGACGCCCGCGGAGATGCGGCCCTCGACCATGGAGGTGCCGAGCGTGCCGGCGTTGAAGTTCACGAAGCCCTCGTGCATGACCGTGGTGCCCTCGGCCAGGTGCGCGCCGAGGCGGACGCGGTCGGCGTCGGCGATGCGGACGCCCTTCGGCGCGACGTAGTCCGTCATGCGCGGGAACTTGTCGATGGAGGTGACCTGGAGGTGCAGGCCCTCGGCGCGGGCGTTCAGGCGGACCGTCTCGACGGCGTCGACGGCGACGGGGCCGAGCGAGGTCCAGGCGACGTTGGCGAGGAAGCCGAACTGGCCGTCCAGGTTCAGGCCGTGCGGCTTGACCAGGCGGTGGCTGAGCAGGTGCAGGCGCAGGTACACGTCGTGCGCGTCCAGCGGCTTGTCGTCGAGGGAGGCGATGACCGTACGCACGGCCACGACCTCGACACCGCGCCGGGCGTCGGTCCCGATCGCCTTCGCGGCGCCCTCGCCGAGCAGCTCGACGGCGCGCTCGGCGGACAGCCGCTCGGAGCCGGCCGGACCGGCCTCGGCGACGAGTTCGGGCGCGGGGAACCAGGTGTCGAGAACGGTGCCGTCGGCGGTGATGGTGGCAAGGCCCGCGGCGACGGCGCCGGTGGTGCGAGAAGCAGTGGTGTCGGTCATGGGTGAAACCTAACCGGACAGCCGCCGCGCGGGCGAACCGGTCTCAGGGTCCGGTCGACGCGCCGCGCCGCCCCCGCCGTCCCTCAACTCCCCGAAGCCAGGATCCGGCCCAGCATCTCGCGCGCGTACGCCTCGTCGTACTCGCCGCCGGTGAGCAGCACCTGGAGGCAGATGCCGTCCATCAGGGCGATCAGGGCGCGGGCAGTGTCCGGGTCGGTGCCGCGCAGCAGCAGGCCGGTGACGCCCTCGCACCACTCGACGGCCACGGGCCGCAGCGCGGGCCTGCGCACGGCGGCGAGATAGAGCTCGTACTCCAGCTCGGCCCCCGCGCGCCCCGCCGCGAACCACTCGCCGAGCAGCCGCGCGAGCTCCGCGGCGAGGTCGGCCCCGGGGTCCTCGAACGCGCCGCTCGCCGCCATGGCCTTCGCGAAGCCCTCGTTGGCCTGCCGCAGCGCGGCGACGAGGAGCTCGTCGAGGGTCTTGAAGTGGTACGTCGTCGAGCCGAGCGGCACATCCGCCTCGGCCGCGGCGGAACGGTGGCTGAGCCCGGCGATGCCCTTCGCGCCGACCACCCGGATCGCCGCGTCGATGATCCGCTGCCGGCGCTCGGGGTCGTGGCGCCGGGCCCTCAATGCGCCCCGCCCAGATTGAGCACGACGACGCCCGCGATCACCAGCGCGATGCCCGCGACCTTGACCAGGTTGGTCGACTCGCCCAGGAACAGCATGCCGATCGCGGCGACGGCGGCGGTGCCGATGCCCGCCCAGATCGCGTAGGCCGTGCCCACGGAGAGCGTCTTCAGGGTCTGCGCGAGCAGCGTGAAGGCGAGCAGATACCCCGCCACCGTGATCAGCGAGGGCCACAGCCTGCTGAACCCCTCGCTGTACTTCATGGCGGTGGTGCCGGCCACCTCCGCCGCGATGGCGCCCGCCAGCAGTGCGTATCCCATGCGTACGAGTGTACATATCGCCGCCCGCACCCATGCCGGAACCGGGGAAACCGGATGGGTAGGGTCGACGCGATCATCGGCGATCGCTGTGGGGGGCCACAGGGGACGCGGGAAACACCAGTTGGGGAGCGCAGGAGCGATGCCGGACACACCGGGGCGGGAACCACACGGGCCACAGGCCGACCCTCCGGAGCAGGGACCGCGGACGGACCCGCCGGGGCAGGGTGCGGGGCAGAGCACGCCGCCGGGCCAAGGCCCTCAACCTCAGCCTCCGCCACAGCCACAGCCACAGCCGGGCCCACCCGGCGGCATCGGACCGCAGCCATGGCACCCCCAGGGCCCCTACGGCCCCTACGCCCCTCACACTCCCTACGGCCCCGGCCCCCACGGTCCCTACGGCCCGTACGGCTGGTCCCCTTGGGGACCGCCGCCCCCTCCCCCTCCCAAGCCGGGCGTCATACCCCTCGCCCCGCTGGGCGTCGACCAGATCTTCGGCGGCGCCTTCGCCACGATCCGGCGCTACGCCAGGCCGCTGTTCGGCGCCGGACTCGCCGCGTACGCCGTGCTGACCGCCGTCATGGCGGCCACCGTCGGCATCGCGTACGCCGCGACGAGTGACCATCTGCGGGCCCTGAACGCGGACGGGGCGGCGTTCTCCTGGGAGCACGCCAGGCCGCTCCTGATCGCCTTCGGCACCGTCTGGCTGGTGGGCCTGCTCGGCACGCTCGCCGTCAACTCGTTCGTCCAGGCGTCCTGCGCGGCCACCCTGCACGAGGCGGTGCTCGGCAGGCCCGCCTCCTGGCGCGCGGTCTGGCGCCGGGCCTGGTCCCGCACCCCGTCGGTGGCCGGCGTGACCCTGTTGCTCGGCCTGATCCTGCTCCTGCCCGTGGCGGCGTTCGCCCTGTTCTTCGTCTCCCTCGTCCTGCTGCTCCTGTGGCAGTCGGTGGTCCCGATCGGCCTGGTCTTCCTGCTCGCCCTCGTCCTGCTCCCGCTGGCGGCCTGGCTGTACGTCCTGTTCGCCTTCGCCCCGGCGGCCGCGGTCCTGGAGTCGGCGGGCCCGCTGACGGCGCTGCGCCGCTCCGCGCGGCTGGTGCGCGGGGCCTGGTGGCGCACGTTCGGCATCTCGCTGCTGGCCGCGGTGATGGTGGGGATCGTGGCGATGGTGTTCCAGGTGCCGCTGCAGCTCAGCTCCCCTCGGCCGACCCCGGTCGAGCCGGGCACCACGGCCTCCACCGTCTTCCTGGACCAACTCCGCTCCCAGTCCGGCCTGTACGCCGTGATCGGCCTGGTCGGCACCCTGGTCACCCAGCTGATCACCGCGGTCTTCCTCCCCCTGGTGACGGCCCTGCTCTACGTCGACCGCCGCATCCGCACCGAGGGCCTGGCCCACACCCTCACCGAGGCGTCCGCCCCGGCGCCCGAGCCCTCGGTCCCGTAGCACCGGGCCCACGACACGGAAAAGGCCCTCCGCACCCTTCGGTGCGGAGGGCCTTTCCCTCGGTCGGACCGCTCGCTCAGACGTTGAACCCGAGCGCCCGCAGCTGCTCGCGTCCGTCGTCCGTGATCTTGTCCGGGCCCCACGGCGGCATCCAGACCCAGTTGATCCGGAGTTCGTTGACGATGCCGTCCGTGGCGGACTTCGCCTGGTCCTCGATGACGTCGGTCAGCGGGCAGGCCGCGGACGTCAGCGTCATGTCGATCGTGGCGATGTTGGCGTCGTCGATGTGGATGCCGTAGATGAGGCCGAGGTTGACGACGTCGATGCCCAGCTCGGGGTCGACGACGTCGTACAGCGCCTCGCGGACCTCTTCCTCCGAAGCGGGCTTCGTGGTCAGGGTCTCGTTCTCGCTCATGCCGTCTTCCTTTCAGCGGCCCCGTCGTTCTCGCCCAGCGCCTGAGCCGTCGCGTCCTTCCACGCCATCCAGCTCAGCAGGGCACACTTCACCCGCGCCGGGTACTTGGAGACACCGGCGAACGCCACGGCGTCCTCCAGGACCTCCTCCATCGCGTCGTCGGGCTCCAGCTTGCCCTTGGACTGCATCAGCTCCAGGAACGTGGCCTGGATCTGCTGCGCCTGCTCCAGTTCCTTGCCGACCAGGAGGTCGTTCAGGACGGACGCGCTGGCCTGGCTGATCGAGCAGCCCTGGCCCTCGTACGACACGTCGGCGATCGTCGTCCCGTCGTACTTCACGCGCAGCGTGATCTCGTCGCCGCACGTCGGGTTGACGTGGTGCACCTCGGCGTCGCCATCGCGCAGACCACGCCCGTGGGGGTGCTTGTAGTGGTCCAGGATGACTTCCTGGTACATCGAATCCAGCTTCACGTTCCCAGCCAGCCCCTCAGCCGAAGAAGTTCCGTACGTGCTCCAGGCCGTCGACGAGAGCGTCGATCTCGCCGGGCGTGGAGTACAGATAGAACGACGCTCGCGTGGTCGCGGGAATTCCGTAGCGCAGGCAGACGGGACGCGCGCAGTGGTGGCCCACGCGCACCGCGATGCCCTGCTCGTCGAGGACCTGGCCCACGTCGTGCGGGTGGATGTCGCCGAGCGTGAAGGAGATCGCCGCGCCGCGGTCCTCGGCCGTCGACGGACCGATGATCTTCAGGTCCGGGACTTCCAGGAGCCGCTTGACCGCGTACTCGGTGATCGCGTGCTCATGCGCGGCGATCTTGTCCATGCCGATCGCCGACAGGTAGTCCACGGCCGCGCCCAGGCCCACGGCCTGGGAGACCGGGGGCGTGCCCGCCTCGAACTTGTGCGGGGCGGGAGCGTACGTCGACGAGTGCATCGACACCGTCTCGATCATCTCGCCGCCGCCGAGGAAGGGCGGGAGGTCCTCCAGCAGCTCCTGCCGTCCCCACAGCACGCCGATGCCCGTCGGGCCGAGCATCTTGTGGCCGGTGAAGGCCACGAAGTCGGCCTGCAGCGCCTGCACGTCCAGCGGCATGTGCGGGGCGGCCTGCGAGGCGTCGACGAGGACGAGCGCGCCGACCTCCTGGGCGCGGCGCACGATCGCCTCGACCGGGTTGACCGTGCCCAGGATGTTGGAGACCAGCACGAAGGAGACGATCTTCGTCTTCTCCGTGATGACCTCGTCGATGTTCGAGAGGTCGAGCCGGCCGTCGTCGGTCAGGCCGAACCACTTCAGCTTCGCGCCGGTGCGCTGCGAGAGCAGCTGCCACGGGACGATGTTGGAGTGGTGCTCCATCTCCGTGATGACGATCTCGGTCTCGTGGTCCACGCGGTAGGGCTCGTCGGCCCAGCCGAGCATGTTGGCCACGAGGTTGAGCGACTCGGAGGCGTTCTTGGTGAAGATCACCTCGTCGCGGCTGGGCGCGTTGATGAACTCCGCGACCTTGTCACGGGCGCCCTCGTACAGCGCCGTGGCCTCCTCGGCGAGGACGTGCACGCCGCGGTGAACGTTGGCGTTGTGCTGCTCGTAGTACTCGTTCAGTACGTCGAGGACTTGGCGCGGCGTCTGGGAGGTCGCCGCGTTGTCCAGGTACACGAGCTTCTTGCCGTCGTGGATCCGGCGGTCCAGGATCGGGAAGTCCTTGCGGATCGCCTCGGTGTCGAGGAGGCCCGGCAGCTGTGTCACGCGGATGCGCCACCCTTCGTGTAGGCCTCGTAGCCCTCGGCCTCGAGCTTGTCGGCGAGCTCGGCGCCGCCCGACTCGGCGATGCGGCCGTTGGCGAAGACGTGCACGAAGTCCGGCTTGATGTACCGCAGGATGCGCGTGTAGTGCGTGATCAGCAGGGTGCCGACCTCACCGGTCTCGCGGACGCGGTTGACGCCGTCCGAGACCTGGCGCAGGGCGTCGACGTCCAGGCCGGAGTCCGTCTCGTCGAGGATCGCGATCTTCGGCTTGAGGAGCTCCATCTGGAGGATCTCGTGGCGCTTCTTCTCACCGCCGGAGAAGCCCTCGTTCACGTTGCGCTCGGCGAAGGCCGGGTCCATCTGGAGCTGCTCCATCGCGGACTTGACCTCCTTCACCCAGGTGCGCAGCTTGGGGGCCTCGCCGCGGATCGCCGTCGCCGACGTGCGCAGGAAGTTGGAGACCGAGACGCCGGGGACCTCGACCGGGTACTGCATGGCGAGGAACATGCCGGCGCGGGCACGCTCGTCGACGGACATCTCCAGGACGTCCTCGCCGTCGAGGGTGACGGTGCCCTTGGTGATCGTGTACTTGGGGTGACCCGCGATGGAGTAGGCGAGCGTCGACTTGCCGGAGCCGTTCGGGCCCATGATGGCGTGGGTCTCGCCCTGCTTCACGGTCAGGTCGACGCCCTTGAGGATCTCCTTGGTGGAGTTGTCGGCCTCGACGGTGACGTGCAGGTCCTTGATTTCAAGCGTTGCCATGGGTGCCTCAGGACTCCTGGGAAAGGGAGGCGTGTACGTCAACGAGTACATCGCCCCCTTCGATCTTTACGGGGTATACGGGGACGGGGCGCGTCGCGGGAAGGCCGGACGGCTTGCCGGTGCGGAGGTCGAACGCGGAGCCGTGCAGCCAGCACTCGATCTGGCAGTCCTCCACCTCGCCCTCGGAGAGGGAGACGTTCGCGTGCGAGCAGATGTCGTGGATCGCGTACACCTCGCCCTCGGTGTTGACGACCGAGACCGGCGTGCCGTCGAGTTCCACCCGCTTGGGGGTGTCCTCCTCCAGCTCGCCGAGTCCACAGGCGCGTACGAAGGTCATGCGACCGTCGCCTCCAGCTCCTGCTCGATCTTGGCGATCAGGCGCTCCTCGACGTCCGGCAGACCGATCTGCTGGACCAGCTCGGCGAAGAAGCCGCGGACGACCAGGCGGCGGGCCTCGTCCTCCGGGATGCCGCGCGACTGCAGGTAGAAGAGCTGCTCGTCGTCGAAGCGGCCGGTCGCCGAGGCGTGGCCGGCGCCGACGATCTCGCCGGTCTCGATCTCCAGGTTCGGCACCGAGTCGACCCGGGCGCCGTCGGTCAGCACGAGGTTGCGGTTCATCTCGTACGTGTCCGTGCCCTCGGCGGCGGCCTCGATGAGGACGTCGCCGATCCACACCGCGTGGGCGTCGTCGCCCTGGAGCGCGCCCTTGTAGACGACGTTCGACGTGCAGTGCGGGGTGTTGTGGTCGACCAGGAGGCGGTGCTCCTGGTGCTGGCCCGCGTCGGTGACGTACAGGCCGAAGAGCTCGGCCTCGCCGCCGGTGCCCGCGTAGTCGACGCGCGGGTGCAGGCGGACCAGGTCGCCGCCGAAGGTGACGACCACGGACTTGAAGGAGGCGTCGCGGCCGACCAGCGCGTTGTGCTGGGCGACGTGCACCGCCGTGTCGTCCCAGTCCTGGACGGAGACGACGGTGAGCTTGGCGCCGTCGCCGACGATGAAGTCGACGTTGGCGGCGAGCACGGCGTCACCGGTGTGGTCGATGACGACCAGGGCCTCGGCGAACGCGCCCAGCTCGATGACCTGGTGCGCGAAGGCGGTGCCGCCCTCGCCGTGCACGGCGATGCGGATCGGCTCGGTGAGGACCGTCTCCTTGGGGACGGTGATGACCGAGGCCTTCTCGAAGGACGAGTACGCCTGGGCGGCGACGCGGTCGACGGGCTTGCCCGCCTTGCCGACGCGCGCGTCGTCCCGGCCGACGGTCTCCTGGGCGACGCCCTCGGGGGCGTTCACCTCGACGCGGATGCCGCCGTCGGCGACCGCCGTGCCGTCGTGGAGCCCGCGCAGGCGCTCCAGCGGCGTGAACCGCCACTCCTCCTCGCGGCCGTGCGGGACCGGGAAGTCCGCCACGTCGAAGGACGGGGGCGCGCTCATGCGGGTGGCGACGGTGGACTCGGCGGCCACCGCGATCGATCCGGCGGTGGTCGAGCCCACCGGGATGTTCTGAGCCTCAGCCATGGCTGTCGTCGTGCTCTCTCTCTGCGTTAAAGAAGTCTGCTCGCTGCGGGGAGGCGGCCGGGACTAGCCGACCGCGCCCTCCATCTGCAGCTCGATCAGCCGGTTCAGCTCCAGGGCGTACTCCATGGGGAGCTCCTTGGCGATCGGCTCGACGAAGCCGCGCACGATCATGGCCATGGCCTCGAACTCGGTCAGACCGCGGCTCATCAGGTAGAAGAGCTGGTCGTCGGAGACCTTGGAGACGGTCGCCTCGTGGCCCATGGAGACGTCGTCCTCGCGGACGTCGACATAGGGGTAGGTGTCCGAGCGCGAGATCGTGTCGACGAGCAGCGCGTCGCAGAGCACGTTCGACTTGGATCCGGCGGCGCCCTCACCGATCTCGACGAGGCCGCGGTACGACGTACGGCCGCCGGCGCGGGCCACCGACTTGGAGACGATGTTGGAGGACGTGTTCGGCGCCATGTGGACCATCTTGGAGCCGGCGTCCTGGTGCTGGCCCTCGCCCGCGAAGGCGATGGACAGGGTCTCGCCCTTGGCGTGCTCGCCCATCAGGTAGACGGCCGGGTACTTCATGGTGACCTTGGAACCGATGTTGCCGTCGATCCACTCCATGGTCGCGCCCTCGTACGCCACGGCGCGCTTGGTGACCAGGTTGTAGACGTTGTTCGACCAGTTCTGGATCGTCGTGTAGCGGCAGCGGCCGCCCTTCTTCACGATGATCTCGACGACCGCGGAGTGCAGCGAGTCCGACTTGTAGATCGGCGCGGTGCAGCCCTCGACGTAGTGGACGTAGGCGTCCTCGTCGACGATGATCAGCGTCCGCTCGAACTGGCCCATGTTCTCCGTGTTGATGCGGAAGTAGGCCTGGAGCGGGATCTCGACGTGCACGCCCTTGGGGACGTAGATGAACGAGCCGCCGGACCACACGGCGGAGTTCAGCGACGCGAACTTGTTGTCGCCGACGGGGATGACGGTCCCGAAGTACTCCTTGAAGAGCTCCGGGTGCTCCTTCAGCGCCGTGTCGGTGTCCAGGAAGATGACGCCCTGCTCCTCCAGGTCCTCGCGGATCTGGTGGTAGACGACCTCGGACTCGTACTGGGCCGCGACACCGGCGACGAGGCGCTGCTTCTCCGCCTCGGGGATGCCGAGCTTGTCGTACGTGTTCTTGATGTCCTCGGGCAGGTCCTCCCAGGACTCCGCCTGCTTCTCCGTGGAGCGCACGAAGTACTTGATGTTGTCGAAGTCGATGCCGGAGAGGTCCGAGCCCCAGTTCGGCATGGGCTTCTTGTCGAAGAGGCGCAGGCCCTTGAGGCGGAGCTTGGTCATCCACTCCGGCTCGTTCTTCTTCGCAGAGATGTCGCGGACGACGTCCTCGCTCAGACCGCGCTTGGCGGCGGCACCGGCCGCGTCGGAGTCGGCCCAGCCGTACTCGTAGTTGCCCAGGCCCTCGAGCTCAGGGTGGGCAGTCTCCGTGGGGAGAGTCATGCGGGGTTCCTCCCGGCCGTGCTTGCTGATGCTGATGTGGTGGTCCGTGTGGTGGTGCTGCCGCCGCTGCCGCTGCCGCCGCTGCGCGGGATGAACGTCGTGCAGACGCCGTCCCCGTGGGCGATGGTGGCAAGGCGCTGCACATGCGTGCCGAGCAGCGTGGAGAAGATTTCCGTCTCCGCCTCGCACAGCTGCGGGAACTGCTCGGCGACATGGGCGACCGGGCAGTGGTGCTGGCAGAGCTGCTCGCCGACCGGTGCGCTGCGCGCCGTAGCAGCGTACCCGTCGACGGTCAACGCCTTCGCCAGAGCCTCGGTGCGCTGCTCGGGGGGTACGGCGTCCATCGTCCTGCGGTACGTCTCCGCCTGGGCGGTGATCCTCGCGCGGGCGAAGGCGACGACCGCCTCCTCGCCGTGGTGCTCGGCGATCCAGCGCAGCGCGTCCGTGGCCAGCTTGTCGTACGACTGGTCGAAGGCGTCGCGTCCGCAGTCGGTCAGGGCGAAGACCTTGGCGGGCCTGCCGCGGGTCCGGGCGCCGTAGACCCGCTGTTCACGGGGCTCCACGACGTTCTCGTGCGCCAGGGCGTCGAGGTGCCTGCGGACGGCGGCCTGGGTCAGGCCGAGGCGCCCCGCGAGGTCGGCGACGGTGGACGGGCCGTGGTCCAGGATGGAGCGCGCGACCCGGTTGCGCGTGGACCGCTCACCGGTCGCGAGTTCCTCCTGGGGGGGCTCGCCGACGTTTTTCACAACGCCATTGTTGCGTAATTCCTCAGAGCCTGACAACCCGCGCCAGGATCGCCCCCTGGTGCGCTGCATCACTTAGGCATACCTAAGCTGACCTGCGAAAACGATCACTGATCGATCAAATCGGTGGCGTCGGGAAGGCCCGTCCGGAAGACTCCCTGACCATGCCGACACCCCCTCCGACCGGCCCTTTGTGCACCCGCGCCTCCCTCGCGGACGAGCTCCTGGAGCTCGGCGTGCGCCCCGGCGAGACGCTCCTCGCGCACACCTCCCTCAGCTCGCTCGGCTGGGTCAGCGGTGGCGTGGTCGCCCTCGTCCAGGCACTCCTCGACGCGCTCGGCCCCGACGGCACCCTGGTGGTCCCGACCCACACCGGGGACAACTCCGAGCCCTCGGCGTGGCGGAACCCGCCCGTGCCCGAGAGCTGGTGGCCCGTACTGCGCGCGACGATGCCGGCGTACGACCCGCTGACCTCGCCCTCCTTCGGCGTCGGCGTCGTCCCCGAGGCCGTGCGCACCTGGCCGGGCGCCCTGCGCAGCGCCCACCCGCACGCGTCCTTCGCGGCGCTCGGCCCCGCCGCCGCCACGATCACCGCCGGGCACGCCCGCGCCTCCAGCTTCGGCGAGCGCAGCCCACTGGCCCACCTGGAGAAGGCGGGCGCCCGCGTGCTGCTGCTCGGCGCGGGCTACGACTCCTGCACCGCCTTCCACCTGGCCCAGTACCGGATCCCGGGCCCCGAGGCCGAGAACTCCTTCGCGGTCATGACGCCCCGGGGACGCCAATGGGTGACCGTGCGGGAACCGGCGTTCCCCAGCGACCGCTTCGGGGAGCTCGGCGCGGCCTTCGAGCGGGACACGGAGGTCGTACGCGGGTTCGTGGGCGCCGCCGAGTCGCGGCTGTTCCCGCTGGCCGATGCCGTCGCGTACGCCGAACAGTGGCTGGCCCCGCCCGCCTAGAGGTCCTCCTCGCGCTCCGGCCGCCCCATGAACCAGTACGACCCGGCCACGAGCAGCCCGCCGCCGACGACATTGCCCGGCACCGTGAACAGCAGGTTCCTGCCGAGGTCGGCGAAGCCCGCGCCGCCGTCGAGGATCGCCAGCGCGAACAGCGCCATGTTCGCCACGCAGTGCTCGAAGCCGACCGCGACGAAGACGAGGACCGGGATCCACAGCACGAAGATCTTCGCGCCGTCCCCCTTGGCCCGGTAGAACATCCAGATCGCGAGGCAGACCAGGAAGTTGCAGAGCACCGCCCGCCAGAACAGCTGACCGCCGTCCAGCGCCTCCTTGCCGTGCACCATCTCCGCGAGCATCGCCCGCGCGGACGGCGTCGACGTCACGCCCGACGCGTGCACCATCGCACCGAAGAGAAAGGCGCCGACGAGGTTGCCCGCCAGGGAGAGCGCCCAGCTGCCGACCAGGTCCCGCGCGCCGGTCCGGCCCGTCAGCGCGCCGATCAGCATGACCATCACGTTGCTGGTGAACAGCTGCGCGCCCGCGAACATCACGATCGTCAGCGCGATCGGGAAGACCGCTCCTTCGAGGAGCTTCACCGCCGAGGAGCCCGCCGCCACGAACGGCGACACCGCCACCAGGAGCAGCACCTCGCCGATCCCGATGTAGGCGCCCGCGAGCACCGCCGAGACGAAGTAGCGGGGGGTGCGCCGCAGGTCGTGCGCCTTGTGCGCCGCCTGCTCCGATGTCTCCTCGACGTTCTCCGCGATGCTGGTCACGTATCGACGCTAGGCCCCGCCCCGTCCCCGTATGACCGGAAAAAGTCACCAAGAAGAGGACCGGCGCCCCGCCCGCCCGGGACCTCGGGCCCGTCCCTAGACTGGCTCACCATGCGAAACGAGTCCGTCGTCCAGATCGAGAGTCTGGTCAAGCGGTACGGAACCAAGACCGCGGTCGACGGTCTCGACCTGAGCGCCGGGGCCGGGATCACCGCCGTCCTCGGCCCCAACGGCGCCGGCAAGACCACCACGATCGAGACCTGCGAGGGCTACCGGAAGCCGGACTCCGGCACCGTCCGCGTCCTCGGCCTCGACCCGGTCCGCCAGGCCGACGCGCTGCGGCCCCGGATCGGCGTGATGCTCCAGTCCGGCGGCGTCTACTCCGGCGCCCGCGCCGACGAGATGCTGCGCCACGTCGCCAGGCTTCATGCCCGGCCGCTGGACGTCACCGACCTCATCGAACGCCTCGGCCTCGGCAGCTGCGGGCGCACCACCTACCGGCGGCTGTCCGGCGGCCAGCAGCAGCGCCTCGCCCTCGCGATGGCCGTGGTCGGCAGGCCCGAGCTCGTCTTCCTCGACGAGCCGACCGCGGGCCTGGACCCACAGGCACGCCGCGCCACCTGGGACCTGGTGCGCGACCTGCGCCGCGACGGCGTCTCCGTCATCCTCACCACGCACCACATGGACGAGGCCGAGGAGCTCTCCGACGACGTCGCGA
This sequence comes from Streptomyces sp. NPDC052114, assembly GCF_040680155.1. NCBI lineage: Bacteria > Bacillati > Actinomycetota > Actinomycetes > Kitasatosporales > Streptomycetaceae > Streptomyces > Streptomyces sp. NPDC052114. The sequence continues at coordinate 323,093 of NZ_JBFAWC010000011.1, read as the reverse complement.
TCATCGACGCCGGCCGGGTCATCGCCCAGGGCAGCCCCGACGCGCTGTGCCGCGGCGGCGCCGAGAACACCCTGCGCTTCACCGGCCGCCCCGGACTCGACGTGGGCTCGCTCCTCAAGGCGCTCCCGCCGGACTCCGCCGCGGCCGAACTGACCCCCGGCGCCTACCGCGTCAGCGGCACGGTCGACCCCCAGCTGCTCGCCACCGTCACGTCCTGGTGCGCCCAGCACGGCGTGATGCCGGACAGGATCTCGGTCGAACGCCACACCCTGGAAGACGTCTTCTTGGAGCTCACGGGTAAGGAGCTGCGCGGATGAGCGCCGCCGGTACGTACACGCCGAAGCCGGGCGCCGCCCCGCTCCCCCGCATGATCGCGGCGCAGGCGGCCCTGGAGACGAAGATGCTGCTGCGCAACGGCGAGCAGTTGCTCCTGACCGTCGTCATCCCGACCCTGCTGCTCCTCCTGTTCAGCACGGTCGACATCGTCGACACGGGCGACGGCGAGGCCGTGGACTTCCTGGCGCCCGGCATCCTCGCGCTCGCGGTGATGTCGACGGCGTTCACCGGGCAGGCCATCGCGACGGGCTTCGAGCGGCGCTACGGCGTGCTCAAGCGGCTCGGCGCCTCGCCGCTGCCCCGCTGGGGCCTGATGACGGCGAAGACGCTCTCGGTCCTGGTCACCGAGGTCCTTCAGATCGCGCTGCTCACGGTCATCGCGTTCGCCCTCGGCTGGTCGCCGCACGGCAACCCCTTCGCCGTGGTGCTGCTCCTGGTGCTCGGCACGGCCGCGTTCTCCGGGCTCGGCCTGCTGATGGCGGGCACGCTCAAGGCCGAGGCGACGCTCGCCGCCGCGAACCTCGTCTTCCTGCTCCTGCTCATGGGCGGCGGCGTGATCGTCCCGCTCGACAAGTTCCCCGACGCCGCGCAGTCGGTGCTCGGCCTGCTGCCCATCTCGGCGCTCTCGGACGGGCTGCGGGACGTGCTGCAGCACGGCGCGGGCATGCCGTGGGGGAATCTCGGGATCCTCGCCGTGTGGGCGGTCCTCGGGCTCGGCGCGGCGGCGAAGTTCTTCCGCTGGGAGTAGCGGATCCTCACCCCGGGGAGTAACCGTGGTCACAAAAGCACCGCATACGTCCCCCTCGTGAAGCCGTGCACAAGCGGCCCCCTACGATGGGGCCCGTGCCCAACGTGACCCGAGCCGACGTCGCTCAAGCCGTGCGGAACCCGCTCGCCTACATCGCCGAGCGCTGGACCCCCACCCAGCGGACCGTCCAGCGGGCGGCCCTCCTCTCCGTCGTGATGACCGTCGTCATCGTGGTGACGGGCGGCGCCGTCCGGCTGACCGGCTCGGGCCTCGGCTGCCCGACCTGGCCCAAGTGCACGGACGAGTCCCTGACCGCGACCAGCGAGATGGGCCTGCACGGCGCCATCGAGTTCGGCAACCGCATGCTGACGTACGTGCTGTGCGCGGTCGTCGGCTGGGCGATCATCGCGGCCCGCTCGCAGAAGCCGATGCGGCGCAGCCTCACCCGGCTCGGCTGGACCCAGTTCTGGCTGGTCATGGGCAACGCCGTGCTCGGCGGCATCGTGGTCCTCGTCGGCCTGAACCCGTGGACGGTCGCGGCGCACTTCCTGCTCTCCTCCGCCCTGATCGCGGTCGCCGTCACGATGTGGCAGCGCACCCGCGAGGGCGACGCGGAGCCCCGCCCGCTGGTCGGCAAGGCCGTCGTCCAGCTGGTGTGGTTCCTGGTCGCGGCCTCCGTGCTGCTGATCGCGGTCGGCACGGTCGTGACGGGCTCCGGTCCGCACGCGGGCGACTCCAGCGACGTGCCGCGGATGGGCTTCGACTGGGAGATGGTCAGCAAGCTGCACGCGGTGCTCGCGTGGATCGTGGTGACGCTGACGTTCGCGCTGTGGTTCGTGCTCAAGGCGGTCGACGCGCCGCGCGGCCCGCTGGCCCGCACCCGCGACCTCTTCCTGATCCTGCTCGCGCAGGGCGCCATCGGCTACGTCCAGTACTTCACGGACCTGCCGGAGGTCCTGGTCGGCCTGCACATGTTCGGCTCGTGCCTGGTGTGGATCGCCGTGATGCGGGTCCTGCTCGCGCTGCGGGAGCGCCCGGTCACCACGGCCGACCTGCCCGCCCAGGCGGACGACTCACGCCTCTCGGCCGTCTGAGAGGCCGTACACCCGGCGGGCGTTGCCCGCGGCGATCAGCCCCGCCACGCGCTGCGCGTCGGTGAGGGACCAGGCGCCCTCGGCCACCCAGGTGCCCAGCACCCGCCCGAGCGCCTCGCGGAACAGGTGCGCCCCCACGACGTGCAGCTCCGGCAGCCCGTGGGCGCCGCTGGAGAACAGCAGCTTGCCGAAGGGCGCGAGTTCGAGGATCTCCGCGAGGACGGCCGCCGCGCGGGCCCCGGTGCGGACGAGCGCGGGTCCGAGATCGGCGTACACGTGCGGGAAGACGGCCGCGAGGTGCGCGGCGCTGCGGTGGTAGGGATAGCCGTGCAGCAGCACCAGATCGGTGCCGAGCCCCGCGGTGGCGCGCGCGAAGTCCCCGAAGTACGTCTGCGGGTCCCCGGCGCCCGCGTGCAGCTGGAGCGGCCGGCCCGAGGCCACGGCGACCCACAGCAGGTGGCGCAGCAGCACCGGATCGGTGAGCACACCGCCCACCTGCCGTCCCGTGAGCCAGCGCCCCACCGCGCCCCGCACCTCGCCGGGCCCCGGCGCCCGCGCGTCCAGGGCGAGCGGGTGGCGCACCCCCGCGACCGAGGTGAAGGCCACGGCGTGCGCGGCCGCGGCGTGCACGGACTCGGCGAGGTTGGCGAGGAAGGAGTCGGCGGTACCGGAGGTGTCGGCGACCTGCTCGGCCAGTAACTCCAGGCGGACGATCTCGCGGGCCTCGGCGTCGCCGGTGGTGGCCATCTCGGACGGCCCGGTCAGGTCGCCGGGCAGGCCGGTGTCGACGAGGTAGGTGGTGATGCCGCTGCCCCGGAGCAGGCGGCGCCCCGACTCGAAGACGCCCAGTTCGCGGCGGCGGGCGAGATAGCGGGCCGGCGGGCAGTGCGGCTCCAGGCCCAGCAGCGGCGGACACCAGCGGCGCACGGCGAAGCCGGTCTGGGTGTCGAAGAAGGTGGTGCCGGGGGCGGGCGGTCCCTCGCCCCGGCCGAGGTGGGCCTCGAAGGTGCCGAGGCCCAGCTCCGTGCGCAGGACGCCATGGCAGTACTGGTCCACCAGGGACGGCGTTTCGATCATCCGGGCTCCCGCTGAGTGGACCTTGCTCCTACAGTCCTAACGGGTGAACCCGGTGACAGGTGTTGCTTTCGGCCCGTCTCGGGGAAGAGGCGGTCCGGTGTCAGCCGTTGCCGGGGCCGCCGATCTGGATGCCCGCCATCCGGGTCCACTCGTAGGGGCCGGTCGTCACCTTGGCGGCGAACTCGCCGTCGAAGTCCTCGTGGACGGTGATGCCGGCCTTCTCCACGGCGCTCTGCGCGACGGCGTAGGTCGGGGCCACCAGGTCGCCCCAGCCGCCGTCCTCGCCGACGAGGACGATGCGGGTGCCCTCGTGCCCGATGTACGCGATCTGCCCCTCGGCGCCGCCGTGCGCCCGGGCGAAGGTGCCGATCTCCTTGGCGAGCCTGGCCGCCTTCCGCTCCGCGCGGGCGGCCTGCTTGCTGTCCTCAACCTGCTGCGTCTCTGCCATGGGCAGGATGCTACCGACGGGTAGATCAACTGGCGACGGGCGGGTCGCGTGGTCTTCGACACCACGCGGCCCGCCCGTCGGCGAACTCCTCGGATCAGCGCAGGAAGGGGTCCACCGCCACCGCGACGAAGAGCAGGGAGACGTAGGTGATGGACCAGTGGAAGAGCCGCATCTCCTTGAGCTTGGCACCGGTGACCTCCGCCTTGGCGCGGTTCTGGAGCCCGTGCGCCTCCCACAGCCACCAGCCGCCGGTGACCAGCGCGACCGCCGTGTAGAACCAGCCGGTGTAGCCGAGCGGCTGGAGCAGCAGGGAGACCCCGACCATGACCCAGCTGTAGAGGACGATCTGCCGCGCGACCACCTTGTTGGAGGCGACGACCGGCAGCATCGGCACGCCCACGCGCGCGTAGTCGTCCTTGACCTTCATGGACAGCGGCCAGTAGTGCGGCGGCGTCCAGAAGAACATGACCAGGAAGAGGATGATCGGCGCCCACGACATGGAGTTGGTGACCGAGGACCAGCCGATGAGGACCGGCAGACAGCCCGCGATGCCGCCCCAGACGATGTTCTGCGAGGTGCGGCGCTTCAGGATCATCGTGTAGACGACCACGTAGAAGAGCAGCGCGCCGAGCGAGAGCCAGGCGGAGAGCCAGTTCACGGCGAAGCCGAACAGCAGCGTGGAGACGACCCCGAGCGTGATGCCGAAGACGAGGCACTCGCGGGGGCTCACCATGCCGGTGACCAGCGGCCGCTGCGACGTACGGTCCATGAGGGCGTCGATGTCGCGGTCGATGTACATGTTCAGCGCGTTCGCGCCGCCCGCGGAGAGGTAGCCGCCCAGGCAGGTCACGAAGACCAGCCACAGGTCGGGCACGCCCTGCTCGGCGAGGAACATCACCGGGACGGTGGTGATGAGCAGCAGCTCGATGATCCGCGGCTTGGTCAGGGCCACGAACGCCTTGACGCGGGCCCCGAACGGCCGATGGCTCGGGCTAATGTCCGTCCCGGAAACCCCCGCTGGACGGGATTCAACGGCCGTCACGCACACCCCTGACAGAGACATCCCAGCGAGCCGACCAGCACCTTCTGACATGAAGATCCGGTAAAGGCTCGCGCGTACCACGCCACTGTAGACGTTGCCCATACCTCGCCCTTCGCGGGGGTGGGGTCGTGTTGGGCGACGGGCCGAGGCGTGCCGGTGGTGCGTCGGACCGTCACATGAGCGGACCCATGGGTCCATTGAGCGGACACATGAGCGATCCGGAGGGCCCTTTGAGCAGACACATGAGCACCTCCTTATTCACTTGGTGAATCCCGCCCCTTTCCTTTCAGGAGGCGGATCCCGGCATGTCCCGGCAGTCTGGAATGACTCGAAAAAATGCACGTTCTAGCAGCGGTAGGCTCGACATCGGCCGGCTGGGATCTCCCTCACCGGCATTCGACATGTGGAGAGGAGCCCTGACTCAGGGTGAGCACCAAGCCGACCACCACAGACCTCGAGTGGACCGAACTGGACCAGCGGGCCGTTGACACCGCTCGTGTCCTGGCCATGGACGCCGTACAGAAGGTCGGCAACGGCCATCCCGGTACGGCCATGAGCCTCGCGCCCGCCGCGTACACGCTCTTCCAGAAGGTGATGCGCCACGACCCGGCCGACGCCGAATGGACGGGGCGCGACCGGTTCGTCCTCTCCGCGGGCCACTCGTCCCTGACCCTCTACGTCCAGCTGTACCTGGCCGGCTTCGGCCTGGAGCTGGACGACCTGAAGGCCTTCCGGACCTGGGGCTCGAAGACCCCGGGCCACCCGGAGTACGGCCACACGGTCGGCGTGGAGACCACCACGGGCCCGCTGGGCCAGGGTGTCGCCAACGCCGTGGGCATGGCGATGGCCGCCCGCTACGAGCGCGGTCTGTTCGACCCGGAGGCGGCCGAGGGTGCCTCTCCGTTCGACCACTTCATCTACGCGATCGCCGGTGACGGCTGCCTCCAGGAGGGCATCTCCGGAGAGGCGTCCTCGCTGGCCGGGCACCAGAAGCTCGGCAACCTCGTGCTGCTGTGGGACGACAACCACATCTCCATCGAGGGCGACACGGAGACCGCGGTCTCCGAGGACACGATGAAGCGGTACGAGGCCTACGGCTGGCACGTGCAGCGCGTGGAGCCCAAGGAGAACGGCGACCTGGACCCGCAGGCGCTCTTCGCCGCGATCCAGCAGGCCAAGGCGGTCACGGACAAGCCGTCCTTCATCGCCATGCGCTCGATCATCGCCTGGCCCGCCCCGAACGCCCAGAACACCGAGGCCGCGCACGGCTCGGCGCTCGGCGACGAAGAGGTGGCCGCCACCAAGCGCGTCCTCGGCTTCGACCCGGAGCAGACCTTCGAGGTCTCCGACGAGGTCATCGGGCACGCCCGCAAGGCCCTCGACCGCGGCCGCGAGGCCAAGGCCGAGTGGGAGAAGGGCTTCGCCGCCTGGCGCACGGCCAACGCCGAGCGCGCCGCCGAGTTCGACCGCATCGCCGCGGGCGAGCTGCCCGAGGGCTGGGAGGAGAAGCTCCCGGAGTTCGAGACCGGCAAGGGCGTCGCCACGCGCGCCGCGTCCGGCAAGGTCCTCCAGGCGCTCGGCGCGGTCGTGCCCGAGCTGTGGGGCGGCTCCGCCGACCTCGCGGGCTCGAACAACACGACGATCGACAAGACGAGCTCCTTCCTGCCGGCGGACAACCCGCTGCCGGAGGCGGACCCGTACGGCCGCACGATCCACTACGGCATCCGCGAGCACTCCATGGCCGCGGAGATGAACGGCATCGCGCTGCACGGCAACACCCGCATCTTCGGCGGCACCTTCCTGGTGTTCTCCGACTACATGCGCAACGCCGTCCGCCTGTCGGCCCTGATGCACCTGCCGGTGACGTACGTGTGGACGCACGACTCCATCGGTCTGGGCGAGGACGGCCCGACCCACCAGCCCGTCGAGCACCTCGCCTCGCTGCGCGCCATCCCGGGCCTGAACGTGGTCCGCCCGGCCGACGCGAACGAGACGGCGATCGCCTGGCGCGAGATCCTCAAGCGCTACACCAAGGAGTTCGGCAAGGGCGCTCCGCACGGCCTCGCGCTGACCCGCCAGGGCGTGCCGACGTACGAGCGCAACGAGGACGCGGCCAAGGGCGGCTACGTCCTGTTCGAGGCCGAGGGCGGCTCGCCCGAGGTCGTGCTCATCGGCACCGGCTCCGAGGTGCAGCTCGCCGTCGAGGCGCGCGAGCAGCTCCAGGCCGCGGGCGTCCCGACGCGGGTCGTCTCGATGCCGTCGGTCGAGTGGTTCGAGGAGCAGGACCAGGGGTACCGCGACAGCGTTCTGCCGCCGTCCGTCAAGGCGCGTGTGGCGGTCGAGGCGGGCATCGGCCTGACCTGGCACAAGTACGTGGGTGACGCGGGGCGCATCGTTTCGCTGGAGCACTTCGGTGCCTCCGCGGACGGCAAGGTGCTCTTCCGCGAGTTCGGCTTCACCGCCGACGCCGTGGCCGCCGCGGCCCGGGAATCGCTCGACGCCGCACGGCGCTGACGCCGACATACGACGAAATCTCAGAAATCGGGAGATGTATTTTCCATGACAGACGCACTGAAGCGCCTCTCCGACGAAGGCGTCGCGATCTGGCTGGACGACCTGTCGCGCAAGCGGATCACGTCCGGCAACCTCGCCGAGCTGATCGACCAGCAGCACGTCGTGGGCGTCACGACCAACCCGTCGATCTTCCAGAAGGCGATCTCCTCGGGTGACGGTTACGAGCAGCAGCTCGCCGACCTCGCCGCCCGCGAGGTCACCGTCGAAGAGGCCATCCGCATGATCACGACGGCGGACGTCCGTGACGCCGCCGACATCCTGCGCCCGGTCTTCGACGCGACCGGCGGCCAGGACGGCCGGGTCTCGATCGAGGTCGACCCGCGCCTGGCCCACAACACGGCGGCGACGATCGCCGAGGCCAAGCAGCTGGCCTGGCTGGTGGACCGCCCCAACACGCTCATCAAGATCCCGGCGACGAAGGCGGGCCTGCCCGCGATCACCGAGGTCATCGGCAAGGGCATCAGCGTCAACGTCACGCTGATCTTCTCGCTGGAGCGCTACCGCGAGGTCATGGAGGCCTACCTCGCCGGCCTGGAGAAGGCCAAGGAGCGCGGCCTGGACCTCTCCAAGATCCACTCGGTGGCGTCCTTCTTCGTGTCCCGCGTGGACACCGAGATCGACAAGCGCCTGGACGGCGTCGGCACGGACGAGGCCAAGGCCCTCAAGGGCAAGGCCGCGCTCGCCAACGCCCGTCTCGCCTTCGAGGCGTACGAGGAGGTCTTCTCCTCCGACCGCTGGGCGGCCCTGGACAAGGCGCAGGCCAACAAGCAGCGTCCGCTGTGGGCCTCGACCGGCGTCAAGGACCCGGCGTACAAGGACACCCTGTACGTCGACGACCTGGTCGCGCCCAACACGGTGAACACCATGCCGGAGGCGACCCTGGAGGCCACCGCCGACCACGGGCAGATCACCGGCAACACCATCGCGGGCACCTACGACGCCTCGCGCGCCGAGATCGCCGCCGTGGAGAAGCTCGGCATCTCCTACGACGACGTCGTGCAGCTCCTGGAGGACGAGGGCGTCGAGAAGTTCGAGGCGTCCTGGAACGACCTGCTCAAGTCCACCGAGGCCGAGCTCGACCGCCTCGCCCCTTCGAAGGGCTGACCACCTTGTCAAGCAGCAATCCGCTGCGTGACGCCGCAGACCGACGGCTCCCGCGTATCGCGGGGCCGTCGGGCCTGGTCATTTTTGGCGTCACGGGCGATTTGTCCCGTAAAAAGTTGATGCCGGCCGTGTACGACCTCGCCAACCGAGGTCTGTTGCCGCCGGGCTTTTCCCTCATTGGTTTCGCCCGCCGCGAATGGCAGGACGAGGACTTCGCGCAGGAGGTGCACGACGCCGTCAAGCAGCACGCGCGCACGCCCTTCCGCGAGGAGGTCTGGCAGCAGCTCATCCAGGGCATGCGCTTCGTCCAGGGCAACTTCGACGACGACGCCGCCTTCGAGCAGCTCAAGGCCACCATCCAGGACCTCGACAAGGCGCAGGGAACGGGCGGCAACTTCGCCTTCTACCTCTCGGTGCCCCCGAAGTTCTTCCCGCAGGTCGTCCAGCAGCTCAAGAAGCATGGCCTCGCGGACGCGCCCGAGGGCTCGTGGCGGCGCGCCGTCATCGAGAAGCCGTTCGGGCACGACCTGGCCTCCGCCCAGGACCTGAACGCGATCGTGCACGAGGTGTTCGACCCGGACCAGGTGTTCCGGATCGACCACTACCTCGGCAAGGAGACCGTCCAGAACATCCTGGCGCTCCGCTTCGCCAACCAGATGTTCGAGCCGATCTGGAACCGGTCGTACGTGGACCACGTGCAGATCACCATGGCCGAGGACATCGGCATCGGCGGCCGGGCCGGCTACTACGACGGCATCGGCGCCGCCCGTGACGTCATCCAGAACCACCTGCTCCAGCTGATGGCGCTCACCGCCATGGAGGAGCCCGCCTCCTTCGACGCGGACGCGCTGGTCGCCGAGAAGGCGAAGGTGCTCGGCGCGGTGAAGCTGCCGAAGGACCTCGGCAAGGACACCGTGCGCGGGCAGTACTCCGCGGGCTGGCAGGGCGGCGAGAAGGCCGTCGGCTACCTCCAGGAAGACGGCATCGACCCCAAGTCGAAGACCGACACCTACGCGGCGATCAAGCTGCAGGTGGACAACCGCCGTTGGGCGGGCGTGCCGTTCTACCTGCGCACCGGCAAGCGGCTCGGCCGCCGGGTCACGGAGATCGCGGTGGTCTTCCAGCGCGCTCCCCACTCCCCCTTCGACCACACCGCCACCGAGGAGCTCGGGCAGAACGCGATCGTCATCCGCGTCCAGCCCGACGAGGGCATCACGGTCCGGTTCGGCTCGAAGGTGCCCGGCACCTCCATGGAGATCCGGGACGTCTCGATGGACTTCGCGTACGGCGAGTCCTTCACCGAGTCCAGCCCCGAGGCGTACGAGCGCCTGATCCTGGACGTCCTGCTCGGCGACGCCAACCTCTTCCCGCGCACGGAGGAGGTCGAGCTGTCCTGGAACATCCTCGACCCGATCGAGCAGTACTGGGACAAGCACGGCAAGCCCGCCCAGTACCCGGCCGGCACCTGGGGCCCGACCGAGGCGGACGAGATGCTCGCACGAGACGGACGGAGCTGGCGTCGGCCATGAAGATCGACCTCACGGACACCACGTCCAGCAAGATCAACAAGGCGTTGGTGCAGGGGCGCCGGGCGATCGGCACCCCGGCCGTCGGCATGGTGCTGACCCTCGTCATCGTCACCGACGAGGAGAACGCGTACGACTCCCTGAAGGCGGCCAACGACGCGTCGCGCGAGCACCCCTCGCGCACGCTCGTCGTCATCAAGCGCGCCGCGCGCTCGCCGCGCGACCGCACCACCTCGCGCCTGGACGCCGAGGTGCGGGTGGGCGCGGACGCGGGCACCGGCGAGACGGTGGTCCTGCGTCTGTACGGCGAGGTCATCAACCACGCCCAGTCGGTCGTCCTGCCGCTGCTGCTGCCCGACGCCCCCGTGGTCGTCTGGTGGCCGGTGAACGCCCCGCTGGACCCCGCCAAGGACCCGCTGGGCGCCCTGGCCCAGCGCCGCGTCACGGACACGTACGCGGCCGAGCAGCCGATCCACGAGCTGACCACGCGCGCCGAGGCCTACCACCCCGGCGACACGGACCTGTCCTGGACCCGCATCACGCCGTGGCGCTCGATGCTCGCGGCGGCGCTCGACCAGGTCACCTGCAAGGTCACCTCGGTGCAGGTGGAGGGCGAGGAGTTCAACCCGAGCTGCGAGCTGCTCGCCATGTGGCTGGCGGACCGGCTCGACGTGCCGGTGAAGCGGTCGCTGTCGGCGGGCCCCGGCCTGACCGGCGTACGCATGGAGACCGACTGCGGTCCCATCGTGCTCGACCGCGCCGACGGCTCGCTCGCGACGCTCTCCATCCAGGGGCAGCCCGACCGCGCGGTCGCGCTCAAGCGCCGCGAGACGGCCGAGCTGATCGCCGAGGAGCTGCGGCGCCTGGACCCGGACGACACCTACGCGTCCGCGCTGAAGTACGGCGTGGACCGCCTGGGCGAGCCGGCGGAGTCTCCTTCCGAGGCCAAGCCGTCCGAGGCCGAGCCGTCCGAGGCTCCGAAGAAGGCGGCGCCCGCCAAGGCCGCTCCCGCCAAGGCGGCCACCGCGAAGAAGACGGCGGCGAAGAAGGCGGCGGCCAAGTGAGCACCGCACCGCAGCTGGTCGTCCACCGCGACAAGGAGCTGATGGCGCAGGCCGCCGCGGCCCGCCTCATCACGAAGATCGTCGACGCGCAGGCCGCGAAGGGCTTCGCGTCGGTGGTCCTCACCGGCGGCCGCAACGGCAACGGCCTGCTGGCCGCGCTGAACACGTCCCCCGCACGGGACGCGGTCGACTGGTCGCGCCTTGACCTGTGGTGGGGCGACGAGCGGTTCCTGCCGGAGGGCGACCCGGAGCGCAACCACACCCAGGCCCGCGAGGCGCTGCTCGACGCGGTGCCGCTGGACCCGGCCCGGGTGCACCCGATGCCCGCGTCGGACGGCCCCTTCGAGGTGGAGGCGGCCGCCGAGGCCTACGCCGCCGAACTCGCCGCGGCGGCGGGCCCGGAGCACTATCAATCAGCGGCTGCCGCCGCGGGCGTCCCGGTGCCGGCCTTCGACGTCCTGATGCTCGGCGTGGGTCCCGACACCCACGTGGCCTCGCTCTTCCCCGAGCTGCCGGCGGTGCGCGAGACGGAACGCACGGTGGTCGGCGTGCACGGCGCCCCGAAGCCCCCGCCCACCCGCGTCACCCTCACCCTCCCCGCCATCCGCTCCGCCCGCGAGGTGTGGCTGCTGGCGGCGGGCGAGGACAAGGCGAGGGCCGCGGCCATCGCCCTCTCGGGCGCGGGCGAGATCCAGGCCCCGGCAGCGGGCGCCCACGGCCGCAGCCGCACCCTGTGGCTCCTGGACACGGCAGCGGCCTCCCAACTCCCGCCGGAGCTGTATCCGCCGGCGGTGGCGTAACGGTTCTCCACTGGACGCGACTGAGGGCCCCGCACCGGTCGGTGCGGGGCCCTCACGTGTCTCCGGAGGTCAGAATCCGCTGCAGGTGGCCGTGGCGAAGGCTCCCCTGGCCGTCGCGGTCCGCGTCGTTCCGTCGGCGGTGACCTTGCAGTGGACCTCGCCACCGGAGGCGCCCGCGGTCACGGCCGGCGTCCCGCCCCGCACGAACCCCCGCGTCTTCTCCTTCTTGGACCACGGCACGTCCACATCTACCGGCTGATTCTCTGCCGGGCGACCGTCGCGGTTCCTGCGCTTCGTCCTCTGCGGCGGGGCGGGCGGCGCGGCCCAGCCCTTCGCGCGTGGGCCCATCGGGGCGAGGCGGAGCCCTCACGCCTGTACGAGGACCCTTCGGTAGTTGCTGCCGTCCTGTTCTCTCACCAGGAGGCCGTCCGTCACGCAGTAGCGGCGGAGGGCCGCCGTGTCGTCGTGGACCGTGCGGAACGCCTCGTTGACCTCGCGTTCGCTGTAGGTGCGGTCGGCGTCGAAGAGGGTGTCCGTGAGGTGGACGAGGAGTTCGTGGCGGACGACCGGGCGGACGGGGATGGCCGTGAGGCGGCCATGGGAGAAGAAGCCGGTGAGGCGGCGCGGCACGGTGGGGCGGTCGTCGACCGGGGCGGGCGCGCGGCGGAAGACGGCCGGGTCGGCCCGCAGCGACCCGTCGGGCAGCCGCTCCACGGCGCCGACGGCGAGCAGTCGGCCCAGATGTTTGCGGGCGACGGGCGAGTCCGCCTCGCGGGAGGGCAGGTCGTCGAGGACTATGCGCGCGAACAGCCGCAGTCTCTCGGGATCGGCGAGCGCGGCGAGCAGCTGGTCCATGACGGGGTCCCTCCCGGGGGTGACAGAGCCGAAGCAGTGTCACCCGCCGGGCGGGGCGCCCGCATCCGATTATCGGCCGGTGCGGATCGGCCGCGGCGGCCTCAACGGCCGCGCAGGGAGCGGTACTTGGCGACCAGAGCGGTCGTCGACCCGTCCAGGTCCGGCACCTCGGCGCCCTCCGTCAGCGCGGGCTCGACGCGCTTGGCGAGCACCTTGCCGAGCTCGACGCCCCACTGGTCGAAGGAGTCGATGTTCCACACCGCGCCCTGCACGAACACCTTGTGCTCGTAGAGGGCGATGAGCTGACCGAGGACCGAGGGGGTGAGGGACTTCGCGAGGACCGTCGTCGTGGGGTGGTTGCCCTGGAACGTCTTGTGCGGGACGAGCTCCTCCGCCACGCCCTCCGCACGGACCTCGTCCGGTGTCTTGCCGAACGCCAACGCCTGCGTCTGGGCGAAGAAGTTGGCCATCAGGAGATCGTGCTGGGCGACCAGACCCGGCCGCAGATCCGCGACCGGCTCGGCGAAGCCGATGAAGTCCGCCGGGATCAACTTCGTTCCCTGGTGGATGAGTTGGTAGTACGCGTGCTGGCCGTTGGTGCCCGGCGTGCCCCAGACGACGGGCCCGGTCTGCCACGCGACCTGCTCGCCGTCCCGGCCGACGCACTTGCCGTTGGACTCCATGTCCAGCTGCTGGAGGTACGCGGTGAACTTGGAGAGGTAGTGCGAGTACGGCAGCACCGCGTGCGACTGCGCGTCGTGGAAGTTGCCGTACCAGATCCCCAACAGGCCCATCAGCAAGGGCACGTTGGACTCGGCGGGCGCGGTACGGAAGTGCTCGTCGACGAGGTGGAAGCCGTCCAGCATCTCGCGGAACGCGGCCGGACCGATGGCGATCATCAGGGAGAGCCCGATGGCCGAGTCGTACGAGTAGCGGCCGCCGACCCAGTCCCAGAACTCGAACATGTTGGCCGTGTCGATGCCGAAGTCGGCGACCTTCTCGGCGTTCGTCGACAGCGCCACGAAGTGCTGGGCGACGGCTTCCTGACCGGCCTTCAGCTCGCCGAGCAGCCACTCCCGCGCCGACGTGGCGTTGGTGATCGTCTCGATGGTGGTGAACGTCTTCGACGCGATGACGAACAGCGTCTCGGCCGCGTCCAGGTCCCGCACGGCCTCGTGCAGGTCGGCACCGTCCACGTTCGACACGAAGCGCACGGTGAGGTCGCGGTCGGTGAAGGAGCGCAGCACCTCGTACGCCATGGCGGGCCCGAGGTCGGAACCGCCGATGCCGATGTTGACCACGTTCTTGATGCGCCTGCCGGTGTGACCGGTCCACTCCCCCGAGCGCACCTTGTCCGAAAAGACGCTCATCCTGTCGAGGACCGCGTGCACCGCCGGCACCACGTTCTCCCCGTCGACCTCGATCACGGCGTCGCGCGGGGCGCGCAGCGCGGTGTGCAGGACGGCGCGGTCCTCCGTCGTGTTGATCTTCTCGCCGCGGAACATGGCGTCCCGCAGCCCGAAGACGTCGGTCGCGGCGGCCAGCTCGCGCAGCAGCGTCAGCGTGTCGTCGGTGACCAGGTGCTTGGAGTAGTCGACGTACAGATCGCCGACCTGGAGGGTGTACGCCGTGCCGCGCGCCGGATCCGCGGCGAACAGCTCACGCAGCTGCACCTCGCCCAGCTGTTCACGGTGCTTGCCGAGCGCCGTCCACTCGGGCATCTGATTGAGCCTGGCGCGGCTTTCTGCATTCATCTACGACTTCAGCCTTCTCTCCGTACCCAGGTACGTCCTTTGCCCCGCTGCACGATCCAACCTAATGGATCAGGGGTCGGTATGAGATATCTGAAGCCGTCTGTCCGCACACGTACCGAGATGAGAAACCGGCCGGTCACCAATTCGGTGCCCGGCCGGTGTTCAAGTCCTAGATTTCGCCCCGCAGTTTCGCGAGCGCCTCCGCGAGAATCGCCTCGCCGTCCGCGTCGCTGCGCCGCTCACGCACATACGCCAGATGCGTCTTGTACGGCTCGGTGCGCGGCGGGTCCGGTGGATTGTCCCGGTCCTGACCGGCCGGAAAGCCGCAGCGGGGACAGTCCCACGTATCGGGGACCTGCGCGTCGCTGGCGAAGCTGGGCTGCGTCTCGTGCCCGTTCGAGCACCAGAAGGAGATGCGCAGTCGCGGCGCGGACTCGCCGCGCTCGGCCTCGCCCATCGGCCCCGCCCCGACCCGACTTCCTCGGATCGCGTTGCCACTTGCCACGGTCGTAACTCCCTGCGTGATGGTGCTGCTGCGGGCGCCTCAGTTTACGTAAGGCCCAACGCGCGTCCAGTGTTGGGAGTTACACCCCGACCCCCGGACGCAAGCCCCATGATAAGCCGCGCACGCGGGCGCGCACCGGACAAGCAGCCAGTGCCTGGCGCTAGTTGTTCGCCTTCATCAGCAGCCCCAGCGCGACAATGCACGCGAACCACAGCAGACCGACCACGACCGTGATGCGGTCGAGGTTGCGCTCCGCGACGGAGGAGCCACCGACGGACGACTGCATGCCGCCACCGAACATGTCGGAGAGACCGCCGCCCTTGCCCTTGTGCATCAGCACCAGCAGCATCATCAGCAGGCTGAAGACGATCAGGGCGATCGAGAACCCCATAACCACGGCTGGACCAACTTCCTCGGATCTGAATCGACGACGGGGGCCGGGGGCGACATCCGCGAGCTTCGACAGCCAGCATGCACCGCCTCCGACCCCCGCAAGGGTACGACGTATCGCCGCTACCGCATACTCACTGGTCGCGGAAGCGGACGATCTTGACGAACTCGTCCGCGTCCAGCGCCGCGCCGCCCACCAGGGCACCGTCGACGTCGGGCTGCGCCATGATGTCGGCGACGTTCTTCGCCTTCACGGAGCCGCCGTACTGGATGCGCACCTTGTCGGCGAGCTCCTGCGAGTACAGCTCGGCGAGGCGGCCGCGGATCGCCCCGCAGACCTCCTGCGCGTCCTCGGGGGTCGCGACCTCGCCGGTGCCGATCGCCCAGACGGGCTCGTACGCGATGACGATCGTCTCGGCCTGCTCGGCCGGGACGTCCTTGAGGCCGCCGTCGATCTGGTTCAGCGTGTACTGGACCTGCTGGCCCGCCTTGCGGATCTCCAGGCCCTCGCCGACGCAGAGGATCGGGGTCAGACCGTGCTTGAAGGCGGCCTTCACCTTGGCGTTGCAGATCTCGTCGGACTCGTTGTGGTACTGGCGGCGCTCGGAGTGGCCCACGGCGACGTAGGAGCACTTCAGCTTGGACAGCATCGGGCCCGAGATCTCACCGGTGTAGGCACCGGAGTCGTGCGCCGAGATGTCCTGGGCGCCGTACTTGATCTTGAGCTTGTCGCCGTCGACCAGGGTCTGCACGGAGCGCAGGTCGGTGAAGGGCGGCAGGACGGCGACCTCGCAGGCGTCGTAGTCCTTGTCGGCCAGGGCGAAGGCGAGCTTCTGGACGTGCGCGATGGCCTCGAGGTGGTTGAGGTTCATCTTCCAGTTGCCCGCCATCAGCGGCGTACGGGTGCTCATTAAGGGTCAGTCCTCCAGTGCGGCGAGGCCGGGGAGCGTCTTGCCCTCGAGGTATTCGAGGGAGGCGCCGCCGCCGGTCGAGATGTGGCCGAAAGCATTCTCGTCGAAGCCCAGCAGGCGCACGGCGGCGGCCGAGTCGCCACCGCCGACGACCGTGAAGGCCGGGCTGTCGAGGAGCGCCTGGGCGACGGCCTTGGTGCCCTCGGCGTAGTCGGGGTGCTCGAAGACGCCCATCGGGCCGTTCCAGAAGACGGTGGCCGCGTCGGCGAGCTTCGAGGCGTACAGCTTGCGGGTCTCGGGGCCGATGTCCAGGCCCTCCTGGTCGGCCGGGATGGCGTCCGCGGCGACGGTGGCGGGGTTGGCCGGGGCCTTCGTCTTCAGGTCCGGGAACTCGGTCGAGACCAGGACGTCGACGGGCAGGACGAACTCCACGCCCTTCTCCTCGGCGCGCTTGAGGTAGCCGAGCACCGCCGGGATCTGGTCCTCCTGCAGCAGGGAGATGCCGACCTCGTGGCCCTGGGCCTTGAGGAAGGTGTAGGCCATGCCGCCGCCGATGAGGATGCGGTCGGCCCGCTCCAGGAGGTGGTCGATCACTCCGAGCTTGTCGGAGACCTTGGCGCCACCGAGGACCACCGCGTACGGCCGCTTGACGTCGGCGGTGAGCTTCTTCAGGACGCCGACCTCGGTGGCGATGAGGTAGCCCGCGTAGTGCGGCAGGCGCGCCGGCAGGTCGAAGACCGAGGCGTGCTTGCGGTGCACGGCGCCGAAGCCGTCGCCCACGTAGACGTCGGCGAGGGCGGCGAGCCGGTCGGCGAACTCGCCGCGCTCGGTGTCGTCCTTGGCCGTCTCACCGGCGTTGAAGCGGAGGTTCTCGATGACCGCGACCTGGCCGGGCTGGAGGCCGTCCACCGCGTCGTGCGCGGCGGGGCCCACGGTGTCCTGCGCGAACGCGACCGGCGCGCCCAGGAGTTCACCGAGCCGCTCGGCGGCGGGCAGCAGCGAGAAGGCCGGGTCCGGGGCGCCCTTGGGGCGGCCCAGGTGCGAGGCCACGATCACCTTCGCGCCCGCCTCGGCCAGGGCCTTGACGGTCGGCAGGACGGCACGGATGCGGCCGTCGTCGGTGATCGCGCCGTCGGCGAGCGGCACGTTGAGATCGGCGCGGACGAAGACCCGCTTGCCGTCGACGCCTTCGGCGAGAAGCTCGTCGATCGTCTTCATGAACTGAACTCCTTGGGTGGACTGACGCACAACAGGGCCCGGAGCGCGCGACGTTGCGCGGTCCGGACCCTGTGCTCACATCTGGGTGTCTGCTCTGGTGACTAGAGCTGACCGCCGACGAAGACGGTGAGGTCGACGAGACGGTTGGAGTAGCCCCACTCGTTGTCGTACCAGCCGAGGATCTTCACCGTCTTGCCCTCCTGGACCATGGTCAGGGAGGAGTCGAAGGTGCAGGACGCCGGGTCGCTGACGATGTCCGAGGACACGATCTCGTCCTCGGTGTAGTACAGGATGCCCTTGAGCTCGCCGTCCGCGGCCTTCTTGAACGCGGCGTTGACCTCGTCCTTGGTGACCTCGCGCTCCAGCTCGACGACCAGGTCGGTGGCGGAGCCGGTCGGGACCGGGACGCGCATCGCGATGCCGTCGAGCTTGCCCTTGAGCTGCGGGAGGACCAGGGCGGTGGCCTTGGCGGCACCCGTCGTGGTCGGGATGATGTTCTCCGCGGCGGCGCGGGCGCGGCGCAGGTCCTTGTGCGGGAAGTCCAGGATGCGCTGGTCGTTGGTGTACGCGTGGACCGTCGTCATCAGGCCCTTGACCAGGCCGAAGTTCTCGTCGAGAACCTTCGCCATCGGCGCCACGCAGTTGGTGGTGCAGGAGGCGTTGGAGATGACGTGGTGGTTGGCCGCGTCGTACTTGTCCTGGTTGACGCCCATCACGATGGTGATGTCCTCGTCCTTGGCCGGAGCCGAGATGAGGACCTTCTTGGCACCGCCGGCGATGTGCTTCTCGGCGTCGGCCTTCTTGGTGAAGATGCCGGTGGACTCGATCACGATGTCGACGCCCAGCTGGCCCCACGGGATGTCGGCGGGGTTGCGCTCGGACAGCACCTTGATGGTGTGGCCGTCGACGGTGATGGTGTCCTCGGTGTGCGACACCTCGGCCTTGAGGCGGCCCAGGATGGTGTCGTACTTGAGCAGGTGAGCCGTGGTGGCGGTGTCACCCAGGTCGTTGACAGCCACGATCTCGATGTCCGCACCCTGGTCAAGGAGGGCGCGGAAGTAGTTGCGACCGATGCGGCCAAAGCCGTTGATGCCTACGCGGATCGTCACGAACCGATCTCCTCGTTGGTACGCCGGTTTTAGACGCCGGCGAGTTGTATGGGATGTCCCCGACCGCCTCCGACCCTACCTCTCTGAGGGCCCTGAGGTGACATCGAGAGCGCCCGTATGCGGCACTGTGGCCCGTACCCCTCAGTAGGAATACGGGCCACCGGGACCTTGGTCCCGATTACGCAGCGTCAGCCGCGCAGATGTGCCAGGGAGGCGCCCATAAGAGCGGCCCTCTCGGCGTTTCCGGGCACATGCTCGAACCCGAAGCCGAGCAGCACGCTGTCACGCGCTGTGACGGCCGCGTAGGAACGGTAGAGCTCCCCGGTGCGCGCCCAGTCACCTGTGATATTGGGGCTGCCGGCCGGGGGCGGAGCGACGCTCCAGGAGCCGAGCGAGGTCTCGAATCCCTCGGTCTCCTTGACATCGCCGCCGACGACCAGTTGCGCGTTGTCGGCGAAGAGGCCGCGCCCCCCGGTGGAGGGGTCGGTGATGGCGCTCAGGGAGACCTCGACCTTCTTGCCCGCGTACGGGCTCAGGTCGAAGGCGACCGGCTTCCAGCCGCCGGAGGACCCGGTGAAGCTGTTCCACGCGCCGGTGGTGCCACTGGCCGTGCAGCCGTTCGCGCCGAGCGTCAGGTAGTGCTTGAGGAAGGGGTGGCCGTTGAGGAAGAACCCGGCCCCGCACTCGGCGGGCACGGCGCTCGACGAGTTGCCGTTCTTGTCGGGCAGCGTGGTCCAGTCGTCGGCGCCCGCGGTGTGGGCCTCCAGGATCCCGTGGTCGTAGCCGTTCTCCAGGCTCCAGTTGAGCTGGAACCGCAGCTCCGGCTGGTCGGCGGCGGTGACATTGGTGAGGTCGATGGTGCGGGTGAGCCGCTTCCAGTCCTGGTCGGCGTGGGTGGCCGACGCCATGCCCTGGCCTTCGAAGGGCGCGTACGGGTTGCTGAGACCCGGGTAGGAGCCCGCGGCCTCGCTCTTGAACTGCGGGAACTGCTGGGGCGGCAGGTTGTCCGAGGTGACGGTGAACCGGCCCGCCTTGTCCAGCGGGTTGGTGTCGGCGGCGGCGAGCGGGGTCTTCACCCCGGCGAGGGCACCGCTGCCCTCGAAGCTCTTGACGCCGGGCGCGGAGAGCCGCTCGTAGGCGCCGAGGTAGTACTGCGCGAAGTCGTCGGTGAGCGCCTCGCCGAGGTCGACGTTGCCGCCGGTGCGCTCGCCGGACTCGACGAGCTTGCCGCCCTCGTTGAGGTAGTCGCGCAGGGCGAGCTGGGTGGCCGCCCCGGGGA
Organism: Streptomyces sp. NPDC052114; assembly: GCF_040680155.1. Taxonomy (NCBI): domain Bacteria; kingdom Bacillati; phylum Actinomycetota; class Actinomycetes; order Kitasatosporales; family Streptomycetaceae; genus Streptomyces; species Streptomyces sp. NPDC052114. Next base: position 303,259 of record NZ_JBFAWC010000011.1, on the reverse strand, counting down.
CGGGGTCACCGGTGTAGTGGACGACCGCCGAGAAGTGCGACAGGACGCCGAGCGGGTGCGGGACGCCCTGCTTGGCGACGTCCCAGACGGCGGCCGAGCGGCCGTTGGCCTTCAGGGCGTCGACGTACTTCTGGGCCTGCGTGGCCGGTGCGCCCTCCTCGGCGACGACGAGCGTGCTCGCCTTGGGGCGTTCGGCGACGGTGTACGTGAAGTGCTCGCTCTCGGTGCGGCCCTTCTTCGTGCGGCCGGTGAACCACACCTCGACCTTGTCGCCCACGCGCGCGCCCTCGACCTTCGCGCGGTACTGGTCGAAGTGGAGGTTGTCCTCGCCGCCGTAGGTCTCGCCGCCCTTCCAGGCCCTGACGTCCTCGTCGTGCGTACGGCCACCGTTGATCCGGTAGTTGAGCTCCTTGTCGCGCACCGACTTGCGGGCGGTGACGGCGACCTCCTGGTCGGCGCCGCGCGCGTAGGAGGTGGTGAAGGAGCCGGGCGTGAAGTCCGGGGCCTCGATGCCGGTGACGGAGACCGGCTGGTCGGGGTGGAGCGCGGTCTCGGCGACGGCGAGCGCGAAGGGGACGTTCTTCGCGAACTCCTGCTGGATCAGCTTCTCGTCGTCCGGGAAGGTGAAGATGGACGCGCAGTCCTCGGGCTTCCAGGCGTCATTGGGGTCCACGTTCGACGCGGTCTGGCAGGTGGACATCTCCGGGGTGAACATGGAGAAGCCGTTGACGTTCCCCGCGTGGCCGTCGGCCTCGCCGTTGGTGGTGTAGAGCTCGGAGGAGACCTGCGGGTGGTAGCCGGGGATCGCGGGCTTCTCGGGCGTGCCGGCCAGCGCCTTGTAGAGGACGTCGTCCGGGGTGGGCGTGGCGACCTGCCAGCCCACTCCGTAGAGGATCAGTTCGGCGGCCGAGTGGTAGTTGATCCCGTACGTGAAGCCGATGCGCTTCTGGAAGCGGTCGAGCGCCTTGGTCTCGGGCTCGGACATCGGTCCGGTGCCGCGGTAGGTCTCGTTCGAGGCGTCCGGCGACGAACCCTCGTTGTCGTAGCCCCACTTGTAGGCGAAGTTGCGGTTGAGGTCGACGCCGTCGCCCGGCGCGATCTTCCCGTCGCCGTCGACGTCGCGGAGGTTCTTGCGCCACTGGCGGTTGGCCTCGGCGGCGTGCGTGAAGTCGTAGCCGTCGGGGTTGGCGGAGAGCACGAACCACAGCTCGGTGGAGTTCACGAGCTTGGTGATGCGCTGGTCCTTGCCGTAGTTGTCCAGGTAGTGGTGCATCAGGCGGCGGGTCATCTCGGGAGTGATCCACTCGCGCGCGTGCTGGTTGGACATGTACAGGGTGGACGGCTTCGAGCCGTCCTTGGACTTCTTGGCGCCCTTGGTGAGCTTCAGGGCGAGAATGTCCTTGCCCTGGAGGGTCTTGCCGATGGAGACGACCTTGGTGAGGTCGGGGTGGGCCTGACCGGTCTTGACGATCTCCTCCTGGAGCCCGCCCTTTCCGCTGTACGGCCGGAAGACCCCGTCCCCCGCGGCCTTGAGCCGCTTCTCCGCGGCCTTGGAGACCTTGTGCTCGCTGAGCTCGACGCCCTGCCGTTCGATCGCCTTGGCCTGCCCCTCGGTCAGATACAGCTCGACGCGGCCGGTGCCGCGTTCGGGCGTCTGCCCGGCCAGTTCGTGGGCGTCCTGACCCGCCTTGACGAGGATCGGTATCTGCTTCTTGGTGACCTCGGCCTGATAGACCTTCACGGCCGCGGGGTCGTCGTCGGCCGGGGCCTTCGCGGCCCCGCTGGCCTGGGCGTTCGGCGCGGCGGCGAGGCCGCCGATGAGCAGTGCGCCCGCGGCGAGGACCGACCTCGCGCTCGCTCTTCGTCTCATGAGCCCCCCTTGCAGTTGTCCGGCACGTTTGTGCGCGAACGCCAGGCTCGTGACACTTCATGATCATGTCAATATGTCGTGAAGAGTGACATTAAGGAGGACGCAAAGAAGCCGCCGGTGCCTCGGGGGCACCGGCGGCTCGGGAAGCCCGCGGGTCGGTCAGACCGCCATGTTGTCGGCGAGGCTGTCGGCGAGATCGTCGCCCAGATTGGACTCCGTACCCGGAATGCCGAGGTCCTGGGCGCGCTTGTCGGCCATCGCCAGGAGACGGCGGATGCGACCGGCGACGGCGTCCTTGGTCAGCGGCGGGTCGGCGAGCGCGCCCAGCTCCTCCAGGGAGGCCTGCTTGTGCTCCATGCGCAGCCGGCCGGCGGCCGCGAGGTGCTCGGGCACCTCCTCGCCGAGGATCTCCAGGGCGCGCTGCACCCGGGCGCCCGCGGCGACGGCCGCGCGGGCCGAGCGGCGCAGGTTCGCGTCGTCGAAGTTGGCCAGGCGGTTGGCGGTGGCGCGCACCTCGCGCCGCATCCGCCGCTCCTCCCAGGCGAGCACCGACTCGTGCGCGCCGAGCCGGGTGAGCAGGGCGCCGATCGCGTCCCCGTCCCGCACGACCACGCGGTCCACGCCGCGTACCTCGCGCGCCTTGCCCGCGATCTGCAGCCTGCGGGCCGCGCCGACCAGCGCGAGCGCCGCCTCCGGGCCCGGGCAGGTCACCTCCAGGGAGGAGGAGCGGCCGGGCTCGGTGAGCGAGCCGTGCGCGAGGAACGCCCCGCGCCAGGCCGCCTCCGCGTCACAGGTGGCCCCCGAGACCACCTGCGGCGGCAGACCCCGGATGGGACGCCCGCGGCCGTCCACGAGACCCGTCTGACGGGCCAGCTGATCGCCGCCCGCAACCACCCGTACGACGTAGCGCGAGCCGCGCCGCAGGCCGCCGGGGGCCATCACGATCAGCTCCGAGCTGTGCCCGAAGATCTCCAGGATGTCGCGCTTGAGCCGCCGGGCGGCCATCGCGGTGTCCAGCTCCGCCTCGATCACGATGCGGCCGCTCACCAGGTGAAGGCCGCCCGCGAACCGCAGGATCGCCGAGACCTCTGCCTTCCTGCAGCAGGTCCGGGTGACGGGGAGCCGGGAGATCTCGTCCTTCACCGCTGCCGTCATCGCCATGGGCCGATCCTTCCATGCATCCGAAAAATACGGTCGTACGCGGCTGCCAGGAGCTCCGGATCGTGCCTCGGAGTTCCGTCGGGCCGGGCCACCGGCGCCAGCTCGACCGTGGCGCCGAGCCGCTTGGCGGCATCGGTCAGTGACTCACGGTCGGGCACGGCGGCCTCGTCGGCCAGCACCACGTCCAGGGCGAGTTTAGGGGCGTGTCGGGCCAAAACCTCCAAATGACGCTGCGGAGAGAAGCCTTCGGTTTCTCCCGGTTGCGGCGCGAGGTTGAGCGAGAGGACCTTGCGGGCCTTCGTCACGGTCAGCGCGTCGAGCAGTTCGGGGACCAGCAGGTGCGGGATCACCGAGGAGAACCAGGAGCCCGGACCGAGCACCACCCAGTCCGCGTCCAGGACCGCGGCCACCGTCTCGGGGACGGCCGGCGGGTCGTGCGGCACGACGTGCACGGACTGGACCTCGCCCGGGGTCAGGGCCACCGTGGCCTGCCCGCGGACCGTGTCCACGTCGTCCGGGCGCGCCGGGTCGTGGCCCTTGACCAGGGCCTGGAGCTCCAGCGGCACGGCCGACATGGGCAGCACGCGGCCCTGCGCGCCGAGCAGCCGGCCGACCAGGTCCAGGGCCTGGACGTGGTCGCCGAGCTGCTCCCACAGGGCGACGATCAGCAGATTGCCGACCGCGTGCTCGTGCAGGTCGCCCTTGGACTGGAAGCGGTGCTGGATGACGCGGGCCCAGGTCTGGCCCCAGTCGTCGTCGCCGCAGAGCGCGGCGAGCGCCTTGCGCAGGTCGCCGGGCGGCAGCACGCCCAGCTCGTCGCGGAGCCGCCCGCTGGAGCCGCCGTCGTCGGCGACCGTGACGACGGCGGTGAGGTCTCCGGCTCCGGTGATGCGGCGCAGCGCGGCGAGCGAGGCGGACAGGCCCATGCCCCCGCCGAGCGCGACCACCTTCGGCTGGGTGCCCCGCTTGCGGCCCAGCCGGGTCAGGCGGACGGTCCGGCGGTTGGGCTTCATTATTCGCGCCCCATGTCCCGGTGGACGATGACGGTCTCCACGCCCTCGGACGCCAGGCGCGCCGCGAGCTTCTCCGACATGGCCACGGAGCGGTGCTTGCCGCCCGTACAGCCGACCGCGATCGTCACATAGCGCTTGCCCTCGCGGCGGTAGCCCGCGGCGATGAGCTGGAGCAGTTCGGCGTACCGGTCGAGGAACTCCTTGGCGCCCGGCTGGTTGAAGACGTACGCCGCGACCTCCTCGTTCTGGCCGGTGTACTGGCGCAGCTCGGGGACCCAGTGGGGGTTCGGCAGGAAGCGCATGTCCACGACCAGGTCGGCGTCGACCGGCAGGCCGTACTTGAAGCCGAAGGACATGACCGTGGCCCGCAGCTCGGGCTCCTCCTCGCCCGCGAACTGGGCGTCCATCTTGGCGCGCAGCTCGTGCACGTTCAGGCTGGAGGTGTCGATGACCAGGTCGGCGTCGCCGCGCAGCTCGCGCAGCAGGTCGCGCTCGGCCTCGATGCCGTCGACGATGCGGCCGTCGCCCTGCAGCGGGTGCGGGCGGCGGACCGACTCGAAGCGGCGGACCAGGGCCTCGTCCGAGGACTCCAGGAAGACGATGCGCCGCGTGACGTTCTTCGACTCCAGCTCGGCGAGCGAGTCGCGGAGGTTGTCGAAGAAGCGCCTGCCGCGTACGTCGACGACGACCGCGATGCGGGCGACGTTGCCCTGCGAGCGGGCGCCGAGCTCCACCATCGTGGGGATCAGCGCGGGCGGCAGGTTGTCGACGACGAACCAGCCGAGGTCCTCCAGGCACTTGGCCGCGGTGCTGCGCCCGGCGCCCGACATCCCGGAGATGATCACCAGCTCGGGGATCGCGGCGTCGGGGACTCCTGGCGTCTCGATGGACGTGCCGGCACTCACTTGCTCTCCACCTTCGTCGTGCTCGCTCATGTCTCCTGCCCCCGTCGTTCCTCCGAGGTGCCCGCGGTCACGGGCTCCTCCTCTTCCATGATCTCTCCGGTCGCCGTGTTCACGGCGGGTGCGGCCGGTGCCGCCCGGGCGAAGGCCGCCACGACGGCCTCGGCCGTCTTGCGGCCCACACCCGGAACCTCGCAGATCTGGTCGATTGTCGCGGATCGGAGCTTCTTCACCGAACCGAAGTGCTTGATCAGCGTCTGTTTGCGCGCGTCGCCCAGGCCCGGCACCTCGTCCAGGGGCCCCGCGCGGAAGCGCTTGGCCCGCTTGGCGCGCTGGTAGGTGATGGCGAAGCGGTGCGCCTCGTCACGGACGCGCTGGAGGAGGTAGAGCCCCTCACTGGTGCGTGGCAGGATCACCGGGTCGTCCTCGCCGGGGACCCAGACCTCCTCCAGGCGCTTGGCCAGGCCGCACACCGCGATGTCGTCGATGCCGAGCTCGTCCAGGGCCCGCTGGGCGGCCGCGACCTGCGGCTGGCCGCCGTCGACCACGACGAGCTGGGGCGGGTAGGCGAAGCGCTTGGGGCGGCCGTCCTCCTCGGTCGGGCCGGTGTCGGCGATCTCACCGGTCTCCTCGTCGATCCAGTCCCCCGTCTTCTCCTTCTCGGCGAGGTAGCGCTTGAAGCGGCGCGTGATCACCTCGTGCATGGAGCGGACGTCGTCCTGGCCCTCGAAGCCCTTGATCTGGAAGCGGCGGTACTCGCTCTTCCTGGCGAGGCCGTCCTCGAAGACCACCATCGACGCGACGACGTCGTCGCCCTGGAGGTGCGAGATGTCGTAGCACTCGATGCGCAGCGGGGCGCTGTCGAGGTCCAGGGCCGCGGCGATCTCCTCCAGGGCGCGCGAGCGCGTGGTGAGGTCGGAGGCGCGCTTGGTCTTGTGCAGGACGAGGGACTGCTGGGCGTTGCGCGCGACGGTCTCCATGAGGGCCTTCTTGTCGCCGCGCTGCGGGATGCGCAGCGAGACGTTCGCACCGCGGCGCTCGGTCAGCCACTCCTGGACCGGCTCTATGGGGTCGGGCAGTGCGGGGACGAGCACCTCCTTGGGCACGGCGTCGCCCTTCTCCTCTCCGTACAGCTGCTGGAGCGCGTGCTCGACGAGGTCGCCGCTGGTGACCGCCTCGACCTTGTCGGTGACCCAGCCGCGCTGGCCGCGCACGCGCCCGCCCCGGACGTGGAAGATCTGGACGGCGGCCTCCAGCTCGTCCTCGGCCAGCGCGATCAGGTCGGCGTCGGTGGCGTCGGCGAGGACGACGGCGCTCTTCTCCATCGCCTTCTTCAGGGCGTCGATGTCGTCGCGCAGGCGCGCCGCCCGCTCGTACTCCATCTCCTCGGCGGCGTCCGTCATCTGCCGCTCCAGGCGGCGGATGTACGTCCCCGTGCGGCCGGCCATGAAGTCGCAGAAGTCCTCGGCCAGTTCGCGGTGCTCCTCGGGGGTGACGCGTCCCACGCAGGGCGCCGAGCACTTGCCGATGTAGCCGAGCAGGCAGGGGCGCTCGGTGCGGGCGGCGTTCTTGAACACGCCCGCGGAGCAGGTGCGCACGGGGAAGGCGCGCAGGAGGAGGTCGACGGTGTCGCGGATGGCCCACGCGTGGCCGTAGGGCCCGAAGTAGCGCACGCCCTTCTTCTTCTGGCCGCGCATCACCTGCACGCGCGGGAACTCCTCGTTCATCGTCACCGCGAGGTACGGATAGCTCTTGTCGTCGCGGTACTTGACGTTGAACCGGGGGTCGAACTCCTTGATCCAGGAGTACTCCAGCTGGAGCGCCTCGACCTCGGTGGTGACCACCGTCCACTCCACGGAGGCGGCCGTCGTCACCATGGAGCGCGTGCGCGGGTGGAGACCCGCCAGGTCCTGGAAGTAGTTGGCCAGGCGCTGGCGCAGGCTCTTGGCCTTCCCGACGTAGATCACCCGGCGGTGCTCGTCGCGGAATTTGTAGACCCCCGGGGCGTCGGGGATCTGTCCCGGCTTGGGGCGGTAGCTGGAAGGGTCGGCCATGTCGGACAGCCTACTGGCGGGGGCTGACAGCGCGGCTCAGCGTGCGGGCGCACCGGACTCGACGGCGATGACGTCGCCCGGTTCCAGCCGGTCGTGGAGCCACTTCGCGTCGTCGGTGCGCAGGCCGAGCCAGCCGCGCGTGATGTCCCGGGTGCCGGGCGCCTTCTCGTCGTAGGTCAGGGCGACGGCGTAGGTGGTCCGGCCGTCGGAGGTGCGCAGCTCGACGACCCAGGGCAGTTTCAGGTCGTACTCGCCGCCGAGGCCGAAGTCCCCGGCGGGCATGCGCTGTTCGCGGTGGGTGGCGACGACCGTCAGCGGGCCGGTGGGGGTGGGGTGCCGGGAGCTGCCCGCCGAGACGGGCAGCTCGCGGCCCGCCACGGTCATCAGGCGCCGGGACAGGTCGACGGTGGCGGCGGGCTTCGGGGTGCCGTCCGTGGCGACGGGGGCCGGGTGTTCGCGCGGGCGGTCGTCGGGGCCGGACAGCAGGCCCGCGGTGACGGTGACGGCGACGGCCGCGGTGGCCAGGGCCGCTCCCGCGTACGCGGTACGGCGCCGGCGGCGGCGCACGACGGCGCGGCGCCGGATCTCCGCCCCGGCGACGGGCGCGGGTGTCTCGTGGCCGGCCGCCAGGTCCCGGAGCGCGGAGGTCAGGTCATCGGACACGGCCACCCTCCTTCGCGCTGGGCTCGTCGTCGCCGTCACGGTCGCCGTCGGCTCCGCCGTCGTCGTCCCGCTCGGCGGACAGCCGCGCGGCGAGCGCCGCCCGGCCGCGCGAGAGGCGGGCCTTGACCGTGCCCACGGGCGAGCCGGTCTCGGAGGCTACCTGCTCCACGCTCAGGTCGCACAGATGGTGCAGGACGACGGCCGTGCGCTGGGCCTCCGGCAGGGTGCGCAGCGCCTGGACCAGGGCCGTGTGCTCGGGTCCCGGGCCGGGGACGCGGTCGGCGGGCGGGTTCCTGCGCACGAGGTCGAGCCAGCGCCTGGCCCGCCGCCAGCGGCTCACGGCCAGGCGCATGGCCACGGTGCGGATCCAGGCCTCGGGCGCCTCGTCGGCGAGGAAGTCCTGACGGCGGTCCCAGGCCCGTACGAACGCCTCCTGGACTACGTCCTGCGCCTCGCCGTGGTCGCCGGTCAGGGCGTACAACTGGCCGACCAGGCGCGGGAAGGCGGCGGCGTAGAACGCGTCGAACTCGTCCTCCGTCATGCCCCCGCGCCCCCGTCCGGCCACGCCGGATCACGTCATCTGAAATTCCTGCGACTGGTGTGCAACCTGCCGCCCTCCCGGTGCGTACAGGTCCCGTACATCGAAACACAGCCCAGGGGGAACCGATGACCACAGGAAGCACGATGAGGCGCAACGCGCGCGTGTGGGGGGCGGCGGCGCTCTGCTCGCTGGTGCTCGCGGGGTGCTCCGCGCAGGACGGCGCGCGGGACGCGGGGCCGGCGGACGACCCGAAGCAGGGCTCGACGGCGGCGGACCGCGCGTCGGCCGGGAAGCCGAAGCGGAAGCCGAAGCCCGTCGCGGACCCGGCCGCGCTCAAGGGCGCGCGGCTGAACGTGGCGGAGGGGCAGACCGTCGGCGTCGGCATGCCGATATCGCTCACGTTCGACCGTCCGGTGCCGGTGGCGGAGCGGGCCGCGGTGGAGCGGCGGCTCGCGGTGGAGGCGAACCCCGGGGTGACCGGTTCGTGGAGCTGGGTCAAGGACCGCAATCTGCACGAGGGGCAGCGCGTCGACTACCGCCCGCGCGACCAGTGGAAGCCCGGCACGAGGGTCACCGTCGAGGTGGGCGCGCAGACCACCAGGTCGTTCACGGTGGGCCGTTCGTTCGTCGCCACCGTGGACGTGCGCAGCCACACCATGACCGTGGTGAAGGACGGGAGGACGAGCCGGGTGAAGGTGACCGCCGGCGCGCCGGGCATGGACACCTGGAACGGCACCATGGTCGTCCTGGACAAGCAGTCCCGGGTGCTCATGGACTCCCGGACGGTCGGCTACGGGGAGTCGTACAAGGACTACTACAACTACGCGGTCCACCTGACGGCTTCGGGGACGTACCTCCACGAGAACCCGAACGCGAACGCGGCGGCCGGGGAGCGGAACGTCACGCACGGCTGCATAGGCCTGTCCACGGACGGGACGGCACGGCGCTTCTACGAGGACGTGATCCCCGGGGACGTCGTGCGGGTCGTCGGCTCCAAGGACACCGTGGCGGCGGGCAACGGCTACGGCGCCTGGAACGTCGGCTGGAAGCAGTGGCGGGAGGGCAGCGCGCTGAGCTGACGCGCGGGCGCGCCCCGGGGTGCGGGAGCGGCGGCCGGCGTCCCGGCCGCCGCTCCCCCGGACGTCAGCCCCGGCGTCGCGCGGCACGGCGCCGCACGAGTGCCGTCCCCGAGATGCCGAGGGTGAGCAGCGCGCCCGCCCCGGCTATCGACGACGCCACGGTGACGGGGCCCTGTGCGGGCTCCTGCGCAGACGCCCGCGCCGGTTCCTTCGCGGGCTTCGCGGTGTCGTAGCCGCCCGCCTTGCCCGACTTCTCGTACGCCGAGCCGGGCAGCTTGTCGCCGTACGCCTTCTGGACGCGCTTGCGGTAGGCGGCGACCGAGGTCCCCTCGGCGCCCACGGCACGCACCGCGTCCTTGTCGAGCGGCAGCACGCGCGCGTGCTTCTCGTCCTGGACGTACCAGGCGTTGATCTGCGGCTCGTGGAAGACGGTGCCTCCGGGGACCTTCTCCGCGCCCACGCGCGCGTAGTGGGTCTCGTCGTCCCCGGTGGCGATGTTCACGACCTGCCAGGAGCGGCCCTGTTCGACCGTCCAGAGCGAGGCCTCCTGGCCGTCGGAGGAGACCGCCTTGCTGGCGAGGAACTGGAGCCGGGCGATCGGCGCGCCCTTCTGCCCGGCGACGAACTCCGGGGAGAGGTAGTACACGGGCACGGCCCTGCCCTCGATCCGCGGGTCGGCCGCGGCCTTGGTGACGGCTCCCTCGCGGGCGAAGAAGCGGGAGAGCGTGTCGAGGGTCTTCGGCGCCTGTGCCGCCTCGTGGGCGGCGGCGCGGGAGGCCGGGGAGGGCGCCGCGGGGCCGGAGTCGGCGGAGGCCGCCGGGGCGGCGAGGCCGAGCAGCAGGGTGGCCGCCGATCCGGCGAGCGCGGCCTTGACCAGGTGGCGGGGCTGGTGACGGGTCATCGCTCTCACGCCCCGATCCGGTAGAGCGAGTGGGTCCAGGAGAAGGTGTTGTTGTCGACGTACCAGGCGTGCGAGGCCCAGTTGTAGCGGTCGCTGGAGGGCCACGGGTCGCCCCAGTAGACCCAGCTGTTGGCGTCGTCGTAGCCGTAGATGACGTGCATGTGACCGCCGCCGTTGGACCACTGGATGCGGGTCTCGACCGGGCGGCCCGCGTTGATCTCCGCCTGCACGGTCGGATAGCGCAGCCAGCCGGTCACGTACGAACCGGGGTTGATGCCCGCCCAGCTCAGACCGTTCTGCACATTGCCGAGCGTGGCCTGGTTGTTGGGGCACTCCGTGTTCTGGCTGCGGCCGAAGGCGGCGTTGCAGAACTGGTTCTGGCTGTAGTTGCGGCCCATGAACGTGGCGATGGTGTTGCCGGCCGCGGCCCAGCACCAGTTGGTCTTCTGCTGCGCCTGCATGGTGATGTTCAGGCGCTTGGCGGCCAGGACGGACGGGTCGGCGGCGCCGGTGCCGCGCGCCGCGTGGGCCGCGGGCGCGGCCGACGTGACGGGGGCGGGGGCGGGGTCGGCCGGGGCCGCCGTGGCGGTGGCCGTCGGCGCGGCGAAGAGGGCCGCAACGGCGACGGCGAGCGCGGAGAGGTGTCTCCGTCTGCCTGTGCCGCTCCTCTTGTGTGGTGGGCGCATCGCGTTCCTCCCAAGCGGGGATGTGGGGTGTGGAGGATCGCGTCCGGACGCTGCGATTGAGCATCAAGTGTTGTCGGGTGCAGGTCAACAAGCTTGAATACGGCATTACTTGGGCCGTGAACGGCGGCGTTCGGATGTGAACACGGGCCGCGCGCCGACCTGGCACACCGCTCCCACCGGCACGAACGCCGGGGCCACAGAAGTGAACGTTCACAGAAGGAGTCCGCATTGCGGTACGGCACACGACTCGCGGACGAGCACGGCACACGGCCCGCGGACGGGCACGGCACACGGCCCACCGACGGCCACGGCACGGTGGCCGACGAGAGCGGACCCGAGGCGGATCTGGCGGCCGCGCTGCGCACCGGACCGTTCCACATCGCGCTGCGCACCGCGATCGCCGCACGACGGCTGCCCCTGCACCGCATCCGCCACCACCTGGCCCACCACGGCGTCAACGTCGGCGTGACGAGCCTGAGCTACTGGCAGCAGGGCGCCCGCCGCCCCCAGCGCGCCGAGTCCCTGCGCGCCGTGCGCGCCCTGGAGGAGATACTCCGCCTCCCCGAGGAGTCACTGATCCGCCTCCTCGTCCAGCCGTCCGAGCGCGGCGACCGGGACCGGCCCGCCGCCCGCTCGTACCGCTCGCTGGTGGAGGCCGCCGACGTGCTGCGCGGGCTCCTCACCGAACTCGGCTCGCCGGTCGACGGCGGGCTGCACACCATCGGCCACCACGAACGGGTGCGGATCGGGGCGCTGCGCGAGCTGGTGGGCCGCGAGTCCCAGCACATCGTGCGCGCCCACCGCGACGGCGTGGACCGCTATGTGGCCATCCACTACGGCGATCCGGGCTGCGCCCCCGACCGCGTCCGCGTGCGCGCCGTGGAGAACTGCCGCACGGGCCGCGTGCGGTGGCACCAGGGGACGGGGGTGATGGTCGCCGAGCTGCTCTTCGACACCCGGCTGCGCGCGGGCGACACGCATCTGTTCGGCTACGGCTTCGAGGACGGTACGGCGGGCGCGGCCACCGAGTACGTGCGCGGCTTCACCTACGCGGGCGGCCAGTACGCCCTGCAGATCCGCTTCGACGACCGGGCCCTGCCCGTGCGCTGCCACCGCTTCGTCCAGCACTCGGCGGCGGCGCCGCGCGGCGGCCGGCAGGAACTGACGCTGAGCGGCAGCCATCGCTCGGTGCACGTGGTCGAACCGCAGGTGCGGGCCGGGATCCTGGGCATCGCCTGGGACTGGGAGTGAGCCGGGCCCGTGGGCCGGAGGCGGGCTAGGCCTTCTTCACCGGGCCCGCGACGATCTTGCCGTTCTCCACCTTCACCGGCAGCTCCGCCAGCGGATCGACGGCCGGTTCGTGCAGCACCTTGCCGTTCGTGGCGTCGAACTGGCTGCCGTGGCACTGGCAGATGAGCTTGTGCCCCTCCAGCGTGTTGATCGGGCAGCGCGCGTGGGTGCAGATCGTGCTGTACGCCCTGTACTCGTCCTCGGAGATCCGGCTGACGACCACGTTCTTGTCCGTGTACAGCTTCGAGGCACCGACCTTCACCTCGTCGGACGCGCCGAGGTCCACCGGCGCCGTCGGCGCCGACCGGTTCGAACCGCCGTCGCCCGACGAACAGGCGGTGAGCCCGAGCCCGACGGCCGGGGCGAGAGCGGCGGCCCGCAGCACGGTGCGACGGGCAGGAGGCGTGCCGGACATGGTGTCTCCACAGGTCAGGGGCGTCGGTGACGGATCAGACCATACCGGTGCGGGGCGCCGCGACCGGGTCGGGCACGGGCGTGCCCGAGTGCCGCCCGATTCCGTCCCGGGCGCCCCGCACGGCCTAGCCTGAGCGGGACGCCGCGCGCCATGTGCCGCGGTGCCGAGCCGAGCCCAGGCAGCGCCCGAGAGGAACCGCCCGTGATAGTCGTCGCAGGAGAGGCCCTGATCGACCTCGTTCCGCAGGGTGCGCCGGACGCGCCCGGGGCCGGCGGCGGCACGGGACTGCCCGCGCTCGCGCCGCGCCTGGGCGGCGGCCCGTACAACACCGCCGTGGCGCTCGGCCGGCTCGGCTCCCCCGTCGCCTTCTGCTCGCGCGTGTCGCGGGACGCGTTCGGCGAGGCGCTGCTCGGCGGGCTGCGGGCGGCCGGGGTCGACACCGCGTACGTGGAGCGCGGCCCGGAGCCGACGACGCTCGCCGTCGCCTCGATCGGCGCGGATGGATCGGCCGGGTACTCCTTCTACGTGGAGGGCACCGCCGACCGGCTCTTCGAGGCGCCGGACCACCTGCCCGACGGCGTACGGGCGATGTCGTTCGGCACCTGCTCGCTCGTCCTCGAACCGGGCGCGAGCGCCTACGAGGACCTGATGCGCCGCGCGGCGGCACAGGGGATCTGCACCGCGCTCGACCCCAACGTGCGCGCGGGCCTGATCCCCGACGCGGACGCCTACCGCGCCCGCTTCAAGAGCTGGCTGCCCTCGGTCTCGCTGCTCAAGCTGTCCCGGGAGGACGCCGACTGGCTCGGCGGCACCCCGCACGAGTGGCTGGCCGCGGGGCCCGCGGCCGTGGTGGTCACGCGCGGCGGGGACGGCCTGTCGCTGTACACGCGCGGCGGCGCCCAGGTGCACGTGCCCGGCGAGCACGTCGACGTGGTGGACACGATCGGCGCGGGCGACACGGTCAACGCGGCGCTGCTGCACGGCCTCGCGGCGCGCGAGGCGCTGTCGGCGGGCGCGCTGGCCGACCTGGCCGACGCGACCGCGACGGAGGTGCTGCGGTTCGCGGCGCGCGCGGCGGCGCTCACCTGCTCACGGGCGGGCGCGGAGCCGCCGTACGCGGCGGAGCTCGACCGGTTCGCCTGATCGTCCGGGCACCCTGCGGCGGGCGCGGTCAGGCGTTGACCGCGTGCAGGCCGCCGGGTCTGCGGCCGTTGAGACGGTCCAGGGCCACCGACGTGGCGGCGTCGGCCGGGACGTAGACGATCAGGCGCTGTGGATCGGTGTCGGGCAGCGCCAGCGTCTCGTACGAGAGCCGCAGGCCGCCCGCCTCGGGGTGGGTGAGCCGCTCGACGCCGGTGCGGCGGGGCAGCGTGGGCGCGCCGTCGACGCGGTCCGTGAACGGGGCGCCGGCGAACACCGTCAACTCGTCGGTGAAGCCCCGCACATGGGGGTCGTCGAGCATGGACTCGGTCCTGAGGTGGCCGACCAGGTTGTCGGCGAGCCTGTCCCACTCCGGGTAGGCGGCGCGGGCCCGCTCGTCGGTGAACACGTACCGGGCCAGGTTGGGGCGCTCGCCGTCCAGGACGCCGAGGGGCTCCGCGATCCGCCGGTAGCCCGTCGTGCAGGCGAGGATGTCGGCGAGGCGGTTGAGCAGGACCGCGGGCAGGGGCTCCAGGTTCTCCAGGATCGCGCGCACGGTGGGCCGCACCGAGTCCGCGGGCGGCACGGCCGTGGGGCAGCAGGGGTTCCCCGCGCCACCGTCCGTCTCCTTCTCCAGGCGGCGCAGATGGATGCGCTCCTCCAGGGTCAGGCGCAGCGCGTCGGCGAGCGCGCCGAGCACCTGGGCGGACGGATGACGGTCCCTGCCCTGTTCGAGGCGGGCGAGGTACTCGACGCTGATCCCGGCGAGGGTCGCGACCTCGGAGCGGCGCAGTCCCGGCGTGCGCCGGCGGGGGCCGCTCGGCAGCCCGACCTCGGTGGGTGTCACGGCTTCCCTGCGCGTACGCAGGAAGGCGCCCAGCTCGTTCTCGCTCACGGATGCGAACGTAGCAGCGATCGCCGCGCGGATCGTGGCCCTGTCACTACCAGTCTCCGCCCGGCCTTCCTCCGCCCCTGGCCGCGCCGCAAGGTGGGCACATGACTCTTGAAGCGACCGACAAGACCGTGCCCTCCTCCTCGGCGGCCCCCGCAGCTCCGTCTTCCGATTCCGCCGCTCCCGGGCTGCCGCTCGCCGCGGGCGTCTGGGAGATCGAGCCGTTCCACTCCGCGGTGAACTTCTCCATCCGCCACCTCGGCATCTCCAAGGTGCGGGGCCGCTTCGCGGACGTGCGGGCCGAGTTGGTGGTGGGAGCGAGCGCCGAGACTTCGTCGGTGACCGCGACCATCGCGCTGGCCTCGATCGACACGGGCAACAAGGACAGGGACGCGCATGTCGTCGCCTCCGACCTGCTCGACGTCGCCAAGCGGCCCACGATGACCTTCCGTTCGACGCGGATCGAGGGCGCGGGCGAGGAGTGGGCCATGGCGGGCGAGCTGACCATCGGCGAGGTGACCCGGCCGGTGACGCTGGACGTGGAGTTCGGCGGTGTGGAGGGCTTCCCCGGCCAGGAGCGCAGGCACGCCGGGTTCGAGGCGTCGGGCGAGATCCGCCGCAGCGAGTTCGGGCTCGACTTCGCCCCGGGCCTGCTCGGCGAAGTGGTGAAGATCCAGCTGGACATGCAGTTCCTGGAGCCGGTCGCGGCGCAGGGCTGAGCCGCGCGGGACGCCGGGTCCTCAGCCGTCCGTGAAGGCCCCGTGCCGGCCCGCTCCCGCGGCGAAGCGGGCCGCGCCCTCGGACGCCTCGGCCAGCGAGTGCAGGCCGTGGCCCCACTCGACTGCCATCGCGTCCGGTTCGGACAGGCCGCCCTGTTCGAGCACGGAGAGCCGGTCGCGGCGCAGGCACGTCTGCGGGAACGCGGCGATCTCGGCGGCGAGCCGCTCGGCCGCCGCGCGCGAGGTGCCGGTGGGCACGGTGCGGTTGACCAGGCCCATGCCGAGGGCCTCCGCCGCGTCCACGGGGCGGCCCGTCAGGATCAGGTCGAGGGCACGGCCCTCGCCGATCAGCCGGGGCAGCCGCACGGTCCCGCCGTCGATGAGCGGGACGCCCCAACGGCGGCAGAACACCCCTAGGACGGCGTCCTCCTCGGCGATCCTGAGATCGCACCAGAGGGCCAGTTCGAGTCCGCCGGCGACGGCGTGGCCGGAGATCGCCGCGATCACGGGCTTGGACAGCCGCATCCGGGTGGGGCCCATGGGGCCGTCACCGTCCTTGGTGACCTCGTTGCCGTCGGGGGTGCCGATGGCCTTGAGGTCCGCGCCCGCGCAGAAGGTGCCGCCCTCGCCCCACAGGACGGCGACGGCCGCGTCCGGGTCGGCGTCGAAGTCGCGGAAGGCGTCCGCGAGGGCACGGGCGGTGGGCCCGTCGACGGCGTTCCGTGCGGCGGGGCGGGACAGGACGACGGTGGTGACGGCACCTGCGCGTTCGCTGCGTACGGGCATGGGGCCCACCCGACCACGGGAACGGACGCCGGACAAGGGGCGGTTCGGGCACGCGGACGGTACGTCGCTCGTGTACGCCGGGTGGTACGTCGTGTGTGTACGCCGCGTGTGTACGCCGCGTGTGTACGCCGGACCGTACGTCGGCTCGTGCCCGCCGGACCGTACGTCTCCTGTGGACGACGGAGCGCCCCGCCCCGGTGAGGGACGGGGCGCTTCGGTCGCCGCGGAGGGGATGCGTCAGGCCTTGCGGGCCCGCGTCGTCCTCGTGCCGGTCGCCTTCTTGGGGGCGGCCTTCTTGGCGGTGGCCGCCTTCTTCGTGGTCGCCGCCTTCTTGGCGGTGGCCTTCCCGGTGGCCGTGTCCGCCTTGGCCGTGGCCGTCTTCTTCGTGGCCGTGGCGCTCGCCGACACCGCCTTCTTGGCCGCGGTCTTCTGCGCCGGGGCCTTCTTGACCGGCTTGCGGCTCTGCGAGGGCAGCGCGTCGCTGATCCGGTCCGCCGCGATGATGTCGCGCAGGAACTTGCCGGTGTGGCTGGCCGGTACGCCGGCGACCTCCTCGGGGGTGCCCTCGGCGATGACGAGACCGCCGCCGCTGCCTCCCTCGGGGCCCATGTCGACGACCCAGTCCGCGGTCTTGATGACGTCGAGGTTGTGCTCGATGACGATGACCGTGTTGCCCTTGTCGACCAGGCCGGAGAGGACCGTGATCAGCTTGCTGATGTCCTCGAAGTGCAGACCGGTGGTCGGCTCGTCCAGGACGTAGACGGTCCGGCCCGTCGAGCGCTTCTGGAGCTCGCTGGCGAGCTTCACGCGCTGGGCCTCGCCTCCGGAGAGGGTGGGCGCGGACTGCCCGAGGCGCACGTACCCGAGGCCGACGTCGTTGAGCGTCTTGAGGTGACGGGCGATGGCGGGCACGGCCTCGAAGAAGCCGAGCGCCTCCTCGATCGGCATGTCCAGGACCTCGGCGATGGACTTGCCCTTGTAGTGCACGTCCAGCGTCTCGCGGTTGTAGCGCGCGCCGTGGCAGACCTCGCACGGGACGTAGACGTCCGGGAGGAAGTTCATCTCGATCTTGATGGTGCCGTCGCCGGAGCAGTTCTCGCAGCGGCCGCCCTTGACGTTGAAGGAGAAGCGCCCGGGGAGATAGCCCCGCACCTTCGCCTCCGTCGTCTCCGCGAAGAGCTTGCGGACGTGGTCGAAGACTCCGGTGTACGTCGCCGGGTTCGAGCGCGGCGTGCGGCCGATGGGCGACTGGTCGACGTGCACGACCTTGTCGACCAGCTCGTCGCCGTCCACGCGCGTGTGGCGGCCCGGCACGCTCCTCGCGCCGTTCAGCTCCCGGGCCAGGTGCGTGTACAGGATGTCGTTGACCAGCGTCGACTTGCCGGAGCCCGAGACGCCCGTGACGGCCGTGAGGACGCCGAGCGGGAAGGAGACGTCGATGTCCTGGAGGTTGTTCTCCCGGGCGCCGTGCACCGTGAGCTGCCGGGACGGGTCGGCGGGGCGCCGCACGTCCGGGACGGGGATGCTCTTGCGGCCCGACAGGTAGGCCCCCGTCATGGACTCCTTGTTGCCGAGCAGCTCCTTCAGGGAGCCGCTGTGCACGACCTTGCCGCCGTGCTCGCCCGCGCCGGGGCCGATGTCGACGACCCAGTCGGCGACCTTGATCGTGTCCTCGTCGTGCTCGACGACGATCAGGGTGTTGCCCATGTCGCGCAGGCGCACGAGGGTCTCGATGAGGCGGTGGTTGTCGCGCTGGTGGAGGCCGATGGAGGGCTCGTCCAGGACGTAGAGCACGCCGACCAGGCCGGAGCCGATCTGGGTGGCCAGGCGGATGCGCTGGGCCTCGCCTCCGGAGAGGGTGCCCGCGGCGCGGTTGAGCGACAGGTAGTCCAGGCCGACGTCGACGAGGAAGCGCAGCCGTTCGTTGACCTCCTTGAGGACGCGCTCGGCGATCTTCTTGTCGCGGGCGCCCAGCCGCAGCTCCGCGAGGAAGTCCGCGCAGTCGCTGATGGACATCGCGGAGACCTCGGCGATGGACTTCCCCATGACCGTGACGGCCAGGACGATCGGCTTGAGGCGCGTGCCCTCACAGGTGGGGCAGGGCACCTCGCGCATGTAGCCCTCGAAGCGCTCGCGGCTCGCGTCGCTCTCGGCCTCGCTGTGGCGGCGCTTGACGAAGGGGACGGCGCCCTCGAAAGCGGTGGTGTAGACCCGCTCGCGGCCGTACCTGTTGCGGTAGCGGACCTCGATCTGGGTCTTGTGGCCGTACAGGAGGGCCTTCTTGGCGCGCTGCGGGAGTCCGGCCCAGGGCATGTCGGTGGAGAAGCCGAGGGCGTCGGCGAGGGCTCCCACGAGCCGGCCGAAGTAGTCCTTCGTATGCCCGTGCGACCAGGGGTGGATGGCGCCCTCGTCGAGCGACTTGTCCTCGTCCGGGACGATCAGCTCGGGGTCGACCTCCATGCGCGTGCCGATGCCGGTGCAGTCCGGGCAGGCGCCGAAGGGCGAGTTGAAGGAGAAGGAGCGGGGCTCCAGCTCCTCGAAGGACAGGTCGTCGTACGGGCAGTAGAGGTGCTCCGAGTACATCCGCTCGCGCTCGGGGTCGTCCTCGGGGAGGTCGACGAAGTCGAGCACGACCATGCCTCCGGAGAGGCCGAGGGCCGTCTCCACGGAGTCGGTCAGGCGGCGCTTGGCGGAGTCCTTCACCGTGAGGCGGTCGACGACCACCTCGATGGTGTGCTTCTCCTGCTTCTTGAGCGTGGGCGGCTCGGAGAGCTGGACGGTCGCGCCGTCGACCCGCGCGCGGGAGTACCCCTTCGTCTGGAGGTCCGCGAAGAGATCGACGAACTCGCCCTTGCGCTCGCGCACCAGCGGGGACAGGACCTGGAAACGGCTGCCCTCGGGCAGTTCGAGGACCTTGTCGACGATGGCCTGCGGCGACTGACGGGAGATGGGCCGGTGGCACTCGGGACAGTGCGGCTTGCCGATGCGCGCGAAGAGCAGGCGCAGGTAGTCGTAGACCTCGGTGATGGTGCCGACCGTCGAGCGCGGGTTGCGCGAGGTCGACTTCTGGTCGATGGAGACCGCCGGGGAGAGGCCCTCGATGAAGTCGACGTCGGGCTTGTCCATCTGGCCCAGGAACTGCCGGGCGTACGAGGACAGCGACTCGACGTACCGCCGCTGGCCCTCGGCGAAGATCGTGTCGAACGCGAGCGAGGACTTGCCCGACCCGGAGAGTCCGGTGAACACGATGAGGGAGTCACGCGGGAGGTCGAGCGAGACGTTCTTGAGATTGTGCTCGCGCGCGCCACGGACGATGAGACGGTCGGCCACGCCGGTCCGCACCTTTCTTGAGAGTGGTGACAGGGGCGGAACCCCCGTCGTTCACAGACTAGGGCGAGCCACTGACAACGCCGGGCTGCTTCCTTGGTTCACAACA
This sequence comes from Streptomyces sp. NPDC052114, assembly GCF_040680155.1. Taxonomy (NCBI): domain Bacteria; kingdom Bacillati; phylum Actinomycetota; class Actinomycetes; order Kitasatosporales; family Streptomycetaceae; genus Streptomyces; species Streptomyces sp. NPDC052114. Next base: position 283,711 of record NZ_JBFAWC010000011.1, on the reverse strand, counting down.
AACCCGGACCATCAAGAATGCCCGACGCCGCCGTCGACCATATAGCACGTGCATTCGATTTACGGGCCCGCCCCGACACCTTCACCCGAACGTGTGCCGCGACTATCGTCGGGCGCATGATTGATCATGTGCGCGACCTGGCGTCTGTACGTGACGCGACCGACCGACTGCTCACCGCGGTCGCGAAACTGAACAACGATTCGATCGCCGAACCGTCACGGCTTCCCGGCTGGACCCGCGGCCACGTCCTCGCCCACGTGGCGCGGAACGCGGACGCCCTGGTGAACGTGCTGGCCGGCCGGCCCATGTACGCGAGCGCCGCGACGCGCGACGCGGACATCGAGCGGGACGCCCCGCGGGCCCTGGCGGCGCAGCTGGAGGACGTGCGGGAGAGCGCGGGGCGCTTCGCGGCGCAGGCCGACGTCCCGGCCGACTGGTCCCGCACGATCACGATGCGCAACGGCATCACCGACTCCGCGTCGCGGGTGCCGTTCCGGCGGTGGGTCGAGGTCGACCTGCACCACGTCGACCTCGACATCGGGTACGAGCTGGAGGATCTCCCCGAGGACTTCGCGCAGCGCGAGATCGCGTTCCTGGCGGCCCGCTTCACGGGGAACGCCGAGGTGCCGCCCACCCGGATCACGGACGGCACGCACGCGTGGAGCACCGGCCGCACGGGCGACGCCGAGGTCACCGTCTCCGGGCCCGCGCCCGATCTGGTCGGCTGGCTCGCCGGACGTCGCGACGGCTCCGCGCTGACGGCCGAAGGGGGCCTCCTGCCCGCCCTGCCCCCGCTATAGGCTGACGCCCATGACGTACAGCGGAGCGGTGAAGGTCGGCGGGCCCGCGGATGTGCACGAGCTGCCGGACCTGATGATTTCGAAGGTCGCGGTCGGGCCGATGGACAACAACGCCTACCTGCTGCGGTGCCGGGCCACCGGCGAGCAGTTGCTGATCGACGCGGCGAACGACGCCGAGACGCTGCTGACGCTGATCGGTGACGACGGCATCGCGTCCGTCGTCACCACGCATCGGCACGGCGACCACTGGCAGGCGCTCGCCGCCGTCGTCGGGGCGACCCGCGCGCGGACGTACGCGGGCCGGGAGGACGCCGAGGGCATCCCCGTGCCCACCGACGTCCTGGTGGACGACGGCGACACCGTACGGGTCGGCCGGGTCGAGCTCACCGCGCGCCACCTGGTGGGCCACACGCCCGGCTCGATCGCGCTGGTCTACGACGACCCGCACGGCCACCCGCACGTGTTCACGGGCGACTGCCTCTTCCCGGGCGGCGTCGGCAACACGTGGAAGGACCCGAAGGCCTTCGCGAGCCTCATCGACGACGTCGAGACGAAGATCTTCGGGACCCTGCCGGACGAGACGTGGGTCTATCCCGGCCACGGCAACGACACGACGCTCGGCACCGAGCGCCCGCACCTGGGCGAGTGGCGCGCGCGGGGCTGGTGAACCGAAGGGGTACGCGGGACCGGTGAGCCGGCGCGGGGCGCGTCAGGCGCCCGCGGCGACCAGCGCCGCCACCCGCTCCACCGCGAACGCGTACCCCTGCACACCGCACCCCGCGATCACGCCGTCGGCGCGCTGCGAGACGTAGCTGTGGTGCCGGAACGCCTCGCGCCGGTGGACGTTGGAGATGTGCACCTCCAACACCGGCATCCCGTCACAGGCGTTGAGCGCGTCCAGGATCGCGACGGACGTGTGGGAGTAGGCGGCGGGGTTGATGACGATGCCCGCGTGGTGCTCCCGCGCCTCGTGGATCCAGTCGACCAACTCACCCTCGTGGTTGCTCTGTCGCAGGTCCACGGTCCCGCCGTGCGCGGCCGCGGCCTTGGCGCACAGGGCCTCGACGTCGGCGAGGGTGTCGGTGCCGTAGATCTCGGGCTGACGGAGGCCGAGCAGGTTCAGGTTCGGACCGTTCAGGATCATGATCGGGGCGGTGGCGAGGCTGCGCGTCATACAGGAGGTCTATCACGCCGCCCGCGCGCGGGAGGCCGCGTAGATCGCGCACGGGGGACGCGTACGTCCCGCGCGGAAGGCCGCGCAGGTCGCGCGCGAGAGGCCGCATAAGTCAGGTGCACTCTCCGTAGGGCCCGCCTACGCTCCCGGCATGATCGTCGAACCCGTGTACCCGCCGAAGCCGTCCCCCGGCGACCGCGTCGCCGTGCTCTCGCCCTCCAGCGGCCTGCCGGAACTCTTCCCGCTCCCCTACGAGCTGGGCCTGAAGCGGCTCCGTGAGGAGTTCGGGCTCGAACCCGTCGAGTATCCGACGACCCGGAAGATGGGCGCGACGGCACGGGAGCGGGCCGACGACCTCCACGCAGCCTTCGCCGACCCGACGGTCAAGGCGGTCATCGCGAGCATCGGCGGCGACGACCAGATCACCGTCCTCCCGCACCTGGACCGGGAGTTGATCCGCGCGAACCCCAAGCCGTTCTTCGGCTGGAGCGACAACACCAACCTGCTCGCGTACCTGTGGCGATGCGGAATCGTCGCCTACCACGGGGCGAGCGTCCTGTGCGAGCTGGGCCGCCCCGGGTCGATGGCCGGGCCGACCGCGGACTCGCTGCGCGCCGCGCTCTTCACCTCCGGGCCCTACGAACTGCGCCCGGCCGACCGCTTCCGCGACGTCGACCTGCCCTGGGACGACCCCGCCACGCTCGCCGATGAGCCGCCCACCGAGCCGGCCGGCGGCTGGCTCTGGCACGGCCCGGAACGGGTCGTGGAGGGCCGTTCCTGGGGCGGCAATCTGGAGATCCTCTCCTGGCTCCTGATGGCGGACCGCGAGATCGAGCGGGACCTGTCCGCGTACGACGGGTGCGTGCTGTTCCTGGAGACCTCCGAGGAACTGCCCGGTGCCGACGAGGTGTTCCGCGTCCTGCGCAACATGGGCGAGCGCGGACTACTGCACCGCTTCCCCGCCCTCCTGATGGGGCGCGCCAAGTCCTGGTCCTTCGCCCGCCCGCTGGAGGGGGACGCGAAGGCCGCGTACGGGCGCGAGCAGCGGGAGGCCGTGCTGCGCGCGCTCGGCGCCTACGCCCCGGAGACGACGGCCGTCTTCGACGTGGACTTCGGGCACACCGATCCCCAACTGGTCATCCCCTACGGCGGTGCGGTGCGGGTCGACGGCCCCGCGCGGCGCATCACGGTCACGTACTGACGAGGATCGATCACTCCCGAACACTCGGAGTAGCCATCCGTCACTGTGGGTAGCTGGCGGGGTATGCGCACCTCCGAACCGCCGCCGCCCGCAGCCCCGTCCGCACCACCGTCGCTGCCGCGGCTCGCCGCCGCCTCGCTCGCCGGGACCGCCATCGAGTTCTACGACTTCTTCATCTACGGGACGGCGGCGGCGCTGGTCCTGGGGCCGCTGTTCTTCCCGACGTTCTCGCCGCTGGCGGGCACGCTCGCCGCCTTCGCGACGTTCGGCGTGGGCTTCGTGGCCCGTCCCCTCGGATCGATCGTCTTCGGGCACATCGGGGACCGGCGCGGACGGCGGCCCGTGCTCATCGCGTCGCTGCTCCTCACCGGCCTCGCGACGGTCGCCGTCGGCTGCGTACCGACGTACGAGTCGATCGGGATCGCCGCTCCCCTGCTGCTCCTTGTGCTGCGTTTCGTGCAGGGCCTCGGCCTCGGCGGCGAGTGGGGCGGGGCCGTGCTGCTGACCGCGGAGCACGCGCCGGCCGAGCGGCGCGCGCTGTGGGCCAGCTTTCCGCAGATCGGGCCCGCGGTCGGCTTCCTGCTGGCCAACGGCATCATGCTGGCCCTGTCGGCGCTGCTGACCGACGCGCAGTTCGCGGCCTGGGGCTGGCGGGTGCCGTTCTGGGCGGCGGGGGTGCTCGCGACGGCCGGGCTCGCGCTGCGCACCTCGCTGGCGGAGAGCCCGGACTTCCTGCGCCTGCGCGAGCACGCGCGCGTGCCGCTCGCCGAGGTGGTGCGCGGGCACTGGCGGCTGGTGCTCCTGACGGCGGGTGCGCTCGCGGTCGGGTACGCGGTGTTCTACGCCGTGACGACGTGGTCCCTGGCCTACGGCGTGGAGCGGCTCGGGGTGAGCCGCACCGTCATGCTGGCCTGCATCATGGCGGCGGTGGTCGTGAAGGGCGCCATGACACCGCTGGTGGCCCTTCTCGGTGACCGGTACGGGCGGCGGCCGCTGTGCCTGCTGGGGTGCACCGCCTGCGCGCTGTGGATGTTCCCGATGATCGCGCTGCTCTCGACCGGGCAGCCGCTGCTGATGTTCTGCGGGTTCCTGGTGGCGCTGCTCGCGTTCATCACGATGTTCGCGGTGATCGCCGCGTATCTCCCGGAGCTGTACGAGCCACGGGTGCGCTGCACGGGCGCCGCGGTCGGCTACAACCTCGGCGGGGTCCTCGGGGGCGCGCTCACCCCGATCGTGGCGACCGCCGTGGCGCACGGCGAGGGCACTCCGTGGGGTGTGGCCGCCTATCTGTCGGGGATCGCACTGCTGAGCCTCGGGTGCTTCGCGCTGCTTCCGGAGACGCGGCCGGTCGCCGCCGCCGACGCGGCGGCCTCCACGGCATGACCGTCGCGGACCGACCACTACGGCGTGATCGCCAGCTCCAGGAACGCCGCGAACAGCACCAGATGGACGCCGCCCTGCAGCGGTGTGGCGCGTCCCGGCACGACCGTGAGCGTTCCGACGATCACGGTCAGCGCGAGCAGCACCATGTGCGTCGAGCTGAGGCCGAGGACCAGCGGCCCCGACAGCCACACGGAGGCGATCGCGACGGCCGGGATGGTCAGTCCGATGCTGGCCATCGCGGAGCCGAGCGCGAGGTTCAGGCTGGTCTGCACCCGGTCGCGGCGGGCGGCGCGGGCGGCCGCGATCGTCTCGGGGAGCAGCACGAGGAGCGCGATGATCACGCCGACCACGGCGTGCGGCAGGCCGGCGCTCTCCACGCCCGACTCGATCGTCGGGGAGACGCCCTTGGCCAGGCCGACCACGCCGATCAGGGCCAGCCCGAGCAGCGCCAGGCTGATCATCGCCTCCCGGGACGAGGGGCTCTCGGCGTGGCTGTCGGCGTCGATGACCTCGCCCTGCTTGGTGATCGGCAGGAAGTAGTCGCGGTGCCGCACGGTCTGGGTGGTCACGAAGATGCCGTAGAGGATGAGCGAGGCGACGGCGGCGAAGGTGAGCTGGGCCGTGGTGAACTCCGGGCCCGGCTTGGTGGTGGTGAACGTCGGCAGGACCAGGCAGAGCGTGGCGAGGGTCGCGACGGTCGCGAGGGCGGCGCCGGTGCCCTCGGGGTTGAAGATGGCGACGCGGTGGCGCAGGGCGCCCACCAGGAGGCAGAGCCCGACGATGCCGTTGCAGGTGATCATCACGGCGGCGAAGACGGTGTCGCGGGCGAGCGTGGAACTCTTGTCGCCGCCGTCGGCCATGAGGGTGACGATCAGCGCGACTTCGATGATGGTCACCGCGACCGCGAGGACGAGGGAGCCGAAGGGTTCGCCGACGCGGTGCGCGATCACCTCGGCGTGGTGGACGGCGGCGAGGACCGCGCCCGCCAGGACCAGCGTCACCAGGGCGACGAGCGGGCCCGGCAGATCGCGCCCCCAGGTGAGGACGAGCAGTACCACCGCGAGAATCGGCACCACGGCTGTCCACTGCATGCCGAGCGCCCGGAGCCGAGTGATCATGACTCGATGCTGCCCCGGGCGCCTGGGTACCGCGACTTGGTGCGGGGTCCTCCGTGCCGCCCGCCCGGCGGCACGGAGGGGGGAAGGTCAGGCCTCGACGCTGTCCTTCGAGCCCTCGCCCGCGTCCGCGGCCTCGGCGGCATCCTTCGCCGCCTGCTTCTTGGAGGCGATGAGGCTGGTGATCGTGGTGATCACCAGGACACCGCAGATCACGGAGAGCGAGAACGGAATGGAGATCTCCGGGACGTGCACCCCGTTCTCGTGCAGCGCGTGCAGCACGAGCTTCACACCGATGAAGCCGAGGATCACCGACAGGCCGTAGCTCAGGTGGACCAGCTTCTTGAGCAGTCCGCCGATGAGGAAGTACAGCTGGCGCAGACCCATCAGGGCGAAGGCGTTGGCGGTGAAGACGATGTACGGGTCCTGGGTCAGGCCGAAGATCGCGGGGATGGAGTCCATCGCGAAGAGCACGTCGGTGGTGCCGATGGCGAGCATGACGACCATGAGGGGCGTCATGATCTTCTTGCCGTTCCGCTGGACGAACAGCTTCGTGCCCTCGTACCGGTCCGAGACGCCGAACTTCTTCTCGATGGACTTCAGGAGGCGGTTCTCCTCCCAGTCCTCTTCCTCCTCGTCGGCGCGCGCCTCCTGGATGAGCTTCCAGGCGGTGTAGATCAGGAACGCGCCGAAGATGTAGAAGACCCAGGAGAAGTTGGCGATCACCGCGGCGCCGGCGGCGATGAAGATCGCGCGCAGGACCAGGGCGATCAGCACACCGAACAGCAGCACGCGCTGCTGGAGGTGGGAGGGCACCGAGAACTTCGCCATGATCAGGATGAAGACGAAGAGGTTGTCGACGGAGAGCGACTTCTCGGTGATGAAGCCCGCGAAGAACTCGCCGGACGCCTGGCTCTCGCCCGCGACCAGCAGGCCGATGCCGAAGAGGACGGCGAGGATGATCCAGACGATCGTCCAGATCCCGGCTTCCTTGATCGACACGTCATGGGGCTTGCGCCCGATGAAGAAGTCGACCGCGATCAGGGCACACAGACCGAGAACGGTCGCCACCCACATGGTCATAGAAACGTCCACTGCGCCTCCGGCTTCGTACGGCTATTGATCAGCGTCGTCGCTGCCGGAGGTCTCTTCCACCCGAGACGGTCCACGCCGTATCGGGCCGACGCCCCGGGACCGATGGCGGTCCGTATTGACGGGTACGTCGCAGCCGGGAGTACTCCCCTCCGCGCACAACAGCCTACGCGAAACACCAAGGTTTGGTAAAGGCGATCACAAACAAGAGCCAAAATGCCAGGTCAGGGCGGGTACAAAGTCGCTTTACCGTCAAGCGGGCCAGGTCGCCCGGCGTATCCGTCGGGCCGCCGGGCCGCCTCCGGGCGGTCAGCGGCCGCCGTTGCGCCGGGCCGTCGCGACGTGCTCGAGGACGTCCCGCAGGACCTCGCTGCCCAGCGGGAAGGCCGGCGGGTCGTACGTCCACGCGTGCCCGACCCAGGGGTCGGCGAGGTGGTCGTCGGGCACCGGGGTCAGCCGCAGGAGTGCGCGCCACAGGGGGTCGAGCAGCGGGCCGTACTCCGCGGCGTCCTCGCGGTCGGCGACCATCATGAGATGCACGCCGACGGCCGGGCCCTCGTCCGCGAGGTAGCGCAGCTGGGTGACGGCGCGGTCGTCGAAGCCGTGCGGGAAGTCGTTGACGATCAGGAGCTGCTGGGCGGTGTCCACGTCCGCGGGCAGCGCGTCGGACGCGCCGCCGCGCAGCGCCATCTGCACCAGGTCCACGCGCTGGGTGAGCCGGCCGAGGACCGCGGAGACGCCGGCCGCGCCGGTGGCCGGGGGCTCGGCGAGCACACCGGCCGTCACGAGCGGAGCGAGCGCGTGCGCGGCGGCGCCCGCCGCGTCGATGACGTGCACCTGGAACTCGTCCGCCGGATAGGCCGCCAGCAGCCGGGCCGCGTGCGCGACCGCGGTGTCCATGGCGAGGCGGCGCAGCTCGGCGGAGTCGGTGAAGGAGTTGGTGAGCGCCTTGCCGCTGTCGATCCACAGGCCGCGCTCCAGGGGCAGCCGGACGAGCATCGGGATCCGCAGGTCGGTGCGCTCGGGGAGGTGGAGGTCGCCCAGGCGCAGCGCCATGGGGAACTCCATGGGCGCGCGGTAGCCCTGCCAGACGGGGCTGCTCCACGCGGCGTAGGCCGGGGGCAGGGCGGGCTCGACGACCTCGGCCTCGGCGGCGAGCTGGGCGAGGTCGCGGTCGAGGGCGGCCCTGGCCTGGCCGATGAGGTCGGCGTGCTTGGCGCGGGCCCGCTCGCGCGGGGCGTCGCCCGCGCTCCCGATGCGGCTGCGCGGGTCGGACAGGACCTTGTCGAGCTCCTGCTCCATGCGGGAGTCGGCGAAGTCGACGGCGCTCCGGTAGGCCGCCGTGGTGCGGGCCAGGTCCTCGAACATGCCCCACACCTGGTTGTAGAGCCGCTCCTCCATGGACCAGCCGGTGGCGTCGCCCGCGACGGGCTGGGCGGGCTGCCCCGGGGCGGCCGGGGGCGCGGCGGGCGGGGGCGGCGGGGGCGCGGCGGTCTGGCGGCTCGGGTGGGTGTAGTCGACGGGGCCGCCCGCGGGGGTGTCGGCGCCCGGCTGCTGGGGCGGGGTGTTCTGCCCCTGGCCCTGGCCCTGTGCCGGGGTGGCCGGGCCGTGCGGCGGGGTGGCCTGGCCCTGGGACGCGGTGCGCACGCGGGCGTCGTCGCCGGGGCGGGGCGGAGGTGCGGCCACGGAGCGGGCCAGGCCCCGCGCCACCGCGTCGTCGATCGTGGCCGCGAGCTCGCGGGCCTGCGGCAGGCCCTGGTCGGTGAGCATCTCGGCGAGGCCGCCCGCGTACCCCTGGCCGACGGCGCGGACCTTCCAGGCGCCCTGGCGGCGGTAGAGCTCCAGGGCGACGACGGCGGACTCGGCGTCCAGGTCGGTGATGGTGTAGCTGGCGACCTCGGCGCCGTCGAGTCCGGTGACCGCGACGAAGGGGGCCGCGAGGGCGGCGAAGCTGACCGGTCCCCCGACGCCGACGGGCAGCGCGAGCAGGACGCTGACCCGGTGGACGGTGTCCGGCAGGGCGTCGAGGTCCACGGCGAGCCGGTGGTCGGCGGCCGCCTGCTGGGACACCTCGAGGCCCGGCAGGGTGGGCGAACCGGGGTGGGCCACCCACTCCACCCCGCGGACGCGGCCCTGGTCGTCGCCGAGCGTGGCCCCCGCCACGATCGGCCGGCCGGCCGAGACTCGGATCTCCAGGCGGGTCGCGGGAAGCGGGTGGTTCTGCCCCCGCACCAGCTCGGCCGTCATTGCCTTCGTTCCCCCTCGAAGGGCTCCCGTCGAGCCCTCGTTACGCGTACGTGCGAACGTGCGGGTACCGGCGTGCCGGTACGGACGTGCCCTCGGCCGGTGTGCCTACAGGTGCGGCAGGATCGACGGCATCAGGTCCTGGAAGGTGCGGCCGTTGGCGGGGTTGCCGATGGCCGTCATCTGCCAGCCCGCGCCCGCGCGGTGGACCTTCGCCATGATCTGCGCGGTGTACTGGCCGCCGCCGTCGAGGGTGTAGCGGGCGAGCTCCTGGCCGTTGGTCTCGTCGACCAGGCGGCAGAAGGCGTTCTGCACCTCCTGGAAGGTCTGGCCGGTGAAGGAGTTCACCGTGAAGACGATCTGGTCGATGTGGACGGGGACCCGCTGGAGGTCGACGAGGATCGCCTCGTCGTCCCCGCCCTGGCCGACGCCGCCGACGAGGTTGTCGCCGGTGTGCCGCACCGAGCCGTCGTCACTGACCAGGTGGCGGAAGAACACGACGTCCACGGGCTGCTTGTCGGCGAACAGCACCGCCGACGCGTCCAGGTCGACCTCACGGGTGCGCGAGCCGAACAGCCCGCGGCGCGGGGCGGCCTGCCATCCGAGTCCCATGCGCACCGCGGTCAGGGCGCCCCCGTCGTTCTTCTGCAGGCTGATGGCCTGACCCTTGGTCATGTTGACCGTCACGCGCTGTCCCCTCTCGAACTGCCTGGGCAACCGCCTCTTGCGGTTGCCCAGCACCCTATGCAGTGCGATCTGCGCGGTCGCACTCCGGGCCGCACTTTGTGGCGGTCTTGCAACAGACCGACCAGTACGCCGTTTCCCCTGTCCCCGGCGTGGTCCTAGGCCTGGCCCGCCTCCCTCATCTGCCGCAGTTCCTTCTTCATCTCCGACACCTCGTCGCGCAGTCGCGCGGCGATCTCGAACTGCAGGTCGGCGGCGGCCGCGCGCATGCGCTCGGTCATCTCCTCGATCTGCTCGGCCAGTTCGGCCGCGGGGCGGTCGGTGGGCACCGTCTCCGCGCCCTTCTTGCCCTTGGCCTTCGCGGACGCGGCCTTGCCCGCCTTGCCCGCCTCGCCGCCGAGGGAGGGCACGGGGGCCTTGGCACCCTTGCCGGCCTTCGGCTTGCGGTAGTCGGAGCCGAGGAGCTGCTCGGTGTCGACCTCCTCGCGCGCGATCTGCGACACGATGTCGTTGATCTTCTTGCGGAGGGGCTGCGGGTCGATGCCCTTCTCCTTGTTGTACGCGATCTGCTTCTCCCGGCGGCGGTTGGTCTCCTCGATGGCCTTCTCCATCGCCGGGGTGATCTTGTCGGCGTACATGTGGACCTGGCCGGAGACGTTGCGCGCGGCGCGGCCGATGGTCTGGATCAGGGAGGTCCCCGAGCGCAGGAAGCCCTCCTTGTCGGCGTCGAGGATCGCCACCAGGGAGACCTCGGGCAGGTCGAGGCCCTCACGCAGGAGGTTGATGCCGACCAGGACGTCGAATTCACCGGCCCGCAGCTCGCGCAGCAGCTCGACGCGGCGGAGCGTGTCGACGTCACTGTGGAGGTAGCGGACCTGGATGCCCAGTTCGAGGAAGTAGTCGGTGAGGTCCTCGGCCATCTTCTTGGTGAGCGTGGTGACCAGGACGCGCTCGTCCTTCTCGGTGCGCTTGCGGATCTCGTGCACCAGGTCGTCGATCTGGCCCTCGGTGGGCTTGACGACGACCTCCGGGTCGACGAGGCCGGTGGGGCGGATGATCTGCTCGACGAAGCCGTCGCCGCGCGAGAGCTCGTACTTGCCGGGGGTCGCCGAGAGGTAGACCGTCTGCCCGATGCGGCCGAGGAACTCCTCCCACTTCAGCGGCCGGTTGTCCAGCGCGGAGGGCAGCCGGAAGCCGTGGTCGACGAGGGTGCGCTTGCGGGAGGCGTCGCCCTCGTACATCGCGCCGATCTGCGGGACCGTGACGTGCGACTCGTCCAGGACGAGGAGGAAGTCGTCGGGGAAGTAGTCGATGAGGGTGTTCGGGGCGGAGCCGGGCTCGCGGCCGTCGAAGTGCATCGAGTAGTTCTCGACGCCGGAGCAGGAGCCGATCTGGCGGAGCATCTCCAGGTCGTACGTCGTCCGCATGCGCAGGCGCTGGTGCTCCAGCATCTTGCCCTGCTTCTCCAGCTCGGCGAGGCGCTCGGCGAGCTCCTTCTCGATGCCGTTGATCGCCTTCTCCATGCGCTCCGGGCCCGCCACGTAGTGCGAGGCCGGGAAGACGTAGAGATGGTCGTCGTCGCTGATGACCTCGCCGGTGAGCGGGTGGAGGGTGGAGAGCGCCTCGATCTCGTCGCCGAACATCTCGATGCGGACGGCCAGTTCCTCGTAGACCGGGAAGATCTCGATGGTGTCGCCGCGCACCCGGAAGGTGCCCCGGGTGAACGCGAGGTCGTTGCGCGTGTACTGGATGTCGACGAAGCGGCGCAGGAGCTGGTCGCGGTCGATCTCGTCGCCGACCTTGAGGGGGACCATCCGGTCCACGTACTCCTGCGGGGTGCCGAGGCCGTAGATGCAGGAGACGGAGGCGACCACGACCACGTCGCGGCGGGTCAGCAGCGAGTTCGTCGCGGAGTGGCGCAGGCGCTCGACCTCCTCGTTGATCGAGGAGTCCTTCTCGATGTACGTGTCCGACTGCGGGACGTACGCCTCGGGCTGGTAGTAGTCGTAGTACGAGACGAAGTACTCGACGGCGTTGTTGGGCAGCAGCTCGCGGAACTCGTTCGCCAGCTGGGCGGCCAGCGTTTTGTTCGGCGCCATCACCAGGGTGGGGCGCTGGAGCTTCTCGATCATCCACGCGGTGGTGGCCGACTTGCCGGTGCCGGTCGCGCCGAGGAGGACGACATCCTTCTCACCTGCGCGGATGCGCCGGTCCAGCTCGGCGATGGCCGCCGGCTGGTCACCACTGGGCTGGTACGGACTGACGACCTCGAAGGGCGCCACCGTGCGTTCGATCTTGGATACGGGCCGCATGGAATCCACCGTACGACCCCGCACTGACAACCGGGTCCGATCGCCCGCTCAGCCGCGTCCCGTCACCACTTCTGCGGGGTGCGGGAGCCGGGGCGCGTCCGGGTCCTGGGCCGGCGGCGGGAGCCCGGCACATGGCGGTCGCCGGAGCGCGGGACCGGGTAGGACTGCCGGACGCGGCCGCCCTGCACGGGGGTCCTGACGTCCGCCTGGCCGCCCATCACCATGAGCGGGTCGAACATCACGATCACGCCCGCCAGGAGCAGGAAGGCCAGCGGCCCGATCATCATGGGCGCGAGGATCTCGGCGGGCGAGTCGCCGGGCGGGGCGACGCCCGAGCCGTGCAGATGGACGCTGAGTCCCGCCATGCCCATGTAGTGCATGCCGCTGACGGCCAGGCCCATGACGAGGCTCGCGCCCAGGCTCCACAGGATTCCCCGGACCTGCCCCGCCGCCCAGAGCGCCGCGGTCGCGGCGACCATGGCGATCACGACGGAGGCGGCGACGGTCAGGGTGTTGTACTCCAGCGTCCCGCGAAGACGCATACCGGCCATTCCCAGGTAGTGCATCGTGGCGACGCCCAGGCCCGTGATGGTGCCGCCGGTGAAGAGCGCGGTGCCCGCCGCGCCGCGGTAGCCGACGATGAAGATGCCGATGCCGACCATGACGATGGCGACGGCGAGACTCGCGAACGTCAGCGCCTTGTCGTAGTGGATCGGGGCCTCCTCCACGGTGAAGCCCATCATCGCCACGAAGTGCATGGTCCAGATCCCGGACCCGATCGCGCCCGAGCCGAGCGCCAGCCAGCCGGGCCGCCAGGAGTGCGCCACGAGCAGGGATCTGGTGGTGCAGCGCAGTCCGAGCGCTCCTCCCAGACAGGCCATGAGGTAGGCCACCACCGGTGTGACGACTCCGTAGCTGAACCCGTCGACCGTGCCCTGCATGTGCGGTAGCCCTTCCGCCTGTTGTACTCAAATACCCTGATTCGCCCCGTAAGCCCCCCTGCCGGCGGCCATCTGAAAGACCGTCGGCTGAGGCAGCAGAGTAAAGCTCACCCCGGAACGTAAGAACGATTTTCCGGCAAAGAATCGCGTTACCCACGCGCGGGGTCCCCGAGTTTGATGACTCCGTTCAACCTGTGGCCATCCTGCACCTGTCTCCCGTTGGCCGCGGACTGTCACTCTCGACCGGTCCGCGACCGCACGACGCGAGGAGTACACGTGTACGCACGCGCTGCCGCCACCACTGCCGCCCTGCTCGGAGCCGGCGCACTCGTCCTCCCCACCACCACCGCCACCGCGCAGGCACCCACGGCGCACGCCCCCGCCGCGCAGAGCTCCGTCCGGCACGACAGACCACTGGTGGTCGCCCACCGCGGCGCCTCCGCCTACGCCCCCGAGAACACCCTCGCCGCCATCGACAAGGCCCGTGACATGGGCTTCCGCTGGGTCGAGAACGACGTGCAGCGGACCAGGGACGGCGAGCTCGTGATCATGCACGACGACACCCTGAAGCGGACGACGAACGTCGAGGAGCTCTTCCCCGACCGCGCCCCCTGGAAGGTCGCGGACTTCACGGCGGCGGAGATCGCGACGCTCGACGCGGGCAGCTGGTTCAGCCCGAAGTACGCGGGTCAGCGCGTGCCCACCCTCGAGCAGTACATGCGGCGGGTGTCGCGCAACCACCAGAAGCTGGTCTTCGAGTTCAAGAAGCCCGAGCTGTACCCCGGCATCGAGAAGCAGGGCCTGCGGGTGCTGCGCGACACGGGCTGGCTCGACAAGCACCACGTCAAGAGCAAGCTGGTCATCCAGAGCTTCAGTGCGGACAGTGTGAAGACGGTGCACGCGCTGCGGCCCGACGTGAAGACCGGCTTCCTCGGCACGCCCGCGGCGGCCGACCTGCCCCAGTACGCGAAGTTCGCCGACCAGATCAACTCGACGCACACGTCGATCTCGGCCGACTACGTCTCCGCGATCCACGCACTCAAGGGCCCGCACGGCAAGCCGCTGGAGATCTTCACATGGACCGTCAACGACGCCCCGAGCGCGGTGCGTGCCGCGGGCTTCGGCGTGGACGGGATCATCACCAACACGCCTGACGTCGTCCGCAAGGCGCTGCGCGACGGCTGAGGCGCTGCGCGAGGACCCTTGCGCCGCCGCGTTGTCAGTGCCCGGCCGTACCGTGGTCGGCATGGACGCGAATGCGCAGGAGCAGCAGGAGCAGCGGGATCGGCAGGAGCAGGAGCGGCGCCGGGTCGTGTGGGCCGTCGTCGACAGCGACATCGGCCCGCTGCTGCTGGCCGCGACCGCCGAAGGGCTGGTCACCGTGGCCTTCCACGCCACGGACGCCGTGCGTGAGAAGACCCTGGACCGGCTGGGTTCCCGTCTGGGCGCCGAGCCGGTCCACGCGCCGGACTCCCCCCTGCTCGCCGAGGCGATACGGCAGCTCGCGGAGTACTTCGCGGGTGAGCGCCAGGACTTCGAGCTGCCGCTCGACTGGTCGCTGAGCTCGGGCTTCAACCGCCAGGTGCTGCGCGAGCTCGCCTCCGGCGTGCCGTACGGCGCGGTGGTGGGGTACGGCGACCTGGCCGGCCGCGTGGGCCAGCCGCGCGCCGCGCAGGCCGTGGGCATCGCGATGGGCTCCAACCCCCTGCCGGTCGTGGTGCCGTGCCACCGCGTGGTGGAGAGCGACGGGGGCATCGGCGGCTTCGGCGGCGGTCTGGAGACCAAGCGGCACCTGCTCGCGCTGGAAGGGGTGCTTCCGCAGCCGCTGTTCTGACGCCGCGGCGCCGCGGGCGACCGTGACGCGCGCCGCCACACGCGCCGCCGCCCGCGCCGGGCGTCCGCACTGGGCGCCCGTACCCGCCGTCCGCTCTCGACGTCCGTACCCGCCGTCCGTACCGGCCTTCCGCACCGGCCATCCAGACCGATGCTCCCGCGCCACGGCCGACGTCACCGTGTTTCGCGCGTGCGAACGTACTGACACACTGCGTCAGTGACTTCGACCCTGGACGCCCCTGACATACCCGCGCCGGAGGCGCTGCCCGGACTGCGCCGCCGCACGAACGCCGTCTTGATCGCCAGTCAGATCCTGGGCGGGATCGGGGTGCCGATCGGCATCACGCTGGCGCCCCTCCTGGCCACCGACGTGAGCGGGACGGAAGCGGTGTCGGGCCTCGCGCCGACCGCCTCGGCGGCGGGCACGGCCCTGCTGTCGCTGCCGCTGGCCGCGCTGATGAACGCGCGCGGACGGCGTGCCGGGCTCGTCCTCGCGTATGTGATCGGCGCGTTCGGCGCGGGGGTCGTGGTGCTCGCCTCGGTCATCGGGAGCTTCGCCCTGCTGCTGCTCGGCATGGCGGCGTTCGGGGCGGGCTCGCTGGCCACGCTCCAGGCGCGGTTCGCGGCGGCCGACCTCGCCGAGCCCGACCGGCGGGGCCGTTCCATCTCGCTCATCATCTGGGCCACCACCATCGGCTCGGTCCTCGGGCCGAACGTCGCGGCGCCCACGAGCCGCGTCTTCTCCGGCACCTCGATCTCGGAGGAGGCCGGTCCGTTCCTCTTCGCCGCGGGGATCTTCGCGGTCGCCGCGGTGGTGGTGGCGGTGCTGCTGCGGCCCGACCCGCTGCTGACCGCCCGCGCCCTGGCGCCGCAGGAGGAGGGCGGCAAGCGGGGCGGCTCCCTGAAGGACGGCATCGCCGCCGTGGCCGCCTCGCCGATGGCCAAGCTCGCCCTGGTGACGGTGGCCGTCTCGCACACGGTGATGGTCTCCATCATGGTGATGACCCCGGTCGACCTGGGGCACCACGGCGCGAGCCTCCAGCTGGTCGGCCTGGTCATCAGTGGTCACATCGCGGGCATGTACGCGTTCTCGCCGGTGATGGGGTGGCTCGCCGACCGGTTCGGCAGGCTCTCCGTGATCGGCCTCGCGGTCGGGCTGCTGGCCTGCGCCGCGCTGCTCGCCGGCACGGCGGGGGCGAGCCACGGCCAGACCGCCGCAGGACTCTTCCTGCTCGGACTCGGCTGGTCCGCGGGCCTGGTCTCCGGGTCCGCGCTGCTCACCGACTCCGTGCCGCAGCCCGCCCGCGCCGCCGTGCAGGGCCTGTCGGACCTGACGATGAACGCGGCGGCGGGCATCGGCGGCGCGACCGCGGGCCTGATCGTCGCGAAGGCGAGCTACGGCTGGCTGAACCTCGTCGGCGCCTGTGTGCTGCTGCCGCTCGCCGCGCTCGCGATCCGCCGGGCGGTCAAGAAGGCCTGACTCCCGCGTCCCGCGGGGCCCGTCCGGGGCCTCGGGGCGGGGCGGCAGTCAGGCGCACAGGGGTGGTCAGGGAAGCGTGATGTGGTACGCCTTGCGCAGCGTCTCGTGGACGGTCCAGGTCGTCCGGTCGCCCTCGCGCAGCACGGCCGCGTCGCCCGGCCCGATCTCCAGGGTGTCGCCGCCCTCGACCGCGACGGTGGCACGGCCGCTGACGACCACGAAGAGCTCGTTGGCCTCCGTGTCGGTGACCACGCCGGGCGTGATCTGCCAGATGCCGCGCAGCTGCTTGCCGTCGGCGGACTCCCACAGCACCTTGCCGGTCACCACCGGGTCGCCGGAGACGATCTGCTCCGGGTCGAGCGGCTCGACCTCCAGCTCGACGTCGGGAATGTGCACGGAGAAGGACGCGACGGCTTGATCATTCGTGGTCATGGCCGGTCACCCTAACCGGGGGCCGGGAGGGCGCGGGGCCGGGGGCCGTCTTGGGCGGGCCCGGGCGGACCGCCCGTGAGGGTTTGACGGGGCGTGCCGCCCGCCAGGGATGAGGGGAGACCCTACAGGCAGGAGGCAGGCCCGTGCTGGTGGTGTCCGACGAGGTACAGACGGCTGTCGCGGAGCGGCGCCCCGTGGTGGCCCTGGAGTCCACGATCATCGCGCACGGCCTTCCGCGCCCGCGCAATCTCCAGGTGGCCGAGGAACTCGAAGCGGTCGTACGGGAGGAGGGCGCCGTACCCGCAACGATCGCCGTCCTGGACGGGCGCCCCCACGTCGGCCTGGACAAGGACCAGCTGGGGCGGGTCGCGCACGACGACGGCATCCGCAAGCTGGGCCACCGCGACCTGCCGCTCGCCGTGGCGACGGGTGCGAGCGGGGCGACGACGGTGTCGGCGACGGCGCTGCTCGCCGCGCGGGCGGGGCTGCGGGTGTTCGCCACCGGCGGGCTCGGCGGGGTGCACCGGCAGTGGACGGTGACGCAGGACGAGTCGGCGGACCTGGGGCTGCTGGCCCGTACGAGGATCACGCTGGTGTGCGCGGGCGTGAAGTCGATCCTGGACGTGGCGGCGACGCTGGAGCGCCTGGAGACGCTGGGCGTCCCGGTGGCGGGGTTCGGGACGGACCGTTTCCCCGGCTTCTACCTCGCCGACTCCGGGCACCCGGTGGAGTGGACGCTGCGCACGCCCGGGGAGGTCGCGGAGGTGATGCGGGCGCAGGACGCGCTCGGCGGCCCCGACGCGGCGCTGATCCTGGCGAATCCGGTGCCGCGCGCCGAACAGCTCGAACCGGCCCTCCACGCGCGCGTGCTCGCCGAGGCGCTGGAGGCGTGCGAGGAGCGCGGCATCACGGGGCAGGCGATCACGCCGTTCCTGCTCGACGAGTTGGTGCGGCGCACCGACGGCGCGTCGCTGGAGGCCAACCTCGCGGCGGTCCGGGGCAACGTCCGCCTCGCGGGGCGCGTCGCCACGGCCTGGGCCGGGCGATGACGGCGCCGGGCGCGGGCAGCCGGGGGCTGCTGGTCGTCGGTGACGTCGTCACGGACATCGTCGCCCGGCACCGCACGGCGCTCGTGCCGGGTACCGACACGGCGGCGGCCATCCGTACGGTGCCGGGTGGCGCGGGTGCCAACGTGGCGTGCTGGGCGGCGCGTTGCGGCTGTCCGGACGTGCGGCTGCTGGGACGGGTCGGCTCCGACGCGGCGGCCTGGCACGAGGACGCGCTCACGCGCGCGGGCGTACGGCCCCGGCTCGTCGTCGACCCCACGGCGCCGACGGGGACGGTGATCTGCCTGGTGGACGGGGCCGCCGCGGCCGAGCGGACGTTCCTCACGGACAACGGCGCCTCACTGCGCCTCTCCCCCGCCGACTGGTCGACCGAACTGCTCGACGGCGTGGCACGGTTGCATCTGTCCGGCTATCTGTTCTTCGCCGAGCCGGGCCGGGCCACGGCCCGCGCGGCCCTGGCCGCGGCACGCGCGCGTGGGGTGCCGGTGAGCGTGGATCCCGCGTCGGCGGGCTTCCTCGCGGAGGCGGACGTGGAGCGGTTCCTGACGGCGGTGGACGGCGCGGAGACGCTGCTGCCGAGCCGGGACGAGGCGGAACTGCTCACCGGGCTGCCCGACCCGGCGGACGCGGCGGTGAAGCTCAGCCGCCGCTTCCCGGTGGTGGTGGTCACGGCGGGCGCCGAGGGGGCGCTGGTGGCGCGGGACGGCGAACTGCTCGGCCGGGCCGCCGCGGTGCCCGCGCGCGTACGGGACTCGACGGGCGCCGGCGACGCGTTCACCGGCGCGTTCCTCGCCGCGCGGCTGGGCGGGGCGGAACTCCGCGAGGCGGTGGCCGAGGGGTGCCGGGCGGGGGCGCTGGCCGTGGAACAGGTGGGCGGCAGGCCTCCGGACGACCCGGCGGCGTCGGCGCGGTAGCGGGGCCGGGTGACGTCGGCGCGGTAGCGGGGCCGGGTGAGGTCGGCGCGGTAGCGGAGCCCGGTGGCGTCGGCGCGGTAGCGGGCCCCGGCGGTCCGGCGGTCCGGCGGTCCGGCGGTCCGGCGGTCCGGCGGTCCGGCAGGATCCAGCGCCGGGCCGCGCCCGAACGCCACGCCACGCCCCCATGCTCGCCCCCGGGACACCTCAGCCCCGGGTCACGCCTTCCTCCCCCACGTGGAGATCAGCGGCGGGGTCGCCAGATCCAGGGTGCCGGCGGCCACGTTCGTGAGGTGTGCGTCGATCTCCTCGGGCGTGGCCAGGCCCGCGGCGATCAGGTCGGGGCGGAGCTGACGGAGCGTCGCCGCCTCCAGGTCACCGGAGGCGGGCCCGGCGAGCGGGAAGTACACGTCGGACTCCACCTGACGCAGACCCGCCTCGCGCAGCAGCCGCGGCATGCGGCGCCCGTACGCGGGGTCGGCGCCCCGCTCCGCGAGCAGCGCGCGCACCCCGTGCCGCAGCCGGTTCGCCGACTCCTGGGCGGGGCCGTGCTCGTCGGGGCAGGCCAGCGGCTGGAGCGCGGGGTCGGCCTCCTCGATCAGGAGTCTGCCGCCGGGCCGCAGCGACCTGAGCATGGCCGCCAAGGCCCGTTCGGGGTCCGGGACCTCGGAGAGGACGAGCCGCGCGTGCACCAGGTCGAAGCCCTCGACCGGGGGCACGTCGGCGGCGACGTCGTGGATCCGCACTTCGAGGGGTGAGCGCGCGGCCCGCGTCTGCCAGGACGTGTCGATGTCGGTCGCCAGGATGCGCCCGGTGGGGCCGACGCGCTTGGCGAGCCAGGAGATGACGGAGGTGCCGCCCGCCCCGACCTCCCAGCAGCGCCAGCCGGGACCGATGCCGAGACGTTCGATGTGCCCGAAGGTCGTCGGGTCGAAGAGGGCGGCGAAGGCGGCGGTGCGCGACTGTGCCGCGGACTGGCCGTGGTCGGGCTGCCGCCGGTGGTCGGAGAGCTGCCGTGGTCCGGCGTACTGGCGGGGGTCGAGGAGATGACCGTCGGTTCGCGTCATGCCGCGATCATCCCAGTTGTCCGGCTTGCTCCCAGGAAGCCGAACCGGATGTCTCGGGACGGATGTTGCGGAGTGGAACCTTCCGTTCCCACAGGCTCGACGGAGTGTCGCACCGTACTGGCAGACTGGCACGCCGAGTCGTCGGTGCGAGGAGCCCCACATGTCGATGGCAGGGAATCTGCGCAAGGTCGGAAGCCTGGGCAAGGTCGGCGGCCTGCGCACGGTCGGCGGCCTCAGGAAGGTGGCACGCCTGCGCCGGCGCGCCGCCCGCGTCGACCTGAGCCACCCGGCCCGCTCCCCGCTGGGCTCGTCGGTGGTCAACTGCGTGACCTACCGGGACGGGGTGCGCCAGCCGCCCGCCCGCGATCTGGTCGAGTCGGTGGAGCGGGTCCGCAAGTCCGGCGACGGCTTCGTCTGGCTGGGGCTGCACGAGCCGACGGAGGAGGAGTTCGCGGGCATCGCCGATCTGTTCGACCTGCACCCGCTCGCCGTGGAGGACGCGGTCCACGCCCACCAGCGCCCGAAGGTCGAGCGGTACGACCAGACGCTGTTCGCCGTCCTCAAGACCGTCTGCTACGTGGAGCACACCGAACTGACCGCGACCAGCGAGGTGGTGGACACCGGCGAGATCATGGTCTTCGTCGGCCGGGAGTTCGTCATCACGGTCCGGCACGGCAGGCACGGCTCGCTCGGCCCGGTGCGCGAGGAGCTGGAGGCGGCGCCCGAGCAGCTCGCCCAGGGTCCTGCCGCGGTGCTGCACGCCATCGCGGACCAGGTCGTCGACGACTACCTCGCGGCGACGGACGCGGTGCAGTCGGACATCGACCTGGTCGAGACGGCCGTGTTCGCCCGGGACGGCGAGCGGACCGACCCCGGCCGCATCTACCAGCTCAAGCGCGAACTGCTCGAACTGAAGCGGGCGGTGGTCCCGCTCGGCCGCCCGCTCCAGATCCTCGCCACCCAGCCGATGCGCGTCATCGCCCCGGAGATACAGGCGTACTTCAGGGACGTCGACGACCACCTGAAGCGGGCCACCGAACAGATCGCCGCCTTCGACGAGTTGCTGAACTCGATCCTCCAGGCGCACCTCGCCCAGGTGACCGTCGCGCAGAACGAGGACATGCGGAAGATCACCGCCTGGGCGGCGGTCGTCGCGGTGCCCACGATGGTCTGCGGCATGTACGGCATGAACTTCGACCACATGCCCGAGCTGCACTGGCAGTTCGGCTATCCGCTGGTCATGTCCGTGATCGCGACGGTCTGTGTCGCCCTGTACCGCGGCTTCCGGCGGAACGGCTGGCTGTGACCCCGGGACGCGGTGCGGGCAGGCACGGGCTGACGGGCGCCGGTGCGGGCCGCCCGGCCTAGCCCTTGGCGTACACGCTCTCGACCCAGCCCGCGAGCTGGTCGTCGGTGAGGTGCGTGGCGAGGTCGGCCTCGCTGATCATGCCGACGAGCCGCTTGTTCTCGATCACCGGCAGACGGCGGATCTGATGGCCCTGCATCTCGCGCAGGACGTCGTCGACGTCGGCGCCCGAGTCGATCCAGCGCGGTGTGCCCTTGGCCATGTCGCCCGCGGTGACCTTGGACGGGTCGTGCCCCATGGCGACGCAGCCGACGACGATGTCGCGGTCGGTGAGGATGCCGCAGAGCCGTTCGTTCTCGTCGCTGATGGGCAGCGCGCCCACGTCGAGTTCACGCATCAGCTGGGCGGCGCGGTCCAGGGTCTCGTGCCGGGGGATCCACTGGGCGCCCCGGTGCATGATGTCTCCGGCGGTGGTCATCACTACCTCCCGTCGCCGGGCGGAGTCCGGAGCGGCGCGGAGGGCGCCGCTGGTCCCGGCGCCCCTCATTCTCGCGGCGCCCCCGGCGGTACGCATCCGGAGCCGCCCCGCGCCCGTGTCCGCCCCGCGCCCGGCACGCCCCGTGGCGCCGTCAGCCGTGCCACGCCGGGTGGCGCGGGTCGTCCGCCCGCACCACCACGTCGGCCGCCTCGGCGGGGTCCGCCTCGCTCTCGTACCGTTCGAAGGCGGGCAGCGTCCACTGCTCGCCCTCCGGTGTACGTCGCCGCAAGGCCCCCTGCGAGAGCCGCACATGCACGGTCAGGTCGAACGGGAACCAGTGGCCGAGGAGCAGCGGGCCGTGCAGCAACAGCACGCCGCCGGGCGGGAGTCGGACGTAGGGGCTGCGGGTCGCGCGGTCGGTCGCCGGGTCCCACAGGTCGGGCAGGACCCGCCCGGTGCCGCCGGGGTCGAGCGGCCCGAAGACCTCGCGCCACAGCGCGCCGGTGTCGAACCACCCGCTGTAGTAAGCCTCCACGTCCTCGTGTCCGTACTCGAACCGCAGCGAGGCGGGCCGCAGAAAGCCCTCCGCGCCGATCACGAGCGAGGTCCGCCCGCGCAGGCGCAGGGCCTCGCTCACCCGGTGCGCCAGCTCGCCGGTGCCACCGGCCGGCGCCCCGTCGACGGCCACTCGCGGCCAGGCGCCGCCGTCGGCCGTCTTCAGGTCGAGGAGGCGGTCGGCGAGGGTGTCGGCCAGGCGTTCCCAGGTGATCGGTTCGAGTCGCACGGCCCCATGATGCCGGGTGCCACGGCCGCATGATGCCGGGTGCCACGGCCCGACGATGCCGGGTGCCGCCACGGGGAATGAGACAGGCATGGCGCGCTCCCCCGGCTCCTTCCCCCTCCCCTCCTCCCCCGTCCCCTCCTCCGGCCACGCCGGGCCCCTGGTCTTCCAGCCGTTGAAGCGGCGGCGCTGCGCGGAGTGCCGTACCGGGCCGCTGTCCCTGCTCGTCCTGGAGGGCGGCGAGCCGCGCTGTCTGGACTGCGCGGACCTCGGCCACCTCGTGTACCTGCCGCGCGGCGACACCGCGCTCACGCGGCGGGCCCGCGAGGGCAGCGCCCTCCACGCGGTCGTCGTCCGCTTCCACCGGCGCCGCGCCCGCTACGAACGGCAGGGCGTCCTCGTCGAGGAGGCGGCGCTCGTCCGTGCCGAGGAGCGGTGTCTGGCGGACGCGGAGGCGCGGGCGCGGCGCCGGGCGCGGGACGCGGAGCGGCGGGCCGCCCAGGACGTGCGGTTCACGGAGGCGTTCGCCTCGGAGATCCTCCGGCTCTTTCCCGGTTGTCCCCCGGAGCGGGCCGGGGCGATCGCCGCGCACGCGTCGGTGCGGGGCAGTGGGCGGGTGGGGCGGAGCGCGGCGGGGCGGGCGCTCTCACAGGGAGCGGTGGTAGCGGCCGTGGGGGCGGCGGTGCGGCATTCGGCCACGCCGTACGACCGGTTGCTGATGAGCGGGGTGCCTCGGGGGGAGGCGCGGCGACGGATCGCGCCCGCGGTGCAGGCCGTGCTGCGGGAGTGGCGTGGGTCCGAGGCCGGTGCCGAGGCCGGGGACACGCGCTGACGCCTGCCTGATCCCCGACGGGAGACGGCCCGCCTGATCCCCGACGGGAGACGGCCGCTTATGTTCCCGCGTTCGTCGCGCATGGCCGCCTGCCGGTCGCGGCTATTGACTTGTGGTGTTGCGGGGCGGCGTGCAGGATCAGTGGCTCGCGGTCCGCCCCAATGACGTAACCGCCCCAGTCCCCGCGGGAGTTGCCATGATCGACGGACCGTACTTCGTGCTCACCGTGCTGGGGGCGCTCGCCTGCGGGCTCGCCGCCGGAGTGTTCGCCGGATTCTCGACGATGGTGATGAAGGGCCTGGCCGCGCTGCCGCCGGCCCAGGGCATCGCCGCGATGAACCGGATCAACGTCGCCGCGGTCACCCCGCCGTTCATGGCGATCTTCCTGGGGGCGACGGGGCTCAGCGTCGTGCTCGCCGTGGTGACGTTCGTGCTCTGGCCGGACGAGGGCACCGTCGAGCTGCTGCTCGGGTGCGCGCTCTATCTGTTCGGGTCGTTCGGCGTGACCGTCGCGGCGAACGTTCCGCGCAACGACGCCCTCGCCAAGGTCGACCCGGAGAGCGAGGAGGGCGCGGCGTACTGGCGCGCGTACGTACGGGAGTGGACGGTGTGGAACCACGTCCGCGCCGTCGCCTCGATCGGCGCGACCGCCTCCTTCATCCTCGCGCTGACCTGAGCGGGCCCCGGCCGGCGTGCCGGGTGCGCCGTCCCGGCGTAGGGTGACAAAAAGCCTGCGCAAGGGAGACGGCTATGGCCGACCCCAAGGGCTTCCTCACCACACCCCGGCAGGACTGGCCCCGCCGCCCCGTCGCGGAACGCGT
This sequence comes from Streptomyces sp. NPDC052114, assembly GCF_040680155.1. Taxonomy (NCBI): domain Bacteria; kingdom Bacillati; phylum Actinomycetota; class Actinomycetes; order Kitasatosporales; family Streptomycetaceae; genus Streptomyces; species Streptomyces sp. NPDC052114. The sequence continues at coordinate 259,757 of NZ_JBFAWC010000011.1, read as the reverse complement.
GCGGGACTGGGACGAGGTGTACGTCCCGGGCGCGCTGCTGCCCCTCGTCGAACGGCAGGCGGACCGCTGCATGGACTGTGGCGTCCCCTTCTGCCACGAGGCGTGCCCGCTCGGCAATCTGATCCCCGAGTGGAACGACCTGGTCTCGCGCGGCGACTGGCGCGCGGCGGCGGACCGGCTGCACGCGACGAACAACTTCCCCGAGTTCACCGGACGGCTGTGCCCCGCGCCGTGCGAGGCGGGCTGCGTCCTGGCGATCAACCGGCCCGCGGTCACCATCAAGAACGTCGAAGTGGCCGTCGCCGACCGCGCCTGGGCCGACGGGCTCGCCCCGCCCCGGCCGCCCGAGCGGCTCTCCGGAAAGTCGGTCGCGGTCGTGGGCTCGGGCCCCGCGGGCCTCGCCGCCGCGCAGCAGCTGGCGCGGGCGGGGCACACCGTCGTGGTGTACGAGCGCGCGGACCGGGTGGGCGGGCTGCTGCGGTACGGGATTCCCGCGTTCAAGATGGAGAAGCGTCATCTGGACCGCAGGCTCGGGCAGTTGAGTGCAGAGGGCGTGCGGTTCCGTACGTCGACGGAGGTCGGGCGGGACGTCACGGCGGCGGAGCTGCGCGGCCGGCACGACGCGGTGGTCCTCGCCGTCGGGGCCACGGCGTGGCGCGAACTGGACGTGCCGGGGCGCGCGTTGACCGGCGTCGAGCAGGCCATGGCGTATCTGCCGCTCGCCGACCGGGTGTGCGAGGGCGACCTGGAGGTGTCGCCGCTGAGCGCCGCGGGACGGCACGTCGTGATCGTGGGCGGGGGCGACACCGGGGCCGACTGCCTGGGCACGGCGGTACGCGAAGGGGCCGCGTCCGTCACGCAGTTGGACATCTACGAACAGCCCGGCGCGGAGCGCGACGAGGTGGCGGAGCCCTGGCCGACGTATCCGAGGCTGTACCGGATCTCCCCGGCGCACGAGGAGGCGGGGCAGCTGCGGACCGCGCCCGCGGCGGACGCCGACGCACGGCTGTTCGCCGCGTCCACGCTCCGCTTCGGCGGGGACGCGGCGGGGCGGGTGCGGGCGGTGCACCTGACGGGCGTCGACGCGGCACGGCGGCCGCTGACCGGTACGGAGCGAACACTTCCGGCCGATCTGGTGCTGCTCGCGCTCGGCTTCTCGGGGCCCGAGCGCGAGGCGGGCGGCCTGCTCGACCAGCTCGGCGTGGACCTCGACGGGCGCGGCACCCTCGCCCGCGACGCCCGGTTCGCGACGAACGTCCCCGGCGTCTTCGCGGCCGGCGACGCGGCGCGCGGCCAGTCGCTCGTCGTCTGGGCCATCGCGGAGGGCCGCGCGACCGCCGCGGCGGTGGACGAGTGGCTGATGGGCGCGACCGGCCTGCCGTCGCCGATCACGCCGTACGACCGCCCGATGGCGGTGTGAGCCGAAGGGGACGGCGGCCGGACATCACAAAAGCAGGCGCCGGCCGGGCGTCACGAAAGCTGGCAGGCGGCCGGACCTCACGAGAGCAGGAAGTCCGCCTCGCCCGCCTTCGCCCCCTGGATGAACGCGGTGATCTCCCCGTGCGTGTAGATGAGCGCGGGGCCGTCGGGGTCGGCGGACTGGCGCACCGCGACCCGCCCGTCGGCCAGCTTCATGGCCTCCAGGCAGTTGCCGCCGTTGCCGCCGCTCCACGGCTTGTGCCAGCCCTCGTTGCCGAGGTCGCGTGCGGGCATCCCGTTGTATATCCGGGACTCGGCCCGCGAGTCGTCACGGGCTCCGGGTGAACGCGGACCGGCAGGGCGCGTTCCGGCTCGATGTCGGTCCATGTCACAGCTCCTTGCGGAGATCCTTGAGGATCTCCTTCGTGCGTGGTGCGGTGGCGGCCTGTGCCGCCATACGGTCCATGACCTCCAGATGGGTGGCCACCTCTTTGCGCGCGTCCAGGTAGACGGCGCCGGTCAGGTACTCGCTGTAGACCATGTCGGGCAGTTCCGGCACGGCGAAGCGGAAGATCACGAACGGTCCGTACGTCCCGGGGTGCGGGCCGGCCGCGAAGGGGGCGATCTGCAGGGTGACGTGCGGGAGCTCGGTGGCCTCGATCAGCTTGTCGAGCTGGTCGCGCATCACCTCGACGCTGCCGACGGGTCTGCGCAGCGCGGTCTCGTCCATCACCACCCACAGCCGGGGCGCGTCCTCACGGGTGAGCAGCGACTGGCGCTCCATGCGCAGCGCCACATACCGCTCGATGTCGTCCGGCCTGGTCTGGCCGATGGCCCCGGAGCGCATCACCCCGCGCGCGTACTCCTCGGTCTGCAGGAGTCCCGGCACGAAGTGCGGTTCGTAGGACCTGATGAGGCTTGCCGCGCCCTCCAGGCTGACGTACATGCTGAACCAGCCGGGCAGGATGTCGTGGAACCGCTGCCACCAGCCGGGTTTGTTGGCCTCTTCGGCGAGGGTCACGAAGGCGTCGGCCTCGTCGTCGGCGACGCCGTAGGCCTTCAGGAGCAGCTGGAGATACGGGATCTTCAGCGCGACCTCGGCCGTCTCCATGCGCCGGACGGTGGCGGGGGCGACGCGCAGGATCTTCGCGGCCTCCTCGCGTTTGAGACCCGCGCTCTCGCGCAGATCCTGCAGGCGACGACCGAGAACGACCTGGCCGACGGTCGGCGCGGACCGCGGTTCGCTCACGTCTCCTACCTCCACCTGACTTCGCGTTGCCTCAACTCACACCGCACCGCGAGCTGCTGCGAGCAGTGTGCCATGCGCCGCTTCGAAGGCACACGCCACTGTGCACTTTTCAGAGTGGCCCTTGCCAAGGTGTTCAGGGCGGGGCGATAGTGGAGAGCGTGACTCCGCCCGCGCCGTTAGGAACCGAAGCCACCGAAGGCCGTCTCGGCGATCTCGCCCAGACGTTGCCCGAGGCCGCCGAGGTCTGCGTCAGTTTCGCCCTCGCACCGCGTCCGGGTTCCGCCGCACAGGCCAGACGGCTGATGCGCGCGCAGCTCGACCGGTGGGCGGTGCGCGACGACGACGCCCGCGACGCGGCGGCACTCGTTCTCTCCGAACTGGTCACCAATGCCGTGGTGCACACCGCGAGCCGGCGGATCATCTGCGAGCTGTGCGCGGATCCGGAGAAACTGCGAATAACCGTGCGTGATGAAGGGTGCGGGTCAGGCGTGCCGCGCCCGGTGCACAGGGGGGCCGATGAGGAGCACGGGAGGGGACTGCTTCTTGTCGACGCGGTGAGCAGTGCGTGGGGCGTCCACGACGCGGGGCCCGGGATCGGGCTGACGGTGTGGGCGGAGTTGCAGAGAACGGCCACGTCGACCACGACAACGGCGGCGTGTGCGTAGGACGAATGAGTCGAACGTGGCAGTGATGCGGGCGGGGGGCATGTGAGCACGGGTACGGTGCGGCCGTTGGATCTGAACACCTTGGTCCGTCTGACGCGGCAGCGGCAGCTCTCCGGAGCGCCGACACCGGTGCGACCACCCCAGCGGCTCGATCTCCCCGAAGGAATGACCCAGCCGCTCGGGTGCGACGCGGTGGCGGTCCCCGCGTCGCTCGGCCCCGGGCTGATGTCCCGGCTGCCCCGTGTGGGGTGCGTGTACGAGGACGGGGCGCGCTGGTGGTGGATCGTCCCCGCCGACTCCGACGTCGCCATGGAGTGGCCGGCGCCGGTCGCCTACTCGGCGGGAGCGGTGGTACGGGACGCCTGGCGGCGGCCCGTACTGATCAACCGCCCGGACGGCGACGTCCCCTACACGCCGCCGATTCCTCTCTATCTCGCGCTGTGCCGGGTGACCGGGAACACGCCGGGGTGGTCGAGGGCCCTTCGGGCGTAGGCGCTCCGCCGGGTTGAGCGGTTTTGTCGGGCGGTGCTCTGCCCACGGGTCGGCCGCGGCTCGTCATGTGGTTCCCCGTGGCTTGTGGCGCGGCTCCCCGTGACTTGTCGCGCGGTTCCCCGCGCCCCTAAGGGGCGCTCTTCGTGTCGGAGTCCGCGATCGCCCGTTCCACCGCCGCCACCACCTCCCCCGGTGTCTCCATGTGCGGCATGTGGCCCGCCCCGTCCACCAGGCGGACCTCCGCGCGCCCCTTCAGGGACGCCGCGTTCGACGCCGGGATCACCCGGTCCTCGCGGCCCCAGAGCGCGACCGTCGGCGCGCTCGTCCGGAGTTCCGTCACGTCGAGGGCCGGTGCGTCGTCCTCGTCGATCAGGGTGGTGAGCAGGGTCGCCAGCGCGTGGTCCACGCCGTCCAGGCGCTTGTACCGGAGCAGGTCGTCGACCAACTGCCGGGTCACCCGCGCCTCGTCGGCGAAGAGGGCGCTCAGGTGCGGGCGGAGCGCGCGCCGGGTGCCCGCCGCCGCGAAGCCCCGCAGGTACGCGGCGTTCACGTCGGGTCCGAAGCCCGCGGGCGCGATCAGGGTCAGGGACGCCACGCGCTCCGGGGCGGAGGCCGCGGCCGCCACCGACACCGCGCCGCCCAGCGAATGACCCACCAGATGCGCGCGGGCGATCCCGAGCACGTCGAGGAAGCCCGTGACGGCGGAGGCGAGCGTGCCCGGCCCGCCGTCGCCGACGTCCTTCGTCGACGCGCCGTGCCCCGGCAGGTCGAGGGCGTGGACGGTGTGGCGCGCGGCGAGCGCCTCCCGTACGAAGAGCCAGGAGTTCTTGTCCCCGCCGAAGCCGTGCACGAGGACGACCTGCTGCTCCCCGGTGCCCGAGGTCGCGTACGCGAGCACGGTGTCGCCGAGCTGAACGGTGCCGGTGAGGGGGCCCTCCTCGTCGTCGGCCGGCTCGCCCCGCGCCAGCTGGTCGCGGGCGTCCGCCGCCGCCCGGTCGATCTCCGCGTCCGGGACGTCGGCCGGCGCGATCAGGGCGATGGCGCGGCCGACCGGGGCCGCGCCGCCGGCCGGTGCGACGATCCGGCGCAGGACCCCGCCGCTCGGGGCCTCCAGGGTGCCGGCGATCTTGTCGGTGTCGATCTCCGCGAGTGCGTCGCCCTCGTCGACCGTGTCCCCCTCGGCCGCGAGCCACTCGGTGATCTTCCCGGTCCGCATGGACAGGCCCCACTTAGGCATGATCACCGGGGTGATCCCGGGGTCCGCGCTCCCTTGGCTCCCGGATTCCGCCCCCGCCTGGCCCCCGGATTCCGCCCCCGTCCGGCTCCCGGATTCCGCCCCCGTCACGGCTTCCACTCCACCGCCGACGTGACCGCGGCGGCGACGCGCCCCGCGTCCGGCATGTAGAGGTCCTCAAGCGGTGGGCTGAACGGCACCGGCGTGTGCGGCGCCGTGACCGTCCCGATCGGCGCCTGGAGGGCCCCGAACGCCTCGCGGGCGACCAGCGCCGAGATGTCGGCGGCCATGCCGCAGCGCGGCCCCGCCTCGTCGACGACCACGAGACGCCCCGTGTGCTCGACGCTCTCCAGAATCGTCGCGGCGTCCAGCGGGCTGGTGGTGCGCGGGTCGATCACCTCGCAGCGCACGCCGGATCCGGCCAGTTCGTCGGCGGCCTCGCAGGCCACGGAGACCATCCGGCCGAGCGCCACGACGGTGACGTCCTGTCCCTCGCGCACCACGTCCGCCTCGCCGAAGGGGATCGTGTAGCTCTCCGCGGGGACCTCGCCCACCACGTCGTACATCGCCTTGTGCTCGCAGAAGATCACCGGGTCGTCGTCCCTGATCGCCTGGACCATCAGCCCCTTCGCCTCGTACGGCGAGGAGGGCAGCACGACCTTCAGGCCGGGCACGGACGTGAAGACCGGGTAGAGCGCCTGCGAGTGCTGGGCCGCCGCCCGCAGCCCCGCGCCGTACATCGCGCGGATCACCACGGGGGTGACGGCCTTGCCGCCGAACATGTACCGGAACTTCGCCGCCTGGTTGAAGATCTGGTCGAAGCACACCCCCATGAAGTCGATGAACATCAGCTCGGCGACCGGCCGCAGGCCGCGGGTCGCGGCCCCGATCGCCGCCCCGATGAACGCCGACTCCGAGATCGGGGTGTCGAGGACCCGCCCGGGGAAGCGGGGTTGCAGTCCCTTGGTGACGCCCAGGACCCCGCCCCACGCGTCGTCCGCGCCGGGCGCGCCCGCGCCGCCCGCGTTGTCCTCGCCCATGACGACGACCGAGGGGTCGCGCTCCATCTCCTGTGCCAGTGCTTCGTTGATCGCCTCGCGGTAGCTGATACTGCGTGCCATCCGGCTCCGACTCCCTTCGGATGAGGGTCAGTTGTACGAGATGTAGACGTCCGTCTCCAGATCGGCGCGGGTCGGCAGCGGTGCCGCCTTGGCCTCCGCGACCGCCGCGTCGATCAGCGCGGCGACCTCGGCGTCGACGGCGTCCAGCTGCCGGTCCGTGAGCTGCCCGGCGCCGGTCACGGCCGCCCGGAAGCGGAGCAGGCAGTCGAGCTCGGCGCGCGCGTGCGCCACCTCGCCCGCCCGGTAGGTCTGCTGGTCGCCCTCGAAGTGGCCGTAGTAGCGGGTGAGCCGGACCTCGATGAGGGTGGGGCCGCCGCCGCTCCTGGCCCGCGCGACCGCCTCGCCCGCCGCCGCGTGCACCGCGAAGAAGTCGAAGCCGTCGACGGTGACGCCGGGCATGCCGAAGGCCGCCGCGCGCGCCGCGATGGAGCCGCCGCCCACCGACCACTCGGCCGAAGTGGCCTCCGCGTACCCGTTGTTCTCGGCCACGAATACGGCGGGCAGCCGCCAGACCGAGGCGAGGTTGAGGGATTCGAGGGTGGTGCCCTGGTTGCTGCCGCCGTCGCCGAAGAAGGCCACTCCGACGCCGCCGTCCCCGCGCACCTTCGCGGCGAGCGCGGCACCGCAGACCAGCGGCGGACCGCCGCCGACGATGCCGTTGGCGCCGAGCATGCCCTTGGCGAGGTCGGCGATGTGCATCGAGCCGCCCTTGCCGTGGCAGGAGCCGGTCGTACGGCCGTAGATCTCGGCCATCATCGCCTTCACGTCGACGTTCTTGGCGATGCAGTGCCCGTGGCCCCGGTGGGTGGAGGCGATGACGTCGCGCTCGTCGTCGAGGTGCGCGCAGACCCCGGCCGCGGAGGCCTCCTCGCCCGCGTACAGATGGACGAAGCCCGGGATGTCGCCGGTGGCGAACTCCTCGTGGAGCCGCTCCTCGAAGTCACGGATGGTACGCATCGTGCGGTAGGCCGCCAGCAGCGCGGGTCCGTCCGGACCGTGCGCAGGGGGGACCTCGGATGTCCGGAGAGTGTCGGTCATGGAATAACTCCTTTGCCTGTACGGGTACGGAGTTGGGTCCATGGGGTATGGCACCCCGGGCCCACCGGGCGGGCAAGAGTTGCCCGGGGTTGCATGCCGCCCCTGCCGCCCCCGAGCCGCCACGGCCGCCCCTGAGCTCCGGCGAGCGCGCCCCGGGCGTGCTCCGGGTACGCCCTGGCGGACAGCGCACGCGCCCTGCCCGCACCCCGCGGCCGCCGCGATAGTGGCCGCTGCCCCCGCACCGAGACGGAGACCGGTTTGGACCAAGCGAAGAACACGAATGAAGAAGCAACGGACGAGACGACCGGCGCATCGACCGACGGGACGACCGGCGCATCGACCGACGGAACCACCGGCGGAACCGCCGACACAACAACCGCCGCAACCACCACAACCACCCACGGGACGACCGAATCGGCCCGCCCGTCCGCCACTTCGGAGTCCGAGGCGCTCCTGTTCGGCGGCCCCCTGCGCTACGACACCGGCTGGTCCCAGCACGAGGACGCCTTCCTCCAGCTGGGCTTCCGCGCCATGCTGAGGCGGCTGCCCGCCCTGCTCGGCGCGAGCTTCCGGCTCGCCTGGCAGGCCGACCGGCAGGCCGCCCGCATCGTGCTCGGCGCGGAGCTGGCCCGCGGTCTCGCCCAGGCGATCAGCCTGTTCGCGGTGAACAGCGTGCTCGCGCGCCTGATGACGAGCGCGCCGATCGAGGAGCGGCTGCGCGGCGCGGCGCCCGCCCTCATCACGATGGTCTGCGTGCTGTTCGCCGCCGCCCTGCTGCGCGCCGCCTCCACCTACGCGACCGGCCGCCTGGAGCCGAAGGTCGAACGGGTCGCCACCGAGCAGTACTTGGAGCGGGCGGCGAGCGTGGAGCTGGCGGCGCTCGAGGACGACGCGTTCCACAAGCTGCTCGACACCGCGCAGTACGGTGCCGGCTCCGCCCGCCGCATGATCGCCACCGCGACGCGCGTGGTGAACGCGCTGATCTCGCTGATCGCCGCGGCGGGCGTCCTGACGGTCCTGCACCCGGTGCTGTTACCGCTCCTGGTGACCATGACGCTGCCGAGCGCGTGGAGCGCCCTGACCATCGCCCGGCGCCGCTACCGCTCCTTCCACGCCTGGGTGCAGCACGCTCGCGCGGGCCAGCTGATCAGCGGGCTGCTCACGGAGACGGCCGCGGCGCCCGAGATCCGCGTGCACGGCGTGGGGCCGTTCCTCCTGCGGCACTTCCGGTCCATGTCGGAGGCGGCCGAGGAGGAGCAGGCGCGCCTCGCGCGGCTCGCCGCCCGCACCGGCCTGATAGCCGCGGCCTGGACGGGCCTGGCGACGGCGGCGACGTACGCGACGCTCGGCGGGCTGCTGCTCGGCGGGGCGATGGCGCTGTCCGTGGCGGGCACCGCGGTCATCGCGATCCGCACGGGCGCGGCGAGCCTGGACACCCTCGTCCTGCAGATCAACTCGCTGCACGAGGACGCCCTGTTCGTGGGCGACCTGGACCGGCTCTTCGTGGAGGCGGAGCACCGCGCGATCCCGGTGGGCGGCGCGGAACTGCCCGCCGAGCCCCGCGAGATCCGGTTCGAGAACGTATCCTTCCGCTATCCGGGGTCCACGGGCCGCCAGGCGCTGAGCGACGTCTCCCTCTCGCTGCCCACCGGCAAGATCGTCGCCCTGGTCGGCGAGAACGGCTCCGGCAAGACGACCCTGGTCAAGCTGCTCGCCGGGCTGTACGCGCCGGACCGCGGCCGGATCCTGTGGGACGCCGTGGACGCCGCGGGCGCGGACCGCGCGCGGCTCGCGGAGCGGATCGCGATGGTGGCGCAGGACTTCAAGCGGTGGCCGTTCACGGCGCGCGTGAACATAGCGATCGGGCGGGCCTGCGCGCCCCGCACCGACGAGCGGCTGCGCGCGTCGGTGGCGGAGGCCGGGGCCGAGGACGTCGTGGCCGATCTGCCGCGCGGCCTGGACACCCTGCTCGCCAAGGCGTTCACCGGCGGGCACGAGCTGTCCGGCGGCCAGTGGCAGCGGCTCGGCATCGCGCGGGCCGCGTACCGCGGGGCGGACATCCTGATCGTCGACGAGCCGACCGCCGCGCTCGACGCCCGTGCCGAGCTGGAGGTCTTCGAGAAGATCAGGGCCCTGGCGGGCACCGGCCAGACGGTCGTCCTCATCACGCACCGCCTGGCGTCCGTGCGCCACGCCGACCTGGTCCACGTCCTGGAGGCGGGCCGTCTCGTGGAGTCCGGCACCCCCGATGAGCTGCTCGCCACGGGGGGCGTCTACGCCGAGTTGTACGGGCTGCAGGCGGACCAGTTCCTGGCGCGCTGACCCCCGGCCCGTCGGGCGGTCCTCACGCGGCCGCGGCCAGTTCCTCGGTCTCCGCCCGCTCGCGCACGACCACCAGGAAGGCGTCCGAGGCGAGGTCCATCACGACCTCGGCGGGGCGGCCCTCCTGGCGGCGGGCGCGCGCGTACTCCTCAGCGGGCCACGATCCGCGCGGTCCGCCCGCGGGAAAGCGCTCCAACACCACTCGTCCGTTCCTCATGATCCTGTCCCCCGTGCGGTTCGGTGCGTGCTCGGTTCCGCCGAATGTGTCGGCTCTACCGATGAGAACGTCCGCGAGGCCCCCAAGGACTCGCAACGTGACCGAACCGACACGGAGTTGAGCCAATGTCCAGGGTTCTCCCCGGGCTCCGCACCGTCCTGGCGCGTCGTTCGCGCTCAGTCCTCGTACTCGTCGTGGTACCGCACCCGCGCACTGCCCGCGGGCGCCCCGAGCGCCGACGCCCGGCCCTTGGGCTCCTCCCACTCCTCCTGCCTGCCGAGCGCGGTGAGGTCGAGGAGGCTGGTGGTGGAGCCGAGGCCGTCCAGGCCACGGGCGAACGTCGCGTACGTGTGGAAGACGCGGTCGCCGTCCCGCAGGAAGCAGTTGATGCCGGGCACGTCGTGGGGCTCCTCGGGGAAGGACGCGAGGAAGTCGTGGTTGAAGTCGCCGTCGTTCGTCGAGTACCAGGGCACGGTCCAGCCCATGCGGGACTTGAAGGCCAGCAGCTTGGTGTACGGCGCGCGCGAGACCGCGACGAAGTTCGTGCCGCGGGCCCGCAGGTGCGCCAAGTGCCCGATCTGGTCGAGGAACCCGGAGCAGCTGCGGCAGCCCGCGTCCCACTCGGGGGCGAACATGAAGTGATAGACGACGAGTTGGTCCCTGCCGTCGAAGAGGTCGAGCAGGGTGGCCTTTCCGTCGGCGCCGTCGAAGTAGTACTCCTTGTCGACCTCGACCATCGGCAGCCCGCGCCGCTCCGCGTTGAGCGCGTCGCGGGCCCGGGTGGCCGCCTTCTCCTTGGCCAGCAGCTCCTCACGCGCGACCAGCCACTCCTCGCGCGTGACGATGTCCGGAAGTCCCATGGCGTGTCTCCTCCACCCTTCGGGCACGTACGTCTACGGAGGGTGGACCCGCGGGGTTCACGCAACTCATCGCTCCCGGCGAAGAATTCTCGAAGAATCTTCGCGCCCTCACGCGTCGTACTCCTGGATCCGCCCGCCGTGGCCGCGGTCGACGAGCGCGGGCAGCAGGTCCGCCAACTCCCCCGCGATGTCCGGCACATCGAGGGTCAGCAGCTCACGGTCGCGCATCAGGACACGGCCGGCGACAACCGTGGTGCGTACGTCGGCGGAACGGGCGCTGTGCACGAGCGTGGCGGCGAGGTCGTGCACGGGCCGGGTGTGCGGCCCGGTCAGGTCCACGAGGACGAGGTCCGCCTGCCGCCCCGGGGCGAGGCTCCCGATCGTGTCGCCGAGGCCGACGGCCCGCGCGCTCTGCAGCGTGGCGTGGTCCAGGGCCTGGCGGGCGGTGAGCCACGTGGGGTCGCGCTCCACGTACTTCTGGACGAGCGCGGTGAGCGTCATGGACTCCCACACGTCGAGGGTGTTGTTGGACGCGGCGCCGTCCGTGGCCAGGCCGACCGGGACGCCCGCCTCGCGCAGGGCCCGCACGGGCGTGGTGTCCCAGCCGAACTTGAGGTAGCCGCGCGGCGCGGTGGCGACGGCGACGCGGCCGCCCGCGCGGCGCAGGACGGGCAGGTCGCGGTCGGCGTCGAGGCCGGTGGTGTGGGCGAGGAGGAGGTCCACGTCGAGGAGTCCGGCGCGCTCCAGGACCTCGATGGGGGTGCGGCCGTGGCGGGCCAGGCTGTTGTCGGTCTGCTCGCGGTTCTCGGCGGCGTGGATGTGCACCAACAGGCCGTTCTCGGCCGCCAGTCGTGCGGTCGCGGCGAGGTCGGCGTCGTCGACGGTGTAGGGGGCGTGCGGGGCGAGGCAGGTGGTGATGCGCCCGTCGGCCGCGCCCCGCCGCCGGAGCGCGAAGTCGAGGGAGGCCGCCCGGCCCTCGGGGCCCTGCGAGCTGAAGTAGGCCTGGCCGAGGACGGCGCGCAGGCCGCTCTCCTCGGTGGCGGCGGCCACCTCGTCCATCGCGAAGTAGTGGTCCGCGAAGGTGGTGACCCCGCCGCGGATCAGCTCGGCGCAGGCCAGCCGCGCGCCGAGCCCGACGACGCGCTCGGTGAGGTTCGACTCGACGGGCCAGATCCAGTCGTTGAACCACGCGTGGGCCGGCAGGTCCTCGGCGAGGCCGCGCAGGGCGACCATCGGGGTGTGCGTATGGCAGTTGACGAGCCCGGGGAGGGCGACGGTGCCGCGGCCGTCGAGGTGCTCGGCGGCCGCCGGGACGCCGGCCGGGTCGCCGCCCGCCGTGACGGAGGCGATGACTCCGTCACGTACGACGATCGTGGCGTCGTCGAGGAAGACGATCTGCCCCCGCGCGTCATGGGTCAGGGCCGTGCAGCCCGTGACGACGAGGCAGGCGGGGGCGTCGGGGGCGGGGGTGCCGGGTCCGGCGGGGCCCGGTGAGGGAGGCGGCGTCATCTCTTCAAAGTAGTGCGCCTGCGCATCCCGAAGCCCTGTCGCGGACGCGGTTTCACGGGCACGCTGACCTCACCCGCCGATCGGGCCGAGGGGGCACCCGAGGAACGGCAAGGGAGCCGGCCATGATCATCGGAACCTGGAACCTGGAGAACCTCTACCGTCCCGGCGGGCGGTACGGCCCCAAGGACAAGGCCGCGTACGAGGCGAAGCTGGCCTCGCTCGCGAGGACGCTCACCGCGCTGCGGCCGAACGTCCTCGCCGTGCAGGAGGTCGGCGACCCGGCGGCGCTGGAGGACCTGGCGGGCCTGCTGGAGGGCACGTGGCACGTGACGCTCTCGGAACACGCGGACGACCGCGGCATCCGGGTGGGATTCCTCAGCAGCCTCCCGGTCTCCGTCGTCGCCGACGAGGCCGCCTTCCCGGAGCCGATGGGCCCGGTGCAGGTCGACGACACGGGCCGCACGACGGCGCGGGCCGGGCGCGGGGTCCTCGCCGTGACGGTGTCGACGCGGGCCTACTTCTTCGACGCGGTGGTCTGCCATCTGAAGTCCAAGCTGCTCTCGTACCCCGGCGGCCGTTTCCAGCCGCGCGACGAGGGCGAGCGGGCGCGGTACGGCGCGTACGCCCTGTACCGCCGCGCGGCCGAGGCGACCGTGGTGCGCGCGCTCGCCGACCGGCTGCTGCGCGGCGACGGCCGCGAGCACGACGTCGCCGTGCTCGGGGACCTCAACGACGAGGCCGGCGCCGCCACGACACAGCTCCTGCTCGGCCCGCCGGGCTCCGAGATCGGCACGCCCGGCTACCACCAGCCGGACCGGGGAGACGCGGCACGGCTGTGGAACGTGGCCCCGCTGATCCCGGCCGAGCAGCGCTTCTCCCGCATCTTCGCGGGCCGCCGCGAGCTGATCGACCACGTCCTGGTGAGCCGGGGCCTGCTGGACCATGTGCGGTCCGCGGGCACGGGCGCCCCCGGCGCGGGCGCGGGCGCGCTGCCGTCGGTGCCCGACGGGGATCCCGCGGTGCGCAGGGACGCGCCGGGCTCGGACCACGCGCCGGTGTGGGTACGGATCCAGCCCTGACGGGCCGCCGCCGTCGGCCGCGCGCGGTCCCTCAGCCGCGCGGGAGCACGCTCGACAGGACACCCGGCAGCGGATACCAGTCGGCCGACACGATGCTGGCGTGCTTCCCGGCGAGCAGGGCGACCCGCTCCTTGGCCTGTGCCTCGGTGGGGCGCGTGCCGTCGATGGCGGGCGCGACGTTGTGGGCGTCGGTCATGACGACGAGATAGCGCCGGTCGGCATACCACTTGGTGTCGATGCTGCCGCCCGCGTACTCGGAGGCGTCCCCGTCGAACAGCACGAACCACGGACGGATCGAGGTGTCCGTGTACCGCTGCCGCGGGTCGCCGGCCGCCGCGCCGAGCACGGCGGGGAAGGCGGCGGCCTCGCCGAGGCGGCCCGCGGCGGCGCGGTCGCGCAGATGCGTGGCGTACTCGCGGTCGGTCCACAGGGTGTCGGCGGGGTTGCCCTGCTCGACGGTGCCGGGGATCAGCTCGAAGACGAACTTCCCCGCGAGGTCGGCGCGCCGGGGCCAGCCCTTGGCGCGCACGGCGTCGTCGAGGGTGGCGTGTCCGGCGGCGAGCTCGCCGGGGCGGTAGACGGCGTCGCCGAGTACGCCGGTGAGCAGCGCGTCGAGCTCGGCGGGGCCGCGCCCGTTCTTGGCCTGGAATCCGTCCTTCAGCTCGACCTTGACGAGCACGGGAGGGTGCCCGGGGTGGGCGTCGTGCCAGCTGCGCATGTCCTTCAGGCAGCCGTCGAGGCGCTGGTTGCGCGCCTTGGTGCGCAGCTCGGCCGGGCTCTGGGCGTTCTCGCAGTTGTTGTCGTTGCCGAGGGGATTGCTGTGGGAGACGCGCCAGCCGCTGCCGAAGACGTTGGTCCACACGTCGAGTTCGAGCATCCCAGCGCCGGAGTCGAGGGCGTCGGCGAAGTACGGGTACTTCGCCTTCTCGTAGGCGTTGTGGACGCCGACGCCGGTCGTGGCGGAGTAGGCGGAGCCCGGCGCGGGATCGGCGGCGGCGGTCGTGGGTCCGGCGGTCGCGTACGACGCCCCGCCCACGACGCCCCAGCACGCGACGGCCCCCACCACGAGCCCGACCCATCCCCTGCGTACCGTCACGCCCACCGCCCCCTCGCACACCACTCCGGTCATCAAGTCAGGTGCAAGGTACGGGAGTTCGGTGACGGGTGGGAAGACGGCGTCTTACGGGGAGGGAGAGACGGGGCGGGCCCGCGATGCGTTCGCGGGCGTGCGTGACACGATGGCGGGTCGTGGGCGGTGGGAGAACAGGGGCGTCGGGGGCAGTGGGGACGGGCACGCGGGCGGAGCGGGGGGCGTGGGCGCCGGGGGCGCCGAAGGCGTCGGAGCCGGCGGCGGCAGGCGCTGCCGGAAGCGCCGGGGCCGCCTCCGGGACCGGCGGGACCGCCTCACGGACTGCCACCCGGGCTGCCACCGAGACCGCGACCGCCCCAGAGACCGCTGCCACCGAAGCCGCAACCGCAGCTGCGGACGGCGGCTGGCCGGACATCGCCGGGGACACGGCCCTGACGATCCACGTCCCCGAGGCGGACCCGCTGATGCAGGTGGACGTCCCCGCCCACGTCACGGTCCTCTACCCGTTCCTCAACACGTCCCGCTTCTCCCCCGCCACCCACGCCGAACTCACGGACCTCTTCGCCGCCCACGCCCCCTTCACGCTCTCCTTCACCGAGTTCCGCCGCTACCCCGGCGTCCTCTACCTGCCGCCGGACCCCGACGCCCCCGTCCGCGCCCTGACCAAGTGCCTCACGGAGCGCTGGCCCGAGGCGGTTCCCTACCGCGGCATCTTCACCCCGCCCCTGGACCCCCATCTGACCCTCGCGAACCACGAGGGCCCGGACACGTACGAAGCGGCCTACGACGCCCTGGAGTCGAGGCTGGCCCCGCACCTGCCGCTGGTCAGCCGGGTCGGCACGGTGCGCCTGATCGTGACGGACGGTCCGGGCACGGGCTGGCGGAACCTGCGGACGTACCGCCTGGGTTCCGTCAGGCCGTAGCCCTCCGCAGCCCTTCTCTGTGACGGGCATGCCACACGGGCGTGAAACCGGCAGGCAGGAATCAGGCCATATCCCCAGAAGGTGGGCGGCGAGGCCCCGCGTGTCCGCTACGGTGTGCCGCCGACTCCTGCCCCGCCCCAGAAAGGGACCCCCGGATTCCCATGGCCCTCACCCTGCCCCGTTTCTCCGCCACCCGGATCGCCGTGACCGCCGCCGTCACCGCCGTGCTGGCCGTCGGCGCGCCCGCCGCGTACGCCTCGCTGGACGACGAAGGCCACAGGCCCGGCACCGCGACCACCGCGACCACCGCCACCGCCGAACGCGCCGCCACGACGTCGGTCGCCCGGGGCAAGCCCTTCACCGAGACCCGGCTCTTCTTCGGCACGGAGCGGCCCGACGGCGGACCCGCCGTGACCGACAAGCAGTTCATGGACTTCATCGACAAGGAGGTCACGCCGGGCTTCCCCGACGGGCTCACCATCCAGGACGGGCGCGGGCAGTGGCGCGACTCCCACGGCAGGATCGAGCGCGAGCGCTCGTACGAGCTGATCCTGCTGTACCCGACGACGGAGGCGCGCAAGCGGGACGTCCTGATCGAGGAGATCCGCAGCGACTACGAGAAGGCGTTCGCGCAGGACTCGGTGGCGCGGCTCGACGAGCGGACGCGCGTCGACTTCTGAGCCCGACGCCACGGCCTCGCCGGCGACGACGTCCCCGCCCCGTCGTCTCCGGCCGGGCCGACAATTCAGTGGCGCGACCCCCACCGCCCCGGCACGCTGATCTCCCATGAACCACGAGATCCGCGCCGTGCACACCGACTCCACGATCACCGTCTACCAGGCGTACGCCCCGCGGCTCGGCGTCCCCGCCGCCCGCGAGGGCCGCTTCCCCGCGGCCTGGAAGCGGGACCGCATGACGTGGATCAAGCCGTCGTTCCTGTGGATGATGTACCGCTGCGGCTGGGCCACCAAGGAGGACCAGCAGACGGTCCTGGCGGTCGAGATCACCCGCGAGGGCTTCGACTGGGCCCTGCGCAACTCCTGCCTCTCCCACTACGTCCACGGCCTCCACCCGGACCAGGCCGCGTGGAAGCGCGACCTGCGCCGCGCCCCGGCCCGCGTCCAGTGGGACCCCGAACGCGACCTCCACCTGAACCCCCTCCCCCACCGCTCCCTCCAGCTGGGCCTGTCGGGCGAGGCGTCCCGCCGCTACGCGGACGAGTGGACGGTCTCCATCACGGACGTCACGGACCTGGCCCACGAGATCCACGCCCTCGTCCGCACCGACGACCTCGCGGCGGCGGGGGCGTTGCTGCCCGCCGAACGCCCCTACCCGGCCTCCGACGACCTCCTGGCCCACCTGCGTCGCCCCGCCACCACCACCGTCGTCGTCGGCTGACGCGGCCTACTCATCCCCGATCACCCCCGCCAACGCCCCCACCGGATCCCCGTCCGCCTCCCCCTCCGGCCACCAGTCGTCCGCGCCGGGCTCGCTCAGGTACGGGTACCAGCGGGCGTCGTGGCCGAAGCGGAGTTGGAGGGTGCCGTCGGCGTTCGTGAGGTGGTTGCGGTGGATCGTCATGCGGGGGAGGTCGGCCGCGGTCAGGGCGCCGCGGGCCCGGTCGAAGGGGCCCGCCGGGGGGTCCCAGGGGGATTCGAGGACCGCCAGGCCCTCCTCGCCGCCCTGGCGCCAGGCCGCCGACGCCCGGGAGAGGTCCGCCGGGGTGCTCCCCACCGACCTGGCCAGCTCCGCGAACTGGCGGCTGAACGTGCGGCGGCCGGTGAGGCCGGGGTGCGAGGCCGCGAGGCGGACCGCGTCGTGCCAGGCGGACGCGGCCGTGAAGGGGTCGGCCCCCGTCGTGAGGAACGCGTGGGCGCGCGCCGCCGCGTCCGTCACCAGGAACTCCAGGGCCGTCGGGTCCGGCGCGCCCGGCAGGGACGGCAGCACCGGGGCGTCGCCCGGGTGCGCGGGCGGCGGCAGCGGGGGCGGCAGCGGCGAACGGTGGTCCGTGGCCAGGGCCTCGCGGGCCAGGACGCCCGGGAGGGACGCGAGCGGCGGCGCGGGGGGCTCCGGGGGGCCGTCGGCGGATGGCTCCGCGGGCCCGGTGCCCTGCGGGGGCGCCGGGGCCTTCGAAGGCTCCAGCGGCTCCGCCGCAGGGGGCTCCGAGGACGGCCCGGGCGAAGCCGACGGCGCGCGGCGCCTCGCCTCCGCGCCCCGTTCCTCCTCCACCGCCTTGCGCGCGTTCCTGTGGGACAGCTCGTCCAGGAGGTCCTGCTCCTCGCCGCCGCGCAGCAGCAGGAGCACGAAGGGGTCGGCGTCCAGGAGTCGGGCGGTCTGGTAGGCGAGGGCCGCCGCGTGCTTGCAGGGGTGGCCCCGGTCCGGGCAGGTGCAGGAAGGGGCCAGCTCGCGGCCGCCCGGCAGGAGGGGGACGTCCGCCCGGGTCGCCGCGTCGGCCAGCGCGTGCGGCATGTCCTTGTCGAGCAGCGCCGCGATGTGCGCGGGCTCGGCGGCCACGGCGTCCAGGAAGCGGTCCCAGTGCTCGGGGAGCATCGTCCGCAGGCGGATCTCCGCGCGGTAGGGCCGGGGGCGGCTGCCGTGGACGTACGCGACGATGCGGCCCGGCGCGACGGTGATGGTGTCGACCGCGCCCTCGCGCGCGTAGCCCCGGCCGCGCGTCAGGCGGCCCTGGTCCAGGGCGCTGTCCTCCAGCGCGGCGATCCAGGCGTTGCCCCACCACGACGTGGCGAAGGGGGCCTTGGGGTCGCGGTGCGCGGGCAGCGCGGGGAAGACGCGTCCGCTGCCCATGCGGCTCGTCTCGCTCATCCCGCTGGCCCAGCCGAGCCCGCGCCGGGCGCCGCCGGTCCCGCTCCCCGCCCTCATGCCGTCCTCCTCAGAGCCACCAGGTCGGAGAGCTCCGCGTCCGACAGCTCCGTGAGCGCCGACTCGCCGCCGTCGCCGAGGACCGCGTCCGCCAACGCCTGCTTGGCCGCGAGGAGTTCGGCGATGCGGTCCTCGACCGTGCCCTCGGTGATCAGGCGGTGGACCTGGACGGGCTGGGTCTGGCCGATGCGGTACGCGCGGTCGGTGGCCTGCTCCTCGACCGCGGGGTTCCACCAGCGGTCGTAGTGGACGACGTGGCCCGCCCGGGTCAGGTTCAGGCCCGTGCCCGCCGCCTTCAGCGACAGCAGGAAGACCGGGACGTCGCCCGACTGGAAGCGGTCCACCATCTCCTCGCGCCGCGCCACCGGCGTGCCGCCGTGCAGGAGCTGGGAGCGGATGCCCCGGGACGACAGGTGCGCCTCCAGGAGGCGGGCCATCTCCACGTACTGCGTGAAGACGAGGACGGCGCCCGCGCTCTCCGACTCCGCGAGGATCGTGTCGAGGAGCTCGTCCAGGAGCTCCAGCTTGCCCGAGCGCGAGCGGCCCGTCCGGGTCATGAGCGCGCCGTCCTTCAGGTACTGCGCCGGGTGGTTGCAGATCTGCTTCAGGGCCATCAGGAGCTTCATCACGAGGCCCCGGCGTGCCATGCCGTCCGACGCCTCGATGCGGGCCAGCGTCTCGCGCACCACCGCCTCGTACAGCGAGGTCTGTTCGCGGGTGAGGGCGACGGGGTGGTCGGTCTCCGTCTTCGGCGGCAGCTCGGGGGCGATACCGGGGTCGGACTTCTTGCGGCGCAGGATGAAGGGGCGCACGAGACGGGCCAGGCGCTCCATCGCCTCGTCGTTCTCCGCCGTCTCGCCGCCCTCGACCAGGCGGGCGTGGCGGGCGCGGAACGCCTTGAGGGGGCCGAGCAGCCCCGGCGTCGTCCAGTCGAGCAGGGCCCACAGCTCGGAGAGGTTGTTCTCCACGGGGGTGCCGGTGAGCGCGACCCGGGCCTGCGAGGGGATCGTGCGCAGCGCCTTCGCCGTCGCCGCGTGCGGGTTCTTCACGTGCTGCGCCTCGTCCGCGACGACCAGGCCCCAGCGTTGGCCGGCCAGTTCGGGAGCGCTGGTGCGCATCGTGCCGTACGTCGTGAGGACGAAGCCGCCCGCGGTGTCCAGGCCCGCGAGGGTGCGGCCCGTGCCGTGGAAGCGGCGCACGGGGACGCCGGGGGCGAACCGCTCGATCTCCCGCTGCCAGTTGCCGAGCAGCGAGGCGGGGCAGACCACCAGCGTCGGCGGCGCGCCGCCGGACCGCGCCCGGTGGAGGTGGAGGGCGATCAGCGTGACGGTCTTGCCGAGGCCCATGTCGTCGGCGAGGCAGCCGCCGAGGCCGAGCGAGGTCATGCGGTCGAGCCAGGCCAGGCCCCGGAGTTGGTAGTCGCGCAGGGTGGCGTGCAGGCCGGGCGGCGGGGCGGGCACGTCCGGGGCGCCGGTGACGCGCTCGCGCAGCCGGGCCAGCGCGCCGAGCGGCACGGCGGGCACCCGCTCGCCGTCCACCTCCGCGGTGCCGGTGAGCGCGACCGACAGGGCGTCGACGGGGTCGAGGAGGCCGAGGTCGCGCTTGCGGGCCTTGCGGACCAGCTCGGGATCGACCAGGACCCACTGGTCGCGCAGGCGGACCACCGGGCGGTGCGCCTCGGCGAGCAGGTCGAGCTCCGCCTCGGTCAGCGGCCCCGAGCCGTCGTCGAACGCCACCTGCCAGCGGAATTCGAGGAGTTCCTCGGTCTTGAAGAAGTCGAAGTTGTCGGCGGCGGTGCCGGGGGCCGGGCGGACGACGGCCGTGGCGGTGAGGCCGCGGGTCAGCTCCTTGGGCCAGTGGACGGCGACCCCGGCGGCGCCGAGCCGGCCGGCCGCCGCGCCCAGGAGGTCGCGCAGCTCGTCCTCGCTCAGCGGCAGGACGTCGGGGCGGGGCCGCTCCAGGAGCCTGCCGAGCGGCGGCCAGACGCGGGCCGCGCGGCGCAGCGCGAGGAGGGTGTCGACACGGGCGCGCGGCCCGAAGTGGTCGGCGCCCGCCCAGAGTCCGGGCACGTCCGTGACGAGGCTCGGGTCGGCGAGGCTGTGCACCTGCACGACGGCGGCGGCCGGGCTGGCGACCGCGGCCCGGGGCACTCCCCCGGCGGCGTCGGCCCCGCCGTCGAGATCCTCGCCGGAGTCGTCCGCGCCGTCGAACACCTCGTGGGCCTTCAGGTGGAGCCGGAGCGAGACCCGCACGCCCGCGTCCACCCCGGCCGCGACCTCCGCCGCCCAGTCCCGCGCGCCCGGCAGCCGCCGCGGCTCGCGCGCGGCGAACGGCTCGCCCACCGCGTACGCGGCGGCCGGGGTGCGCGGCAGGACATCGACCACCGCGTCGACAAAGGCTCTGACCAGGGCGAACGGCTGCGGCACCTGAAGCGGCCCGCGCTCCGCGGAGGGCAGCGGCACGGCGTGCGCCGCGGCGGGCAGCGCGGCGGCGACGGCCCGCAGCTGGGCGACGTCGGCCTCGTCCAGCGGCCCGGCCCGCCACGCGTCCAGGTCGTCGGCGGTCAGTCCGGGCAGCAGCCTGCCGCGCGCCGCCAGGTGCAGCGCGTGCCGGGCGGCGGCGCCCCAGCAGGCGACGGCGGGGTGCGGGCGAGCGGCGCCGAGCAGCAGCGGCAGGGCGTCGGCGACCGGCAGGAAGAGCGCGGGCACGGTGCGGGCACGGGCGCCTTTGCCGTGCTTGCGGGCGACGACGAGATCTCCTCGTACGCCGAGGTCTCCTTGTACGCCTAGATCACCTCGTACGCCGAGGTCTCCTCGTACGCCCAGGTCACCTCGTACGCCCAGATCTCCTCGTACGCCCAGGTCACCTTGTACGCCCAGATCTCCTCGCGCGCCGAGACCACCTCGTACGCCCAGATCATCCCGTACGCCCAGATCGCCCCGTCCGCCTGGATTCCCTTGCGCGTCGGGCCCCTCTCGTACGCCGAGCCCCTGCCGTACACCGAGCCCCTCACGCACACCGCCGGACTCGCCGTCGTCCGATGATCCGGCCCCGACTCCGCCCCCGCCCCCGGCGGGCAGCTCGCCCCCGTCCGGCCGCCAGAAGGCCACGCGCCCCTCGCGCGGCGGCTCCGCCGGGAGGAAGACGGCGGCGCAGGAGCGCACGAGGGCGGCGCCGGCCGGCACCGCCACATCCTCGGCCCCCATCACCACCACCTCACCAACCCCTGTTCACGCAGCCTTCTCCCGCGTCCGCAACCCTAGGCCAGACCACTGACAACGCCGGGCCGCCGCTCCCCCGGCGCCCGCGCGGCCACTCCCCCGCGCCCGCGCAACCGCTCCCCGGCGAGCACCCGATGAACACTGGAAGGAAAGTTTCCTAACAATAATTCATCCCAAGTTATTGACGCGCACATGCCGCATCGCCAGGATTCCCGGGACGGCCAGGCACCCCCACGCCACCGAGGAGACGGACATGCCGCTCACCCCCCGCGCCATGAACTCCCGCACGTCCCGAGCCCGTTCGGGCAAGACCCGCTCCCGCAGGGCCCGCTTCGGCGTGCCCGTCGCCGCGGGCGCCTCGCTCGCCCTCGTCGGCGGCGTACTGCTCTGGTCGCCGGCCGAGGAGGCCGACGCCTCCCCCACCGCCGCGCCCCGGGCCGGATTCACCGCGGTCGCCGCCGGTGACATCGCCGAGCAGTGCACGTCGAGCAGCAGCAGCTGCAAGCACCCCAAGACCGCGGCGCTGGTCAACCAGATCAACCCGTCCTTCGTGATGACCATGGGCGACAACCAGTACGACGACGCCCGCCTGAAGGACTTCAAGAACTACTACGACAAGTCCTGGGGCGCCTTCAAGAGCAAGACCCGGCCCGTCCCGGGCAACCACGAGACGTACGACCCGGCGGGCTCACTCGCGGGCTACAAGTCCTACTTCGGGTCGGTCGCCTACCCCGACGGCAAGAGCTACTACAGCTACGACCAGGGCAACTGGCACTTCATCGCCCTCGACTCCAACAGCTTCGACGACGACGAGCAGATCGACTGGCTCAAGGACGACCTCGCCGCCAACTCCAAGAAGTGCGTGGCCGCGTACTGGCACCACCCGCTCTTCTCCTCCGGCGAGCACGGCAACGACCCGGTGAGCCGCCCGGTCTGGAAGCTGCTCTACGACAACAAGGCCGAGCTGGTCCTCAACGGCCACGACCACCACTACGAGCGGTTCGCCCCGCAGAACCCGGACGGCAAGGCCGACTCCAACGGCATCGTCGAACTGCTCGGCGGCATGGGCGGCGCCAACCCCTACGACATCGAGGAAGTCCAGCCCAACAGCCAGAAGCGGATCACCGACACCTTCGGCGTCGTCAAGCTGAACTTCACGGACACCGGCTTCTCCTGGAACCTCGTCGCCACCGACGGCTCGACGAAGGACACCAGCCCGAACTACACCTGCCGCTGAGCCCGGCGGGAGCCCACCGATGTACCTCGCTTCCACCGGCGCGGTCACCAAGGGCGGCGCGGCGGCCCCGGCCCCGGAGAAGTCCGGGACCGGGCGCGGCCGCGTCGCGGGACCCGTCCTCGCACTCGGCGCGGTCAGCCTGGTCACGGACATCTCCTCCGAGATGGTCACGGCCGTGCTGCCCCTCTACTTCGTCCTCCAACTCGGCCTGTCCCCGCTCCAGTTCGGCTTCCTCGACGGCCTCTACAACGGCGTCACCGCGCTGGTGCGGCTGGCCGGCGGGTACGCCGCCGACCGCGGCGGCCGGCACAAGCTCGTGGCCGGCGGCGGCTACGCCCTCTCGGCGCTCTCCCGGCTCGGGCTGCTGCTCGCGGGCGGCGCCACGGCCGGGATCGGCGCGGCGCTCGCCGCCGACCGCATCGGCAAGGGCGTGCGCACCGCGCCGCGGGACGCGCTCATCTCGCTGAGCAGCCCGCCCGACGCGCTCGGCCGCGCCTTCGGCGTGCACCGGGCGATGGACACCACGGGTGCGCTGCTCGGACCGCTCGCCGCGTTCGCGCTGCTGTGGGCGACCGCGGACGCCTACGACGCCGTGTTCGTCGTCAGCTTCTGCTTCGGGCTGCTCGGGGTGCTGATGCTGGTCGCGTTCGTGCCGGGGCACCAGGCCACGGCCGCCGCGAACCCCACGGCCCCGCGCCCGCGCGCGACGGCCGACCGGGCCCCGACCGGCCGCCGGGACCGCGCGCTCGACCTGCTCCGCATCCCCGCCTTCCGGCGCGTCCTGCTGGCGGCGGCCCTGCTCGGCGCGGCCACCATCGGCGACTCGTTCCTGTATCTCCTGCTCCAGCGGCGGCTCGACTTCGCGGTCTCGTGGTTCCCGCTGCTGCCGCTCGGCTCCGCGGCCGTCTACCTGCTCCTCGCGATCCCGGCGGGCCGGCTCGCCGACCGCACGGGGCGGCGCGTGCCCTTCCTCGCGGGGCACGTGGCGCTGCTCGGCGGCTATCTCCTGCTGCTCTCCCCCACCGACGGCTGGCCGCTGCTCATCGGCGTCCTGCTGCTGCTCGGCGTCTTCTACGCCGCCACCGACGGGGTCCTGATGGCGCTCGCCGCCCCCGTGGTCGCCGAGGCACGGCGGGCGAGCGGCATGGCCGTGCTGCAGACCGGGCAGGCCCTCGCCCGGCTCGTGGCCGCCGCCGGGTTCGGCGCGGCCTGGACGCTGTGGGGCGTCGGCCCCGCGCTGACCTGCGCTGCCGTCGCACTGACCGCGGCGCTCGCGGGGGCGGCGGCGCTGCTCCCCCGTACCGAAAGGCCCTCATGACCAGGCCCGACACCCCCACGACCGACGCGCCCCCGACCGGTGCGCCTGCGGTCGACGCCCCCACGGCCGACATCCCTTCGGCCGATATCCCTTCGACCGACACCGCCCGGCCCGACCCCGCCGCCCCCCGGTCCCTGCGCTCGCGGATCGTGGCCGTCGCCGTGGCCGCCGCCGTCCTCGCGGGCGTCGCCGTCGCCTACACCCTGCACGCGGCCCAGCGCGCCGAATCGGCCGACGCCGCATCGGAGTTCGGCCTCGGCCACGGGCAGCTGTACTTCCGCAGCACGGAGGCGGGCGCGGGACGGGTGGCCCACCTGCCCCTGCCCGGTGCGGGCGCCCGCGCGGCCGCCCGCACCACCGGCGGCCCCACCTGCGAGCGCTTCTACGCCGCCGCGGGCACCGGCCTGTGCCTCCAGCGCCGCGCCGGGATCCCTCCCACGTCGTACGCGGTGGTCCTGGACCGCGACCTGCGCGAGAAGCGCCGCATCGCCCTCACCGGCATCCCCAACCGGGCGCGCGTCTCGGCGTCGGGGCGGATGCTGTCCTGGACGATGTTCGCCACCGGCGACTCCTACGCGGGCTCGTCCTTCTCCACCCGCACCTCGATCCTGGACACCCGCACCGGCTACCTCATCAAGAACATGGAGGAGATCCCCCTGACCCTCGACGGCCGCCGCTACCACGCGCCGGACGTCAACTACTGGGGCGTGACCTTCGCGAAGGACGACAACCTCTTCTACGCGACCGTGTCGACCAAGGGGAAGACGTACCTCGTGCGCGGCGACATGAAGAAGTGGGCGGCGACCGCCCTGCGCACGAACGTCGAATGCCCCTCGCTCTCCCCCGACAACACCCGCATCGCCTTCAAGAAGCGGGTGCGCAAGGGGACTTCGGACCCGTGGCGGCTGTACGTCCTCGATCTGCGCACGATGCGCGAGCACCCGCTCGCCGAGCACCGCAACGTCGACGACCAGGCGGCCTGGCTGGACGACGGCACCCTCGCGTACGCGCTGCCGGGCGAGGAGGGCCGCAAGCAGGACATCTGGTCGACCCCCGCCGACGGCTCCGGAAAGCCCACCCTGCGGGTGCGGGGCGGGAGTTCACCGGCGGCGGTGCGCTGACCGGCGCCCCGCGCGGCACGCCCCGGGCCCGGGGCGGCGTACGAAATCCGGATGCGTACGCCGCCCCGGCTCCCGCAGGATCACCCCATGACCACCACTCCCACCCCGCAGCGCACCGTCGTGCCCACCCTCTTCCCGCCTCCCGGATACGCCCACGCCGTCGTCGTCGAGGCCGGCACCCGCCTCGCCTTCATGGCGGGCTCCGTCCCGCTCGACCCCGGGGGGAACCTCGTCGGCGCGGGCGACATCACCCGCCAGACCGCGCAGGTCATCGCCAATCTCGACGAGGCCCTGCGCGCGGTGGGCAGCGATCTGTCGCAGGTGGTGGCCAGCACGGTGTACGTCGTCGCCGACGAGCCCCCGGCGCTGACCACCGCCTGGGAGGTCGTACGCGCCTCGGGCCTGCACGCGGGCCCGCACACGTCGACGCTCCTCGGCACCACCTGCCTCGGCTACCCCGGTCAGCTCGTGGAGATCACGGCCACGGCCGTCGTCCCGGACCCGCCGGTCACGACGACGCAGCCGTCCGGGGTGCGCAGCGCGACCTGACCGGTGCGCACATAGCCGTCGGCGGTGAAGGCGCGCGCGTCGCGGCCGGGGTCCCGGTAGTAGCCGCGCGGTGTGTACGGGCCGCGGGCGAGGAGTTCGCCGGGCTCCCCGTCGGGCACGTCCCGGCCGTCGGCGCCGACGACGCGTACCTGGTCGTCGGGCGAGAGCGGGCGGCCGTGCGTGGCGAGCGCGGCCGTGTCCGGGTCGGCGGGCCGGGTGAGGAGCTGCGGTCCCTCGGCGGTGACGCACACCGACTGGGGGCGGCAGCCCAGTTCGGCGCCGATGCGTGCGGCGGTCTCCGGGTCCGGGGGCGCGCCGCCGAGCTGCACGAGCCGCAGCCCGCTCACGTCGGCCCCGGACCCGGGCAGCGCGTCGAGCCAGCTCCGGGCGAGGGCGGGCACCAGCGAGGTGACGGTGACCCGCTCCCGCTCGACGGCCGCGAGGCAGGCGTCGGGCTTGTGGCCGTCGGCCAGGACGACGGTGCCGCCGACGGAGAGGGTGCCGACGATGCCGGGGCAGCCGAGGGCGAGCGTGGACTCGGCGGGCAGCGCGGCGAGGTACACGTCGTCCGCGGTGAGCGACACCAGCTCGGCGGCGGCCCGCGCCTGGTACGCGTAGTCGTCGTGGGTGCGCGGCACGAGCCGCGCCTCCTCGCCCTCGGCGCCGCCGGAGAGCAGGAGGAGCGCCACCTCGTCGGCACCCCGCACGAGCGGGCGCTCGGGCGGGGCGTCGACGGAACCGAGCGGGAAGTGGTGGCAGCCCGACGGGTCGATCGTCATGCCGCCGTACGGGGACGAGGTGCCCGGCGCCTCATAGGTGAACACCCGCCGCAGGAAGGGCCCCTGGGCCGCGATCCCGGCGGCCATCGCCGCGTGGTCGAAGCCCCGGTGCGTCGCCGGGCCGACGTATCCGGCGGCCTCGGTGGCCCGCACCAGGCGGGACACCTCGGGCGCGCGGTGCGCGAGCGGGCAGAGCACGGGGACCGCGCCGGCCCGCATCAGCGCGAAGACGGCGACGACGAACTCGGGGACGTTCGGCAGCTGCACGACGACCCGCTGCCCGCGCATGAGGCCCCGCAGCCGGAACCCCGCGGCCATGCGGTCCACGCGCCGGTTGAGGTGCGCGTACGTGAGGCGGGTGCCGCCGTGCACGAGCGCGGTCCGCGGCCCGTGCTCCAGGGCCCAGCCGCGCAGCAGGTTGTCGAGCGTGTGGCCGCGCCAGTGCCCGGCCGCCCAGTAGCGGTCGACGAACTCCTCGGGCCAGGGGGTGCAGCCGTCGAGCATGGGTGTCCTTCGCCTCCTCGGGTGCCGGTCCTCGGGCCGCGGCCCCCTGGACGCCGGGGGCGCTCCGGCGCCGCGGCCCCCGTGATCCAATCCGGGCGCCGTCCGCGCACGCAATGCGCTGTCCCGACCACGGTCGCGGGCCGTCCTCGGCAGAAGGTCCAAGGCGCGCCGCTGACCTGGGCGGGGACCGGCGGGCCTGGACCGGATCCGGCGGGCTAGGACCGGGCCCGCCGGGCGAGGCCGAGCGCGTACTCGGGCCACCACTGCCCCGCGCGCGGCCCGCCCCGGCACGTCCCGTCGGACTCGCCGGGCCGCTTGACCCACAGGTAGGCGTCGAGCGAGGGGTCGCCGGTGCGGGTGGTGGGCGGGGTGCCGAGGGCGCGGCCCGGCGGATTGCACCAGGCCTCGGTGCCCCGGTAGGGGCCGTTGCCGTTGCGGCTGCTGTCGACGACGAAGTGCTTGCCGCCCACGTGCCCGGCGAGCCGGTGGCCGTAGTCGGAACTCACCTTGTTCGTCAGGTAGTTGGAGACGTTCAGCGCGAAGCCGTCGGCGTGGGCGAGGCCGGCGCGGCGCAGCGGTCCGGCCAGGCGCCGCGGGTCGGGGATCCAGCTGGCGTTCCCCGCGTCGAGGTAGACCTTGGTGCGGGGGTGGCGCTTGATGCGCTGGACGGCGTAGGAGAGCAGGGCGTACCGCTCGGCGGCGTCGGCGCGCGGGCAGCCCGCCACCATGTGCGCGACGGCGTCCGGTTCGACGATCACGTACGCGCCCCGGGTGCCGAGTCCGGCGGCGAACCCGTCGATCCACTGGCGGTAGTGGGCGGCGTCGCGGGCGCCGCCCGAGGAGTAGGCGCCGCAGTCGCGGTGCGGGATGAAGTAGGCGACGAGGACCGCGGTGCGCCGCGCCCGCGCCGCCGCGTCGACGAGGGCGCGCACCCGGGCGCCGGGTCCGTTGTCGTTCAGCCAGACGGCCTGGGGGCGGCCCGCGATGCGGTCGACGAGCCGGGCGTCGGCGGTGCGGCCCTCGCGCCGCCACTGGGCGGCCTGCCGGACCGCCGCGCTGTGCGGGTCGACCCAGAGGGCGGGGCCGGGCGCCCCTTCGGCGAGGGCTCCTTCGGCCGGGGCCTGCGCGGCGCGTGCGCCCGAGGTCGCGCCGGACGCCTCCCCGCAGCCCGTCGCCGCGCCCAGCAGGAGGGCGGCGGCGAGCAGGCCCCGGGACAGCGGCCGGGAGACGGCGCGGGAGAGGCGGCGACGGGAGAAGGGGTGACAGAGGCGGCGGGAGGACGGGTGCGGCACCGGGTGGCTCCAGTTGGTCGGCGCCGGTCGGGCCCGGCGCGCTGTCCGGAGTCTGCGGTGGGCCCGCCCCGGCGGCGGCCCGTCCCCCGCCGGGGCGCGGGCAGTTCACCCGGAATATCACTCCGACGGCGGTGGCCCCGCGTGCCCGGCTCCCCAAGTGCGCCTCTTCGGCAGGGGTTTGGCGTACCCGCCGACGCGGCTCGTGGTCAGGCCGAGCCCGACGAGCGACTCCGCGAGCCGCACGGCGGCGCCGACCCCGTCGACGACCGGCATGCCGAGCTTGTCGCCGACGGTCCGCTGCAGTCCTGTCATCCCGGCGCAGCCGAGGACGAGGACCTCGGCCCCGGCGTCCCTGGCCCGTTCGGCGGCGGCGAGGAAGGCGCGGGTGGTCCGCTCGTCGCCCGCCGGGTCCCCGAGGTCGAGGACGCCGAGGCCGGTGCCCACCACGGCGGCGCAGTTCCGGGCGACGCCCGCCGCGTGCAGGCTGTCCTCTATCTGGCCGCGGGCGCGGTCGAGGGTGGTGACGACGCCGTACCGCCGCCCGAGCAGACAGGCCAGATGGGCGGCGGCCTCGGTGATGTCGACGACGGGCACGTCCAGGAGTTCCCTGGCGCCCTCGCGGCCGTGCTCGCCGAACCCGGCCATGACCACGGCGTCGTACGGCTCGCCCGAC
This sequence comes from Streptomyces sp. NPDC052114, assembly GCF_040680155.1. NCBI lineage: Bacteria > Bacillati > Actinomycetota > Actinomycetes > Kitasatosporales > Streptomycetaceae > Streptomyces > Streptomyces sp. NPDC052114. Next base: position 230,965 of record NZ_JBFAWC010000011.1, on the reverse strand, counting down.
GCGGCGTGGGCGCGCAGGGTGTCGAGGACGGCGGCGGCCGAGAGGTAGCTGTCGAGCCAGCCCTCGGCGGACTCGACGCCCCAGGCGGGGGTGAGTCCGGTGACCGTGGTGCCCGGGGAGGCCGCCGCGCGGGCGCCCCGCACGATCTCCTCGGTCATCGCCCGTGTCGTGTTGCAGTTGGTGACGACGATGCGCACGGCCCTCAGCCCTCCGCCCCGGCGACGGCGTCGGCCGCGGCCCGCTCGGAGCGGCACAGCGCCGCGTACAGGAGCGCGGCCGTCGCCGTGCCGATGAACCAGGAGTAGGGCGCGACGTGGTCGAAGGAGGGCACCAGCGCGCAGACGGCCGCGACGCCCGCCGTCGGCACGAACGCCGCGAGGGCCTTCGGGTTGACGCCGTTCCTGTAGTAGTACGCCGATCCCGGCTCGGCCTTGAAGAGCGCCTCCTCGTCGATCCGGCCGCGCTTCACCCAGTAGTAGTCGACCGCGATGATGCCGAACAGCGGTCCGAGGAAGGCGCCGAGGCCGCCGAGGAAGTAGTTCACGACGGTCGGGTTGGAGTACAGGTTCCACGGCGTGACGAGCAGCGCGGCGACCGTGGAGATGATCCCGCCGATCTTGAAGGTGATCTTCTGCGGCCAGACGTTGGCCAGGTCGTAGGCGGGCGAGACGAAGTTGGCGACGATGTTCACGCCCATCGTGGCGACGGCGAAGGTGAGCGCGCCGAAGACCAGCACCCAGGTGTTGCCGATCTCGGCGACGAGTTCGGCGGGGTCGGTGATGGCCTTGCCGAAGACCTCCAGGCTGCCCGCCGTGACGACCACCGAGAGGATCACGAAGGCGGTCGAGTTGATGGGCAGGCCCCAGAAGTTGCCGCGCTTGACGGTGCGGTAGTCGGGGGCGAAGCGGGAGAAGTCGCAGAAGTTGAGCATGAGGGTGCCGTAGGTGGCGATGATCAGGCCGATCGCGCCGAACCACTGCCGTACCTGCTCGCCGGTGGAGACGGGGTGGGGCGTGCTGGTGAGCGAGATGGTCCAGCCGGCCTTCCACAGGATCCAGACGGCGAGGGCGATCATCACGATCCAGATGGCGGGCCCGCAGAAGTCCTGGAACTTGCGTACGGACTCCATGCCCCGGGTCATGATCAGCCCCTGCACGAGCCACAGGGCGACGAACGAGCACCAGCCGAGGGCGTGCAGGCCCAGGAAGGAGTGCTCGGTCCACGACGCGAGGCCCGGGAAGGCGGCGATCAGCATGACGTTGACCGCGATGGAGGCGAGATAGGTCTGGATGCCGTACCACATGATGGCGATAACGGCCCGGATGAGGGCGGGGACGTTGGCGCCCCAGACGCCGAAGCTGATGCGGCTGACGACGGGGAAGGGCACGCCGTGGCGCTGGCCGACGCGGCCCATCATGTTCATCCCGACGTAGATGATCACGAAGCCGACGAGGAGCGAGGTGAAGATCTGCCACACGTTGAGGCCGAGCACCAACAGCCCCGCGGCGAAGGTGTAGTTGCCGAGGTTGTGGACGTCGGACATCCACAGGGCGAAGAGGTCGAAGACCTTCCACTTGCGTTCCGTGGTGGGGGCGAGGTCCTCGTTGGTGAGGCGGGGGTCGGGGGTGAAGGCGGGGGCTTGGGCGCGTTGGGCGAGGGACACGGGGCCTCCTGGCAGGGGGACGGAGGTGCGGTGGCGCGCGCTTTGGTATACCAAGATTTGGTATACCAAAGGTGTGGTCATGCTCCCGCTCCCGGGGGCGCCCGGCAATGTCCGCGCGGTTACGAATCGGTAAATCGATGCGGGGTTCGGCGATGATGGATGCCATGACGACCGTGGAGCAGCCGCTGGGCGCCGTACGCGAACGCGTGCTCGCCGAGCTGCGGCAGGAGATCATCGCCGGGCGCCTGGGACCGGGCGACCGGCTGGTCGAGCGCGAACTCGCCGACCGCTTCGGGGTGTCCAGGGTCCCGGTGCGCGAGGCCATCCGCGCCCTGGTCGCCGAGGGCTTCGTCACCTTCGAGACCCCGCGCAGGACCGTGGTGCGCCGTCTGACCCGCACGGATGTGACCGAACTCTTCGAGCTGCGCGAGGCGTTGGAGGTCTACGCCGCGGGGCGCGCGGCGGAGCGGGCCACGCCGGAGGGACTCGCGGAGCTGAAGTCCCTCCTGGACCAGGCGGCGAGGGCGACGCGCACGGCGGACGCCGAGGCCATCACGGACATCAACACCCGCTTCCACGACCGCATCCTGGCGATGGCGGGCAACTCCCTGCTGACGTCGGTGATGGAGCCGGTCGACGGCCGCCTGCGCTGGATGACCCGGCGCAACGAGGAGTGGGCCCACCTGCTGTCCGAGCACCGGGAGTTGTACGAGGCGGTGGCCTCCGGCGACGCGGAGCGGGCCCGGTCGCACGCGCTGGCGCACGTGCGCACCAACCACGAGTCGACGGTGCGGCACCTGTTCGGCGACGAGGCGGAGCCGGGGCGCTGAGAAGCGGAGGCGGGGCGGGGGCGCCGAGAAGCGGAGGCGGGCGGGGCCGTCGAGGACGGCTGCCCGGCCTCACGCCGCCTTCGCGTCCCGCATCCGCCCGTACGCGTACACGCACCCCGCGAGCGCCAGGTCCGACAGGAGCATGAAGCCGATCGAGTACGAGTCCTTCGCGCTGTAGATCGCGCCCATGACCAGCGGCGGCACGAATCCGCCGAGGCCGCCCACCGCGCCCACGATGCCCGTGACCGAGCCGACCCGCGGCTGCGGGGTCACCTGCGAGACGAGCGCGAAGACGCTGCCGCTCGCGGTGCCCAGCCCCGCCGCCATGGCCAGGAAGCAGATCGTGCCCATCGGGTTCAGCGCCGGGTCGAAGGCCTGCACGACGGCGAAGAGGGCGACCACGGCGAGCGCGCAGGAGGTCACCGTCGCCGGGTGGATCCGGTCGGAGAGCCAGCCGCCGACCGGCCGGAAGACGACGGTGACGAGCGCGAACCCGGCCGCCCTGGTCCCCGCGTCGGTGGGCGAGAGGTCGTACCAGGTCTTCAGGTACGTCGGCAGGTACACCCCGAACGCGACGATCCCGCCGAAGCCGATCGCGTACAGCGCCGACAGCTCCCAGGTGACCCGCAGCCGCCCGGCCTGCCCGAGCCGTGTGGTGAGCGGGCTGGTGGGCACGGGGCGGTCCGGGCGGTCGGTGATGAGCACCGCGGCGAGCAGCGCGAAGGCGGCCAGCGCGACGGCCACGACGAGGAAGGGCAGGTTGTCGCCGTGCTCGGCGATGCGCGGCGTGAAGTAGCCGGAGAGCGCCACACCGCCCATGCCCATCCCGAAGACACCGAGCGCGAAGCCCCTGCGGGCGGGCGGGAACCAGGAGTTGACCAGCGGGATGCCGATGGCGAACGTCGTCCCGCCGAGCCCCAGCAGGAACCCCACCCCGAGCATCGCGCCGAAGCTGTCCCTGGCCGGAATGATCAGCAGCACCGGGACGATGGTGAGCGCCGCGACCAGCGGGAACATCCGCCGGGCGCCGTAGCGGTCGGTGAGCGCGCCGACCGGCACCCGGCCCAGCGAGCCGACGATCACGGGGACGGCGACCAGGAGCGACTGCTCGAAGGAGCTGAGCCCCAGCCGGTCCTTGAAGTCGCTGCCGAGCGGCGCCACCAGGTCCCAGGCCCAGAACGTGAGCGTGAAGCCGACGGTCGCCACGGCCAGGTTGCGGTAGGCGGCGGCGGAGGGCTTGGCCGCAGAAGTCGCGTCGGTCTCGTCCACGCTTTCCACGCTAGGAATCGCCGGGCGCCCTGGCCCACCCTATTGAGCCGTCCGGCGTAGACCCGCGGCGTCCGCGGCCGAGCCGAGCACGTCCCGCAGCATCGCGGGGGTGAGCCGTCCGGTGAACGTGTTGCGCTGGCTGACGTGGAAGCAGCCGAAGAGCTCCAGCGGCGCGAGGCCCGCGCCGCCCGCCAGGGTCACCCGGGCCCCGTGCCCGAAGGCGGGCCGGGGCCGCGGCACCGTCCACCCCGCCGCCGCGAGGGCGGGCAGCGCGGCCTGCCAGCCGAAGGCCCCCAGCACCACCACGGACCGCAGGTGCGGGGCGAGCAGCCGCAGCTCGTCCACCAGCCAGGGGCGGCAGGTGTCGCGCTCGCGCGGGGTCGGCTTGTTGGCGGGCGGCGCGCAGCGCACGGGCGAGGTGACGCGGGTGCCGTACAGGGTCAGGCCGTCGTCGGCGCTCTCGGCGGTGGGGCGCGAGGCCAGGCCGACGTCGTACAGGGCGCGGTAGAGCACGTCGCCCGAGCGGTCGCCGGTGAACATCCGCCCGGTGCGGTTGGCGCCGTGCGCGGCGGGCGCGAGGCCGACGATCAGGAGCGCGGCGTCGTGCGGCCCGAAGCCGGGCACGGGCCGCCCCCAGTACTCCTGGTCGGCGAAGGCCGCGCGTCTGGTGCGCGCGACCTCCTCGCGCCACTCCACGAGGCGGGGGCAGGCCCGGCACGCGACGAGCCGCGCGTCGAGCTCGTCCAGACCGTCCATGCCCTCCACCGTACGTACGCCGCACCGCCCGCCGCACCCCTCAGGTCAGCGCCGCCCCCAGCGCCACGAACACGCAGATCAGCACCGCCAGGACGACGAGCAGCGGCCACACGAACCGCAGGTACTTGTCGTAGCCCACCTTGGCGAGCGCCACCCCGCCGATGGTGACCGCGGTCGTCGGCACCCACAGGTTCATCCAGCCGCTGGCCGACTGCCAGGCGGTGACGACGACCGCGCGCGGGACGCCGGCGAAGTCGGCGAGCGGCGCGAGGATCGGCATGGCGAGCGTGGCGTGGCCCGAGGTGGAGGGGATCAGGAAGGCGAGCGGCAGGTTCACGAGGAAGACGATGACCGCGAAGAGCCCCGAGGAGGTCCCCTTGACCACGCCCTCGATGGAGTGCAGCACGGTGTCCGTGATCTTCGAGTTGTTCATGATGGTCGTGACGCCGCGGGCCAGCAGGATGACCAGCGCGGGCGAGACGAAGTCGGCCGCGCCCTGGATGATCGTCGAGCTGAGCTTCTGCTCGCCCATCCGCGCGACGAGCCCCACCAGCACGGCCGCGCACAGGAACAGGGCCGCCAGCTGCGGGAAGGACCAGCCGAGCTCGAATCCGTACGGTCGCGCGTCCGCCTTGCCCGTGAGCGCGCTCGACCAGGGCACCACCGAGAAGATCATGAAGGTGAAGACGAGCGCGGTCACGACGAGCACGGCCTTGTGCAGAGCGGTCAGCTCCGGCACCTCGACCGCGTCGGCGGCGGACTGCTCCCGGTCCCCCGGCAGGAACCCGGACAGGGAGCGCCCCGGATCCCTGCGTACGCGCCTGGCGTACCGGATGACGTACGCGACGGTGACCCCCGTCAGCACGCACCACATGGCGAAGCGCAGCACGATGCCGTCGCCCAGCGAGATGTCGGCGGCGGACGAGGCGACGCCCGTCGCGAAGGGGTTCACGGTCGAGCAGAGGACGCCGACGCCCGCGCCGAGGATGATCGCGCCGACGGCGGTCATGCGGTCGTAGCCGAGGGCGAGCATGAGCGGCACGATCAGCCCGTAGAAGCCGAGGGTCTCCTCCGCGAAGCCCTCCACGGTCCCGAGGACGGAGAAGACGACCATGACACCGGCGATGAGCAGCGCGCCGCGCTCGCGCAGCCGGTGGGCGAGCCGTCCGATGCCCCGGTCGAGCGCCCCGGTCGCGAAGACGACGGTGATGAAGGCACCGATGGCGAGCACGAACAGGAAGACACCGGCACTGCCGTACAGCGCGCCGACGTTGTCGGGCGCGACCAGCGAGGTCTTCTCGTCCTGGATGCCGTACAGGCCGTTGACGGGCGACAGGAAGAGGTCGTTGAGCCGGTCGACGAAGGACTGCCCGGAGTCGACGCGGTGGTAGGTGCCCTGGACGGGCGCGCCGGAGTCGTTGCGGTCGTACTGCCCGGAGGGGATGAGGAAGGCGAGCAGCCACACCGCGACGGTGACGATCGCGAGAACGGTCAGCGCGCTGGGAAAGGTGAACTTCCGCTTGCCGGTGGGCTCTTCGGCCGGGTCGCCGCCCACGGAGGTCTCGCTCGCACTCACGCGACGCCACCGTCCGACCGCTCGGACCCCTGCGCCTGCGCGTCCCGGAAGCCGGCGGCGTACTCGCGCACGAAGGCGCACAGGGCGACGACCGTGTTGCGCAGCTCGGAGAAGAGGACGCGCTCGTTCGGGGCATGGAGATTGCACATGCCGTCCTGCGCGCCGAAGAGCAGCACCTCGGCGCCGGGCGCGGCCTTCGCGAGCCCGTTGACCAGCGGAATGGAACCCCCGGTTGCCACGTACGAGGCCTCCTTCCCCCAGCCCTCCCGCAGCGCGGTGAGCGCGGCGCGGTAGGCGGGCCCGCCGGTGGCGGCCTCGTAGCCGGGCCCGGTGTCGCCGGGCGTGACGGTGAGCGCGACACCGAAGGGCTTGAGCGACCGCAGGTGCTCCACGAGCCGCGCCTGTGCCTCGCGCGGATCCTGCAGGGGATGGAAGCGGAGGTTCAGTTTGGCGCGGGCGTACGGCACGACGGCCGACGCGGCATGTTCCACGCTCGGCGCGTCGAGCCCGATGACGGTGAGCGCGGGACCGCTCCACAACCGCTCCCCGAGCCCTCCGCTGCCCACGAGAGGCACCCCGTCCCGCACCCCCGCCAGGGACCGGAACTCCTCCTCCGTGTACCCGGCGCCCGCCCACTCCTCGCGCCGCAGCCCCTCCACCGCGACGTCGCCGTGCACGTCGTGCAGCGTGGCGAGCGCCTTGACCAGGACGAGCAGCGCGTCGGGGGCCGCGCCGCCGAACTCCCCGCTGTGGCGCGGCTCGTCGAGGGTGCGGACCTCGACCGTCACCTCGCAGGCGCCGCGCAGACCGGTGGTGAGGGTGGGGGTGCCGGGGCGCAGGTTGCCGAGATCGGCGATGACCATGGCGTCGCAGGCGAACCGCTCGGGGTCGGTGGGCGGGTAGTCGTCGAAGGCGCTGCCGTACTCCTCCTGCCCCTCGATGACGATCTTGACGCCGACCGGCGGCCGGCCCTCGTAGGCCCGCAGCATCCCGAGGTGCGCGATGACGTTGGACTTGTCGTCCGCGATGCCCCGGGCGCGCAGCCCGCCCTCGACGGGCGTCGGTTCGAAGGGCGGCGACTTCCACAGCGACGCGTCGCCGGGCGGCTGTACGTCGTAGTGCCCGTACAGCAGCACGGTCGGCGCGTCGGGCGAAGGGGGCGGGATCTCGCCGTAGATCACCGGCGCGGTGTCGGGCAGGTCGAGGCGCTCCACCCTCGCCACCCCGGCGTCCCGCAGCAGCCCGGCCAGCAGGTCGTGGGCCTCCTCCACCGGCCCGGCGGGGAACCCGGGGAACGCGATCGAGGGGATCGCGGCGAGACGTTCGAGGTCGACGCGCAGCCGGTCCATCAGACCGTCGACGGTGGCTTCGAGGGCTTCGTGAGAGTTCATGGGAGCTTCCCGGGAGTCGTCCATGTGCCACGTCAGGTCCGTTCTGTGGCGATAGGGACGGATTATCGACGGCCGGGGTCAGCGGATTCCGGACGGCTCGCCGGGAGGCGGGGATGCCGCACCGAAGCCGGACTAAGGTCGGGGCATGGCTTCGGAGACTTCAGGCGACGGCACGGGCGGCGGCCCCAGGGGCGGCGGCGAGGGCGGCTCGGTGCGCGTCGACAGCTGGATCTGGTCGGTCCGCCTGGTCAAGACCCGCTCGGCCGGCGCGGCCGCCTGCAAGGGCGGCCATGTGCGGGTCAACGGCGAGCGCGTCAAGCCGGCGTACGGCGTGCACGTCGGCGACGAGGTACGCGTACGGAGCGCGGGCGGCCACGAGCGGATCGTCGTCGTCAAGCAGTTGATCCGCAAGCGCGTGGGCGCCCCGGTGGCCGTCACCTGCTACGTCGACAACACCCCGCCTCCCCCGCCCCGCGAGACGTTCGCCCCCGCGGGCATCCGCGACCGCGGCGCGGGCCGCCCCACCAAACGCGACCGCCGGGAGATGGACCGTCTCCGCCCTCCGGGCGGCTGAGGCGAACTCACCGCCGCAGCAGGCCGATCAGGCGCACGGTCTCCTCGCGGCGCGCCCAGGCGATCCAGGCCAGGGGCACGACGAGGATCAGCGGCGTGGCGGCGTTCTCCCCGCCCATCGCGGTGACGGTCACGACGAACGCGCCGGTCATCAGCCCGATGAACGCCGTCGCGGCGACCGAGGAGAGCAGCGGGACCAACAGCGCGATACCGCCGAGCAGTTCCAGCGCCCCGATGGTGTACATGCCGGGAGCGCCCCACCCGAGCTTGTCGAAGGACTCGACGGCGGTGGGGTGCGCGATCAGCTTGGGCACCCCGCTCGCGACACCGAAGAACACCCCGAGCAGCACCTGCAGGGAACGCAGCGCCATGCGGGCCGCACGGCGCCGCGGGGCGGTGCGGGTGGTGGAGGAGGCCGCCGCGACGGGGGTGGCGGAAGTGGCGGTGGCGGGAGTGGCGGTGGTGGACATCTGAGGTCTCCTCAAAAGCGTGGTGCCGTGCTGTCATGGAGGTAGACGGGTCACCAACGCGGAACTCATCGGCCCCGGGACGGGGAATCCCTCGGGGCCGCGAGGGATCCCTCAGCCCCTCGGCACCGCCCTCACCCACACGCCGTCCTCCGTCAGGTACGTGTCGACCTTCAGGTCGGCCTCGGCCAAGGCGTCCTCGAACTGTTCCGGGGTGAGGGGGCGGGCGAGGAAGGTCTGGGTCCAGACGGCGTCCGGGAACACGTACTCCGCGCGGACCTGGTTCACGCCGTCGCCCACCGGCTCCGCGGAGACGATGCGGACCGTGTAGCCGCCGGGGTCGACCCGTTCGCGGGGCAGGTCCGTGTGGTAGTCCGCGCCCTCGCGCTGGATCAGTACGCAGCCGTCGTCGGTGACATGGCTGCGGCAGGCCCGCAGCATGCCGCGCCGGACCGCAGGATCGCCGTTGTGCACGAGGAACGACGCGAGCATCACCACGGGGAACTTCTCGTCCAGGTCGAGCTTCTCGATGGGGCTCCGCACCGCGCGGACCCCGCCGTCGAGCGCGGCGACCTTCTCCAGCATCTCGGCGGACTCGTCGACGGCCGTCACCCTGAAGCCCCGCTCCAGGAGGGGGCGGGTCACGCGTCCCGCGCCGCTGCCCAGCTCCAGGATGTGCGCGCCGGCCGGCACGGCGCCCGCGACGACGTCGGGCTCGTCCCCCACCGAAAGGCGCGTGTACAGATCGACGGCGCAGCCGTCCGGTGTGATGGCCCCGGGCCCCGTTCCCTCGTATCCCGCCCGCTTCTCCACAGTCATGCCCGGCCAACGACGTGTGCCCCGGCCACGTTCCGCGGGTCCCGTCGGCTACAGCGGGAACCAGCCATGCCCGCCGTACCAGTGGCCGCCCGCCCGCAGATGGTCGCCGACGGCCCTCTCCACCCTTGTGCGTCGCGGGAGTTCGGCCACGGGAAGGGCGTGGTCGCCGAAGACGAAGGAGACCGGGGTGGTGTCGTCGGCCTCGCGCGCGTATCCGTCCGCCGGGACGAATCGGTCCTGGAAGCGGACGATGTTGGAGTCGGCGGGCAGATACTCCTTCAGCTGCGGGTCGAGCAGCCAGGAGTGGCAGACGGCTGTCCGGTATCGCTCCTCGGGGTAGTGGCGGGCGAAGAACTCCTGTGCGAGGGCGAGGGATCGGTCGCAGGACTCGGGGGTCAGCGGGCCCCTGAAGTCGGTGATGTGGAGGTTCAGGCAGGGGTCGCCGGGGGCCGCGTGGCCTGCGGCGGCCGTCGCGCCGCCCATGCGCCCGCCGAGCACGGCCCGTTGGAACTGCAGCCGTCCCAGCTGGTAGAGCTCGCCGCGGAAGTGCAGGGCGGGCCAGCCGGGCGCGACGAGGCCGCCGGTGCCGCGCGCCCTGCGGTGCACCGCGAGATGGCGGCCGAGGTCGGCGAGGGTGCGGCGCGAGACGTCGTCGGGGATGCCGCGCTCGCGGTGACGGGCGCGGGCGTGGTCCAGCGCCGCCACGTACACGAAGACGGGGAAGTACCGCCCGAGCTCCCCCGTCTCCTCGGGCAGCACGGGGACGTGGCCGCCGCTGCCGACCGTGCCCGGGTCGCGGACCAGCGCGTCGACGCACCGGTCGAGCAGCCACCGCGCCTGCGGGTCGGCCCAGAGGCGGTCGCGGAGCGCCACCAGGTCGTTGATGTCCTCGTGCGGCACGGCGAGGTCGAGCAGGACGTCGGGCAGTTCGTCGGGGCCGGGCAGCACCGCCGGGGCGGACGGCTCCCCGGCGGCCTCCAGGGCCGTCAGCCAGGAGCCGAGCCCGTCGTCGGCCTTGAGCGCTTCCAGCACGTTCCCACCCTCTTTATCCTGAAAGGAGGAGATGACCTCGCATGATGCGCACAGGCAGTGAGCCGACGACCGCGCGCAGTCCCCTGCGGATGCGCCTCTGGTTCAGCGTATGGGGGCTGGCCTGGGCGGTCTTCGGCACCGTCGCCTTCGTCCTCACCGGGCGGACGGAGTGGGCGGTGGCGTGCGGCGTCCTGGTCCTGGTGGTCGCCGGGGACCTGGGCTGGGTCGTGCACCGCATCCGCCAGGGACCGCACTACCAGCCCGGCCGGGACGTCCCGCCGTACGAGCCACCGGACGCCCCCTGAGACCCGGCCCCGGGTCGGTCGGCCGACGGGGCTCCCGGGCCGGCCCCCTCAGCCGGCCTGGTCCGTGTCGTCGAAGCGCGCCGCGGCCACGTACTCCGGCTGCGGATCGAGCGCGGCGGCCAGGCGGAAGTGGCGGCGCGCCTGCTCGTTCCGCGAGCCGCGCTCATAGGTGCGGGCGAGGGCGAAGTGCGCGAACGCGTTGTCCGGCTCGCGCTCCAGGACGATGCTGAACTCCAGCTCGGCGGCGCGCAGTTGCGCGGCGGCGAAGAAGGCGCGGGCGCGCAGCAGCCGCGCCGCGGTGTTCTCGGGGTGGGCGGCGATGACCGTGTCGAGCAGCTTCACCGCACCGCGCGGATCCCGCGCGGCAAGGAGTTGCTCGGCCGCGCGGAAATCGATGACATGGGTCTCCGGGGTGATGTCGGGCACGCCGGACTCCTTCCCTCGCTCGCCCGTGTCAACGCCCGCCGCGGCCCCGTGTATTCCGCCCGCCCCACGCGCGCGGGCGGATGCGCGGGACGGGGCGCGCTCAGCCGGCCACGGCCACAAGCACGAGCCCCAGCAGGACGAGTGCCGCGCCCGCGCCGACGAAGGCCCGGTCGAGGCCGGTGCGCTCGCCGCCGACGAGCACGGTCTCGCGCGGGTCGTCGGTGTCGTACGCGATGCCGACCAGGTCGCCGGGGGCGAGCGGTCTGCGCGGGGTGGGCGGCACGGGCGAGACCACCTCGACGACGCGTCCGTCGGCCGTCTCGAACTGGAGGGTGGGCCGCTCCGCGCCGGGCGGCGGGGCCTTCACCAGGGCTTGTGCGAGCGCTCCGGCGGCGGTGATGCGCCGGGTCTGCCACAGGCCGTACGCGCCGGCGAGCGCCGCGACCAGACCGCCCAGAGCCGTGACCACCGCCAGTACGACCACCGCTGCCCCTCCCTAGGCGCGCGCCTTTCGCGCGAGCTCGGCCCACACCTCGTCGACCCGCTGCCGCAGCCCGTCCAGCGGGCCGTCGTTGGCGATCACGATGTCCGCGATCTCCAGGCGCTTCTCGCGGGTGGCCTGGGCGGCCATCCGCGCGCGGGCGTCCTCCTCGCTCATGCCGCGCAGCCGCACCAGTCGGTCGAGCTGGGTCTCGGGGCTCGCGTCGACGACGACCACGACGTCGTACAGCGGCGCGAGGCCGTTCTCCGTGAGGAGCGGCACGTCGTGGACGACCACCGCGTCGTCCGGGGCGGACCGCTCCAGCTCGGCGGAGCGGGCGCCGACGAGCGGGTGCACGATCGCGTTCAGGACGGCCAGTCTGTCGGCGTCGGCGAAGACGACGGAGCCCAGCTTCGGCCGGTCGAGCGAGCCGTCCGGGGCGAGGATCTCCCGCCCGAAGGCCTCAACGACCGCCGCCAGTCCGTCGGTTCCCGGTGCCACCACCTCCCGCGCGATCCTGTCCGCGTCGATCAGGACGGCGCCGGACGCGACGAGCAGCCGCGACACCTCGCTCTTGCCGGCACCGATGCCGCCGGTCAGGCCTACTTTCAGCATGACCGGCAGCTTAGGCCCTGGGATTACGCGTCGCCCTCCCGCTCGGCGAGGAAGCGTTCGAATTCACGGCCGATCTCGTCGGCGGACGGGATGTCCATCGGCTCGGCGAGCATGTTGCCCCGCTCCTGCGAGCCGGCCGCCGCGTCGTACTGGTGCTCAAGGCCCTGGACGAGCGCGACCAACTCCTCGTCGCCCTCCTGGATCTGGCGGTCGATCTCGGTCTGGGTGCGGTGCGCCTCGGTGCGCAGTCCGTGCGCGACGGTGGGCAGCACCAGGCCGGTGGCGGCGGTGATCGCCTCCAGGACCGTGAGGGCCGCGTCCGGGTAGGCGGAGCGCGCGATGTAGTGCGGCACGTGCGCGGCGACGCCGAGCACGTCGTGGCCCGCCTCCACGAGGCGGTACTCCACCAGGGCGGCCGCGCTGCCCGGCACCTGCGCCTCGTCGAAGGGGCTGCGGTGGCCCGGCACCAGGTCGGTGCGGTTGCCGTGCGGCGTGAGGCCCACGGGCCGGGTGTGCGGCACGCCCATCGGGATGCCGTGGAAGTTCACCGAGAGGCGCACGCCGAGCCGCTCCACGATCTGCTGGACCGCGGCCGCGAAGCGCTCCCACTCGATGTCGGGCTCGGGCCCGGAGAGCAGCAGGAAGGGCGCGCCGGTGGCGTCCTGGACGAGGCGGACGTCGAGCGACGGCACCTCGTACCCGGTCCAGCGGTCGCGGCGGAAGGTGAGCAGCGGGCGGCGGGCGCGGTAGTCGACGAGCCGGTCGTGGTCGAATCTCGCCACCACCTGCCCGGGAAGGCTGTCCGTGAGCCGTTCGACGATCTGGTCGCCCGTCTCGCCCGCGTCGATGTAGCCGTCGAAGTGGTAGAGCATTACCAGTCCGGCCGATTCCTGGGCGAGCGCCATGTCGACGACGGCGAGGCCCTTCGGCTCCCATGAGTACAAACCCTGCGGATCAAGCACGGTGACCGCTCCTCCTCGTGTTCGTAGGGAAGAACGCACGCGGCGGCACGCGCATTCCCGGCCGCGCCGTCCCGGTCCGTGTTCGTATGCGTGAACTCCCTTACCTGGTACGTACCTTGACGCGCACATGCCCCGCCTCTACGTTCATCTGTGTTCACGCTCACACCCAGCGTTCAGGTAGAAGAACCGACAGGGAAGAACAAGCCCCGGAAGAACCGACGGGAAGGCCACCCCCATGCGCACCCGACGTACCCTCCTCACCGCCCTGCTCACCGCGACGGCCGCCGTCTCGGGGACGGCCGTCGCAGCGACCGCCGCGCCCGCGCGGACCATCGAGGTCACCACCGCCACCGAACTGAAGGCGGCGCTGACCGACGCCTCCCCCGGCGACACGATCCACCTCGCCGACGGCACGTACTCCGGGAACTTCAAGACCTCCGTGGCGGCGAGCGCCGGCTCCCGCATCACGCTGACCGGCTCCTCGAAGGCGGTGCTCACGGCGGGCGGCGGCTACGGCCTGCATCTGAACGGCGCCGCGTACTGGACGGTCAAGGGCATCACCGTCACCGGCGGCCAGAAGGGCATCATGATCGACTCGGCGCGGGGCGTCGTCGTGGACACCGTCACGGTCCACGGGCTCGACATGGAGGGCGTCCACTTCCGGAAGTCGAGCAGCGACGGCGTCATCAAGAACTCGCGGATCTACGACACCGGGAACGACGACCGGGGCATGGGCGAGGGCGTCTACGTGGGCAGCGCCAACACGCTCTCCGACAAGAGCGACAACGTGACGATCACCGGCAACACCATCGGCCCCGACGTGGGCGGCGAGGCGGTCGACCTCAAGGAGGGCACCACGGGCGGCAGGGTCTCGGGCAACACCTTCGACGGCAAGGGCCTGACCGGCAACAACTACGACGACTCGTGGATCGACGTGAAGGGCAACGACTACGTCATCGAGAACAACACCGGCAAGAACACCACGAACAACGGCTACGAGACCCACACCCAACAGTCCGGCTGGGGCTGCGGCACGGTCTTCCGCGGCAACAGGTCGACCCTGACGGGCGCGACGGGCGACAAACAACTGGCGATCAACGTGACGAACCAGAGCGGCGGTTGCCGGACGACGGTCTACGCGAGCAACACGGTGACGGGCGGCAAGGGCCTGACGAACATAGAGGTGACCCCGTAGAAGCGGGTCCCGAAGGGACGAGCTTCTAGGGGCACGGGGAACTGCGCGCCCAGCCCCCCACGGACCCGCACCCAGAAACAACGACAACGGGCCCGCACCTCCCGGAAGGGAGATGCGGGCCCGCAGCGTTCAGCTACCGCCTAGGAAGAGCGACGCGAGGTCAGCTCTGACCGCCGGCCAGCTTCTCGCGAAGCGCGGCCAGCGCCTCGTCCGAAGCCAGGGCGCCGGAGTTGTCGTCCGACTCCGAGGAGTACGAACCGCCGCCGCCACCGGCCGCGGCCGGAGCCGCACCAGCCGCGTCGCCGCCCTCGGCCGCCGCCTGGGCGTCGGCCTCGCGGGACTTGATGACCTGGGCCTGGTGCTGCTCGAAGCGCGTCTGCGCCTCGGCGTACTGGGTCTCCCAGGCCTCGCGCTGGGTCTCGTAGCCCTCGAGCCAGTCGTTGGTCTCGGGGTCGAAGCCCTCGGGGTAGATGTAGTTGCCCTGGTCGTCGTAGGACGCGGCCATGCCGTACAGGGTCGGGTCGAACTCGACGGCCGACGGGTCGGCGCCGAAGGACTCGTTGGCCTGCTTCAGCGACAGCGAGATCCGGCGACGCTCGAGGTCGATGTCGATGACCTTGACGAAGATCTCGTCGTTGACCTGGACGACCTGCTCCGGGATCTCCACGTGGCGCTCGGCCAGCTCGGAGATGTGGACCAGGCCCTCGATGCCCTCGTCGACGCGCACGAACGCACCGAACGGAACGAGCTTGGTGACCTTACCCGGGACGACCTGACCGATCTGGTGGGTCCGGGCGAACTGCTGCCACGGGTCTTCCTGCGTCGCCTTGAGCGACAGGGAGACGCGCTCGCGGTCCATGTCCACGTCGAGAACCTCGACGGTGACTTCCTGGCCGACCTCGACAACCTCGGAGGGGTGGTCGATGTGCTTCCAGGAAAGCTCGGAGACGTGGACGAGACCGTCGACGCCGCCGAGGTCCACGAACGCACCGAAGTTGACGATCGAGGAGACGACGCCGGAGCGGACCTGGCCCTTCTGCAGGGTCGTGAGGAACGTCTGGCGGACCTCGGACTGGGTCTGCTCGAGCCAGGCGCGGCGGGACAGGACCACGTTGTTGCGGTTCTTGTCCAGCTCGATGATCTTGGCCTCGAGCTCCTTGCCCACGTAGGGCTGAAGGTCGCGGACGCGGCGCATCTCGACCAGGGAGGCCGGGAGGAAGCCACGGAGGCCGATGTCGAGGATGAGACCACCCTTGACGACCTCGATGACGGTACCGGTGACGATCCCGTCCTCTTCCTTGATCTTCTCGATGGTGCCCCAGGCACGCTCGTACTGGGCGCGCTTCTTCGAGAGGATCAGGCGGCCTTCCTTGTCCTCCTTCTGGAGAACCAGGGCCTCGATCTCGTCACCAACCGCGACGACCTCGTTCGGGTCGACGTCGTGCTTGATGGAGAGCTCTCGGCTCGGGATGACGCCTTCGGTCTTGTAACCGATGTCGAGCAGGACCTCGTCCCGGTCGACCTTCACGATGACGCCGTCGACGATGTCGCCGTCGTTGAAGTACTTGATCGTCTCGTCGATCGCGGCGAGGAAGGCTTCCTCGTTACCGATGTCGTTGACCGCTACCTGCGGAGTGGTGGCGGTGGTCTCGGTGCTGCTCGTCATGTGGGAAAGGGCTCCGGTACGGACATTGAAGTCGTAGGTACTGCAACGCCGGAGCCGATTTCGCTCTGTAGAAGCCGGACAGCCTTGGAAGCGCGACTTCCGGGTAAGCGGAAGGCGCCTCGACAACCGAGGGGACATACAACAGACGCGAGCGCAGCCTGCTATGTCTGAGGAGCGCAGGCTCGCAGCGCAACTTGTAGCATACGGGGGCCGTCGGGCAGGGTCAATGCGCGAAGGCGCACACCCGGGGCGGAACGCCGCATACCCGGCACAAAACCTGTCGCCTGAGGCCACACGGGCCGCACAGCGCCCCCCTCGCGACGAGTTTCGACGAAGATTACGACGAGGGAGCCGATCATCCAAGAGTCCGAGCCGTCCGAGCCCGAAGCCACCCGGCGTGCAGCGAATGTCACGGAGAGCAGCCGTGCGAACCGCGGCTGGTGGGACCGGAACGCGGACGAGTACCAGATCGAGCACGGCACGTTCCTCGGGGACGACCGGTTCGTGTGGGGCCCCGAGGGCCTCGACGAGGTGGAGGCGGAACTGCTCGGTCCGCCCGAGGAGCTGAAGGGCAAGGCCGTCCTGGAGATCGGCGCGGGCGCGGCCCAGTGCTCGCGCTGGCTGCTCTCCCAGGGCGCGCGCCCGGTCGCCCTCGACCTCTCGCACCGCCAGCTCCAGCACGCGCTGCGCATCGGCGGAAACGTTCCGTTGGTGCAGGCCGACGCCGGGGTGCTGCCGTTCCGCGACGGCTCCTTCGACCTCGCCTGCTCCGCGTACGGGGCGCTGCCCTTCGTCGCCGACCCGGTGCAGGTCCTCAAGGAGGTGCGGCGCGCGCTGCGCCCCGGCGGCCGGTTCGTGTTCTCCGCGACGCACCCGATCCGCTGGGCGTTCCCGGACGAGCCGGGTCCGGAGGGCCTCTCCGTAGCGGCCTCCTATTTCGACCGCACTCCTTATGTGGAGCAGGACGAACAGGGCAACGCCGTCTATGTGGAGCACCACCGGACGATCGGCGACCGGGTGCGGGACATCGTGGCCGCCGGCTTCCGCCTCGTCGACATCGTGGAGCCGGAGTGGCCCGCCTGGAACACCCAGGAGTGGGGCGGCTGGTCCCCGCTGCGCGGAAACCTGATCCCGGGGACGGCGATCTACGTGTGCGTACGGGACTGAGTACGTGACCGGTCTCCGTTACGACGCCCTGGACCTGCCCGTACGCGACGCGCTGCCCGCCCTCCGCGCCGCTCTGGAGGGGCCGGGCAGCGCCGTGCTGTGCGCGCCGCCCGGCACGGGCAAGACGACGCTGGTGCCGCTGGATCTCGCGGGTCTGCTCGACGGCCCCGACGGCGCCGGGCGTCGCGTCGTCGTGGCGGAGCCGCGGCGCATCGCCGCACGGGCCGCCGCGCGGCGGATGGCCTGGCTGCTCGGCGAGAAGGTCGGCGACCGCGTCGGTTACACGGTGCGCGGCGAGCGCGCGGTGGGGCCGCGCACGCGCGTGGAGGTCGTCACGACGGGCGTCCTGCTGCAACGGCTGCAGCGGGACCAGGAGCTGACCGGTGTCGACGTCGTGATCCTCGACGAGTGCCACGAGCGGCATCTGGACGCGGACACCGTGGCGGCCTTCCTGGTGGACGTGCGGGCGGCGCTGCGGCCCGAGCTGCGTCTGGTGGCGGCGTCCGCGACGACCGACGCGCAGGGCTGGGCACGGATCCTCGGGGACGCGCCGGTGGTGGAGGCGCGGGGTGTCGCGCACCCCGTGGAGGTGGTGTGGGCGCCGCCCGCGCGTCCGGTGCGGCCGCCGCACGGGATGCGGGTGGATCCGGCGCTGCTGACGCATGTGGCGTCGGTGGTGCGGCGGGCGCTGGCCGAGCGGGACGGGGACGTCCTGTGCTTCCTGCCCGGGGTCGGTGAGATCGCCCGGGTGGCCGGGCAGCTGGGCGGGCTCGGGGACGTCGAGGTGCTCCAGGTGCACGGGCGGGCGCCGGCCGCGGTGCAGGACGCGGTGCTGTCCGCGGGCGAGCGGCGCCGGGTGGTCCTGGCGACGGCGGTGGCCGAGTCGTCGCTGACGGTGCCGGGGGTGCGGGTCGTCGTGGACGCGGGGCTGGCCAGGGAGCCGCGGGTCGACCACGCGCGCGGGCTGAGCGCGCTGGCGACGGTACGGGCCTCGCAGGCGGCGGGACGGCAGCGGGCGGGCCGGGCCGGACGCGAGGCGCCGGGTGCCGTGTACCGGTGCTGGGACCAGGCGGAGGACGGGCGTCTGCCGCGCTTTCCCGCGCCGGAGATCAAGGTGGCGGACCTCGCGGCGTTCGCCCTCCAGGCGGCGTGCTGGGGCGATCCGGACGCCGCCGGGCTCGCCCTGCTCGATGCCCCGCCGGGCGGTGCGATGGCGGCGGCGCGGGAGGTCCTCGCGGCGGTCGGGGCGGTGGACGCGGGCACGGGCCGGGTGACGGAGCGGGGTGCGCGGATGGCCCGGGTGGGGCTGCACCCGCGGCTGGCGCGGGCCCTGCTGGACGCGGCGCCGCTGGTCGGTGCGCGCCGGGCGGCGGAGGTGGTGGCCCTCCTGAGCGAGGAGCCGCCGCGTGAGTACGGGGACGAGCTGGCGTCGGCCTGGCGTGCGGCACGGCGGGGCGGGGACGGTTACGCGGCGCGCTGGCGGGCCGAGGCCGGGCGCCTGGCGTCGTCGGCGCCGAAGGACGGTGCCGCGGCGGCGGACGGCGGCGGGGACGAGCGGGTCGCCGGTCTGGTGGCGGCGCTCGCGTTTCCCGAGCGGGTGGCCAGGAACGCGGGCGGCGGGGCGTATCTGATGGCCGGCGGGACGCGGGCCGAGGTGCGGCAGGGTTCGGCGCTGGGCGGGGCGCGGTGGCTCGCGGTGGCCGTGGCCGACCGGCCGGTGGGCGCGGGGCACGCGCGCGTGCTGCTGGCCGGGCACATCGACGAGGACATCGCACGGAGCGCGGCGGCCCCGCTGCGCGCGGAGGGCGACGAGGTGGCCTGGGCCGGCGGCGACCTGGTCGCGCGGCACGTCGAGCGGCTGGGGGCGGTGGAACTCGCGGTGCGGCCGCTCAGGGACCCCGACCCCGGGCTCGTACGAGAAGCGCTCGTGGCCGGGCTGCGGGAGGAGGGGACCGGGCTGCTGACGTGGTCGCGGGGTGCGCGGGAGCTGCGGGAGCGGCTCGCGTTCCTGCACCGGCAGCTGGGGGCGCCCTGGCCCGACGTATCGGAAAGCGCCCTCCACGCGCGCGTGGACGAATGGCTGGAGCCCGAGCTGTCGGCGGCGCGGCGGCGGGCCGATCTGGCGCGGGTCGACGCGGGGCAGGCGCTCGGGCGGCTCCTGCCGTGGGCGACCGGTGAGGCCGCGCGCCTGGACGAGCTGGCGCCCGAGCGCCTGGAGGTGCCGAGCGGGTCCAGGATCCGGATCGACTACGCCGATCCCGAGCAGCCGGTGCTCGCCGTGAAGCTCCAGGAGATGTTCGGCCTCGCCCGGACGCCGAGGATCGCGGACGGGCGCGTACCGGTGCTCGTGCATCTGCTGTCCCCCGCGGGGCGTCCCGCGGCGGTCACCGCGGACCTCGCCTCCTTCTGGGGGTCCGGCTACCGCGCGGTCCGCGCCGATCTGCGCGGCCGCTATCCCAGGCACCCGTGGCCCGAGGATCCGGCGACGGCCGAGCCGACCCGCCACACCAAGGCGCGGCAGGCCAGGCAGGGCGGCGCCTAGGCGTTGACCGGTTCGGGCTCGGGGTCCCGGTCGGCATTCGCGGTGGGCTCGCCCGGCCTGCGGCCGCGGGCCTCCAGCCACAGGGAGAGGGCCAGCAGGAGCACGCCGAGGACCAGGAAGCCCCAGGGCAGGTAGGAGGTCAGCAGGAGCACCAGGACGCGCTGGGACTTGACCAGGTCGACGGTGTGCTCGATGTAGTCCTCGCGCATCTTCACGTGCCCGGAGAAGACGGTGACCTTGTCGCGTCCGCCGAGCAGGGTGCCGCCGCGCAGTTCGTTGTTCTGGATCTCCTCGCCGTAGACGGGGGCGCCGGTGGTCGGGTCGACCCAGAACTTGCGGACGGTGGTGTACCAGCGGGTGGTGCCGGTCTTGGCGAGGGACTCCGGAGTGATGCCCTTGACGGGCATCGTCTTGGGGAAGGGGACCTTGGTCCAGGGGATGGTCTGCTCGAAGTAGTAGACCTCGACGCCGCGGAAGTTCCGGGTGCCCTTGTAGTGGATGGGGCGGGTGATGCGGGCCTGCGCGTCGAAGTACTCGTAGTCCCTCTTCTCGGTCAGGAAGGGCCACTTGAACTCGATGCCCTGGCGCTTGACCGGGTCCCCGTCGACCGACTCCCCGGTGGCGTGGACCGGTTCCTGGCTGTGGGCGTCGAAGATGTAGCGCTCGGGGACCTTGGAGACCATCTTGCCCTCGGCGTCCTGGACGTAGGACAGGGCGTCCCAGACCACGACGTCGCGGTCCGCGCTCTTCTCGATCTTCTCGGAGGCCTCCACGTTGCCCTTGAGGGTCTGCACGATGGTGACCTTGTCGACCTTCTTGGCCTTCATGGAGCCGTAGTCGATGAGGGTGGGGTTCTTCGCCTCCAGGACCGCCTCCTGGTACTGGCTCGGCGGGATCTTCGCGAGGCGCGGGAAGGCGTACCAGCGCATGAGCGGGGACATGGCCGTGAAGAACACGGCGAAGGCGAGCAGGACGAGGCTGGCCTTGCGGCGCATCGCGGCGACCCTCCCTACGTCTACGGGTGCTTGGGGACGGTGGTGAGGAGCGGTTTCGGGGACGTCTCGCCCGGTGGGGCGCCGATCGCCGTGATCGTCAGGACCAGGGCGAACGCGACGGCGAGGCCGGTGGCGGCGGCGATGAGGGCGCGCATGCGGGGCCTCCCGATTCGGCGTACGGCCGGAACTGATAGGGCGTCAGGGCGGGCACCGTAGCAACGGAGGGGCGAGATGAGAACACGTTGCACAAACACGGACCGCCCCTCCGCCACGGGTGGCGAAGGGGCGGTCCCCTGCGGTCGTGCGGCGGCCCGGCGGCCGCCCGGTCAGGCGCCGGGCGAGGCGCTCGGGGTGGCGCCGGGCGAGGCGCTGCCGGACTCCGTCGGCGACGGCGTCGCGTCGGGCTCCGGCTCGGTCACCTTCAGCTCGACGGTGAGGGTGGCGCCGCCCGCCGTGGCGATCCGCAGCAGATAGGTGCCCTCCGCGTCGTCCGCGTACAGCTTCGGGAGCTTCAGCACGCCGTTCGCGCCGGTCTTCAGGCCCTTGAGGGTGCGGACCGGCTTGCCGTCCGCGTCCTTGAAGTAGGGGCCCTTGTCGTTGACCGTCGCGTCGGTGGCCGACGTGATCAGGGTGGCGGTGGTCGCGACGCCGCCGGCCGCCTCGCCCTTGTACGTCGCCTTGACCTCGACCTGGTCGGCGAACTCCTTGCCCGTCTCGCAGACCAGCGCCTTGTCGCCGGTCCTGGCGAGCGCGTCGGCCTGCCGGGCGGTGACCTCGGCCTCGAAGTCGACGCCGGTCGCCCGGCCGCCCACGACCGTGGCGCGCACGGTGAACTTCCCGGCCTTCTCGCCCGCTTCGAGCACCGGGGCGGTGGCCTTGCCCGAACCGCTCGTGGTGACGGTGGCGCTCCTGGCGCCGCCGTCGAAGCGGGCGTCCGTGTCACCGACGACGGTGAACTTCACCTTGGCCTTGGGCACGAACGCGCCCGACTTGGAGAGCGCGCGCACCTCGATCCGCTCGGTGAAGGCGTCGCCCGTCTTCGCGACGAGGTCGCCCGTCCCGGCGTTCGCCAGCGCGTCGACCCGCTCGCTCGGCGTGGGCGTCTCGTTGCCGCCCTCGCCCGGCGGCTTGGGCTTGGTGCTGCCGCCGCCGTCGCCCGGCCTGTTGGGCTTGTCCGGCTTGTCGCCGGGCTTGTCCGTGCCGGGCTTGTCCGTGCCGGGTTTGACCGGCGTGTGCGAGGGCGAGCCGGTGCCCGGCACCGGGTTCGGGGTGACGCCCGGGTACCGGCTGTCGCTGCGGTCGTCCGGCAGGACGCCCTTGCCGTCCGGGACCTCGTGGGTGCCCTTGCGGTAGTACTCCAGCCACGACAGGACCGTGTTCAGGTACTCCGTGGAGCGGTTGTAGCTGAGGATCGCCTTGTGCAGGTCGGCCTCGACGGACAGGTCGCGGTCGGCCGCGCACAGGTAGCGGCCCGCGGCGAGCGCCGCGTCGTAGATGTTGTTGGGGTCCTTCTTGCCGTCGCCGTTGCCGTCCTGGCCCCAGGTGTCCCACGTCGAGGGGATGAACTGCATGGGGCCGACCGCGCGGTCGTGCGTCGTGTCGCCGTCGTACGCGCCGCCGTCGGTGTCGGTGATCTTCGCGAAGCCGTTGCCGTTCAGGACCGGGCCGAGGATCGGGGTGAGCGTCGTGCCGTTGGCGTCGACGCGGCCGCCGCGGGCCTGGCCGGACTCCACCTTGCCGATGGCGGCGAGCAGTTGCCAGGGGAGGTTGCAGCCGGGCTTGTCGGTCGCGAGCGCGGTCTCGGCCTTCTTGTACGCGTCCAGGACGGTGGCCGGCAGGCCCGCCTCGGCCTCCTTGTCACCGCCGCCCGGCGGGGCGCCGGTCGGCGGGACGGGGCTCTGCAGGGGCGGCAGGTCCGTGAAGTAGGGCGAGTTGCCGGTCGCGGAGTCGCCGCCGGGCGGCGGTGTGCTGTCCGAGGAGTCCGCGGTCCGCTCGTCGCGTGGGAGGTTCGCCGCTCCCGGGGCCTGCGACGCGGCGAGCGCCGCCACCGCCGCCGCGGCCACCGCCGTGGTCACCGCTCCCCTGCGCAGCCGCCTGCCGAATACCGGCGCCATGACCGAGCCACCCCTCCCCTTTGACGACTGTTGCGCGCCGCCCCCACATCCGTACACGCTGTCCTGTACGCACACGCATGCCTTCGCACGCGCGTGCCCGCAGAGGGCCGACTCAGGCGACACTACGACAACTACATGCGCCCAGGCACCCGTTCGTGCCCGGTTTTTACCGGTTGGCCAGCAGGCCGCGACAGGGCTGTTACGCGGCCTCGCGGACCGGCCGCTACGGCGTGGGCTCCCCGCCCGCGCACTCCGGCGGCGCCGACCCGTCGGGCACCTCGCTGATCGCGCTCTCCGGGGTGAGGCCCTGGGCGATGGCCCGGCCCTTGTTCAGCCCCCGGTGCACGGCCTGCGCGACGCGTTCCACGGTCCGCACCCCGTACGCCATCGACGGGTTGCCATGGGTGAGGACGACGATGCGGTACGTACGTCCCACGCCGGTGAACGCGCCGACGCTGTGCACGCGCCAGCCGTTCGTCGCACGGGGCAGCCAGCCGTTCTTGAGGTGGGCGCGGACGCCGCGCGGCATCCCCGCGGGCACCCCCCAGCGCTGGTCGCGCCGCACCTCGGCCAGCTGCTTCAGACCGTACGCACGCGCGCTCGGCCGCAGGGTGTCGCGGGCCCCGGTGAGCACGCCGAGCAGCCGCAACTGGTCGCCCGACGTGGTGCGGGTCAGGCCCCAGAGCCGGGACGGGCCAAGGGTGGTGGCGGTGGTGCCGACGCGGCTCAGGAAGCGGGAGAGGTAGGGGTGGCCGAGGTCGTTCCACAGCCGCCAGGCCGCGTTGTTGTCCGAGACGGTGATCATGGGGCGGATCTTGCGGCGCTCCCAGTCGGTGAGTTCGCGGCGCCAGTCCTGCGCGCGGCGCAGCGCGGCCTCCATCATCAGGACCTTGGTGATGCTCGCCGCGTCGTAGCGGCGGTGGCTCGCGAGGTTGCACACGAGTCCGGTGCGGGTGTCGTGCACGGAGACGGAGACGCTGCCCCGCCTGGACGACAGCGCCGCCCGGATGTCCTGGGACATCCGGGCGGCGAGGGAACGGTCGCGGCCTGCCGTGCAGAGGGCCGCGCCCTGCTGACGACTGGCTTCGGCGGCGGTCGCCGGTATGGGGGCCAACAGGGCCGTCGTGACCGCCGCGACAACGGCGACACGGCACTTTCGCAGGTGAGGGGCCATGCGCTCATCCTGACCCCCGCTCCCGCCGGGAGGCGCCTTGCCGGGGGCCACGCGAGTGAGGGCCCGCTGCGCGGGGCTCGAACGGACTCCTGGGGCCCAATGCGCCGCAGAGGCACGGGGGCAGGGGTGAACCTGCGCCGGAAGGGGCGCGGGGAACTGCGCGCCCAGCCAGCACGAACCCGCACCAGAACAACGACACGGGCCACGAAAGGGGCGCGGGGAACGGCGCGAGCAACCACACCTCACCCGCAGCGGAACACCAACACAAGCCCCCGGAAGGGGCGCGAGGAACTGCGCGACCAGCCACAACCCACCCGCACCCGAAGCGGAAACACACAGCCCCACAGGGGCAAGGCCCCCCCGCCAGAGGGGGGGGGGCCGAGCCCGGTGGTGGTCTCCCGGCCCGGGAGGGCTAGTGCGCCGCGGATTCCCAGTCCGCGCCGACCCCCACCGACACATCCAGCGGCGCCCGCAGCGTCACCGCCCCGGCCATTTCCCTGCGGACCAGCTCCTCCACCTTCGCCCGCTCACCGGGAGCGATCTCCAGGACGATTTCGTCGTGGACCTGGAGCAGCATCCGGGAGTCGAGCTTCGCCTCGGTCAGCGCACCGTGCACGTTCAGCATGGCGATCTTGACGATGTCCGCGGCCGTGCCCTGGATCGGCGCGTTCAACGCCATCCGCTCGGCCATCTCGCGCCGCTGGCGGTTGTCGCTGTTGAGGTCGGGCAGATACCGGCGGCGCCCCAGCATCGTCTCCGTGTACCCCGTCGCGCGGGCCTCGTCGACGACGCGGCGCAGATAGTCCCGCACCCCGCCGAACCGCTCGAAGTACGTGTCCATCAGCGCACGCGCCTCGCCCGCGTCGATGTTCAGCTGCTGCGAGAGGCCGAAGGCGGACAGGCCGTACGCCAAGCCGTACGACATGGCCTTGATCTTGCGCCGCATCTCCGCGTCGACGTCGGAGCCGTCCACGCCGAACACCTGCGAGGCGACCGTGGTGTGCAGGTCCTCGCCGGACGTGAACGCCTCCAGGAGACCCTCGTCCTCGGACAGGTGGGCCATCACGCGCAGTTCGATCTGGCTGTAGTCCGCGGTCATCAGGGACTCGAAGCCCTCGCCGACCACGAAGCCGCGGCGGATCGCCCGGCCCTCGTCGGTGCGGACCGGGATGTTCTGGAGGTTGGGGTCCGTGGAGGAGAGCCGGCCCGTCGCCGCCACCGTCTGGTTGAACGTGGTGTGGATGCGGCCGTCCGCGGCGACCGTCTTGATCAGACCCTCGACGGTCACCCGCAGCTTCGCCTGCTCGCGGTGGCGGAGCATGACGACCGGCAGTTCGTTCTCCGTCTGGGCGGCCAGCCAGGCCAGCGCGTCGGCGTCCGTGGTGTAACCGGTCTTGGTCTTCTTCGTCTTGGGGAGGTTCAGCTCACCGAAGAGGACTTCCTGGAGCTGCTTGGGCGAACCCAGGTTGAACTCGCGCCCGGCCGCCGCGTGCGCCTCCTTCACCGCCTGCTGCACCGCGCCCGCGAACTGCTGCTCCATGGACTCCAGGTGGGCGCGGTCGGCCGCGATGCCGTGCCGCTCCAGGCGGGCCAGCAGCGTGGACGTCGGCAGTTCGACGTCCGTCAGCAGGTCGCCCGCGCCGACCTCCGGGAGCTTGTCCCCGAAGGCCGCACCGAGGTCGAGGATCGTCCGGGCCTGCGCCATCAGCGACTCGGCCTCGGCCTGGTCGTCCTCCTCCGTACCGAAGGCGAGCTGGCCGTCGGCCGCGGAGGCGGGCGCCAGCTCACGGCCCAGGTACTCCAGGGACAGCGCGTCCAGGGCGAAGGAACGGCGGCCCGGCTTCACCAGATACGCGGCGAGCGCCGTGTCCATGGTGACGCCGTCGACCGTCCAGCCGTGCTCGGGGAAGACCCGCATCGCGCCCTTGGCGTTGTGCATGACCTTCGGCCTGGCCGGGTCGGCGATCCACTGCGCGAACGCGTTCTCGTCGGACTCGTCCAGGGCGGAGGGGTCGAACCACGCGGCCGCCCCGCCGGCCGCGGCGAGCGCGACCTCGGTGACGGTGCCCGCGCCCAGCTGCCAGGTGTCGACCGTGGCGACGCCGAGCACCGCCGTGCCGTGCTCGGCCAGCCACGGGGCGAGCTCGCCCGCGCCCAGCACCGCGCCGTCCAGCTCGACGCCCGGCTCCACCGGGGTCTGCTCGGCCTCCTCGGCGCCCGGGTCGACGGCCAGGAGCCGCTCCCGCAGCGAGGGATTGCGGATCTCCAGGGTGTCCAGGACCATCGCGAGCGCCGTACGGTCGTACGCCGCGCGCTCCAACTCCTCGACCGTCCTGGGCAGTTCGACGTCGCGCACCATCTCCGTCAGGCGGCGGTTGAGCTTCACCGACTCCAGGTGGTCGCGGAAGTTCTGCCCGGCCTTGCCCTTGACCTCCTCGGCGCGCTCCACGAGGTCGGCGAACGAACCGAACTGGTTGATCCACTTCGCGGCGGTCTTCTCACCGACCCCCGGAATGCCCGGCAGGTTGTCCGACGGGTCGCCGCGCAGCGCCGCGAAGTCGGGGTACTGGCTCGGGGTCAGGCCGTACTTCTCCTGGACCTTCTCCGGAGTGAAGCGCGTCAGCTCCGAGACGCCCTTCGTCGGGTACAGCACCGTCACGTGGTCGGTGATCAGCTGGAAGGAGTCACGGTCACCCGTGACGATCAGGACCTCGAAGCCGGCCGCCTCCGCCTGCGTGGCCAGGGTGGCGATGACGTCGTCCGCCTCGAAGCCGTCGACCGCGAAACGCACCGCGTGCATCGCGTCGAGCATCTCGCCGATCAGCTCGACCTGCCCCTTGAACTCGTCCGGGGTCTTGGAGCGGTTCGCCTTGTACTCGGGGAACTCCTCGGAGCGCCACGTCTTGCGCGAGACGTCGAACGCCACCGCGAAGTGCGTGGGCGCCTCGTCGCGCAGCGTGTTCGCCAGCATCGACGCGAAGCCGTAGATCGCGTTCGTCGGCTGGCCCGTCGCGGTCGTGAAATTCTCCGCGGGCAGCGCGAAGAACGCCCGGTACGCCAGGGAGTGCCCGTCCATGAGGAGCAGCCGCGGGCGCTGCCCGTCGCTCGCCCCGGGGGCCTTCGTCGCCGCGGTCTCGGACTTCTTCTTCGATGCTGTTTCTGCCACGTCCCCGATCCTGCCACGCCCCACTGACAGTCCGGCCCCGCCCGACCCCTGCGCCGGGCATTGTCACCGTCGCGTGGGAGGATCGGAGACATACCTCACGCCTGTGCTCGAAGGGGAGCCGACCATGGCAAGCAAGCCGCCCAAGGGCGATCCGGTCCAGGACGCGCCGCAGGTAGCCCAGGTGCAGCACGCCGCGGCGGGCCTGCCCGCCATCGGTCACACCCTGCGGATCGCACAGCAGCAGATGGGCGTGCGCCGCACCGCGCTGACGCTGCTGCGCGTCAATCAGAAGGACGGCTTCGACTGCCCCGGCTGCGCCTGGCCCGAGCCGGACCACCGCCACAAGGCGGAGTTCTGCGAGAACGGCGCGAAGGCGGTCGCCGAGGAAGCCACGCTGCGCCGCGTCACGCCCGACTTCTTCGCCGCGCACCCCGTCGCCGACCTCGCCACCCGCAGCGGGTACTGGCTGGGCCAGCAGGGCCGCCTCACCCACCCCATGTACCTGGCGGACGGCGCCGAGCGCTACGAACCGGTGTCCTGGGAGCGGGCCTTCGACATCATCGCCGAGGAGATCGAGGCCCTCGACTCCCCCGACGAGTCCGTCTTCTACACCTCGGGCCGCACGAGCAACGAGGCGGCGTTCCTCTACCAGCTGTTCGCCCGCGAGCTCGGCACGAACAACCTGCCCGACTGCTCGAACATGTGCCACGAGTCGTCCGGCTCCGCGCTGACCGAGACGATCGGCATCGGCAAGGGCAGCGTCCTGCTCGACGACCTCTACAAAGCCGACCTGATCATCGTCGCCGGGCAGAACCCCGGCACGAACCACCCGCGCATGCTCTCCGCCCTGGAGAAGGCCAAGAACAACGGCGCGCGGATCATCACGGTCAACCCGCTGCCCGAGGCCGGCCTGGAGCGCTTCAAGAACCCCCAGACCCCGCAGGGCATGCTCAAGGGCACCGCCCTGACCGACCTCTTCCTGCAGATCCGCCTCGGCGGCGACCAGGCCCTCTTCCGCCTCCTGAACAAGCTGATCCTGGAGACGGACGGCGCGGTCGACGAAGAATTCGTCCGCGAACACACCCACGGCTACGAGGACTTCGCCGCCGCCGCCCGCGCCGCCGACTGGGACGAGACCCTCACGGCGACGGGCCTGGAGCGCGAGCGCATCGAAGAGGCCCTGCGCATGGTGCTCGCCTCGCAGCGCACCGTCGTGTGCTGGGCGATGGGCCTGACCCAGCACAAGCACGCGGTGCCCACCATCCGCGAGGTCGTCAACTTCCTGCTGCTGCGCGGCAACATCGGCCGGCCCGGCGCGGGCGTCTGCCCGGTGCGCGGCCATTCGAACGTGCAGGGCGACCGCACGATGGGCATCTTCGAGCGGCCCGCGCCCGCGTTCCTCGACGCCCTGGAGAAGGAGTTCGGCTTCGCGCCGCCCCGCGAACACGGCCTGGACGTCGTCCGCGCCATCCGGGCGCTGCGCGACGGCGAGGCGAAGGTGTTCTTCGCGATGGGCGGCAACTTCGTCGCCGCCTCCCCCGACACGGACGTCACCGAGGCCGCGATGCGCCGCGCCCGCCTGACCGTGCACGTCTCGACGAAGCTGAACCGCTCGCACGCCGTCACGGGCGCCCGCGCCCTGATCCTGCCGACGCTCGGGCGCACCGAGCGCGATGCGCGGATCACCCCGGACGGGAAGAGCGCCGAGCAGTTCGTCACCGTCGAGGACTCCATGGGCATGGTGCACGCCTCGCGGGGCCGCCTGGAGCCCGCGGGCAAGCAGCTGCTCTCCGAACCCGCCATCGTGTGCCGCCTCGCGCGCCGCGTCCTCGGCAGCGGTTCCCGTACGCCCTGGGAGGAGTTCGAGCAGGACTACGCCACCGTGCGCGACCGCATCGCGCGCGTGATCCCCGGCTTCGAGGACTTCAACGAGAAGGTGGCCCGCCCCGGCGGCTTCGCCCTGCCGCACGCCCCGCGCGACGAGCGCCGCTTCCCCACCGCCACCGGCAAGGCCAACTTCACGGCGGCCCCCGTCGAGTACCCGGACCTGCCCAAGGGGCGGCTCCTGCTGCAGACGCTGCGCTCGCACGACCAGTACAACACCACGATCTACGGCCTGGACGACCGCTACCGCGGCATCAGGAACGGCCGCCGCGTGGTCCTGGTCCACCCCGACGACGCGGCCGGGCTGGGCCTCGCCGACGGGTCGTACGCGGACCTGATCAGCGAGTGGCGGGACGGCGTGGAGCGCCGCGCGGACGGCTTCCGGGTCGTGCACTACCCGACGGCCCGGGGCTGCGCCGCCGCGTACTACCCCGAGACCAACGTCCTGGTGCCGCTGGATGCCACCGCCGACACCAGCAACACCCCTGCCAGCAAGTCCGTCGTCGTACGCCTGGAACAATCATCGACCGACTGAGCGTTTGCTCAGCCACCAAGCGACAAGTGGACGACGAACGGAGCCGGGCCCCATGGGTGAGCAGCACAGCGTGAAGTTCCCGCAGGAGGTCATCGACGAGTACGCCTCGCTCGGTGTGGACCTGCCCTCTCTGTTCTCCGCGGGGCACCTCGGCACCCGCATGGGCGTGCAGATCCTGGAGGCCTCGGCGGAGCGGGTCGTCGGCACCATGCCGGTCGAGGGCAACACCCAGCCCTATGGCCTGCTGCACGGCGGCGCCTCCGCCGTGCTCGCCGAGACCCTCGGCTCGGTCGGCGCGATGCTGCACGGCGGCATCACCAAGCTCGCCGTCGGCGTCGACCTGAACTGCACGCACCACCGCGGCGCCCGCTCCGGCCTGGTCACCGGCGTGGCCACGCCCGTGCACCGGGGCCGCTCCACGGCGACGTACGAGATCGCGATCAGTGACGAGGAGGGCAAGCGGGTGTGCAGCGCGCGCCTGACGTGCATGCTGCGGGACGTCCCCGCGGGCGGCGGAGCCACGGCCGCCGCGGCCGGCTGACCACGCGCCGGCCTCCCCGGATCCCGTGCGCCCGCACGGGATCCACCGCCGGCCCCCCCGCGGCGGGCGCCCGCGTCCGCCCCACCCGGCGGGCGCACACACATTGTCGGAGCGTGACGCTCCGGTCTAGCGTCGGTGCATGAGGCACCGGATACGGCTCTGTGCGCTCGCCCTCGCCCTCCCCCTGACACTCGCCACCGCGGGCTGCGGCGACTCGGGGACCCCGGACGCCGACGGCACCACCACGCCCCCCACGGCCTCCCCGGGCACCACCGCCCCCGCCGACCTCTGCGCCACGGTCATCGCCAAGTGGGCACGGAAGATCTACGACTCGGGGGACTCCGGCTACGGCGACTACCAGTCGATGGGCCTGTCCAACGGGCAGTACATGATCCTGCGCGACATCCTGGACGCCGCGCGCGCCGAACGAAAACGCACATCCACCGACGACGGACGGCAGTTGATCGACCGTCAGGCCCGCAAGCGGTGCG
Source organism: Streptomyces sp. NPDC052114 (assembly GCF_040680155.1). NCBI lineage: Bacteria > Bacillati > Actinomycetota > Actinomycetes > Kitasatosporales > Streptomycetaceae > Streptomyces > Streptomyces sp. NPDC052114. Next base: position 200,330 of record NZ_JBFAWC010000011.1, on the reverse strand, counting down.
CCGAGCGCTACCGCGACGGCGGGCCGAGCGGCGGGCCGTGGGTGTGAACGCCATCGGCCCCGTCGAGCCGGGCGAGGACACCTTCGACCACGAGACGACCGAGCCACGCCCGGTGCGGCTCGATCCGCACCGGCTCCGCCACCGCCGCACGGCGCTGGCGATCACCGCGGCCGCGCTCGTCGCCGCCACCGGGACCACCCTCTATCTGACCCGCCCCGAGCCACCGCCCCCACCACCCCCGCCCTGGCCGTCGCAGAGCGTGTCCGTGAAGTACGCGGGCGACATGTCGAGCCCTCGCGCCGGGGAGCGGAACTTCACCTTCGCCGTCACCGTCTCGCAGGAGTCGGGGCCGCCGGCCACCGTCCGTCGCGTCACCCAGCCATCGGCGGCGCTTTCGGTCAGCACATCCCCTCCCGCCCCTTTCACGGTGAAAACGGGAACTCCCCGGAAGTTGATCATCACGATGCACATTCGCGAATGCGGAGAAGTGCCCCGGAACGCCGGACTCCCTTTCGTGGAAGTAACGCTGCGTAATACGCGCGCAATCGAGAAGCAGAGTTACATCCTCGGTCCGGAATACGCGAATGATCTTTCTCGCGCCCTGGCCGCCGCATGCCCACGAACACCACTGTCATGAGTCAAACGACCTTACAGTCCTGCCAGTTGTCCTGGAGATTCTCAGCATGCGGATACGTCTAGACCCACCGAACAAGGCAATATTCAGCCCCAACCGCCCCCTGCGTTCCAGCCCGGAATACTCCGTGGCATAACAAGAGCGTCACAGCCTTGGTCCGACCACTCCACCTGGAACAAAGGCGCCCTTAGAGTCACGGCCAGTCACCGCGCCCACCGGATTCCTGTCAGTTCGGTTCCGCGCTCGACTCGGCATCCCAACAAGGGACAGCCGTGCCAGGGGAAAGGACTGATCGTGCGCCAACGTTCGCTCATAGCCATCACCGCCGCACTCACCGCGGGGGCACTCACCCTCACCGCCTGTGGCTCGCGCGACGACAAGGACAAGGACAGCGCCGGGGGCGGTGGCACCACGGTCATCATCGGCGTGGACGCGCCACTGACCGGAGAACTCTCCGCGCTGGGCCTCGGCATCCGCAACTCCGTCGACCTCGCCACCAAGCAGGCCAACGCCAAGAAGTACGTCGACGGCGTCACCTTCAAGATCCAGGCCCTCGACGACCAGGGCCAGCCCTCGTCCGGCCAGACCAACGCGACCAAGCTCGTCGCCGACAAGGAAGTCCTCGGCGCCGTCGGCCCCCTGAACTCCTCCGTCGCCGAGTCCATGCAGAAGGTCTTCGACGACGCCAAGCTCGTCCAGGTCTCCCCCGCCAACACCAACCCCGCCCTCTCCCAGGGCGCGGACTGGAACGGCGGCAAAAAGGTGCGGCCCTACAAGTCCTACTTCCGCACGGCCACCACCGACGCGATCCAGGGCCCCTTCGCCGCGCAGTACCTCTACAACAAGGCCAAGAAGAAGAAGGTCTTCGTCGTCGACGACAAGAAGACCTACGGCGCAGGCCTCGCCGCCACCTTCAAGGACGAGTTCACCAAGCTCGGCGGCAAGGTCGTCGGAACCGAACACATCAACCCCGACACCAAGGACTTCGGCGCCGTCGCCACCAAGATCCGCAACAGCGACGCCGACCTCGTCTACTACGGCGGCGAATACCCCCAGGCAGGCCCCCTCAGCAAGCAGATGAAGCAGGCCGGCTCCAAAGCCCCCCTCGTCGGCGGCGACGGCATCTACAGCGCCGACTTCATCAAGCTCTCCGGCAAGCAGGGCATCGGCGACTACGCCACCTCCGTCGGCCAGCCCGTCGAAGAACTCCCCTCCGCCAAGGAGTTCATCGCCAACTACAAGAAGGCCGGCTACAAGGAGGCCTACGAGGCCTACGGCGGCTACTCCTACGACAGCGCCTGGGCCATCATCGAAGCCGTCAAGAAGGTCGTCGACGACAACGACGGCAAACTCCCCTCCGACGCCCGCGCCAAGGTCATCGACGCCATGAAGGACGTCTCCTTCGACGGCGTGACCGGCAAGGTCTCCTTCGACGAGTACGGCGACGCCACCAACAAGCAGCTCACCGTCTACCAGGTCAAGTCGACCGACCCCAAGAGCGGCTGGAAGCCCGTCGAATCCGGCACCTACACCGGATCCAACTGACGTACGACCCGCAGCCCACGACACACCGCGCGGGGCGCCGCACCACAGCGCCCCGCGCGGCGTCGCATCCCCGTCGCACTCGTCACTGACCGTGCGGCCGCGCACAGGCCGATGAGCCACCGCACGACGGCCGCACGACACCGAAAGACTCGGAGGACCTGCGGTGCACGAACTGCCGCAACAGCTGGTCAACGGCCTGCTATTGGGATCCATGTACGGCCTGATCGCCATCGGCTACACAATGGTCTACGGCATCGTCCAGCTCATCAACTTCGCCCACGGCGAGATCTTCATGACCGGCGGCTTCGGCGCCCTCACCGTCTGGCTCTGGCTCCCCGCGGGCACCAGCGTATGGACCGCACTCCCCCTCATGCTCGTCGGCGCCATCTTCGTCTCCACCACCATCGCCATCGGCGCGGAACGATTCGCCTACCGGCCCCTGCGCGGCGCACCACGCCTCGCCCCGCTCATCACCGCCATCGGCCTCTCCCTCGCCCTCCAGCAAGCCGTCTGGGCCTGGTACCCCGAAGCCAAATCGGCCCGCTCCTTCCCCGAACTCCCCGGCGGCACCATCCACATCGGCTCCGTCACCATGCAGCCCGCCGACATCTTCCTGCTCGTCATGGCACCCCTCTGCATGGTCGTCCTCGGCTACTTCGTCATGAAGACACGCATCGGCCGCGGCATGCAGGCCACCGCCCAGGACCCCGACACCGCCAAACTCATGGGGATCAACACCGACCGCGTCATCGTCGTCGCCTTCGCCATCGGCGCCGCCTTCGCCGGCATCGCCGCCGTCTGCCGCGGCCTCAAATACGGCCAGATCGACTTCCGCATGGGATTCATCCTCGGCCTCAAAGCCTTCACCGCCGCCGTCCTCGGCGGCATCGGCAACATCTACGGCGCCATGATCGGCGGCCTCGTCCTCGGCCTCGCCGAATCCATGGCCACCGCCTACATCAACGACGTCCCCGGCATGGACAAACTCGGCGGCCAGTCCTGGGCCGACGTCTGGGCCTTCGTACTCCTCATCGTCGTCCTCCTCGTCAGGCCCCAAGGCCTCCTCGGCGAGCGCGTCGCGGACAGGGCGTGACCACCATGACCACACAGCACACCACGGCCGACAACGCCCACCCGCACAAGGACAAGGCCCCCACCGGACTCCTCCCCATCCCACCCGGCCCCGCCCGCGCACTCGCCACCGGCGGCGGCATCCTCACCATCATCTCCGCCTTCCTCGCCTGGACCTGGACCGCCGCATTCCCCGGCGACCTCACCGTCTACGGCTACCCCGGCGGCCTCCAATGGCTCGTCCTCATCGCAGGCGCCCTCACCACCCTCTACGCACTCGCCTCCTACGGCATCAAGGGCCTCCGCGTCATCGCCCCCGCCGGAGCCGACGCCGCCCTCAAATACGCCGCACTCGCCGCCTTCGCCACCACCTGGTACACCATGTTCGCCATCAGCGAGGAACTCGGCGGACTCGCCAACCTCGAACCCGGCGGCTGGATCGCGGCCCTCGCCACCCTCACCGCCCTCGTCGGCGCACTCGCCCTGCCCTTCGAACGGCCCCACACCTACCCGGTGGACCCCGAAGACAGCTCCTGGGAACAGTTCAAACACCGCGCGCGCAACAGCAAGACGACCCTCAAGGGCGCCTTCGCCGCCGAACCCGCCGCCCCGCCACGCAAACTGAACTCCTACGTCGAGATCCTCGGCATCATCGCCGCCCTCGCCGTCGGCCTGTTCGTCTTCACCTACGGCATCGGCACCGAATACGACCAGCTCTTCATCGGGTTCCTCATCACCGTCGGCCTCGGCTTCGCCGCACTCTCCAAAGCCGGCCTCGTCGCCTACGTCTCCGCCTTCACCGCACGACACCGCAACGTCACCCTCACCGGAGCGTTCCTCGCCGCCGCGGCCTTCCCCTTCACCCAGAGCGACGACCAATACGCCACCATCGGCGTCTACATCCTCATCTTCGCCACCGTCGCCCTCGGCCTGAACATCGTCGTCGGCCTCGCCGGACTCCTCGACCTCGGATACGTCGCCTTCCTCGGCGTCGGCGCCTACGCCGCCTCCATGGTCTCCGGATCCCCCGCCTCACCCTTCGACATCCACCTCCCCTTCTGGGGAGCCATCCTCGTCGGCGCCTGCGCCTCCCTGATCTTCGGCGTCCTCATCGGCGCACCCACCCTGCGCCTGCGCGGCGACTACCTCGCCATCGTCACCCTCGGCTTCGGCGAGATCTTCCGCATCGCCGCCAACAACTCCGACGGATCCTCCGGACCCGACATCACCAACGGATCCAACGGCATCTCCTCCATCCCCAACCTGAAGATCCTCGGCTTCGACTTCGGCGTCGAACACAGCATCCTCGGCTTCACCATCGGCCGATTCGCGAACTACTTCTTCCTGATGCTGCTCATCACCCTCGTCGTCGTCCTCGTCTTCCGCCGCAGCGAGAACTCCCGCATCGGACGCGCCTGGGTCGCCATCCGCGAAGACGAGACCGCCGCCCTCGCCATGGGCATCAACGGCTTCCGCGTCAAACTCATCGCCTTCGCCCTCGGCGCCTCCCTCGCCGGACTCGCCGGCACCGTCCAAGCACACGTCACCTACACCGTGACCCCCGAGCAATACCAGTTCGCCAACTCCGTACCACCCAACTCCGCCTTCCTCCTGGCAGCCGTCGTCCTCGGCGGCATGGGCACCATCAGCGGCCCCCTCGTCGGCGCCGCACTCCTCTACCTCATCCCCAACAAGCTCCAATTCCTCGGCGACTACCAGCTCTTCGCCTTCGGCCTCGCCCTCGTCCTCCTCATGCGCTTCCGCCCCGAAGGCCTCATCCCCAACCGCCGCCGCCAGCTCGAGTTCCACGAGGCCGAACTCAGCCCCGGCGAGACGCCGCCACCCGCAGCCCTCAGCAAGACAGGGGTCTGACCCAATGACAACCGACACCACCCAAGAGGACCGCACCCCGGCCACCCCGACCGGCCAGACCGTCCTCGACGCCCGCGGCGTCACCATGCGCTTCGGCGGACTCACCGCCGTCCGCTCCGTCGACCTCACCGTCAACAGCGGCGAAATCGTCGGCCTCATCGGCCCCAACGGCGCCGGCAAAACCACCTTCTTCAACTGCCTCACCGGCCTCTACATCCCCACCGAAGGCGAAGTCCGCTACAAGGGCGACGTCCTGCCGGCGAAATCCTTCAAGGTCACCGCCGCGGGAATCGCCCGCACCTTCCAGAACATCCGCCTCTTCGCCAACATGACCGTCCTCGAAAACGTCCTCGTCGGACGCCACACCCGCACAAAAGAAGGCCTCTGGTCCGCACTCCTGCGCGGCCCCGGCTTCCACAAAGCCGAAGCAGCATCCAAAGCACGCGCCCTCGAACTCCTCGAATTCGTCGGCCTCGCCGACAAGGCCGAACACCTCTCCCGCAACCTCCCCTACGGAGAACAACGAAAGCTGGAGATCGCCCGCGCCCTCGCCAGCGAACCCGGCCTCCTGCTCCTCGACGAACCCACCGCCGGCATGAACCCCCAAGAAACCCGCGCCACCGAAGAACTCGTCTTCGCCATCCGGGACATGGGCATCGCCGTCCTCGTCATCGAGCACGACATGCGCTTCATCTTCAACCTCTGCGACCGCGTCGCCGTCCTCGTCCAGGGCGAAAAACTCGTCGAAGGATCCAGCGAAACGGTCCAACAGGACGACCGCGTCATCGCCGCCTACCTCGGCGAACCCTTCGAGGAGAACAACTGATGACCGCACTCCTTGAAGTCGAGGACCTCCGCGTCGCCTACGGCAAGATCGAAGCCGTCAAAGGCATCTCATTCAGCGTCGAAGCAGGACAAGTCGTCACCCTGATCGGCACCAACGGCGCCGGCAAGACCACCACCCTGCGCACCATCTCCGGCCTCCTCAAGCCCGTCGGCGGCTCCATCACCTTCGACGGCAAAGCCCTCAGGAAATACCGCGCCGACCAAATCGTGTCACTCGGCCTCGCCCACTCCCCCGAAGGCCGGCACATCTTCCCCCGCATGACCATCGAGAACAACCTCCGCCTCGGCGCCTACCTCCGCTCCGACAAAGCCGGCATCGAAAAAGACATCAACCGCGCCTACGAACTCTTCCCCATCCTCGGAGAACGCAGAAAACAAGCAGCAGGAACCCTCTCCGGCGGCGAACAACAAATGCTCGCCATGGGCCGCGCCCTCATGTCCCAGCCGAAACTCCTCATGCTCGACGAACCCTCCATGGGCCTCTCACCCATCATGATGCAGAAGATCATGGAGACCATCGCCGAACTGAAATCCCAGGGCACGACGATCCTCCTCGTCGAACAGAACGCCCAAGCCGCACTCTCCCTCGCCGACGCCGGCCACGTCATGGAAGTCGGCAAGATCGTCCTCTCCGGGACCGGCCAGGACCTCCTCCACGACGAGTCCGTACGCAAGGCGTACCTCGGCGAGGACTGACCCTCCCCGCACCCGTCCGCACACGCGACGAGGCCCGCACCCCGGGTTCGGGGTGCGGGCCTCTTCGTCGTACGTACGCGTGCGGGCCTGGGCTAGCCCTTCGACGCCTTCTTCTCCTCGGCGTCCTCGATGACCGCCTCCGCGACCTGCTGCATCGACAGACGCCGGTCCATCGACGTCTTCTGGATCCACCGGAACGCGGCGGGCTCCGTCAGGCCGTACTCCGTCTGAAGGATCGACTTCGCCCGGTCCACGAGCTTGCGCGTCTCCAGCCGCTGCGAGAGGTCGGCGACCTCCTTCTCCAGCGTCTTCAGCTCCGTGAAGCGGGACACCGCCATCTCGATCGCCGGGACGACGTCACTCTTGCTGAAGGGCTTCACCAGGTACGCCATCGCGCCGGCGTCACGGGCACGCTCGACGAGGTCCCGCTGCGAGAACGCGGTGAGCATCAGGACCGGGGCGATGGACTCCTCGGCGATCTTCTCCGCCGCGGAGATGCCGTCGAGGACGGGCATCTTCACGTCCAGGATCACGAGGTCCGGCTTGTGCTCGCGGGCCAGCTCGACGGCCTTCTCGCCGTCACCGGCCTCGCCGACGACGCTGTACCCCTCCTCCTCCAGCATCTCTTTGAGGTCGAGCCGGATCAGGGCCTCGTCCTCGGCGATGACGACGCGGGTCGTCAGCGGCGGGACGTGCGACTTGTCGTCATCGGACACGTCGGTGGGCTGGGGCGACTCGGGGGCGGTCACGGGGGCTCCTCGTTCATGGCAGGTGCGCTGCCCTAGCAGGGTACCTAGCTGCGGTGTCACGCGGTGACCCGGTACACTTCCGGCAGCGCCTGGCCGGGTTGGTGGAACGGTATACACGGAGGTCTCAAACACCTCTGCCTGAGAGGGCTTGCGGGTTCGAATCCCGCACCCGGCACCTTCCAATGAAGCGGAGGTCCACGTTCTCGTGGACCTCCGCTTTTTGCTACACATGGCCACGTTTGGTTGCGCAGAGTGGTCGCATGAATTTTCACGGCACAGAGGTACGACAGCGTGCCCTTTCTCTTCTACGCGGCGGAGCCAAGAACGCAGAGGTCGCCCGCACGCTGAATGTGCCCCTCGGCACCATCGGCTACTGGCTCCATGTGGATCGCACCAAACGCGGAGAGTGTCCGGGCAGGCACGACCCTCGGTGCCCTCGCTGTGACGGCCGCGATCTCGACGAGGCCGCCTACTCGTACCTTCTGGGGCTCTACCTCGGAGACGGCCACATCGTCCAATATGCCCGACACCGAGTACCCAGCCTCATGATCACTTGTGGTGACACATGGCCGGGCCTGAAGGACGACTGCGAGCAGGCTATGCGCACAGTATTCCCCGATAACTCCGTCTGCCGGGTCGCCAAGGTCGGCTGCGAGAACATCAAGGTCTATTCGAACCACCTGCGGTGCATGTTTCCCCAGCACGGCCCCGGCAAGAAGCACGAGCGCACCATCACCCTCGAACCATGGCAGCAGGAGATTGTCGACACCCACCCTTGGGGCCTCGTCCGGGGGCTCGTCCACTCCGACGGCTGCCGCATCACGAACTGGACGACACGGCTCGTCGCCGGCGAGCGCAAGCGTTACGAGTACCCCCGGTACATGTTCACCAACAAATCCGACGACATCCGGCGCCTCTACACCGACACTCTCGACAATCTCGGCGTCGCCTGGACGCACTGCACCCGGCACGGGAACGCGTACAACATCTCCGTCGCCCGCAAAGCCTCCGTGGCCCTCATGGACGCCCACGTCGGGCCGAAGTACTGACAGGCCCCGTCCCCTACTTCGGGCTGTCGTCCTCGCCGATGTGGTGGATGCGGACGAGGTTCGTGGAGCCGGGGACCCCGGGCGGGGAGCCGGCGGTGATGACGACCGTGTCGCCCTTCCGGCAGCGGCCGATCTTGAGGAGGAGCTCGTCGACCTGGTCGACCATCGCGTCGGTGGAGTCGACGTGCGGGCCGAGGAGGGTCTCGACGCCCCAGGTCAGGTTGAGCTGGGCGCGGGTGGCCGGGTCGGGGGTGAAGGCGAGGAGCGGGATGGGTGAGCGGTAGCGGGAGAGGCGGCGGACGGTGTCGCCGGACTGGGTGAAGGCGACGAGGAACTTGGCGCCGAGGAAGTCGCCCATTTCGGCGGCGGCGCGGGCGACGGCGCCGCCCTGGGTGCGGGGCTTGTTCCGCTCGGTCAGCGGCGGCAGCCCCTTCGCGAGGATGTCTTCCTCGGCCGCTTCGACGATGCGGCCCATCGTGCGGACCGTTTCGACGGGGTATTTTCCGACGCTGGTCTCGCCGGAGAGCATGACGGCGTCGGTGCCGTCGATGACGGCGTTGGCGACGTCGCTGGCCTCGGCCCTGGTGGGGCGGGAGTTGTCGATCATCGAGTCGAGCATCTGCGTGGCGACGATGACCGGTTTGGCGTTGCGCTTGGCGAGTTTGATGGCGCGCTTTTGGACGATGGGGACTTGTTCGAGGGGCATTTCGACGCCGAGGTCGCCGCGGGCGACCATGATGCCGTCGAAGGCAGCGACGATGTCTTCGATGTTGTCGACGGCCTGGGGCTTTTCGACCTTGGCGATGACGGGGAGGCGGTGGCCTTCTTCGTCCATGATGCGGTGGACGTCTTCGATGTCGCGTCCGCTGCGGACGAAGGAGAGGGCGATGACGTCGAATCCTGAACGCAGGGCCCAGCGGAGGTCGGCTTCGTCCTTGTCGGAGAGTGCGGGGACGGAGACGGCGACGCCGGGGAGGTTGAGGCCCTTGTGGTCGGAGACCATGCCGCCTTCGACGACGGTGGTGGTGACGCGGGGTCCGTCGACCGCGGTGACCTGGAGGGTGACTTTGCCGTCGTCGACGAGGATGCGTTCGCCGGTGGTGACGTCGTCGGCGAGGCCGTCGTAGGTGGTGCCGCAGATCTGGCGGTCGCCTTGGATGCCGTTCTCGACGGTGATGGTGAATTCGTCGCCGCGTTCAAGGAGTACGGGGCCTTCGCTGAAGCGGCCGAGGCGGATCTTCGGGCCTTGAAGGTCGGCGAGGATGCCGACGCTGCGGCCGGTTTCCTCGGAGGCCTTGCGCACGCGCTGGTACCGCTCCTCGTGTTCGGCGTAGGTGCCGTGGCTGAGGTTGAAGCGGGCGACGTCCATTCCGGCTTCGACCAGTGCCTTGATCTGGTCGTACGAGTCGGTGGCGGGTCCCAGGGTGCAGACGATTTTTGCTCGGCGCATGCTTCGAGCCTAGGCCTTACCGGTGGGTAGAGAATTGGCCGGGCGTGACTACTCAACAACCTTTGCATGAAGGGTTATTGACAAGTGTTGAAGTGTGCGGGTGGGCGCTCCGATGAGCGATCACGGGGTGGGCTTGGGGTTCAATTCCGGTGGTGTCATGGTGAATCGGGCGTTGACCTGCGCGTAGACGTGCTGGCGTTGGGGTTCGAGGTCGAGGGGCGGTGCTTCTGTGGCGAGGTCGGGGGCGCCGTAGGAGGCGGCGCGCATGCCTCCGGCGGGGCCGCCGTAGCCGTAGGCGGGGGTGTTCTCGGCGCCGATGTCGGCGAGTTCGACGAGGGCGGCGAGGGTGGTGTCGAGGGCTTCGGCGTATTCGCGGGCGCGTTGGACGGCTTCGCGGACGGCGTGCTGGCGGGCGCGGCGGTGGACGGGTGAGTCGGGGCGCAGGGCCCACCAGGGTCCGTCGACGCGGGTGAGGTCGAGGTCGGCGAGGCGGGTGGTGAGTTCGCCGAGGGCGGTGAAGTCGGCGAGTTCGGCGGTGATGTGGACGCGTCCTTGGTAGGAGTGGATGCGTTCGCCGCGGCCGTGTTTGGTGAGTTGGGGGGTGATGGCGAAGGCGCCGGTCTCGAGTTTTTCGACGGCGTCGCCGTAGGTTTTGACGAGGTCGAGGGCGGTGGTGTTGCGGCGGGTGAGGTCGGCGAGGGCGTCGCGGCGGTCGGTGCCGCGGGCGCTGACGGTGATGCCGATGCGGGCGATTTCGGGGTCGACTTCGAGGCGGGCTTCGCCGCGGACGGCGAGGCGGGGGGCGTCGGGGGTTCCGTAGGGGGTGGCGGTGGGTGTGTCCATGGGGTCACTTTCGCATCATGCGGAGGTACCGGACAGTCACCGGATCGAAACCTGTGGGGGCTGTTGCGGTGGTGGTGGGCGGGTCAGAATCTACGCGCGCTGTCTACGCGCGTTACGTCGGTCGACCGAGGAGTACGAGAGATGCCGTTGAACCGCCGGAAGTTCCTGGGTACGTCTGCCGTCACGGGTGCGGGGGTGGCGCTGACGGGCGGGGGGCTCGCGCCGGCCGCGCGGGCGGCCGAGGGCGGGCGGGGTGGGCCGGGGCGGCGGAAGCGGTATGCGTTCACGGTGCTGGGCACGACGGATCTGCACGGGAATGTCTTCAACTGGGACTATTTCACGGACAAGGAGTTCGACGACAAGGACCACAATGACGTGGGTCTGGCGAAGATCTCGACGTTGGTGAACGAGGTGCGTGCGGAGAAGGGTCGCCGGAACACGCTGTTGATCGATGCGGGTGACACGATCCAGGGCACGCAGTTGTCGTACTACTACGCGAAGGTCGATCCGATCACGGCGGCGCGGGGTCCGGTGCATCCGATGGCGCAGGCGATGAACGCGATCGGGTACGACGCGGCGGCGCTCGGCAATCATGAGTTCAATTACGGCATTCCGGTGTTGCGCAAGTTCGAGGAGCAGTGTGATTTCCCGCTGCTGGGGGCGAACGCGCTGGATGCGAAGACGCAGCGGCCGGCTTTTCCGCCGTATTTCATGAAGCGGTTGCGTACGCCGCACGGCCGGGATGTGCGGGTGGCGGTGCTGGGGCTGACGAATCCGGGTATCGCGATCTGGGACAAGGCGAATGTGCAGGGGAAGATGACGTTCCCGGGTCTTGAGGAGCAGGCGGCGAAGTGGGTGCCGAGGCTGCGGTCGATGGGCGCGGATGTCGTGATCGTGTCGGCGCATTCGGGTTCGAGTGGTACGTCGTCGTACGGGGATCAGCTGCCGTATGTGGAGAACGCGGCGGGTCTGGTGGCGGAGCAGGTGCCGGGGATCGACGCGATTCTGGTGGGTCACGCGCACACAGAGATTCCTGAGTACTTCGTGGAGAACAAGGCGACGGGCAAGAAGGTGGTCCTGTCGGAGCCGTTGAAGTGGGGTCAGCGGTTGACGCTGTTCGACTTCGATCTGGTGTGGTCCAGGGGCCGTTGGACGGTGGAGAAGGTCGGCGCGAAGGTCTTGAACTCGAATGCGGCGGTCGAGGACAGGAAGATCACGAAGCTGCTCGCGGATGAGCACGAGAAGGTCGTGGCGTACGTGAATCAGGTGATCGGGACGTCGAAGGCGGCGATGAGTACGGCCGAGGGCCCGTACAGGGATGTCGCGATCATCGATCTGATCAATCTGGTGCAGCAGGAGACGGTGGCCGGGGCGCTGAAGGGTGGGGCGTATGCGGCGCTGCCGGTGTTGTCGCAGGCGTCGTGTTTTTCGCGGACGGCGCAGATTCCCGCGGGTGAGGTGACGATCCGGGATGCGGCGGGGTTGTATCCGTTCGAGAACACGTTGGAGGCGCGGCTGCTGACGGGTGCGCAGTTGAAGGAGTATCTGGAGTTCTCGGCGCGTTATTACGTGCGGACGGCGGCGGGTGGTCCGGTGGATCCGGCGAAGTTGACGAATGCGGAGAATATTCCGGATTACAACTATGACGCGGTGCGTGGTGTGACGTATGAGATCGACATCGCGAAGCCGGTGGGGTCGCGGATCGCGGAGTTGTCGTTCGAGGGGAAGCCGGTGGATCCGAAGGCGGAGTTCGTCCTTGCGGTGAACAATTACCGGGCGAGTGGGGGCGGGAATTTCCCGCACATCGCGGGTGCCAAGCAGTTGTGGGCGAATTCGGAGGAGATCCGGAACACGATCATCGGCTGGGTGAAGGCGAAGGGGACGATCGACCCGGGGCAGTTCGCGTCGGTGGACTGGAGGCTGACCCGGGACGGTACGCCGGTCTTCTAGGCGGGCTGGGTCTTCAGGGTGGTGAGGTCGACGGCGTCGGCGAGGGCCTTGGCTCCGGCGTCGTTGACGTGGAGGCCGTCGCCGCTGTCGTAGTCGTCGTGGATCCGGTCGGGGTCGGCGGGGTCCGCGACGGCGGCGGCGAGGTCGGCGTAGGCGTCGAAGGGGCTGTCGGTGCCGCGGATCCAGTCGTTGACCTCGCGGGCGACGGCGATGCCTTCGGGGGTGGAGTAGCCCTCGAAGAGGGTGTCCTTGTAGGGGCCGATGGTGGTGGCGATGGTGGTGAGGCCGGCGGCGTGGAGGCGGTCGGCGAGGGCGGTGAAGCCGGCGATGAGGTCGGCGGCGCTGGGGATGGGCGCGGGTTCGGGGTAGGCCTCTTGGCCGGGGATGCCGAGGTCGTTGAGGCCGAAGTGGATGAGTACGTGGGTGGCGCCGGGGACGTCGAGGACGTCGTGTTGGAGGCGGGCGAGGGCGTGTTCGCCGATCTCGTCGGTGAGCAGGCGGTTGGCGGAGAGGCCTTGGTTGACGATCCAGCCCGGGTGTCCGGCGGCGCGGAGGCGGTTGTTGAGCAGGTCGGGGAAGCGCTGGTCGGTGTCGGGGGTGGTGCCGGTGCCTTCGAACCAGGAGTCTCCGAAGGCGACGGTGACGGGGGTGCCGGTGGGGGCGAGGACGTCGGCGCCGCTGATGAAGTGGCGGGTGGCGAGTTCTTCGAGGCCTTCGGTGCCGTCGAGGGTGGGTGCGGTGAGGGCGTTGCCGGGGACGGTGTAGCCGGTGCGCAGGGGGATGGCGGAGTAGGTGGACAGGCCGGTGTCGTGGGGCAGCCAGAGGGTGACGGCGAGTTCGTCGCCGGTGTGCACGGTGCCTTCGACGGGGTCGGTGAGGATGTCCTGGCCTGCGGGGACGGTGAATTCTTCGGCGCCGGCGACGTGCAGGGGGGTGTCGGTGCCGGATTCGATGCCGCTTCCTTCGGTGCGTCTGGCGAGGCGGGCGCCGCCGATGTGGAGGGGTTCCTTGCCGTAGCGGTTGCTGAGGTGGATGCGCAGGGCGGTGCCGCCGCCGTCGAGGCGGATGATCTGGCGGAGTGTCTGGGCGTGGAAGCCGCGGAGTTCGAAGAGGTCGATGCTTTCGTGGGGGCTGATGACGGCGGAGCGGAAGGCGGCGGTCCAGGAGGCCGTGTTGTGTGTGGTCATGGTCGTCCGAACAGGGGTGGTGGGGTTGATATTTCCTGTTCGGGTTCGTTTTCCGGGGGAATATTCGGGGGCGCGGGGGCGCTTGGGGGCGGACAATTCCGGTCATGGACAGTGAACTTGCGGGTGCTCTTGATCTGGTGCTGCGCGATATGAGGGCGACGTGTGCGGTGCAGCCGATCGTCCGTGAGGTGCGTGACGACGACGGCATGGATCTGGTCGTGTTCTATGAGTCGGACGGCTCGGGTGCGGGTCTGGTGGTGCGGTATGGCGCCGGTGGGGCGGAGTTGGCGGCGGATTTCGCGGATCAGGCGCAGGACTGGGCGGTGGAGGCGCTGTGTGCGGTGTTGAAGCCAGCGGTGTGGCCGGAGTGTCCGGCGCACCCCGACGCGCATCCGCTGGCGGCGGGGGTGGTGTCGGGGGTGGCGGTGTGGTCGTGCCCGAAGACGCGGCGGACGGTGGCGCCGATCGGTGAACTTGGGTCTTGAGGGCCGTCAGTTCTTGAGGCGTACGAGGTTTCCGCGCTGTTCGCCGATGCGGCCGGTGGCGGTGGGGTGCGGGGTGGCGGGGTTCTGTAGGCCGAAGCTGGTGAAGGCGGTGCGCTGGGGCAGCGGGTAGGGGTCTTTTCCGGTGAGGGAGTTGAGGATGGTGGCGCTGCGCCAGGCGGCGAGGCCGAGGTCGGGGGCGCCGACGCCGTGGGTGTGGCGTTCGGCGTTCTGTACGTAGACGTTGCAGCCGGTGCCGGTGACGGACGGGTCGAGGACGAGGCGGTACTGCTCGTCGACGCGGGGGCGGGCCGAGGAGTCCTTGCGGATGTAGGGGTCGAGGCCGGCGAGGAGTTGGTCGAGGGGGCGCTCGCGGTAGCCGGTGGCGAGGACGACGGCGTCGGTGGTGAGGCGGGAGCGGGTGCCTTGCTGGAGGTGTTCGAGGTGGAGTTCGACGCGGGTGGTGGCGACGCGTCCCGCGGTGCGGACGGAGACGCCGGGGGTGAGGACGGCGTCGGGCCAGCCGCCGTGGAGGGTGCGCCGGTAGAGCTCGTCGTGGATGGCGGCGATGGTGTCGGCGTCGATGCCTTTGTGGAGCTGCCACTGGTGGGGGACGAGGCCGTCGCGGACGGCTTCGGGCAGGGCGTGGAAGTAGCGGGTGTAGTCGGGTGTGAAGTGTTCCAGGCCGAGCTTGGAGTACTCCATGGGTGCGAAGGCCTCGGTGCGGGCGAGCCAGTGGATCTTTTCGTGGCCGGTGGGGCGGGCGCGGAGCAGGTCGAGGAAGATCTCGGCGCCGGACTGGCCGGAGCCGATGACGGTGATGTGGTCGGCGGCGAGGAGTTGTTCGCGGTGCTGGAGGTAGTCGGCGGAGTGGTAGACGGGGACGGTGGGGGCTTCGGCGAGGGGTTTGAGGGGTTCGGGGATGTGGGGGGCGGTGCCGATGCCGAGGGCGACGTTCCTGGTGTAGGTGCGGCCGAGTGCTTCGGCTTCGCCGTCGGCGTCGAGCTGGGTGAAGTCGACCTCGAACAGGCTGCGTTCGGGGTTCCAGCGGACGGCGTCGATCTGGTGGCCGAAGTGGAGGGTGGGGAGGTTGTCGCTGACCCAGCGGCAGTAGGCGTCGTATTCGGCGCGTTGGATGTGGAAGCGTTCGGCGAAGTAGAAGGGGAAGAGGCGTTCGCGGGTCTTGAGGTAGTTGAGGAAGGTCCAGGGGCTCGTGGGGTCGGCGAGGGTGACGAGGTCGGCGAGGAAGGGGACCTGGAGGGTGGCGCCGTCGATGAGGAGGCCGGGGTGCCAGTGGAAGGCGGGGCTCTGTTCGTAGAAGGCGGTGTCGAGTTCGCCGAGGGGCTGGGCGAGGGCGGCCAGGGAGAGGTTGAACGGGCCGATGCCGATGCCGACCAGGTCGCGGGGGTCTTCGGGGGTGGTGAGCGGCTGGGGGCCGGGGTGGTCGGGCGTGCCGGTCATCGGGGGGTGGTTCCTTCCACGAGCTTGAGGAGCGCGGCGAGGTCGCCGGGCCGGGTGTGGGGGTTGAGGAGGGTGGCCTTGAGCCAGCGGCGTCCTTCGAGGTCGGCGCGGCCGAGGACGGCGGTTCCTTCGGTGAGGAGCTGCCTGCGGACGTGGGAGATGTGGTCGTCGTCGGCGCCGGTGGGGCGGAAGAGGACGGTGCTGATGGTGGGGGTGTCGTAGAGCTGGAAGCCGGGGTGGGCGGCGATGAGGTGGGCGAACTCGGTGGCGTGGTCGCAGACCTGGTCGACGAGGGTGCCGAGTCCGGTGCGGCCGAGGGCCTTGAGGGTGACGGCGATCTTGAGGATGTCGGGGCGTCGGGTGGTGCGCAGGGAGCGGCCGAGGAGGTCGGGCAGTCCGGCGTCGGTGTCGTCGTCGGCGTTGAGGTAGTCGGCGCGGTGGTCGAGGGTGTCGAGGTCGGCGGGGTCGCGGACGGCGAGGAGTCCGGCGGCGGCGGGCTGCCAGCCGAGTTTGTGCAGGTCGAGGGTGACGCTGTCGGCGCGTTCGAGGCCGTGCAGGCGTGTTTTGCGTGTGTCGCTGAAGAGGAGGCCTCCGCCGTAGGCGGCGTCGATGTGCAGGCGGGCGCCGTGGGCCGCGCACAGGTCGGCGATGTCGTCGAGGGGGTCGATGAGTCCGGCGTCGGTGGTGCCGGCGGTGGCGGCGACGAGCAGGGTGTGGGGTGGGCCGGCGAGTTCGGTGAGGGCGTCGTCGAGTGCGGCGGGGTCGAGGGTGCCTGCGGGGGCGGGGACGACGACGGGTTCGGGCAGGCCGAGGAGCCAGGCGGCGCGGGCGAAGGAGTGGTGGGCGTTCTCTCCGACGAGGAGGCGCAGGGGGCCGTGGCGGGTGGGGGTCTCGCGGGCCAGGAGCAGGGCGAGCTGGTTGGACTCGGTGCCGCCGGTGGTGACGAGGGCGTCGCCGCCGGGGTGGATCTCGTCGGCGAGGGCGCGGGTGACGAGGGCTTCGAGGGCGGAGGCGGCGGGGGCCTGGTCCCAGGAGTCCATGGAGGGGTTGAGGGCGGAGGCGGCGAGGTCGGCGGCGGTGGCGACGGCGAGGGGCGGGCAGTGCAGGTGGGCCGCGCACAGGGGGTCGGCGGGGTCGGCGGCGCCTTCGGCGAGGGTGTGCAGGAGGGTGCGCAGGGCCGCTTGGGGTCCGGTGCCGTGGTCGGGCAGGACGGGGTCGGCGGCGGCGCGGACGCGCTCGGCGACGGTGTGGGGGCCGCCGGCGGGCAGGGGGCCGCGGCGGGCGGCCGTCCCCTCGCGCAGGGCGTCGAGCGCGACGGCGATCAACGGCCGTAGGGCATCGGGTCCTTGGGCGCCTCCGGCGAGGGGCGGCGGGCTGCTCATGGGCGAGTCCTTCGGGTGCGCGCGTACAGGGGCACCAGCCTGTACGGCGCGTGGGCCGCGTGGGTGATGTCCTCGGCGAACGGAACCCGAAAGTGGTACTGCCGTGCGGAGAAAACGTGTTGGTGAGGGGAAGGGTGCTAGGGGGTTCGGGGCGTGTCCCGCGTGTCCCGCGTGTCTCAGGGCGTTTCGCGGCGGAAGTCGTCCTTGTGGTCGCGGGCCCATTCCTCGAAGGTGCGGGCGGGCCTGCCGGTGACGGTCTCGACGGTGGTGGTGATCTCGGGTTCGGCGCCGACGGCGGCGGCGAAGGAGGCGAGGATCGCGGGCAGCATCTGTGGCGGGACGTGCGGGAAGAGTTCGGGTCCGACTTCCTGGGGCGGCAGTTCGGTGAATCGCAGGGGTGTGCCGAGGGCCGCGCCGATGGCGTGGATCTGCTGCTCGGTCGTGATCGCCTCGGGTCCGGTGAGGCGGTGGACGGCGCCCTGGTGTCCGTCGTCGAGGAAGGCTCGGGCGGCGACGGCCGCGATGTCGTCCTCGTGGATGGGGGTGGTGACGGCCTGGGCGAAGGGGCCGCGGACGGTGTCGCCGGCGCGTATCTGGGGTGCCCACTGGAGGGAGTTGGTGGCGAAGGCGCCCGGGCGCAGGAAGGTCCAGTCGAAGCCCGCTTCGCGTACGGCGGTTTCCAGGGCGGTGTGGACGACGTGGATGGGGTGGGTCTCGTCGGCGCCGTCCTCGATGATGGCGGAGGAGAGGACGACGACGTGCCGGACGCCGCCGGCGCGGGCCGCGTCCAGGAGTGCCGTGGTGTGTTCGCCGTGTTCGCCGACGGCGTGCAGGTGCAGGAAGAGGCCGCGGGCGCCGGTGAACAGCGGGGCGAGCGTGGCGGGTTCGGAGGGGTCGAGGCGGGCGACGTCGGCGTCTTCGGGGAGGTGGGCGCGGGCGGGGTCGCGGGTCAGGGCGCGCACGGGTACGCCGTCGGCGGCGAGTCGGCCGACGAGGGCGCGGCCGACGTTGCCGGTGGCTCCGGTCACGACGATCACAGGGGCTCCTTGGGGTCCTGGTGGCGGCTGGACCGGCGGGCCCGGCCCGGCTCTTGATCGAGCCTAGGCCGGGGTGCCGGTCGCCGGATCGTCGTGGAGGACCAGGGGGTTGGGCCGCTGGTCCCCGGTCCGGGGACCTAGGACCTGTGGCTCTGGCGTACTCGCAACGCCCGTGCGAGGTCGTCGAGTTGGTCGGCGAGTTTGCGGCGCAGGGCGGGGGTGGGCCGTGCGTCGCGCAGGCACCGTTCGCCCAGTTCGAGGGTTTCGGTGTCGACGAAGGGGAACGGGAACGCGTACCGTCCGGCGGCTTCGGCCATGGCGGGGCCGCGGCGTGCGGCGAGGGCGACGGCGTCTTCGTAGAAGCGGGGGACGTACTCGCGCAGGAGGTCGGTCTGTTCGGGCTGCCAGAAGCCTTGGGCGGTGGCGGCGAAGAGGTAGTTGGACAGGTCGTCCGAGCCGAACATGGCGTCCCACGCGGCGTGTTTGGCGGCGGCGTCGGGCAGGGCGGCGCGGCAGCGGGCGGCGCCTTCCTGGCCGGTGGCGCTCGGGTCGCGGGCCAGTTCGGCGGCGATGGCGGTCTCGTCGGTCGCGTCGAGGACGGCGAGGCGGGCGAGGACGCGCCAGCGCAGTTCGGGGTCGAGTTCGGGGCCGCCTGGCACGGTGCCCTCGGCGAGCCAGGCCTGGAGGGGTGCGGCCTGGGTGGCGACGTCGATGGCGGTGCGGACGGCGGTCAGGCGCAGGCCGGGGTCGGAGCCGTCCTCGGTGCGGCGGACGAGGTCGCGGCAGAGGTCGCCGAGGGTGGCGAGGGCGGTGGGCCGCTCCTCGGGGGTGGTGTAGCGGTCGGCGATGTGGACGGCGAAGAAGAGGACGCCTTGGACGACGGCGAGGTCGTTCTCCTCGGGGAGGTGGTCGTGGGCGGCCCGGAGGTAGGTGGTGGCGTCGAGTTCGCCGTCGCGGACCATGTCGCGCAGGCTGTTCCACAGGACGGCGCGGGTGAGGGCGTCGGGGACGCCGGAGAGGCCGCGCAGTGCGGTTTCCTGGGAGACGTCGTCGAGGCGGATCTTGGCGTAGGTGAGGTCCTGGTCGTTGGGGACGATCAGGGCGGGGCGGCCGCCGTCGCGGGCGGTGGGGGTCTGGGCGGTGTTCTCGTCGGCGAGGATGTCGGTCTCGAAGCGCTCGCGCAGGACGAGGCCGCGGCCGCCGGAGAGGTCGCGGTCGTAGACGCCGACGGCGATGCGGTGGGGCCGGGTGGCGTCTGCGTGTGCGTCTGTGGGGGCGGTGCTGCGGTCGACGGTGAGTGTCCACTCGCGTCCGGCGTGTGCGACCTTCGAGGTGAGTGTGTCGACGCCGGTGGTGCGCAGCCAGGCCCGCGCCCAGGCGTGCACGTCGCGGTCGGTGGCGTGGGCGAGGGAGTCGATGAAGTCGGCGAGGGTGGCGTTGGCGAACTTGTGCCGGGCGAAGTGGATGTTGATGCCGGCGAGGAAGTCCTTCTCGCCGAGCCAGGCGACGAGCTGGCGCAGGGCGCTGGCGCCCTTGGCGTAGGAGATGCCGTCGAAGTTGAGCATCGCGGACGCGGTGTCGGGGACGGCGTCCGGGTCGGGGGCGACGGGGTGGGTGGAGGGGCGCTGGTCGGCCTCGTATCCCCAGGCCTTGCGGGCGACGCCGAAGTCGGTCCAGGGGTCGGTGAAGCGGGTGGCCTCGGCGGTGATCTGGAAGCCCATGTACTCGGCGAAGGACTCGTTCAGCCAGATGTCGTCCCACCAGGTGAGGGTGACGAGGTCGCCGAACCACATGTGGGCCATCTCGTGGGCGATGACCATGGCGCGGGTCTGCCGCTCGGTCTCGGTGACGGCGGAGCGGTAGACGAATTCGTCGCGGAAGGTGACGAGGCCGGGGTTCTCCATCGCGCCCGCGTTGAACTCGGGGACGAACGCCTGGTCGTAGGAGTCGAAGGGGTAGGGCTCCTCGAACTTCTCGTGGTAGCGGTCGTAGCAGGCGCGGGTGATGTCGAGGATTTCGTCGGCGTCGGCGTCGAGGTGGGGTGCGAGGGAGCGGCGGCAGTGGATGCCGAAGGGCAGTCCGCGGTGTTCGGTGCGCACGGAGTGCCAGGGGCCCGCGGCGACGGCGACGAGGTAGGTGGCGATGGTCGGGGTCGCGGCGGCCTGCCAGGTGCCGTCGGCCAGGCGTTCGGTGATGCTGTTGGCGAGGACGGTCCAGCCGTCGGGGACGGTGACGGACAGCTCGAAGACGGCCTTCAGGTCGGGCTGGTCGAAGGCGGCGAAGACGCGCTGGACGTCTTCCATGAAGAGCTGGGTGTAGGTGTACGTCTCGCCGTCGGTGGGGTCGGTGAAGCGGTGCATGCCCTCGCCGGTGCGGGAGAAGCGCATCGTGGCGTCGACGCGCAGCTCGTGCTCGCCGGCGGTGAGGCCGTCGAGGGTGAGGCGGTTGTCGACGAGGCCGGCCGGGTCGAGGGGGTGTCCGTCGAGGGTGACGGAGCGCAGCTCGGCGGGCTTGAGCTCGACGAAGGTGGCGCCGTCCGCGCGGGCGCTGAACCGGATGACGGTCCGGGAGCCGAAGGTGTCGCCGGCGGGGTCGGCCGCCCGGGTCAGGTCGAGGGCCACCGTGTAGTGGTGGACGTCGATGAGTCGGGCTCGGGTCTGCGCTTCGTCGCGCGTCAGTACGGGCATGGGCCCATGCTGCCCGATGGTGCCGTCATGGGTGTATGACTCGGCTCTCAGGGGCCGTGCCGCCGGGCCGGCCCCGGTGCGGGGCCCGGCGGTGCCGCGGGTGTGCTAGGCCGACTTGGCGATCGTCTCGTGGTGGCGGATGACCTCGGCGATGATGAAGTTGAGGAGCTTCTCGGCGAACGCGGGGTCGAGTTTGGCGCTCTCGGCGAGTTCACGCAGGCGCTCGATCTGGCGGGCCTCGCGGGCGGGGTCGGCGGGCGGCAGGTGGTGGTTGGCCTTGAGGTGGCCGACCTGCTGGGTGCATTTGAAGCGTTCGGCGAGCATGTGGACGACGGCGGCGTCGATGTTGTCGATGCTGTCGCGCAGCCGGGACAGCTCGGCGCGGACGGCCTCGTCGGTCTCGGTGCGGGCTCCGGCGCGGGCGCCGTTGGCGGCGGCCGGGTTCGTGTTCTCGTCACTGGTGTGGCTGGTGGTCATGGGCCACGAGCCTACGTTGCCGCTCCGGGGCCGCCGGTCGCGGAGGAGCGCAAAATCGGCGGGTGGTCGGGGTCGGGTATCTGCTGCGACCAGCCGCCAGGTACGGCCCTTCCCTGCTGGTCGCGGAAGCGGACGGGGGCCATGCCCACGCGGCGGGTGAAGAGGCGTGAAAAGTACGCCGGGTCGTCGTAGCCGACGCGGCGGGCGACGGCGGCGACGGGCAGTTCGGTGGCGGCGAGGAGTTCCTTGGCGCGGCCCAGGCGGATGCCGAGGAGGTAGTCCTTGGGGCTGCATCCGGCGCCTCTGCGGACGGCGGTGCGCAGTTCGGCGGGGGTCATGCCGTGCCGTGCGGCGTGCTCGGCCACGGACAGGGGCTGGAAGGCGTCGCGGGCCAGGGCCTGGAGGACGGGGTCGCCGTCGGGGGCGATGTCGGCGCGGGCGCGGCGCAGCGCGACGAGGAGTTCGTGGACGGCGGCGCCCGTCTCGACTTCGAGGAGGGGGTTGCCGCGGCGGGCGGCGCGGGCGATGCGGCCGACGGCGGCGCGGGCGCCCGCCGCGTCGGAGAGCGGCACGACGGGGCGGGCCGGTTCGATGTAGCCGAGTTCGGTGTACGTGGTGGTGGCGGGGCCGGTGAAGTCGACGAAGCACTCGTCCCAGCCGGTGTCGGGGTCGGGGCCGTAGTGGTGGCGTACGCCGGGGGTGAGCCAGATCAGGGCGGGTGCGGTCACGGTGGTGCGGCGGCCGTCGGCGCCGCGGAACCAGCCGCCGCCCGCGCTGATCACGACGGCGACGTGGTGGTCGAGGGTGCGGGGTCCGACGGTCGGCAGGAGGCCGTGCTGGAGGCCGACGCCGAGGCAGGCGAGGCCCAGTTTGTGGTGGGTCGGGCTGGGAGTGAAATACCGCATCCACGTGTGGTACATCCGCGTGCGCCCCTTCCGGTGCGGTCCTTACCCGGCCCGCTCGCTGCGTTGTCGAGATGCGTGCTGTTCGCTCGCTGCGTCCAACCGGACCCGATCTTTGTCCATGGACCCTGCCGCCCGCCAGAGGTGATCGTGGCCGGACGTGAGCGAGAGGACGCGATGAACGGGTTCAGGGTCGGCGAGGACGATTTCGAGCTGGACGGGCGGCCGGTGCGGCTGCTGTCGGGCGCGCTGCACTATTTCCGGGTGCACGAGGCGCAGTGGGGGCACCGTCTGGCGATGCTGCGGGCGATGGGCCTGAACTGTGTGGAGACCTATGTCCCGTGGAATCTGCACGAGCCGCGTCCGGGCGCGTTCCACGACGTGGAGGCGCTGGGCCGGTTCCTGGACGCGGCGCGGGAGGCGGGTCTGTGGGCGATCGTGCGGCCCGGTCCCTACATCTGCGCGGAGTGGGAGAACGGTGGTCTGCCGCACTGGCTGACGGGTGCGGTGGGGGCCCGTGCGCGGACCCGTGACGAGGAGTACCTGGGGCATGTGAACCGCTGGTTCCGGCGGTTGCTGCCGCAGGTCGTGGCGCGCCAGCACCGCGGCGCCGGGGACGGCTCCGGGGCGGGCGGCCCGGTGATCATGGTGCAGGTCGAGAACGAGTACGGCAGCTACGGCTCGGACCAGGTGTATCTGCGCCATCTGGTGGATCTGCTGCGCGCCGAGGGCGTCACCGTGCCGCTGTTCACGTCGGACGGTCCCGAGGACCACATGCTGACCGGCGGTTCGGTCCCGGACGTGCTGGCGACGGTGAACTTCGGCTCGGGTGCCCGCGCGGGCTTCGACACGCTCCGCAGGCATCGCGCCAAGGGCCCGCTGATGTGCATGGAGTTCTGGTGCGGCTGGTTCGACCACTGGGGCGCGGACCATGTCGTGCGGGATGCCGCCGACGCGGCAGGGGCGCTGCGCGAGATCCTGGAGTGCGGGGCGTCCGTGAACCTGTACATGGCGCACGGCGGCACGAACTTCGCGGGCTGGGCGGGCGCCAACCGGGGCGGCGGCGCGCTGCACGACGGGGTGCTTCAGCCGGACGTCACCTCCTACGACTACGACGCGCCGGTGGACGAGTTCGGCCGTGCCACGGCGAAGTTCTGGGCGTTCAGGGAGGTCCTGGCGCCGTACGCGGCGGGCCCGCTGCCGGATCCTCCCCCGCCGCCGCCGTCCCTGGGCGCCCCCGTCTCGGCGGCCCTGACGGACTGGTGCTCCCTCGACACGGTCCTGGACGCGCTGGGCTCCCCGGAGTCGGAGCACGCGGTGCCGCCCACGTTCGAGGAGCTGGACGTGGACCGCGGTCTGGTGCGGTACGCGGTGACGGTGCCGGGGCCGCGTGAGCCGTATCCGCTGAGTGTGCGCGGTCTTCGGGACCGTGCGGTCGTGTACGTCGACGGGGTGCGGGCCGATGTCCTGACGGAGGGCACGCCGACGCTGACCGCGCCCGTGGCCGGGCACGCGCGCGTGGAGCTGTGGGTGGAGTCGCTGGGGCGGGTCAACTACGGTCCGCGCACGGGCGAGCCGAAGGGGGTCACCGGGGGCATCCTGCACGAGCGGCAGTACCTGCACGGGGTGCGGGCGCGGAGTCTGCGGCTGGACGCGTTCGACGTGCCGTCGGCGGTGCGGGCGCTGCCGGTGACCGGGGCTTCCCAGGGCCGCCCCGGCCTGTACCGGGGCGTCGTCGAGGTCGGCTCCCCCGGTGACGCGTTCCTCGAACTTCCCGGCTGGACGCGGGGGTTCGTGTGGCTGAACGGCTTCAATCTGGGCCGCTACTGGTCGGCGGGCCCGCAGACCTCGCTGTACGTGCCCGGCCCGGTCCTCCGGGAGGGTGCGAACGAGGTGTGGGTGCTGGAGCTGGAGGGGGGCGGGGAGCGGGTGGAGCTGGGCTGAGGCCCGGTTCCGTCGATCGCGTCGCGCGCTCGCACCCGAACGCCGGAGGGGCTGGTTCTCGGCCCCTCCGGCGTTCGGGTGCGCCCGTCTGCCCTACAGCTCCGTCACCTCGAAGGCGTCCAGGACGAACTCCGCCTTGCCGTCGTCGCCGGTCTTGCGCAGGCCCACCCAGGCCTCGCCCTCGGCGGGGGCGGTGAACTCGTGGGTCAGGGTGGTGGGCGCGGTGGCGACGGGGAGCGGCTCGCGGGAGAGTTCGCGGGGCGCCGGCGCGTCGACCGCCGTGACCCAGGCGTACTGTCCGGCCTTCTCGTTCTCGTACCGGAACGACACCCGGTAGCGCCGCCCGGCCACGAAGCGGACGGTGTGCGGCACGGTCCGGTAGACGAGCCCGTCGTTCTCGCCGCGGGACTTCAGCGAGTTGGTGCCGTCGATGACGTCGTCGATCTCCTTGCCGTGCCAGCCGCGCTGCGTGTACGGCGCGTGCCGCTGCGCGATGTGCGTCCGCGGATCGGTGACGTCACCGGCGTCGCCCTTCACGAACGGCCCCCAGCCCTGCGGCACGTGCTCGAAGTCCTCGCGCACGAGCGTGGCCCGGGGCAGCTCGGCCGGCCGTGCGGTCGCGACGACGCGTACGTTGTCGAAGCGCACGCGCGCGTCCCCCGCCGCGGCGCGCAGGGTCAGTTCGACGGGCCCGCCGCCCTCGGGGACGGTGAAGTACGTGAACATCCGCTGGAAGCGGGTCCCGTGCTTGCGGTCGGCGGCGACGTAGTTGCCCGCGGTGGACGTCGGGGTGGAGTTGGCGGCGGTGACGCCGTCGGCGGTGCGTACCTCCAGGGAGGCCTCGCGCCGCTCCCCCGCCTTCTCGCCGACCTCGACCTGCACGGAGGCGACGTAGGTGCCGGCCTTCAGGCGGGCGAGCCGCTGCCCCACCGCCGCCGCGCCGCCCGCGCCGATGACCAGTTCGTGGTCGCCGAGCGCGCTGAGCTCGACGGAGGCGGGCCCGGTGACTTTCCAGCCCTTCAGGGAGCCGGAGTGGAAGCCGGGGTCGTGGAGCGGGGTGCCCTGGCCCCAGCGGGGGTCGGGCAGGGCGGCGGCGCGCTCGCGGTAGAGGACGTAGGGCTGCTTCGCGTTGGCGTACAGCGTGACTTTTCCGCCTGCTACGGAGACGTACGACTGGAAGACCCTGCCCTGGTCGGTGAGCCGGTACAGGGCGACGCGGGAGCGGTTGGCCCACGCGCGCGGCAGGCGCCAGGTGCTGCTGCCGCCGGACGGGTTGTAGTGGTAGAGCTTGGCCGGGTCGGTGGCCTTGCGGGGCTCCCAGGGGAGCAGATAGCGGCCCTCTTCGTAGACGACGCGTCCGTCGGTGGTGATGCGCCGGGTGCCGCCGGTGTCGGAGACCGTCGTCGCGGCGCCGGAGCGTGCGTCTCCGAAGAAGGCGATCTCGTGCTCGCCCCACGTCTTGACGGGGTAGGCCTGGAGGTACTTGGCGGGCAGCGAGTGGGTCCAGATCAGGTCGTAGAAGGCGTGCCAGTCGGTCTTGCCGACCCAGCCCTCGAAGTTGCCCATGCGGGCGATGCCCAGGAGGGTGGGCCACTTGTCGGCGAAGACGTCCTTCTGGTGGTTGCGGACGAAGCGGATCAGGCGGGAGTTGATGCCGCGCGAGGTGTCGCCGCCGTAGTCGGGTTCGGTGGCCCAGTGCGACCAGATCGCGGAGCGCTCGAAGCCGTGGCCCCACTCGGTGGTGATCGTCCAGCCCTGTTCGCGGAAGGCCCGCTGGAGGCGGTCGGAGGTCCAGCCGGACTCGCGGAACACGTCGATGTAGAGGGTGTTGAGGCCGCCGTGGGTCTGGGCGCGCAGGTCGGCGAAGCGCTTGACGATGTCTCCGGAGACCAGGTCGCGGCGCTGGTCGATGCGGTAGCTCTGGTCGAGCCAGTCCCATTGCTCGTTGGTCTTGTCGACGAGCTTCTCGGAGAAGGCGTTGGCCACGGGGTAGGACTCGGTGGCGTTGACGTGCACGCTGAAGTCGCTGTTCCACTTCTTGCCCTCGCGGACCAGGGTGTTGAGGTCGTCGAGGCCGCCCGCGCGCGTGTTGTAGTTGTCCGCGTAGTCGGGGTGGGCGGAGTCGTGGCCCTCGGACTGGTAGCCCTTGAGGAGCGTGTACTGGCGCAGTCCGTCGGTCGCCAGGTGGATGCGCTTGACGTTGTCGAGCGTGGCGAGGAACGGGTTGGTGGCCTGCGAGGCGAAGTTGAAGGGGATGTGGGGGACGACGCGCAGGTGCTGCTCGTCGGCGCCGAGCGGGTTCACCATGATGTCGCGGAAGGCGATCGCGGCGTCCTGCCAGTCGACCTTGCCGTCGCCGTTGCGGTCGCGGGTGATCACGACGGTGGCGTACGGGAGGGGTTCGGTGGCGTCGACGGGCGCGGTCGCGGCCCGGTGGGTCCACTGTCCGGGGGTCAACCGGGCCTCTACGTAGTCGGCGTTCCCGGTGGGTCTCACGGTCTCGCGCCACAGGCGGCCGTTCTCCCAGGTGGTGCCGGCCTCGCTGGTGGGCTTGTCGTAGACGGTGTTCGTCTCGATCGCGCCGCCGAGCCCGTCGTGCGCGACGACGGCGTACGCGCAGCCGGTGGCCGCCTCGGCGGGGGTGTCCTTGGTGGGCTGTACGAGGGTGTCGCCGCTCTTGGCCTTGTCGAGCTGCACCTTCGCGGCGAGGAGGGCGGCGCCGGGCTGGTCGCTGCGTACGGAGAGCAGGGACAGGCCGGGGATCCGCAGGGTGCCGACGCGCAGCGCGTCCGTGTCGGCGATCCTGGTGATGCGCCAGTGCACCTGCCGGCCCTCGACCGCGATCTCGACGTCGATACGGGTGCCGCCGTCGAAGGCCAGGACGTACGCGACGCGCTTCTTGCCGGGCGTGGCGGTGACCTCGGGGGTGTGCGCGGTCTCGTCGATCAGGACCGTGGTGAGCGCGTCCGCCCGGCCGTGCAGGACGGCGCCGGAGGCGCGGTCCGTGTACGAGACGACGCGCGGGAAGTCGGTGGCGACGCGCACGTCGAGGTCGGCCGAGCGCAGCACGGTCTCGGCCGCGGGGCGCGTGCCGGACGCGGGCGCGGCCAGCGCGCTGCCACCCGCCCCTACGGCGACCCCGATCCCGGCGATCGCACCCGTGGCGACCACGGCTCTGCGGCTCGGCCCGGACGTGTGTGACGGCAGCATGGGGCACCCCTCCACGGGACGGAACATCGGACGGAACGTGCCGATCACGATGCGCCGGGCGGGGTGAACGCGCCCATGGACAAAGGAGGGACAGGTCTTGGACTTACCGAGGCCCGGCCACCGGCACGGACGGGGGCGCGGGGCGTACGGCGGCTCGGGGCGTACGGCGGCTCGGGGCGTACACGGCGACGCGGGGCGTCCGCAAGAAGCGGACGCCCCGCGCCTGAGCCGTTCGGATGCGTCACACGGGACTCGGATGCGGGCGCACCCGAGGCTCACATGTGAGGGAAGGCGGGTTCGGTCAGAGCTCCGACGCCGCCTTCTCTATGTCGGCCGCGAAGGTCGACACCTCGGTGTAGACACCGGGGAACTTCGGCCGCGCGCAGCCGTTGCCCCAGCTGACGATGCCGACCTGGATGTACTCGCCGGCCTCGTCCTTGCGGAACATCGGGCCGCCGGAGTCGCCCTGGCAGGTGTCCGTGCCGCCCTCGGCGATCTTGCCGGCGCAGAGCTCCTCGCCGGGCGTGAGGTCGGCGCCGTACGCGGCCTCGCAGTCGGCGTCGCTGACGAAGGGGACCTTCGCCTTGAGGAGGTAGCGCTGCTGGTCGCCACCCTCCTTGTCGGCACCCCAGCCGGCGATGTCGAACTCGCCCTCGTTGTACTTGGTGTCCTTGGCGATCTTCAGCGTGGGCTGGTCGATCGGCTTCTCGAGCTTGATGAGCGCCCAGTCCTTGCCCTTGCCGTTGTAGCCGGGGGCCTGGAGGACCTTGGTGGACTTCACCGTGATGGCGTCCGGGCTCTCCAGGTCCACGACACCACCGGTGGCCGTGATGCTGGTGTTGTCGCCGGAGCCGTCCACACAGTGGGCGGCGGTGAGCACGATGTCCTTGGCGTACAGCGCGCCGCCACAGCCCATCGAGAGACGGACCATGAACGGGAATTCACCCTGCTCGGCAGGGGTGCCGCCGACGACACGCTCGCTCGGCGGGGTGGGCTTGGGAGCCGCCTGGGCGGCGACGGGCTGAAGGCTGACGGCGGCGAGGCCGATCGCACCGAGGGTGGCGGCTCTCTTCACTCCACGCAGCTTGGTCTTCAACTGACTTCCCTTCGTGGGGGGTTCGTGGGGGGTCGCACGCGTGACGGGCCCTTGCCGTCCTCGCAGGGTGCGCGTGGATGGCATGAGCCCGCCAAAGCGTTGTTGCGGATTATGGAGATCGATGTCCGCTCAGGACAAGGGGCGGTTTTCGGCCACGGCATGTCGCACGGGCCTCCCCCGGGCGAGGGCAACCCCCTTACAGTGGGACCGAGTTGCGGTGTCCCGGGATGCGGTATCAGGGGGTACGGACGTGACGGTCGGCGGCGGACCTGTGGTGCACGGCTACCCCCACCTGGAGACCGTGCGGGCCGCCGTCACGGCGCTCTACAAACGCCTCTCGTACGACACCGTCCACGCCTTCGACACGAGCGTCGCCCCCGCCGACGTGGCCTTCAGCGACCAGGACGACCTGCACCTCGGCGTGCAGCGGATCGCCCGTGAGATGGTGCGGCACCTGCGGCTGCCCGACGCCCGCGTCATCGTCAGCTTCCGCGAGATGGAGCACGCCGCGTACGTCGAACTCGCCGCAGGACCCGAGTACTTCATCGAGCTGAACGACCGCTTCCGCAGGCACCGCAGGGACATCGGCGCGGCGCTCGCGCACGAGGTCATGCACGTGTATCTGCACCGCCTCGGCCTGTCGTTCCCCGGCACGCGCGACAACGAGATCCTGACCGACACAGCCACCACGTACCTGGGCGCGGGCTGGCTGCTGCTCGACGCCTACCGCGAGGACGGCGCGTCCTCGCAGAAGCTCGGCTATCTCACGCCGGAGGAGTTCGGCTACGTCCTGGCCAAGCGGGCGCTGGCCTTCGGCGAGGCGCCGGAGACGTGGTTCACCAGCCCGCAGGCGTACACGGCGTACACCAAGGGACTCGCGCAGGCCCGCCGCGACGGACAGCAGCCGCCGCTGACGGCGGCGGGGTGGGCGGGGCGGCGGCGGTACGCGAAGGACCGGCGCTACGCCCGCGAACAGGGCGGCGCCGCCGCGTCGGGCGGCCCCTACGCCTTCTCCGTCGACGGCGGGGCGCTGCGGGTGTCGTTCCCGTGCCCCACCTGCCATCAGCGGATCCGGGTGCCGGCGCGGGGGCGGGTGCGGGCGCGGTGCGGGTTGTGCCGGACGGTGCTGGAGTGCGACGCGTAGGCCGCCCTTGGTGTCGCCCTTGGTGCCGCCCTTGGGGCGTCCGGCCGCTCGTTACCGGGTCACCCAGTGTGCGGGGCGGTCGAGGTCGTCGGAGATCCTGGTGCGCTCGTCGCCCTTCGCCGCGTTCACCTGGGTCTGGGTGAGGAAGAGCGCGCCGGTGAGGTCGGCGCCGCGCAGGTCCGCGTCGCGGAAGTCCACGCCGATCAGGTCGGCGTCCCGCAGGTCCGCGTCCCGCAGGTCGGCGGCGATGAGGTACGCGCCGCGCAGGTCCGCGCCCCTGAGGTCGGCGCCCTTGAGCCGGGCGCCGAAGAGGTCGGCGCCCCGGCGGTTCTTCTTCTTGCCGCCCTTGCGCACGTGCTCGGCGCGGACGAGTTCGCTGGTGCGCAGGAGGAGGACGTTGACGTCCTGGCGGTGGGCGGCAACGTCGGTGGCGGCGACGGCCTCGGGGGTGGCCCGGGTGAGGGCCTCCGTCTCGGCGAGGGCGCGCTTCAGGTCGGCGGTGATCGGGCGGGTCTGCGGGAAGGTCAGCGCCTGGGTCACGTACCAGAGGAGTTCGTGGAGCTGCCGCATGATCGGGAAGACCTCGAACATCTGACGGGCGGTGGCCGGATCCTGACGCCAGTCGCGGCCGTCGAAGGTGCCCTGGGAGACGTGCTGTCCCGCGCCGAAGCAGTCGTAGACGGTGCAGCCCCGGTACCCCGTGTCGCGCAGCTTGTCGTGGATGCCGCAGCGGTGGTCGGCCCGGAGGTTGGTGCAGGGCTTGCCCGCGTCCTTGTTCACGGGGAAGTCGGAGGACGCGGAGAAGGCCAGAGCGACGCAGCAGAGCCCGAAACAACTCCCGCAGTCGGCCCGCAACAGAGGCAACGGGACGACTTCACGCTCCGACGACATGAACGGGGCTCCTTGTTCGGGGGAGGGGGGTAGGTGACGCTTCGGCCCCCATTGTGCGTTGTCTGGCGGGGCGCCTTGGGCGGGGGCGCCTTGGCTCCGCCGGCGGGGCGGGTCCGCGGGCGTCTGCACCTTGCCGGGTCTGCGCGCCCGCTTCGTCGGTGGGGCGGGCGGCGCTGGCGTCTGCACCTTGCCGGTCTGCGCGCCCGCTCCGTCGGTGGGGCGGGCGGCGCTGGCGTCTGCGCCGTGTCGGGTCTGCGCGCTCGCTTCGTCGGTGGGGCGGGGCCGCGGGGGTATGTGCGTACTCGCCATCCCTGCGCCCCGCCCCAAGTACAAAGACGCCAACGTGCGCTCAGTGCTCCGTTCGCACATACCCCCACGTCCCCTCAGGCCGGTCGGGCGCCTGCCGGCCGGTGGGGGCCGTTGTGCCGGTGCTGCGGTAGGCGGGACCGTGCCGCTCCGCTGTGGGCGGCGGCACCGGCTGGGTAGCCGCTCCCGCTGTGGGCAGGCGTTCCGCACGGCGGAACGGGTGGGCACAGCCCCCGGCGCCGGGCAGCGATGAAGGTGGCTTAAGCCCCGGCGCAGCCGGACGGGGCCGGGCAGCGGTCAAGGAGGCTCCTGCCCCGGCGCAGGGGGGAAGAACCCCGGTGCCGGGCGGCGATGAAGGTGGCCCCAGCCCCGGCGCCGCCGGACGGCGCCGGGCGGCGATGACCGTGGCCCCAGCCCGGCGCAGCCGTTACGCCGCGCCGCGACGCGCCGTCGAACCGCCGCCGCCGCCTCCGCCACCGCCCCGTCGACCCCGACGAGCACGACCGCCCCCCGCACCGGCCCCACCGGGAGCACCCGAGCCCCCGCCCCCACGGGGCCGCCGGCGCCGCGGCGAGGAGGAGGACGCGGCCGGCGCCGCCGGCTGCGGCGTCTCGATGACCACCGGCACCCCCGACGGCTCCCGCGCCCCGGTGATCCGCACCAGCTCCTCGTCGGAGGAGGCGATCCGCGCCGTGTGCGGACGAATCTCCGCGTCGGACATCAGCCGCGTCATGTCCCGCTTCTCGTCCGGCAGGACCAGCGTCACGACACTGCCCGACTCCCCCGCACGGGCGGTCCGCCCGCCCCGGTGGAGATAGTCCTTGTGATCGGTGGGCGGATCGACGTTGACGACGAGGTCGAGGTCGTCGACGTGGATGCCGCGCGCCGCGACATTCGTCGCGATCAACGCGGTGACCTGGCCGTTCTTGAACTGGTCCAGCGTCCGGTTGCGCTGCGGCTGAGAACGGCCGCCGTGCAGGCCGGAGGCCCGTACACCGTTGGCGAGCAGCCGCTTGGTGAAGCGGTCGACGGCCCGCTTGGTGTCCAGGAACATGATCACCCGGCCCTCGCGCGCGGCGATCCGCATGGCGACGGCCTTCTTGTCGGTCTCGTCCGCGACGTAGAGGACGTGGTGCTCCATCGTCGTGACCGCGCCCGCGGAGGGGTCGACGGAGTGCACGACGGGGTCGGAGAGGAACATCCGGACGAGCCGGTCGATGTTCTTGTCGAGCGTCGCCGAGAACAGCATCGTCTGGCCGCCCTGCTCGACCTGCTTGAGCAGCGCGGTGACCTGCGGCATGAACCCCATGTCGGCCATCTGGTCGGCCTCGTCGAGCACCGTCGTACGCACCTGCGAGAGGTCGCAGTCGCCGCGCTCGATCAGGTCCTTGAGGCGGCCGGGCGTGGCCACGAGGATCTCGGCGCCGCGCCGCAGCGTGCCCGCCTGCCGGGTGATCGACAGACCGCCGACGACGGTCGCGACCCGCAGGTTCACCGACGTCGCGTACGGCGTGAGCGCGTCCGTCACCTGCTGGGCCAGCTCGCGCGTGGGGACCAGGACCATGGCGAGCGGCGACCTCGGCTCGGCGCGCCGGCCGGCGGTGCGGGCCAGCAGGGCCAGGCCGAAGGCGAGGGTCTTGCCGGAGCCGGTGCGTCCGCGGCCCAGGATGTCGCGCCCGGCCAAGGAGTTGGGGAGGGTGGCCGCCTGGATCGGGAAGGGGTCCGTGACGCCCTGGGCGGCCAGCGTCTTCAGGAGGGCCTCGGGCATGTCGAGCTCACCGAAGGACTCGACGGCCGGCAGCGCGGGCGTGACGGTCTCGGGCAGCGCGAACTCGCCGCCCTGCACGGGCCGCGGCTTGCGGTTTCCGGACTTCTTCGCGGAATGCGCGGAGCGCGCCGAGCCGTTCGGCCTGCCTTTTCCACCCGCGGGGGCGGGCCGCTTTCGGGCGGGGCGTGCCGGGCGTTCGGAGCGGTTCATACGGAAATGCCTTCCTGGTCGCTGGACTTCCGGACCTCTGAGCCGGTGCTCGGCTCTGGGCCCGGTCGGGCCCGATGACAGCGCAAGCCGAGGCCCGCACCGTGACGGTGCGGGCCTCGGCTGTGAGGTTCGCGCGCTGCGACGATCAGGCGGGAACGATGTTCTCGGCCTGCAGGCCCTTCTGGCCCTGGGTCACGTCGAAGGAGACCTTCTGGCCCTCCAGGAGCTCACGGAAGCCCTGGCTGGCGATGTTCGAGTAGTGGGCGAAGACGTCGGGGCCGCCGCCGTCCTGCTCGATGAAGCCGAAGCCCTTTTCCGAGTTGAACCACTTAACGGTGCCGGTTGCCATGTCAATCTCCTCAACAGGGGCAGAGTAGGGAGAATCGCGGAATTGCGAATCCCCAGCGCCGCAATGACCCCCATCCGGAGAGAACCGGAAAAACAATAATGCGCCTTCGGAGCATTCCCGTCAGGCGCACATAAAGTTCATGGGTACCAAAACTGCAACACAGTACTTTAACACGTTCGCGGGCCTCCGGTGTTCCAGGGACCGGAGAGACGTACGCCACTCATGCGGCCGGCGCGCCCGGCCCCGTGGACCGTGGCGCTCGCGCGGCCGGGGCCGCCGCCCGGCTCTACAAGAATTGACGATTCGTCAGTACTTGGCGCGCTGCCCTTCCTCCCGCACGGACGCCTCGCTACCTTCGCCCAAACAATCGCTTGGTTGGGAAGGCGGACCGATGCGCATCTCTCGTACCCGTACCGCGGCCGGACTGGCGATCTCGGCCCTCGCCCTGGGCACGCTGCCCGCCTGGGCGGCTCCCGCCGAAACCGCCCCCACGGCCGTCACGGCCCCCGCACCCGCAATCCGCCAGGGCCAGGTCCCGCTCCAGGGCGCCGTCAACGTCCGGGACGTCGGTGGCCACCGGACCTACGACGGCGAGACGGTCCGCACCGGCCGGGTCTTCCGCGCCGACGCCCTCGGCAAGCTCACCGACGCCGACCTGACCACCCTGTCCTGGCTCGGCCTGAAGACCGTCATCGACTTCCGGGTGCCCGCCGAGGTGCAGTACGACGGCCCGGACCGGCTGCCCGCCGGGCTCACCCCCGTGTCCCGGCCGGTCACGGACAACGGCCTGTTCACGCAGCTCCTCACCGCGATCGGCTCGAAGGACCCGGTCAAGCAGGAGGAGATGCTGGGCAACGGCAGGGCCGCCGCGTTCATGCGGGACGTCTACCGCACGTTCGTCACCGACTCCACCAACCGCGAGCGGTTCGCGGCCACCCTGCGCGACATCGCGAACAGCCGCTCGCCGCTGCTCTACCACTGCACCTCGGGCAAGGACCGCACCGGCTGGACGACGTACCTGCTGCTGCGGCTGGTCGGCGTCCCCGAGCGCACGGCCGTGGGCGACTACCTCGCGTCCAACACGTACCGGGCCGCGTACGACGCGAAGGTGCGCGAGGCGCTCAAGCAGGGCGGCATGATGCAGAACCCCGACCTGATCATCCCGCTCCAGGAGGTCCGCACGGACTATCTGGACACGGCGCTGTCCGAGGCCGCCCAGCGGTACGGCGGGCTGCAGGGCTATCTCACCAAGGGGCTCGGCCTCGACGCGGGCACGATCCTGAAGCTGCGCGAGCGGATGGTCGACTGACGTACGGGCGGGGCCGGTTGGCCACCGCGGTCCCGGAGCACCGGCCCGCTCGCCGCAACCGGACCCCGCCCCACCGCTCAAGATCACCGCGTGCAGAATGACCCGTATGCCGATATCGAACACGCCGACGTCGACGACCCCCGACGACGCGCCGCTGATCAGCCGCACCCTGACCCGCGCCTTCGACGACGACCCGATGATGCGCTGGTTCTTCCCCGACGCCGCCTCGCGCGAGGCGGCGCTCGGCCGCTACTTCACCACGATCTTCACGCGGCAGTACGGCCTGCACGGCGTGTGCGAACGCACCGACGCGGCGGCCGCGTTCTGGGTGCCGGCGGACGCGCAGGACAAGGCCGTGCCCGACGCCGCGACCATCCAGGAGCTCCTGGACATCCTCGGCGACCGGGCCGGACTCTTCCGGGACGCGGTCGAGACGGCGGCCGAGCACACGCCCCAGGAGCCGCACTGGTCCCTGGCCCTCATCGGCGCCGACCCGGCCGCCCAGGGACAGGGCCACGGGTCGGCCCTGCTGCGCTCGGGGCTCGCGCGGGCCGACGCCGCGGGCCTGCCCGTCTACCTGGAGTCCTCCAAGCCGTCCAACATCCCCGTCTATGAGCACTTCGGGTTCACCGTGCGCGAGGAGATGCGGCTGCCGGGCGAGGGCCCGGTGCTGTGGACGATGTGGCGCGCGCCGCGGCGCCCGGACGGCGCCCCCGCGGACGCGGCCTAACCCACGATCCCCCGCTCCCGCGCCGCCGCGAGCCACGCCGGGAACT
The DNA here is from genome assembly GCF_040680155.1 of Streptomyces sp. NPDC052114. Lineage (NCBI taxonomy): Bacteria > Bacillati > Actinomycetota > Actinomycetes > Kitasatosporales > Streptomycetaceae > Streptomyces > Streptomyces sp. NPDC052114. The sequence continues at coordinate 165,007 of NZ_JBFAWC010000011.1, read as the reverse complement.
CGCCCACCAACTGGTCGTACAGCCGTTCGTCCGGCACCGCCAGCGGGTCCGTCCCGGCGTGGAAGAAGCCCGCGTTGTCCACGGGCCGCTCAGCGGGGACGGCGAGTTCGTCGAGCCTGCGCAGATAGTCGAACTGCTTGCTCGCCGGGTCGCCGAAGCCGATGAACTGCCAGAACAGCGGAAGCCTCGCCGCCTTGCACAGATAGCGCTCGGCGGCGGGCCTGCTGATCGGGCCGCCGTCGGTCTGGAAGACGACGAGCGCGGGCGCGGTCGAGCCGCTGTCCAGGTAGTGGTCGATGACCGCGTCCATCGCCACGTGGTAGCTGGTCCTGCCCATGTGCCCGAGCCCGGCGACGATCTCGTCGACGCGGCCGCGGTGGTTGTCGAGGGCGATGTCGGTGACCGCGTCGATGTCGGTGGAGAAGAAGACGGTCGGCACGATCCCGTCGTCGTCGAGGTGGGCGGACAGGCCGAGGACGCGGTCGGCGAGCGCCTGGACGCTGCCGTCGGCGTAGTACGGGCGCATGGAGCCGGAGTGGTCGACGACGAGGTAGACGGCGGCCCGCGCCCCTTCGAGCCCGTGCTTGCGCAGGGACACCCCGGCACTCTTGTAGAGGCCGACCAGCGCGGGCGCCGCGTCCTCCACCTTGCGCAGACTGATCGCAGGTCCCATGCGCCGCTCCGTTCCTCGGTGGCGGACCGCCACCGTGCCGGTCCGTCGGCGGTCGAGGGTACGGGGCGCGGCCGGTCCGGCGCGTCATGGCTCTTCTTCCTTGCGCATATGACTGCTAGAGATATTCCTCTTCGTCCGGTGTTCGTCCTATGCGAGGAGGCGCGTCATGGGCGGTGTCCGGGAGATCTCCCACGGGCTCGACGGCAGGACGGTGCTGATCACCGGCGCGGGCCGGGGGCAGGGCGCGGCGGAGGCGCGGCTGTTCGCCGCGGCCGGGGCGCGGGTGGTGGTCACGGACGTGCGTGAGGAGGAGGGGCGCGAGGTCGCCGGTTCCCTCGGGGACCAGGGCGTGTTCGTACGTCATGACGTCACGGACGCGGCGAGCTGGGCGTCGGCCGTGGCCCGTGCCGTCGAGGCCTTCGGGCGGCTGGACGCCCTGGTGAACAACGCGGCGCTGTGGCGCACGGCGTCCGTGGAGGACGAGACGTACGAGAACTTCGAGGCGCTGGTCCGGGTCAATCTCCTGGGGCCGTTCCTGGGCATCCAGGCGGTGCTGCCGGCGCTGCGGGAAGCCGGTGGCGGGTCGGTCGTGAACGTGTCGTCGACGGCCGGGCTCGTCGGGATCGCGGGGCACGCGGCGTACGGGTCCACGAAGTTCGGGCTGCGGGGGCTGACGCGTTCCTCGGCGCTGGATCTGGCGAAGTACGGGGTGCGGGTCAACTCCGTGCACCCGGGGGCGATCGACACCCCGATGATCTCCGCGGCCTCCGCCGGGCGGGACTGGTCGCATCTGCCGCTGGGCAGGATGGGCCGCCCGGAGGAGGTCGGCGAGCTGGTGCTGTTCCTGGCGTCGGACGCGTCGTCGTACATCACGGGCGCGGAGTTCGCCGTGGACGGCGGGTCGACGACGGGGTGAGCGCCCGGTGGGTCAGTGGCGGTCGGTCAGGTACACCGAGCGCAGCTTGAGGCGGTCGGTGGCGGGGTGCCCGTGCGGACGCAGCGTCCAGGAGTCGCCGGTGCAGTCCGGCTCGGTGAACACCATCGCCCATACGTCGGTGTCGTTGTGCGGGGCGAAGGCGGGCTCGGAGGCGTCCGGGTCCGCGGCCTCCGGCAGGGTGACGCAGCCGGGGCTCGGCGGGTCGTGCAGGGTGATCGACTGCGGGTGGCCGTCGGGGCCGGCGAACTTGTAGGAGAAGTCGCCGGTGGCGGCGCTCGCGGAGGTCGGCAGGGTGACGACGAGGGCGAGCGCGCCGAGAGCTGCGGCGGCGGTGTGGCGAAGACGCATGAAGACCTTTTCCGTCGGGGGAGCCGGTCCGTGCGGCCCGGCTCGTGGATGCCTCTGCCGCATCCCCTGACGGCGGTCCCTGGATGCGCGGTGTCACCCGTGCGGGTGTGCCGCATCGATCCTTCGTCCGCCATGTGGGCTACCCGGGCCGCCGAGGCCCGGACCTGTGGACCACCGGGCCGGCGCCGCCGCCCGTCGCTCAGCCCGCCTGGTCCTGGAACGCGGGCAGGGCGAAGATCCGCGTCTTGGCGTCGTCGTCCATCAACTCGACCAGCGGCATGACCAGTTCCCACAGGTCCTGCTTGTCGACCTCGCGGGCGAGCGCGTCGAGGTCGGGCGCGGGCAGCGCCCCCGCGGTGTCGGCGACGACCTTGCGGGACGCGACGGGCAGCGCGTCCACCAGGGGCAGGAACTCGGCCCACAGTCCGGTGGCGACGACGGCCCGCACGACTCCGCCGAGCACGTCCGCGCCGCGCAGCGAGGGCAGTTCGGCCACCGCCCGCCGCTCCTGTGCGCCGAGCAGTGCGACGAGCGGCAGCAGGGACTCCCACAGGTCCTGCTCGGCGACCGTCGTGACGAGCGAGTCGAGGCGGTCACCGGGCTGTCCGGCGGCGAGCGAGGCGATGCGGGCGCGCTGCTCGCCCGTGACCATGCCCGCGACGGCGAGCGCCTCGGGCCACAGTCCGCCGGCGGCGGCCGAGCCGATGACGGAGGCGAGCCGTTCGGCGCCCATCAGGTCGATGATGTGGCCGAGCCGTTCGGGTTCGTCGACGGCGAAGCCCGTCCTGAGGACGGCGGCGTCGTCGACCTGCGGCAGGATGCGGCGCAGCGCGGCGTCCGGGAGGTGGCCGACGAAGCGGCCCATGGTCGGATGGTCGCCGCGTTCGGCGAGGGCGACGGCGACGCGGACGAGGAGGTTCTCGTCCAGGTGGTCGACGATGCCCTTGATGCGGCGGGGGTCGAGGTGGGCGCACGACTCGGCGGTGAAGGACACCGGGAGCTTCTCGATGATGTCGGCGGCGCGCGCCGGTTCCAGGCGTCCGGCGACGGCGGCGGCCAGGCGCGGGCCGAGCGCCTTCTGCGAGATGGCGGCGGCGACACCGGCGGGCACCAGTTTGGTCGCGGCGGCGATCCTGTCGAGCATGTCGGGTGCCCGGTCGAAGAGCGCCGCGACGCTCTGGGCGCGGAAGCGGCGTACGTCGTCGACGGGCAGCGCCTGGAGGAAGGCGAGCGTGTCCGGTTCCACGTCGAGCAGGCGGGCGATCTTGAGGGTCTCGGCCCTGCCGCGCAGCTTGTCCATGCTGACTCCTCGCTCCTGTCGGCTAGCGGAAGAGAATCCGGCGTACGGGGCCGCGGGCCAGCGCGGGCACGAGTTTGAGCGCCTCCTCGGCGGCCTCGTTCAGGCCCGCGGCGCGGTTCTCGCGCTGTCTCTTCAGCGCGTCGGCCAGCGCGGTGAGCTGTTCGGGCGCCAGTTGCCCGAAGGACTCCGGTGGTGTGTCGCGCAGCTCCGCGCCCAGCTGTTCCCGTCGCTCGTGTGCTTCGGTGCTCACGTCGCCTCCCCGGGCCGACCCCCATGGCGGGGTACGGGTCCCGAGACTGGCGCCGAATTGACTATTAGTCAATAGAGTCGGATCCGGTCCTTGGGGCGTCGAATCCGGAAGACGCGCTACCGCACAAGCGCACGTAATCTTGCGCGAATGAAACGCGCCGGTCTCCTTCTCCTCATCGCCGTGGCCCCTCTGGCCACGGTGGCCGCCTACCTCCTGGGCGACGACGCGGACGACGGCGGCACCGACGCGAAGGGCCCCCGGGCCGGGCGTCCGTACGACAAGGACAGGACGGCGGCCGAGATCAGGGCCGACGACGAGCTGATCGAGCAGCTGCCGCCCGGCCTCGCCGCCCCCGCCAAGAAGGACCTCGCCAACAAGCTCGTCGCGAGCGCGGAGAACTCGACGCTGAACTGGCGCGGCCAGTACGGCTACATCGAGGACATAGGCGACGGGAACGGCTACACCGCGGGCATCATCGGCTTCTGCACCGGCACCCACGACCTGCTGACCCTCGTCGAGCGCTACACGAAGGACCACCCGGACAACGGCCTGGCCCGCTATCTGCCCGCCCTGCGCGCGGTCGACGGCAGCGACTCGCACGAAGGCCTGGACCCCGGCTTCACGAAGGCGTGGCGGGCGGAGGCCGCCGAGCCCGCGTTCCGGCGGGCCCAGGACAGGACGCGCGACCGCGTCTACTTCGACCCGGCGGTGCGCCTGGCCAAGCTCGACGGGCTCGGCACGCTCGGCCAGTTCATCTACTACGACGCGATGGTCCTGCACGGCCCCGGCACGGGCCCCCGCGGTTTCTACGGCCTGCGCGAGGCCGCACTGAAGGAGGCGAACACGCCCTCCCAGGGCGGCAAGGAGAAGGCGTACCTCGACATCTTCCTCGACATCCGCACCAAGGCGATGAAGGAGAAGAAGGCCCACCGCGACACGACCCGCGTGGAGACGGCCCAGCGCCAGTTCCTCTACGACGGCAATCTGGGCCTGCGGACTCCGCTGACCTGGAAGGTGTACGGGGAGACGTTCAAGGTGCCGTAGTCCGCACCGTGAACGCCTCCCCGCGGGCGGTGGGTCAGCCCTTGACGGCGCCCGCCGCCAGGCCCGAGCCGAGCTTGCGGTGCACGATCACGAAGAAGATCATGACCGGCAGCGTGACCAGCGTGGAGCTGGCCATGACCGGACCCCAGGCCGTGGAGTTCTCACCGAAGAACTGGTAGATGCCCACGGCCGCCGTGTACTTGTCGCTGCCCTTCATGAACGTGTACGCGAAGACGAACTCGTTCCACGCCGTGATGAAGGCGAAGATCGAGGTGGCGACGAGCCCCGGCGCGACCAACGGCAGCAGCACCGACCAGAACATCCGCGGCCAGGACGCCCCGTCGATGTAGGCGGCCTCCTCGACCTCCTTGGGGATGGTCGCGACGAAGCCGCGCAGCGTCCAGATGGCGAAGGGGAGCGAGAGCGCGATGTAGACGATGCTCAGTCCCAGCAGGGAGTTGAGCATGTCGTAGTCCCGCATCTGGATGAAGAGCGGGATGACAAGGGCCTCCAGCGGCACCATCTGCACGATCAGGATCATGATCAGTACGGAGGTGCGGAAGCGGAACTTGAACCGGGCCACCGCGATGGCCGCGAAGAGCGAGAGCAGCGCGGCCGCGACGATCGTGGCGAGGCCGACGACCGCCGAGTTCAGCAGGTACGTGCCGAAGTTGCCCTTCTCGAAGACGAAGGTGAAGTGCTCGAAGCTGATGCCGCTCGGCAGCACGTCCGAGCCGCGCAGGGAGGCCTTCGGGTCCAGCGCCGTGGAGATCATCCAGTAGACGGGGAACAGCGTGAAGACCAGGAGCGCCACGACCGCGGCCGGGAGGCCGATGCGCGAGGCGAGGGTGGTGCGGCGGGTACTCACAGGTCCTCCTCGCCCTGCCGGAACAGCGTGCGGATGTAGACGATGGTGATCACCAGGAGCAGCACGGTCAGCAGGACCGCGGCCGCGGCGCCCGTGCCGTAGTCGTTCTTGGCGAAGGCCTGGATGTAGGAGAAGACGCCGAGGTTGTAGACGTCCTCGTTGGAGCCGTCGCCGCCCGGCTGGAGATAGATCTGGGTGAAGACCTTGAAGTCCCAGATGGTGGAGAGGATGGTCACCACCAGGAAGACGGGCTTGATCGTCGGCACGGTGATGTTCCAGAACCGCTGCCAGGCGTTCGCGCCGTCCAGCTCCCCCGCCTCGTACAGCTCCTTGGGGATCGTCATGAGTCCCGCGAGGACGGTGATGGCGACGAAGGGGAAGCCGTGGTGGATGACGTTGAGCGTGGCGATCGCGTAGAACGGGCCGCGCTCGGTGAACCAGTTGGTGGTCTCCGGGTCGATCAGGCCGATCGACCCGGCGAGCTGGCTCATCATGCCGTCCTGCGGCTGGAAGAGCCAGATCCACACGTACGTGCCCGTGACCGCCGGCATCGCCCAGGCGGCGAGGATCGCGATCGAGCAGATCACCCGCCAGGTGGACCCCAGGCGGTTGAGCAGCAGCGCCACCAGGGTGCCGAGCGCGACGGTGAGGCCGACGCAGGCGACGGCGAAGAAGACGGTGTTGGGCAGGACCGTCTTCCACAGCAGTCCGCTGGAGAGGAGGTCCTTGTAGTGGTCGAATCCGGTGAACGTCCCTACGCCGCCGCCGAACTTGACCTCGTAGTCCTGCAGGGAGAGCTTGCCGACCTGGATCAGCGGCCAGAGCAGCAGGCCCGCGAGGACCACGAGGGAGGGGGCGAGCAGGAGCCAGGGGCGGGTGAGGTTGATGAGCTTCTTGCGGCGGCGGGCCGCCTCGGCCGCGCCGTCCGGCTGCCGGGGGCCGGGGCGGGCCGGGGATTCCGGCCCGCCGCTGACGAGCGTGTCTTTCACGGTGTCGTGTCTTTCACGAGGTTGGCGTCCTTGACCGTGGCGAACTCGCCCGTGCCTACTCGTCCTTGGCGAAGATCGCGTCCATGTCCTTGGCGGCCTTGTCCGCCGCTTCCTTGACCGACGACTTGCCGGTGAGGATCGACTGGACCATGCCGGGGATGACCTTCGAGGCCTGGATCTCGCCGTACGCCTTGGTCTTGGGGACGGTCGCGCCGGCCTCCAGCATCTGCTTGGCGAACGGCTCGACCAGCGGGTCCTTCTTCGCCTCGATCTTCTTCAGCTCGGAGTTCTGGCCGGGGAAGTAGTTGGTCTGCTCGGCCCACTTGGCGGCGAACTCACCGGTGGTCAGCATCTTCACGAACTCCCAGGACAGGTCCTTCTTGTCCGTGTTGAACGTGGACAGGTAGGAGCCGCCGAGGAACGACTTGCTCATGCCGCCGTTCTCGCCCGGGATCGGCACGGCGCCGAGCTTGCCCTTGAGGTCGGGGTTCTTGTCGACGATGGCCTTCGGGGTCCAGTTGCCGCCGATGGCCATGGCGACCTCACCCTTGTTCCAGGCGTCGCCGACCTCCTTCTCCGTCCAGGTGTTGACCTTGGCCGGGGAGACCTTGTCCTTGGTGGCGAGGCCCGTGTAGAACTCGATGCCCTTGATGGCCTCGGGCGAGTTCACGCCGGACTTCCACTTGCCGCCGGACTCGGTGGCCAGTTCGCCGCCGGCGCCCCAGATGAAGGGGGCCGCGAACATCTCGGCGCCGCCCGCCACCGGGAAGGAGACGAGCTTCGGCTCCTTCTCCTTGAGCGTCTTGGCGGTGGCCTGGAGCTCCTTCCACGTGGTCGGGGGCTTCAGGCCGTGCTTCTCGAAGATGTCCTTGCGGTAGACGATGCTGCGGACGCCCGCGTACCAGGGCATGCCGTACTGCTTGCCGCCCAGCGTGCCGGCGTCCTTGAGGCCCGCGACGAGGTCGTCGTTCAGGCCGGACTTCTTCACCTGGTCGGTGACGTCGACGAGGGCGCCCGTCTCGGCGAACTGCGGCACCCAGGTGGTGCCCACCTCGGCCACGTCGGGCACCTGGTCCTCGCCGCCCTCGATGGCGGTCGTGAACTTCTTCTGGGCCGAGGCCCACTGCTGGTACTCGACCTTGATCTTGGCGCCGGTCTTCTTCTCGAAGGCCTTCCCGGCCTCGTCGAAGAACGGCCGGGCGTCGGGGTTGGTCCCCTCCATGATCCATACAGTGAGGGTCTTGCCCTTGCCGTCGGTGGCCTTGTCGCCCGAGTCGCCGTCATCCCCACCGCACGCCGTGGCGGTCAGTCCGAGACTCATGGCGATACAACCAGCGGCGATGACACGTCGATTCATGCCGGCCCCCTCCAGGTTCCGATTGGTGGGAGCGATTGTGGTCACACAGGACGGAGGCGGTCTAGACCCATTGGGATAAGCGGCCGAACCGTAATGAGGGTTGCGAGTGACGCAACATACGCTCATGCCATTGCGCACCACGCAACGCAACCGTCACGGCGCGGCGCCGTCCAGCGCCGCGCCGCCTTGACGGGAAGGGCCGCGAACGCCACGACGCCCGCCTCCGTCCGGTCGGGGACAAAGCGGGCGCCGCGTCAGTTCCGCACACCGTTGTGCGGGACGTATGAGGGGTCGTACGGACGAGACCGTACGGGAAGGAACCGTAAGGGTTAGACCGTCAGGGAACGGTCCGTCGGACGGATCGGGGCCGGAAGATCACTCGCACCGGTGAGGAAGCGGTCCACTCCGCGCGCCGCCGAGCGGCCCTCGGCGATCGCCCAGACGATGAGCGACTGGCCGCGGCCGGCGTCGCCGGCGACGAAGACACCGGGGACGTTCGTCTGGAACTCGCCGTCGCGCGCGACGTTGCCGCGCTCGTCGAGGTCCAGGGCGAACTGGTCCACGAGGCCGTTCTCGCGGTCCGTGCCGGTGAAGCCCATCGCCAGGGTGACGAGCTGGGCGGGGATCTTCCGCTCGGTGCCCGGCTTCTGGGTCAGCTTGCCGTCGACGAACTCGACCTCGATGAGGTGCAGGAACTGGACGTTGCCGTCCTCGTCGCCCTCGAAGTGCGTGGTCGAGACGGAGTAGACCCGCTCGCCGCCCTCCTCGTGCGCCGAGGTGACCTTGTAGAGCATGGGGAAGGTCGGCCACGGCTGGTGCGGGGCGCGGTCCTCGCCCGGCCGGGGCATGATCTCCAGCTGGGTCACGGACGCCGCGCCCTGGCGGTGCGCGGTGCCCACGCAGTCCGCGCCGGTGTCACCGCCGCCGATGACGACGACGTGCTTGCCCTCGGCGGAGACCGGCGTGGTGACGTAGTCGCCCTCCTGGACCTTGTTGGCCAGGGGCAGGTACTCCATCGCCTGGTAGACGCCCTTCAGCTCCCGCCCGGGGACGGGGAGGTCACGGGCGGTCGTGGCGCCCGCCGCGATGACCACGGCGTCGTACCGCTTGCGCAGCTTCACCGCGTCGATGTCACGGCCGATCTCCACGCCCGTGCGGAACTTGGTGCCCTCCGCGCGCATCTGCTCGATGCGCCGGTTGATGTGCCGCTTCTCCATCTTGAACTCGGGGATGCCGTAGCGGAGCAGTCCGCCGATGCGGTCGGCGCGCTCGTAGACGGCGACCGTGTGGCCCGCCCGGGTCAGCTGCTGGGCGGCGGCAAGGCCCGCCGGGCCCGAGCCGATGACCGCGACGGTCTTGCCGGACAGGCGCTCCGGCGCCTGCGGCTTGACGTCGTTGGAGTCCCACGCTTTGTCGATGATGGAGACTTCGACGTTCTTGATGGTGACGGCCGGCTGGTTGATGCCGAGCACGCACGCCGCCTCGCACGGCGCCGGGCACAGCCGGCCCGTGAACTCCGGGAAGTTGTTCGTGGCGTGCAGCCGCTCGGACGCGGCCGACCAGTCCTCGCGGTAGGCGTAGTCGTTCCACTCGGGGATGAGGTTCCCCAGCGGACAGCCGTTGTGGCAGAACGGGATGCCGCAGTCCATGCAGCGCGAGGCCTGCTTGGAGATGATCGGCAGGAGCGAACCGGGAACGTAGACCTCGTTCCAGTCCTGGACGCGCTCGCCGACGGGACGGCTCTGCGCGACCTCACGGCCGTGGTTCAGAAAGCCCTTGGGATCAGCCATTGGTCGCCGCCTCCATCATCTTCTCGGTGATCTCGGTCTCGGAGAGACCGGCTCGCTCGGCGGCGTCCTTGGCGGCGAGCACTGCCTTGTACGTGCTGGGGATGATCTTGCTGAAGCGGTCCACGGCGGTGTCCCACTCCGCGAGGAGCTTCTCGGCGACGGTCGAGCCCGTCTCCTCCTGGTGGCGGCGCACCACGTCGTGCAGCCACTGCTTGTCGGTGTCGTCCAGCGGCTCGATCGCCGCCAGGTTCCCGGCGTTGACGTTGTCGCGGTCGAGGTCGACCACGTACGCGATGCCGCCCGACATGCCGGCCGCGAAGTTGCGGCCCGTCTCGCCGAGGACGACGGCGTGGCCGCCGGTCATGTACTCGCAGCCGTGGTCGCCCACGCCCTCGGAGACCACCGTCGCGCCGGAGTTGCGGACGCAGAAGCGCTCGCCGGTGCGGCCGCGCAGGAACAGCTCACCGCCGGTCGCGCCGTACGCGATGGTGTTGCCCGCGATCGTCGAGTACTCGGCGAGGTGGTCGGCGCCCCGGTCGGGCCGGACCACGATGCGGCCGCCCGAAAGGCCCTTGCCCACGTAGTCGTTGGCGTCGCCTTCGAGGCGCAGCGTCACACCGCGCGGCACGAAGGCGCCGAACGACTGGCCCGCCGAGCCGGTGAAGGTGATGTCGATCGTGTCGTCGGGCAGGCCCGCCCCGCCGAACTTCTTCGTCACCTCGTGGCCGAGCATCGTGCCGACCGTGCGGTTGATGTTGCGGATCGCGACCTGCGCGCGCACCGGCTGGGCGTCGGTCGCGCCGGACGCGGCGAGCGCGTCGGCGGAGAGCTTGATCAGCTCGTTGTCGAGCGCCTTCGCCAGACCGTGGTCCTGGACCGTGATCTGGTGGCGCACGGCGCCGGCCGGCAGGTCCGGCACGTGGAAGAGCGGCTCCAGGTCCAGGCCCTGCGCCTTCCAGTGGCTGACGGCCCGGGTGGTGTCGAGCAGCTCGGCGTGGCCGACGGCCTCCTCGATGGAGCGGAAGCCCAGCTCGGCGAGGAGCTCGCGGACCTCCTCGGCGATGAACTCGAAGAAGTTCACGACGTACTCGGCCTTGCCGGAGAAGCGCTCGCGCAGCGCCGGGTTCTGCGTGGCGATGCCCACCGGGCAGGTGTCGAGGTGGCAGACGCGCATCATGACGCAGCCGGAGACGACGAGCGGCGCGGTCGCGAAGCCGAACTCCTCGGCGCCGAGCAGCGCGGCGACGATGACGTCACGGCCGGTCTTGAGCTGGCCGTCGGTCTGCACGACGATGCGGTCGCGCAGGCCGTTGAGCAGCAGGGTCTGCTGGGTCTCGGCGAGGCCGAGCTCCCAGGGGCCGCCCGCGTGCTTGAGCGAGGTGAGCGGGGACGCGCCCGTGCCGCCGTCGTGGCCGGAGATGAGGACGACGTCCGCATGGGCCTTGGACACACCGGCCGCGACCGTGCCGACGCCGACCTCGGAGACCAGCTTCACGTGGATGCGGGCCGCCGGGTTGGCGTTCTTGAGGTCGTGGATCAGCTGGGCGAGGTCCTCGATGGAGTAGATGTCGTGGTGCGGCGGCGGCGAGATGAGGCCGACGCCCGGCGTCGAGTGACGCGTCTTGGCGACCCACGGGTAGACCTTGTGGCCGGGCAGCTGGCCGCCCTCGCCGGGCTTGGCGCCCTGGGCCATCTTGATCTGGATGTCGTCCGCGTTGACCAGGTACTCCGAGGTCACGCCGAAGCGGCCGGAGGCGACCTGCTTGATGGCGGAGCGGCGCGCCGGGTCGTACAGGCGCTCCGGGTCCTCGCCGCCCTCACCGGTGTTGGACTTGCCGCCCAGCTGGTTCATGGCGATGGCGAGGGTCTCGTGCGCCTCGCGGGAGATCGAGCCGTACGACATGGCGCCGGTGGAGAAGCGCTTGACGATCTCGCTGACCGGCTCGACCTCGTCGACGGGGATCGAGGGGCGGTCGCTCTTGAAGCCGAAGAGTCCGCGCAGCGTCATCAGGCGCTCGGACTGCTCGTTCACGCGGTCCGTGTACTGCTTGAAGACGTCGTAGCGGCGGTTGCGCGCGGAGTGCTGGAGGCGGAAGACCGTCTCGGGGTCGAACAGGTGCGGCTCGCCCTCGCGGCGCCACTGGTACTCGCCGCCGATCTCCAGGGCACGGTGCGCGGAGGGGACGCCGGAGGCCGGGTAGGCCTTGGCGTGCCGGGCGGCGACCTCCTTGGCGATGACGTCGAGACCGGCGCCGCCGATCTTCGTGGTCGTGCCCGCGAAGTACCGCTCCACGAAGGCCTGCTGGAGGCCGATGGCCTCGAAGACCTGGGCGCCGCGGTAGGAGGCGACGGTCGAGATGCCCATCTTGGACATGACCTTCAGGACACCCTTGCCGAGCGCCTTGATGAGGTTGCGGATCGCGTCCTCGGCCTCGATGCCGGGCAGGAACGTGCTGGCGCGGACCAGGTCCTCGACGGATTCCATGGCGAGGTAGGGGTTGACCGCGGCGGCGCCGTAGCCGATCAGGAGGGCCACGTGGTGGACCTCGCGGACGTCGCCCGCCTCGACGAGCAGGCCCACCTCGGTGCGCTGCTTCGTACGGATGAGGTGGTGGTGGACGGCCGCGGTGAGCAGCAGCGAGGGGATCGGCGCGTGCTCGGCGTCGGAGTGCCGGTCGGAGAGCACGATGAGGCGGGCGCCGGCCTCTATGGCGGCGTCGGTCTCGGCGCAGATCTCGTCGATGCGGTCGGCGAGCGCGTCGCCGCCGCCGCCGACGCGGTAGAGGCCGGAGAGGGTCGCGGCCTTCATGCCGGGCATGTCGCCGTCGGCGTTGATGTGGATGAGCTTGGCCAGCTCGTCGTTGTCGATCACCGGGAAGGGCAGGGTGACGCTGCGACAGGACGCGGCGGTCGGGTCGAGCAGATTGCCCTGCGGGCCCAGCGAGGAGTTCAGCGAGGTGACGAGCTCCTCGCGGATGGCGTCCAGCGGCGGGTTGGTGACCTGCGCGAACAGCTGGGTGAAGTAGTCGAAGATCAGCCGCGGGCGCTCGGAGAGGGCGGCGATCGGGGTGTCCGTGCCCATGGAGCCGAGCGGCTCGCCGCCGGTCTTGGCCATCGGCGCGAGGATGACGCGCAGCTCTTCCTCGGTGTAGCCGAAGGTCTGCTGGCGGCGCGTGACGGAGGCGTGCGTGTGCACGATGTGCTCGCGCTCGGGCAGGTCGGAGAGCTCGATCTCGCCGGCTTCCAGCCACTCCTGGTACGGGTTCTCGGCGGCGAGGGCGGCCTTGATCTCGTCGTCCTCGACGATGCGGTGCTCGGCGGTGTCGACGAGGAACATCCGGCCGGGCTGGAGGCGGCCCTTGCGGACGACCTTGGCGGGGTCGATGTCGAGGACGCCGACCTCGGAGCCGAGGACGACGAGGCCGTCGTCGGTGACCCAGTAGCGGCCGGGGCGCAGGCCGTTGCGGTCGAGGACGGCGCCGACCTGGGTGCCGTCGGTGAAGGTGACGCAGGCCGGGCCGTCCCAGGGCTCCATCATCGTGGAGTGGAACTGGTAGAAGGCGCGCCGTGCCGGGTCCATGGAGGCGTGGTTCTCCCAGGCCTCCGGGATCATCATCAGCACGGAGTGCGGCAGCGAGCGCCCGCCCAGGTGCAGCAGTTCGAGCACCTCGTCGAAGGACGCGGAGTCGGAGGCGTCGGGCGTGCAGATCGGGAAGATCCGGTCGATCTTCTCCTGGCCGAAGAGGTCCGAGGCGAGCTGCGACTCACGGGCGCGCATCCAGTTGCGGTTGCCCTTGACGGTGTTGATCTCGCCGTTGTGCGCGACGAAGCGGTAGGGGTGCGCGAGCGGCCAGCTCGGGAACGTGTTCGTCGAGAAGCGGGAGTGGACGAGCGCGACGGCGGTGGCGAAGCGGCGGTCGGACAGGTCCGGGAAGAAGGGCTCCAGCTGGCCGGTGGTCAGCATGCCCTTGTAGACGATCGTGCGGGCGGAGAGCGAGGGGAAGTACGTCCCGGCCTCGCGCTCGGCGCGCTTGCGCAGCACGAACGCCTTGCGGTCAAGATCAAGGCCCTTGGTGTCGCCGTCGGCGACGAAGATCTGCCGGAAGACGGGCATCGTCGAGCGGGCGGTGGCGCCGAGCAGCTCGGGGGCGACGGGCACGTCGCGCCAGCCGAGGACGGTCAGCCCCTCCTCCGAGGCGATCGTCTCGATCTGCGAGACGGCGGCGTCGGTGGTGCCGGCGGTGTCGACGGGCAGGAAGGCGATGCCGACGGCGTAGGCGCCGGCTTCGGGCAGCTCGAATCCGGCCTCTTCGCGCAGGAAGGCGTCCGGGACCTGGAGCAGGATTCCGGCGCCGTCGCCGGAGTCGGGCTCCGAGCCCGTGGCGCCGCGGTGCTCGAGGTTGCGCAGTACCGTCAGCGCCTGTTCGACCAGCTCATGGCTGGCAACACCGGTGAGGGTGGCCACGAACCCGACACCGCAGGCGTCGTGTTCGTTACGGGGGTCGTACATCCCCTGGGGGGCGGGGCGACCGTCCATGGGCGACCAGGCGTGGGTACGCATCGGCACTCCCGTCGTCGTCGTGTGCATAGGCAATGAGCGAGGGACGACGTTGGCCCTGGCGAAATTTCGTGCAGGTTACATGATGGAACGCTTCTCGAAAAGCGGATAGTTCATTCCACCATGTGGACACCGCTCGCGCAGGTGGGGAGCGGTTCAGAGGGGACCTTTGCGGACAGATCAATGGCCGAAGGCCCGAAGCGACACAGGCCTCATTGCCCGCAGCGCTTACGGCTCATGCCCGGTGGTCATGGAATTGAAACCGCCGAGTAACGGCTACTTATGCAAGGTCCCGCATAGGCCTGCACTGCCTTATCCTACGGCGGTCCCGAACAGGCTGCCCAGGGCGTACGTCACACCGGCCGCCGCACCGCCGAGCGCGAGCTGCCGCAGACCGCTGAACCACCAGGACCGCGCCGTCACCTTGGCCACCACCGCACCACAGGCGAAGAGCCCCACGAGCGCGAGCAGCAGCGCGGGCCACAGCACGGTGGCACCGAGCAGATACGGCAGTACGGGAAGCAGGGCGCCCAGCGCGAACGCGCCGAAGGACGACACCGCGGCGACCAGCGGCGAGGGCAGGTCGCCCGGGTCGATGCCGAGCTCCTCGCGGGCGTGGATCTCCAGGGCCTGCTCGGGGTCCTGCGACAGCTGCCGGGCGACCTCGCGGGCCAGCTCGGGCTCGACGCCGCGCGAGACGTAGAGCGCGGCGAGCTCCCGCTCCTCGTCCTTGGGGTGCTTGCGCAACTCGCGCCGCTCGACGTCCAGTTCCGCCTGCACCAGCTCGCGCTGGGAGGCCACGGAGGTGTACTCGCCCGCGGCCATGGAGAAGGCGCCGGCGGCCAGGCCCACCAGACCGGTGACGACGATGGTCTGCTGCGAGGCGGCACCGCCCGCGACACCGGTCATCAGCGCCAGGTTGGAGACGAGTCCGTCCATCGCCCCGAAGACGGCCGGGCGCAGCCAGCCACCGTTCACGTCGCGGTGGGTGTGGTTGTCGCGGTGCGCCTCGTGCAGCGTCGCTTCGGTCTCGATGATCGCCATGGTGGTGAGCCCCCTCAATGTGCTTGGACAACGTCGAAAGTACGCGCGAAAAAAATCTCCCGCCAGCAAGGAAGGCCGTACTTACCTGCGAAAACGCGGGGTTTTGCGATCCTTTTCGGCCGCCGCGAGAGGGGTGCGTCCGGGGTCCGGAAGGGGGTGCCCGAAGGGGTGACGTCGGCCCGTCGGATGCTCGCGCGCGGGGCGCCGCGTGGGAGGGATAGGGACGTGAGCGACCTCCTGGAAAGGGCGCGCGGCGCGCTCCTCGGCCTCGCCGTCGGCGACGCGCTCGGCGCGCCCGCGGAGAACATGAAGCCGTCCGAGATCCGGGCCCGTTGGGGCCGGATCACCGGATACGTCGCCGAGCATCCGGCCGGCACGGACGACACGGAGTACGCGATCTTCTCGGGACTGCTGCTCGCCCGGCACGGCTCGGCGCTGACCGTCGCCCATGTCGAACGGGCCTGGCACCAGTGGATCGCCGACCTGGACGAGGGCCCGTTCCGCGGGGCGGGCTTCAGCGAACGCGGCACGCTGGAGAACCTCCGCCGCGGCCTCACGGCCCCCATCACGGCCCAGCACCGGCACGCCTGGAGCGACGGTCTCGCGATGCGGGCCGCCCCCTTCGGGGTCTTCGCCGCGGGCCGGCCCGCCGAGGCGGCCCGCCTGGTCGCGATCGACGGCTCCGTCAGCCACGACGGCGAGGGCATCTACGGCGGCCAGGCGGTCGCGGCGGGCGTCGCCGCCGCGATGGCCGGGGAACCGGTGCGGTCGGTGGTGGCCGCGGCCCTCGCCGTCATCCCCGAGGACTGCTGGACGTCCCGCTCGCTGCGGCGCGCCGTGGCGGTCGCCCACCGCGGCGAACGCGCGGTGCGCTCCGCGGTGGTGATCGGCGGCTACCCCTGGACGGACCTCGCGCCGGAGGCGGTGGGCCTGGCCTTCGGGGCGTACGCGGCGGCGCGCGGGGAGTTCTCGGCGGCCGTCCTGACCGCGGTCAACATGGGCCGCGACGCGGACACCACGGCGGCGGTCGCGGGCGCGCTGTCCGGCGCCGCGTGCGGGGCCTCGGCGATCCCCCAGCCCTGGTCCACCGCGATCGGCCCGGCCCGCGGCTCCTGCCTCCCCTCGATGCGGGGCCACCACGTCCTGGACATCGCGGAACTGCTGACCCCGGACGAGGAGGGCAGATGACTGGTACGGACGGATACGGCCCCTCTGCGGGCAGGCGGTCCACACCCGCCCCCGCCGTGGGCAGGCGTTCCGCAGGGCGAGTGGGGCATCCCCCGGTCGAGCGGAGCCGAGAGCTCGGGGAAGGGTGGGCACAGCCCCCGGTGCCGGGCGCCGTTCAAGGGGGCGTTCACGAAGCCGACGTGTCGGCGCCCAAGATCGAGGGCCTCCTCCTCGGGCTGGCCGCGGGCGACGCCGCCGGGTGGCCCGCCGCCCGGCACCGCGCGGCGAGGATGCCCGAGTGGACCCGAAGACTGACCAGGGAACTGGACACCTTCGCCGAGCAGAACGCCACGACCACCCTCCCCGTCCCGATCGCCCTGAACCAGCCCCCCGAGCCCCTGCGGCTCGGCCCCTCGGACGACGCGGAGTGGGCGGCGTTCACCGCCGAGTCCCTGCTCCGCGCGGCGGACGGCACCCTCACCACCCCCCTTCCCCCGCACCGCCGGGTCCGCGCCACCCTGGACCTGGCGTGGTCCGCCCTCGCCGCCGAGGTCGCCGCCGCCTCCGCCCGCGCCCCGGAGGTCGAGTCCGCCGTCCTCCCCCTGCGCGCCCGCATCTCCGTCCGCGCCGGCCTCGGCAACCTCGCCGCGGGCCTGCGCCCGCCCGCCACGGGCCACGACAACCCGCACTACTTCGACGACGCGGCCTGCGTACGCGCCTGCGTGCTCGCCCTCGTCCACCCCGGCGACCCCGAACGGGCCGCGGACCTCGCGGAGTTCGACGCCCGCTACACCCAGGACGGCGACGGCGTGCACGGCGCCCGCGCGATGGCCGCGGCGATCGCGGCCGCCCTGACCGACACCGACGTCGACACGGCCGTGGACGCCGCCCTCGCCGAGCTCCCCGCGCACACGGAGATCGGCCGCAACGCCCGGCACGCCGTGAAGCTCGCCCGCGCCCAGCCGGACGACGGCGCCTTCGCCCTGGTCCCCCTCCTGGAGCACCAGATCGTCGACCACGTCTACAGCTACGGCATCGCCGCCGCCGAGACCGTCCCGGTCGCCCTCGCCCTGACGACCGCCGCGCGCGGCCGTATCGCGGAGGCGGTGCCCGCCGCCGCCTGCCTCTCGCGCGTCGCCGACTCCGCCCCCGCGCTCGCCGGGGCGCTGACCGGCGTCCTCGGCACGGCGGCCGCGATTCCCGAGGCCTGGCGGGAGGCCTGCCGCACCCTCTCGGGCTGTGCGCTCCCCCGTCTCGCGGGCACCGACCTGGTGGAACTCGCCGGGCACCTGGCAGACACGGAACCGACCACTCCAGGTGGACAATCCCGACATGACGACCATGACGCCACGCACTGAGCCGTCCCTGTCCGACCGCATCACGGGCAGCCTCGTCGGAGCCGCGGTCGGCGACGCGCTCGGCGGCCCCGTCGAGGGGTACGCCCCCGAGCAGATCGCCGAGCGGCACGGCGGCCGGGTCCAGGGCATCGTCGGCCCCTGGAACGGCGACCGCTGGCGCACCGCCCGCCCCATCGCGCCGTACCACAAGGGCGACGGGCACGTCACCGACGACACCTTGATGACCCACGCGCTCGTGCGCGTGTACGCCGCCGTCCGCGACCACCTCGACGCCTACTCCGTCGCCGAGCACCTGGTCCCCGACCTGATGACGACACCGCGCTGGATCCCGGAGCTGGAGGCCGAGGCACTCCCCCTCCAGCGGATCTTCCTCGCCGAGAAGTGGCTCGTCGCCCGCGTCCACTACGGCCACGTCGACCCGCGCGAGGCCGGCACCGGAAACATCGTCAACTGCGGCGCGGCGATGTACATGGCGCCGGTCGGCCTGGTCAACGCGGCAGACCCGGCGGCCGCGTACGCCGAGGCGCTCGACGTCGCGGGCGCCCACCAGTCCTCGTACGGCCGTGAGGCGGCGGGCGTCTTCGCGGCGGCCGTCGCGGCGGCCTGCGCGCCGGGCGCCACCGCGGACGCCGTGGTCGAGGCGTGCCTGGACCTCGCGAAGGACGGCACGCGCGCGGCGATCGAGGCGGTGGCGGAAGTGGCCGCGGGGCACCGGGACTTCGAGACGGCCCTGGCGCCGATCCGGGCCGCCGTCGCCCCCTTCGACACGGTCGGACCCGACTACCGCGCCCCCTCCCTCGGCGCCCGCCGCCCCTCCCGCCTGCACGCCATCGAGGAACTGCCCGTCGCCCTCGGCATGCTCCTGACCGGCGAGGGCGACTACCGCCGCACGGTCCTCGGCGCGGTC
Source organism: Streptomyces sp. NPDC052114 (assembly GCF_040680155.1). Classification (NCBI taxonomy): domain Bacteria; kingdom Bacillati; phylum Actinomycetota; class Actinomycetes; order Kitasatosporales; family Streptomycetaceae; genus Streptomyces; species Streptomyces sp. NPDC052114. The sequence continues at coordinate 146,417 of NZ_JBFAWC010000011.1, read as the reverse complement.
AACTACGGCCGCGACTGCGACTCCATCGCCACGATGGGCGGCGCGCTCGCGGGCGCCCTGCGCGGCGAGGCGGCGGTCCCCGCGGACTGGGCCAAGCGGGTCGCCGAGGCCAGCCGCCTCGACCTGCGCGCCCCGGCGACGGCGCTCACGGAGATCGCCGAGGAGATCTTCGCCCGCGACGTACGCCGCCGCCGCGCCCACGAGTCGGCCTTCGCGGCCCTGACGGCCACCCGATGATCCGCCTGACCTGGGTCCAGCCGGAGGACCTGATCGGCCACGAACTCGCCCAGTCGGAACTGGAGGGCCGCGACGTGGCACCGCTACGCACCCGCTGGCTCGACGCGGGCGGCCACCTGGCACCGGCAACAGCGGGCGCCTCGCCCACCCCGGCACCACCCCATCTACGGGCCCTGGCGGAACAACTCCTGGACGAACTGGCCCCACCGCCCCCGTTGCGGGCAGGCGTTCCGCACGGCGAGTCGGGCATCCCCCGCTCGCGCGAAGCCGAGAACTTGCACGCCCTACGGCACCGCCTCCACGCCGCCTGGCTCGGCAGAGCCGCAGGCTGCCTCCTGGGCAAGCCGGTCGAGAAGCTCCCGCTGGACGGCATCCGCGCCCTCGCCAAGGCAACAGGGAACTGGCCCCTCCACACCTGGTTCACGGAAAGAGGCGTCCCGCCCGAGCTGAGGGCCACGTACCCCTGGAACCGCCGCTCCGCGCCGACCTCCCTCGCCGAGAACATCGACGGCATGCCGGAGGACGACGACCTCAACTACCCCCTCCTCAACCTCGTCCTCCTCCAGCGCCACGGAAAGACCTTCACCACCACGGACGTGGCAAGGCTCTGGCTCGACGAGCTCCCGGCGGGCCGCACGTTCACCGCCGAACGCATCGCGTACCGCAACCTCCTCGACGGCATCGAGCCCCCGCACACCGCCACCCACCGCAACCCCTTCCGCGAGTGGATCGGCGCGCTCATCCGCGCCGACCTGCACGGCTGGACGAACCCCGGCGCCCCGGAGGCCGCCGCCGAGCAGGCGTACCGCGACGCGGCCCTGACCCACACGGAGAACGGCGTGCACGGCGCGGTGTTCGCGGCGGCCACGATCGCGGACGCGGCGACCGGACGCGCGGACGTCCACCAGTGCCTGAACACCGGCCTCGCCGCCGTCCCTGCGGCCTCGCGTCTGGCCGAGGCCGTCCGCCACGCCGTCCGACTCGCCCACGGCACACGGGACTTCGACGAGGTGGTGGACCGCCTCCACGAGCGGTACGCCACCCACCACTGGGTCCACGTCGTCCCGAACACCGCCCTCGTCGCCGCCGCCCTCACCCACGCCGACGGCGACTTCACCGGCTCCATCACCCGCGCCGTCTCCGGCGGCTGGGACACCGACTCCAACGGCGCGACCGCAGGATCGGTCGCCGGTCTGCTGGCCGGCCGCCCGGACCGGATCCCCGACCGCTGGACCACTCCCCTCAAGAACCGGCTCGCCACGTCCATCGGCGACTTCGACGGCATCGGCTTCGACACCCTCGCAGAACTCACCGCCCGGGAGGCGCACCGCCCATGACAGACCCGACGAAGACCCCCCACATCGCCGTCCTCGGCAGCGCGAACATGGACCTCGTCGCGTACGTCGCCAAGGCCCCGGAGCGCGGAGAGACCGTCACGGGACGCGAGTTCCGCACGGTTCCCGGCGGCAAGGGCGCCAACCAGGCCGTCGCGGCGGCCCGCGCGGGCGCCACCGTCTCGATGATCGGCGCGGTCGGCACCGACGCCTTCGGCACACAGCTGCGCACCTCGCTGGAGCAGTCCGGCGTCGACACGGACCTGCTGCGCACCGTGGAGACGCCCACCGGCACCGCGCACATCGTCGTCGACGACGAGGGCGGCAACGCGATCGTCGTCATCCCCGGCGCCAACGGCACCGTCACCGCCCTGGCCCCCGGTGACGAGGGCCTGATCGCCTCCGCCGACACCCTGCTGCTCCAGCTGGAGGTGCCCGTCGACGGGGTGCTCGCCGCCGCGCAGGCCGCCCGCAGGCACGGCGTGCGCACCGTCCTGACCCCGGCCCCCGCCCGCCCCCTGCCGCCCGAACTCCTGGCCGCCACCGACCTGTTGCTGCCCAACGAGCACGAGGCGGCCGCCCTCACCGGCATCACCGACGACCCGTACGCCGCCGCCGGGGCGCTGCTCTCCCAGGTCCCCGAGGTCGTCATCACGCTCGGCTCGCGCGGCAGTCTGTACGCGGCACGCGGCGCCGAGCCCGTCACGGTCCCGGCCCGGCAGGTCACGGCGGTCGACACGACGGGCGCGGGCGACACCTTCGCGGGCACCCTCGCCGTCGCGCTGGCGGAGGGCAACTCCGTCGTGGACGCGCTGAGTTGGGCCTCCTGCGCGGCGGCCCTCTCCGTGCAGCGCCCGGGGGCGTCGGCGTCCATGCCGTACCGCACGGAGATCGACGGCGCGGCGGACGGCGGATCATGACCGCGCCCCTGACCGGTCTGCGCGTCCTCGACCTGGCCACCCTCTTCGCGGGTCCCCTCGCGGCCACGATGCTCGGCGACTTCGGCGCGGAGGTCATCAAGGTCGAGCACCCCACGCGCCCCGACCCCTCCCGCGGCCACGGCCCCTCGAAGGACGGCGTCGGGCTGTGGTGGAAGCTGCTGGGCCGCAACAAGCGCACGATGACGCTCGACCTGTCGACGCCCGGCGGCCGTGACACCCTGCTGCGCCTGGCCGCCACCGCCGACGTGCTCGTCGAGAACTTCCGCCCCGGCACGCTGGAGAAGTGGGACCTGGGCTGGGCCGAGCTGCACGCCGCCAACCCCCGGCTGGTGCTGACCCGCGTCACGGGCTTCGGCCAGTTCGGCCCGTACGCCCGCCGCCCCGGCTTCGGCACGCTCGCCGAGGCGATGAGCGGTTTCGCCGCGGTCACCGGCGAGCCGGACGGTCCCCCGACCCTGCCGCCGTTCGGCCTCGCCGACTCGATCGCGGGTCTGGCGACGGCGTACGCGGTGCTGACGGCCCTCGCGGCCCGCGACCGCACGGGCGAGGGCCAGGTGGTGGACATGGCGATCATCGAGCCGATCCTCACGGTCCTCGGCCCCCAGCCGCTCTGGTACGACCAGCTCGGCCACGTCCAGCCCCGCACCGGCAACCGCTCCACGAACAACGCGCCCCGCAACACCTACCGCACGGCGGACGGCGACTGGGTCGCGGTCTCCACCTCCGCCCAGTCGGTCGCGGAGCGCGTGCTGCGGCTGGTCGGCCGCCCCGAGCTGATCGCCGAGCCGTGGTTCGCCTCGGGCGCCGGCCGGGCCCGGCACACGGACGTCCTGGACGAGGCGGTCGGCGGCTGGATCGCCCGGCACACCCGCGCCGAGGTGATCGAGGCCTTCGAGAAGGCGGAGGCGGCGGTCGCGCCCGTCCAGGACGTACGCGACGTCATGACGGACCCCCAGTACGCGGCCCTGGACACGATCACCACGGTCCACGACCCGGAGCTGGGCCCCCTGCGCATGCAGAACGTCCTCTTCCGTCTCTCCGCCACCCCCGGCGCGATCCACTGGGCGGGCCGCCCGCACGGCGCCGACACCGACGCGGTCCTGACCGAACTCGGCCTGTCCGAACGGGAGATCACCACCCTGCGCAAGGAGGGCGCCCTGTGACCGCCCTGTCCCCCCTGACCTGGCTGTACGTCCCCGGGGACCGCCCCGAGGTGGTCGCCAAGGCCCTGCACGCGGGCGCCGACGTGGTGATCGTCGACCTGGAGGACGCGGTCGCCCCCGACCGCAAGGAGTACGCGCGCGCGGCGACCGCCGAGCTCCTCTCCGAGCCGCAGCCGCTCCCCGTCCACGTCCGCGTGAACGCCCTGGACGGCCCGCTGGCGGAGGCCGACCTGCGCGCCGTCGCCACGCTCCCCGGCGTCGCGGGCCTGCGCCTGCCCAAGGTCGTCAGCCGCGCGGAGGTCGTCCGGGTCGCCGACCGCGCGGCTCTCGCCACCGCCGAACCCCCTGCCCTGCACGCCCTCGTCGAGTCGGCGCTCGGCCTGGAGCACGCCTTCGCCATCGCCACCGCGCACCCGGCGCTGCGCGGCATCTCGCTCGGCGAGGCCGACCTCCGCGCGGACCTCGGGGTGCGCGACGGAGCGGGCCTGGACTGGGCGCGCTCCCGCGTGGTGGTGGCCGCGCGGGCGGCGGGCCTGGCCCCGCCCACCCAGTCGGTCCACCCGGACATCCGGGATCTGGACGGCCTCACCGCGTCCTGCGCCCACGGCCGCGCCCTCGGCTTCCTCGGCCGCGCGGCGATCCATCCCCGCCAGCTGCCCGTGATCGAACGGGCCTACCTCCCCTCCCCCGAGGAGATCGAGCGCGCGGAGGAGATCACCAAGGCGGCGGCCACGGACGAGGGCGCCCTGGCCCTCCCCGACGGCCGCTTCGTGGACAAGGCGGTGGTGGAGGGGGCGCGGCGGGTCCTGGCCCTGGCCCGGCGGGTCTAGCGCCGTACGCAGTCGACGGGGCCGCCGGACCAATGGTCCGGCGGCCCCGTCGACGTACGAAAAGCGGTGCTGGTCAGGCCTTCTTCGCCGACTCGGCGTCCTCGGGCGTGCCCTTGGCCGCGTCCTTCGAGTCGTCCTTCGCCTTGTCCTCGGCGGCGGACCCGGAGGACTTCTCGTCCTCGCCCTTGTCCGGCTTCACGGAGTCGCTGTCGCCCTCGCCGTCGCCCTCGCGGGCGGCCACCGCCGCGGGTTCGACGATCTCCTCGCGCCCGGGGCGGATCTTCGCGGAGACCACGAGGTAGACCACGGCCAGGACGAACACGACGATCGCGGTCCACACGTTGAGGCGCAGGCCGAGGACGTGGTGCGCGTCGTCGACGCGCATGTACTCGATCCAGCCGCGCCCGGCGCAGTACGAGGCGACGTACAGCGCGAACGCCCGCCCGTGCCCGAGCTTGAAGCGGCGGTCGGCCCAGATGACCAGGACGGCGACGCCGATGCACCACAGGGACTCGTACAGGAAGGTGGGGTGGTACGTGCCGGGGACCCGGCCGTCCTCCGCCGAGGTGATCTTCAGCGCCCAGGGCAGATCCGTGGGCTTGCCGTACAGCTCCTGGTTGAACCAGTTGCCCCAGCGGCCGATGGCCTGCGCGAGGGCGATGCCGGGGGCCAGCGCGTCGGCCCAGGCCGGCAGCGGGATGCCGCGCCGGCGACAGCCGATCCAGGCGCCGACCGCGCCGAGGGCGATCGCTCCCCAGATGCCGAGGCCGCCCTCCCAGATCTTGAAGGCGTCGACCCAGTCACGGCCCTCGCTGAAGTACAGCTGGTAGTCCGTGATCACGTGGTAGAGACGCCCGCCGACGAGACCGAACGGCACGGCCCACACGGCGATGTCGGCCACGGTGCCGGACTGGCCCCCGCGGGCGACCCACCGCTTGTTGCCGAGCCAGACGGCCACGAAGACGCCGATGATGATGCAGAACGCGTAGCCGCGCAGCGGAATGGGGCCTAGTTCGACCACACCGCGCGACGGACTGGGAATGAAGGCAAGGTCCATGGCAGGTCCGACGCTACCGTGCCGGGCGGTGCGGACGGCAACCAGCCCGGCTACGGGTCCATAACGGGCGCCCGGGCGCCGGGCGCTAGCCCTTGTTCGCCTCCTCGACCAGCTGCTTCAGCTTCGCCGGCGTCAGCGGGTTCTGCTGGTCCCCGAAGATGTCCTTGCCGTCGAGCAGCACGGTGGGGGTGCCCCGCAGCTTCGCGTCCCGGAAGGCCTGGTCGGACTTGGCGACCCAGCTGTCGTGCCGCCCCTCGTCCACGCACTTCTTGAAGGAGTCCGTGACCAGTCCGTCGACCTCGCCCGCCAGCTCGGTCAGGCGGCTGTTCTTGGCGTAGGCGTCGTCGGACTCCTCGGGCTGGTTCTTGAAGAGCACGTCGTGGTACGGCGGGAACTTGCCGGCGTCCTGGGCGCACGCCGCGGCGTTGGCCGCGCGCAGCGAGCCCTCACCGCGGAGGTTGTTGTCGATGAGCGTCGCCAGGTGGTACTCGACCTTCAGCTGCCCCTTGTCCACGAGGCCGTTGATCGTCGAGCGATACGTGTCCTCGAACTGCTTGCAGGCCGGGCAGCGGAAGTCCTCCCAGACGGTGAGGGTCGACTTGGCGCCGCCCTTGCCGACGGGGATCGACAGGTCGTCCTTGCCGTTCGCCCCCTCGGGGGCCACCAGCGGGCCCGCCGAGTCGCCCTTGTCGCCGCCGGAGTTGGAGGCGAGCAGCCCCACCACCGCGGCCAGGCCGAGGACTCCCACCACGGCGGCGCCGACGATCAGCGCCCGGCGCTTCTTGTCGCGGCCCTTCTGCCGCTCTCGCTCTTCCGCCAGCCGCTCGCGGGCCGTGCGCTTTCCCTCACGGTTCTTCTCACTCACACCCCGCAAACGAACCGGGGAGGCACGAGCGTGCCTCCCCGGTCCCAGGTCCACCCGTACGGGTTAGGACTTGCCGCGTACGCCGTCCGCGAGCTCACCCGCGAGGAGCCGCACGGCGGCCAGGCCGGACGCCTCGTCCGGCGCGTCCAGCATCCGCTGCACGAAGGCGGAACCGACGATCACGCCGTCGGCGAAGCCCGCCACCTCGGCGGCCTGGCGGGCGTTGGAGACGCCGAGGCCGACGCAGACCGGCAGGTCGGTGGTGGCCTTGGTGCGCCGCACCAGCTCCTGCGCCTGCTCGCCGACCGACGCGCGGGTGCCGGTGACGCCCATCAGCGACGCCGCGTAGACGAAGCCGGAGCCCGCCGCCGTGATGGTGGCGAGCCGCTCGTCCTTGCTGCTCGGCGCGACGACGAAGACCGTCGCAAGGCCGTGCTTCTCGGCGTGCTCCCGCCAGAGCGCCGACTCCTGCACGGGCAGGTCGGGCAGGATGCAGCCCGCGCCGCCCGCCTCGGCCAGCTCGGCGGTGAAGCGCTCCACGCCGTAGCGGTCGATGGGGTTCCAGTACGTCATGACGAGCACCGGCTTGCCGGTCGCCTCGAAGGCCTCGCGGACCGTGCGCAGCACGTCACGGATCTTGAGGCCGCCGCGCAGCGCGATGTCGTCGGCGGTCTGGATGACCGGGCCGTCGAGCACCGGGTCGGAGTGCGGCAGGCCGACCTCGACCACGTCCGCGCCGCCGTCGAAGACGGCCTTGATCGCCGCGATGCCGCCGTCGACGGTCGGGAAGCCGGCCGGGAGGTAGGCGATCAGGGCGGAGCGGCCCTCGGCCTTCGCGGCCGCCAGGGTGTCGCTCAACAGCTGAATGTTCCCGCTCACTTGGCGTCCCCCTCGATCTCCGCGCCGGTGCCGGACGCGTCCGCGTCGACGGTCGCGTCCGTGTCGTACAGGCCGAAGTAGCGCGCGGCCGTGTCCATGTCCTTGTCGCCGCGCCCGGAGAGGTTGACGACGATCAGCCCGTCCTTGCCGAGCTCCTTGCCGACCTCCAGCGCGCCCGCGAGGGCGTGCGCGGACTCGATGGCCGGGATGATGCCCTCGGTCCTGGAGAGGAGGCGCAGGGCCTGCATCGCCGCGTCGTCGGTGACCGCGCGGTACTCGCCGCGGCCGCTGTCCTTGAGGTAGGCGTGCTCGGGGCCGATGCCGGGGTAGTCCAGTCCGGCGGAGATCGAGTAGGGCTCGGTGATCTGGCCCTCCTCGTCCTGGAGGACGTAGGAACGGGAGCCGTGCAGGATGCCCGGCTCGCCCGCCGTCAGCGTCGCCGCGTGCTCGCCGGTCTCCACGCCGTGCCCGGCGGGCTCGCAGCCGATGAGGCGTACGTCCGTGTCGGGGATGAAGGCGTGGAAGAGGCCGATGGCGTTGGAGCCGCCGCCCACGCAGGCGACGGCGGCGTCGGGCAGGCGTCCGGCGCGCTCCAGGATCTGCCGGCGGGCCTCGACGCCGATGACGCGGTGGAAGTCGCGGACCATGGCGGGGAAGGGGTGGGGTCCGGCGACGGTGCCGAAGAGGTAGTGCGTGCGGTCGACGTTGGCGACCCAGTCGCGGAACGCCTCGTTGATGGCGTCCTTGAGGGTGCGGCTGCCGGACTTCACGGCCACGACCTCGGCGCCCAGCATCCGCATCCGGGCCACGTTCAGGGCCTGGCGCTGGGTGTCGATCTCGCCCATGTAGATGGTGCATTCGAGGCCGAAGAGCGCGCAGGCGGTGGCGGTGGCCACACCGTGCTGGCCGGCGCCGGTCTCGGCGATGACGCGGGTCTTGCCCATGCGCTTGGTGAGCAGGGCCTGCCCGAGCACGTTGTTGATCTTGTGCGAGCCGGTGTGGTTGAGGTCCTCGCGCTTGAGGAAGACACGGGCGCCGCCCGCGTGCTCCGCGAAGCGGGGGACCTCGGTGAGGCTGCTGGGGCGGCCGGTGTAGTGGACCAGGAGGTCGTCGAGCTCGCGGGCGAACTCGGGGTCGCTCTTGGCCTTGTCGTACTCGACGGCGACCTCGTCCACGGCGGCGACGAGGGCCTCCGGGATGAACTTGCCGCCGAACGCACCGAAATAGCCCTCGGCGCTGGGGACTTGACCCTCCGGGTCCGGAATGAAGTACTCGCTGGGCATGCGGAAACCTCGCAATGGCTGGCGTGGGCGTGTGCAGTTCGGCATGAGCACGCCTGTGCGCCGTTGCTGGCCACGGCTCTGTGGCGACGCTCGGGCTCGTCGCACAGTTCCCTACACCCCTGACGGGGCGCTGATCAGCTCGGCGGCGCTCAGGCGCCGCCCCGCCATCGCATTCCGGGGATCTGGCCCGGTTCCGCACCGATGTGGTACCGCACGCGCCTGCCCCGCACGCGGCGTGCGGGGGCCCGGCAGCCGCGCGGGCGGCAGCCGGGGGCGAGGCGGGCGGCGAGGGACATCGGGGAGGTCAGCCCCGTCCGTGGCGCAGGGCCGGGTGGGCGCCCGCGGCGACCAGGTCGGAGACCGCGGCCTTCGGGTCGCGGCCGGTGACGAGGGACTCGCCCACGAGGACCGCGTCGGCGCCTGCGTTGGCGTACGCGATCAGGTCGTGGGGGCCGCGCACGCCGGACTCGGCGATCTTGACGACGCTGTCCGGGAGCTCGGGGGCGATCCGCTCGAAGGTGGAGCGGTCGACCTTGAGGGTCTTCAGGTCGCGGGCGTTGACGCCGATGACACGGGCGCCCGCGTCGACGGCCCGCTCGGCCTCGTCCTCGTCGTGCACCTCGACGATCGGCGTGAGGCCGATCGACTCGGCGCGCTCGATGAGCGATTCGAGGGCGGGCTGCTCCAGCGCGGCCACGATCAGCAGCGCGAGGTCGGCGCCGTACGCCCTGGCCTCCCACAGCTGGTACGAGGTGACGATGAAGTCCTTGCGGAGCACCGGGATGTCGACCTTGGCGCGGACGGCCTCCAGGTCGGCGAGCGAGCCGCCGAAGCGGCGCTCCTCGGTGAGCACGGAGATGACGGCGGCGCCGCCCGCCTCGTAGTCGGCGGCGAGGCCGGCCGGGTCGGCGATCGCGGCGAGCGCGCCCTTGGAGGGGCTGGAGCGCTTGACCTCGCAGATGACCTTGACGCCGTCGCCCCGCAGGGCCGCCGCGCCGTCCTTGGCCGCCGGAGCCTTGGCCGCTCGCTCCTTGAGCTCGTCGAGGCTGACGCGCGCCTGCCGCTCCGCGAGGTCGGCACGGACTCCGTCGATGATCTCGTCGAGCACACTCACGCGAGCGGCCCCCTTCCCTGACGGTTGAAGAAGCTGACGTTCAAGCTGGTCACTGCGATGGTATCCGCAGGAGGGCGAAGGCCCCGCATCCGGTTGACGCCCGTCCCACGAAATGGACATCGATCGGGCCCGCCGCCTGCGGATTCAAGGGTGCAGCCACGACCCGAACGGCAGGTTGCGGACGAGCGTGAACAGCGCGACGACCACACCGACGGCCCACAGCTGCGCCGTGCCCCACTCGATTCGCACCGGCCTCCCGCGCACCAGCCGCACCACCCACGCGGTCCACAGGAGCGCGAACAGGCCGTACCCGACGACGGCGAGGGCGTTGGCGCCGAGGGCCGCCGTGAGGTCGCCGTGGATGAAGGCGTGGGCGCTGCGCAGGCCGCCGCAGCCGGGGCAGTAGATGCCGGTGAGGCGCAGCAGCGGGCAGGCGGGGTAGTGGCCCGGTTCGTTCGGGTCGACGGCACCGACGTACGCGAAGGCCCCGGCGACCGCGGCGAGCACCCCGGCCGGCACGAGCAGGCGGGTCAGGACGGCGGGCGCGGCGCTCTCGGTGTCGGCGGTCACCCGTGCATTCTGCCTCCCGCGCGGGCGTGTCGCCCGATGGACGCGGGGGCCGGACGGCGGATACGCCGAGGAGGCGGCCCCGGCTGCCGCCGGACCGCCTCCTCGCGTACGGGGAAGGTCAGCTCTCGGAGGCCGCGACCTGGCGCTGCGGGCGCTTGGCCTGGCCCAGGCCCGCCATGCGCATGGCGCCGCCGACGAGGCCGCCGATCACGATGATCGCCATGCCGGCCCAGAAGCCGGGCACGTTGGCCATCACCATGAAGGCACCCGCGACGCAGAAACCGATGAAGGCGATGATGACACCGGTCCAGGCGGCCGGGGTGTGTCCGTGGCTGGCCATGACTTGCTCCTCGTTGCTGTGTGCGGGGTGATGGGTGGATGGCCCATCGCGCGTCGGACGCTCGGCTCCATTGTCCCGTACTCGGGCGTATGCCCTGAGCGCGGGGTCACGCTTCGCGCGTCGGGTCCTCGCCCCGGTCGAGGGCCTTCCAGAGCTCTTCGGGCCGGTCGGGGTCGGGGGCGCGGCGGGCCTTGCGGGGCGTCGGCGTGCCGTCGCGTTCGTAGCGCCCCGACATCGCGGGCCACGAGCGGCCGCAGGTGAGCGCGACCAGCCCGGCGACCAGGAGCAGCGCGCCCGCCGCGGCGGCGGCGTAGGGCCAGCCGGTGTGGCTGAGGTCACCGATGGTGGCGGCGGCGTCGCCGGAGGCGGTCGCGGCCTTCTCGTCGAGGGCGTCGCGGTCGCCTGCCCCGAGCAGGGCGGCGGCCACGGTGCCCGCGCCGCTGAGCGCGAGCAGCAGGGAGACCAGGACGCGGCCGGTGCGGCGGACCGCGAAGACCGCGACGAGGGCGGCGAGACCCACGACGGCGAGCGCGGCGGGCACGCCCGTGACGTCGCCGCCCTTGGCGGTCAGCGGCAGGTCGCCGCCGGCCACCGAGACGGTCCCGTGGGCCCAGGCCTGGCGGGACGCGAGCAGCGCGAGGGCCGCGCCGACGGCGCCGAGCAGCAGCGCGACGGCGATGCTGCGCCGGCCGCCGCGCCGGTCCGGGCTCTGCGACGGGTTCTCGGTACGGGGCGGTGGTACTGCGGAAGTCACCCGTCCACTATCCCTCACGGCCCGAACCGGCGTGCAGGCGGTTCGCCGTGTGGATGGCGCGCAGCACGGCGGCGGCCTTGTTGCGGCACTCGGTGTCCTCGGCGACGGGGTCGGAATCGGCGACGACCCCGGCCCCGGCCTGCACGTATGCCGTGCCGTCGCGGAGGAGGGCGGTGCGGATGGCGATGGCGGTGTCGGAGTCGCCCGCGAAGTCGAGGTAGCCGACGCAGCCGCCGTACAGGCCGCGCCGGGAGGGCTCCAGCTCGTCGATGATCTGCATCGCGCGCGGCTTGGGCGCGCCGGAGAGCGTGCCCGCGGGGAAGCAGGCGGTGAGCACGTCGAAGGCGCTGCGGCCCTCGGCGACCTCTCCGGTGACCGTCGAGACGATGTGCATGACGTGGGAGTACTTCTCGATGGACATGAAGTCGACGACCTCGACGGAGCCGGGGGTGCAGACCCGGCCCAGGTCGTTGCGGCCGAGATCGACGAGCATGAGGTGCTCGGCGCGCTCCTTGGGGTCGGCGAGCAGCTCGTCGGCGAGCGCCTGGTCCTCCTGCGGGGTGGCGCCGCGGTGCCGGGTGCCGGCGATGGGGTGGACCATCGCGCGCCCGTCCTCGACCTTGACGAGGGCCTCGGGCGAGGAGCCGACCACGTCGAACCCGTCGAGGCGGAAGAGGTACATGTACGGCGACGGGTTGGTCGCCCGCAGCACGCGGTAGACGTCCAACGCGCTGGCCGTGCAGGGGGTTTCGAAGCGCTGCGAGGGCACGACCTGAAAGGCCTCGCCCGCCCGGATGCGCTCCTTGATGTCCTCGACGGCCTCCTGGTACTGCACACCGCCCCACAGCGCGGTGAACTCGGGGAGTTCGGAGGGCGGCAGGGCGGCCGGGGGCTGGGAGACCGGCCGGGAGAGGTCGGCCTCCATGGCGTCGAGGCGGGCGACCGCGTCGGCGTAGGCCTCGTCGACGCCCGTGTCGAGGTCGTTGTGGTTGATCGCGTTGGCGATCAGGAGGACCGAGCCGTCCCAGTGGTCGAGGACGGCGAGGTCGCTGGTGAGCAGCATGGTCAGCTCGGGGAGCCGCAGGTCGTCGCGCTCCCCCGGGCCGATCTTCTCCAGGCGGCGCACGATGTCGTAGCCGAGGTAGCCGACCATGCCGCCGGTGAAGGGCGGCAGTTGGTCGGCACTGACCACGTCGCGCGGGGTGTGCAGCATCTCGACGGTGGCGCGCAGCGCGGCGAGCGGGTCGCCGGAGGTGGGGACGCCGACGGGCGGGCTGCCCAGCCAGTGGGCCTCGCCGTCGCGGACGGTGAGGGTGGCGGCGCTGCGGACGCCGACGAAGGAGTAGCGGGACCACAGGTACGCGGCGCGGCCGTTCTCGGCGGATTCGAGGAGGAAGGTGCCGGGGCGCTCGGCGGCGAGCTTGCGGTAGAGGCCGACGGGGGTGTCGCCGTCCGCGAGGAGCCTGCGGCTGACGGGGATCACGCGGCGGTCGGCCGCCAGCTTGCGGAAGGTCTCGAGGTCCATGGCGTCAGACCCTACTGACCGGGCGACGGCACGCCGGACACCGGAAGCACGTCGGAGTCGAAGCAGGTGCGCGTGCCGGTGTGGCAGGCCGGGCCGACCTGGTCGACCTGGACGAGGACGGTGTCCGCGTCGCAGTCCAGGGCGACCTCCTTGACGTACTGGAAGTGGCCGGAGGTGTCGCCCTTGACCCAGTACTCCTGGCGGCTGCGCGACCAGTAGGTGCAGCGGCCCGTGGTGAGGGTGCGGTGCAGCGCCTCGTCGTCCATCCAGCCGAGCATCAGCACCTCACCGGTGTCGTACTGCTGGGCGATGGCGGGAAGGAGGCCGTCGGCGCTGCGCTTGAGGCGGGCGGCGATCGCCGGGTCGAGGCTGCTGCTGGGCGGGGGCACGCTGGTCATGCGCCCATTGTGCCGCGCCGGCCGGGGCCCTCCGGATGCCGTCCACTGTCCGGACGGGGTGGGCGGTCGTAGGCTGGCCGGCATGTCGACCCATGCGAAGCGTGAACGACTTCTGCTCGCCGATCTCCTGGAGGCGCGGGGCCCGGAGGCCGCGACCCTGTGCGAGGGCTGGAAGACCCGCGATCTCGCGGCCCATGTGGTGGTGCGCGAGCGCCGCGCGGACGCCGCGGGCGGGATCCTGATCAAACAGCTCGCGGGGCGTCTGGAGCGGGTGCAGGCCGAGTTCGCCGCGAAACCGTACGAGGAACTGATCCAGCTGATCCGGACGGGGCCGCCGCGCTTCTCGCCGTTCGCGCTCAAGCAGGTCGACGAGCTGTCGAACGCCGTGGAGTTCTACGTCCACACCGAGGACGTGCGCCGCGCCCAGCCGGACTGGACGCCGCGCGAGCTCGACCGGGTCTTCTCGGACGCCCTGTGGTCCCGTCTGGAGCGCACGGCCCGGCTGGTGGGCCGCAAGGCGCCGGTGGGGCTCGTGCTGCGCCGTCCGGACGGCCAGACGGTGGTGGGGCACCGGGGCACGCCGGTGGTGACGGTGACCGGCGAGCCCGCGGAGCTCCTGATGTTCGCGTACGGCAGGCAGGAGGTCGCCGACGTCGCGCTGGAGGGCGACAAGGAGGCGATCGCGGCGCTGCACGAGACGAAGCGGCTGGGGCTGTGAGCGGCTCTCCCGCCGAGCCCTGTTGAACGGCCTTGTTCAGCGAGGGAGTTCCGCCTGGCGCAGCGGCTTCGAGCACAGGCCGATGACGCCGCCGGCCGCGCTGAGCGCGGCGCACGCCACGAACACCGGCTCGATGCCCCAGGCGCCGATCGCGGCGCCCACGACGGGGTAGCAGAGCGGGGCGACCCCGAGGGTGAAGAGGCTGCCCACCGCGGTGACGCGGCCCAGGTAGGCCGGTTCGCTGACGGTCTGGGCCAACGCCCCGCACAGGGCGCCGCACAGTCCGAGCAGCGCCCCGAGGACGAGGGCGGCGACGACCGCGCCCGCCACCGAGGGCACGAAGCCGAGCGCCGCGAGGGCGGCCGTGCCCGGGAAGGCCACCCAGGACAGCACGGCTCCGGCGCGCGGCACCCGGCCGCGCACGGCGAGCAGCAGCGAGGCGAGCCCGGCGCCCGCGCCGAACCCGGCGATGATCCAGCCCTGCCCCGAGGCGCCCCAGCCGCGCTCCTCGACGAGCAGCACGAGGCCGATGTTGGCGGGCCCGGAGAAGCCCAGCTCGCCGACGGCGATCACGATCATCAGCGGGGCGAGGACGCGGTGACCGCGGATGTACCGCAGCCCGTCGGCCAGGTCGCGCCAGGCGGAGGCGGGCTCGCCCGCCGTGTCGTCGGCGGGCAGTTCGCGCACCCGTACCGCGAGCAGCAGGACAAGCGACCCCGCGAAGAGCACCCCGGCCACGCCGAAGGCCGCCGCCGATCCGCCCGTCGCGACCGCGATCCCGCCCAGCGGGCCGCCCGTGACGGTGGCGACGCGGGCCGCGACCCCGCGCATGCCCTGCACCCGGGCGAGCTGCCCCGGCGCGGTGATGCGGGCCGGCAGGGCGCCCACGCTCGGCAGGAAGAGCGCGTCCACCACGCCGAAGACCAGCGCGACCACGGCGAGGACCCAGATGCCGGGCGTGGCGAGGAGGAGCAGTGCGGCCACGCCGAGGATCACCAGGCAGCGCACGGCGTCGCTCCCGATGACGACGCGGCGCGGCCCGAAGCGGTCGGCGACGACTCCCCCGCCGAGCATGAGGATCGCGCGCGGCACGGCGCCGACGGCGAGGACGAGCCCGGCCTGGGCGGGGCTGCCGGTGCGGGTGGCGGCCCAGGACAGCGCGAGGAAGTAGACGCTGTCGCCGATCATCGACGCGGTGTAGGCGGTCAGCCAGCGCAGGACGTTGCCGTCGCGGTGGGCGGGGCGCTCGACGGCGGCGGGGGCCGGGCGTATGCCGGTGGCGGACACGGCGGCCGTCCCCTTCACAGTGACCGGAAGGGGAACGAGTGCATGAACAGCAGGACGTTCTCGCGGCCCTCGGTGTCCCCGGCCTCCTCGGCGTCCTTGGCGCGTGCCTCGTACGTGCGGACCACGGCGTGCAACTCCTCGGTGAGCGAGGTGAGTTCGGCGGCGGTCAGGCGGGCGAGGAAGTCGGAGTTGTCGGCGGCGTTGCGCCACTCGGGGCTCCAGGCCGAGCGGTGGCCGAGCCAGACGTCCAGGAGGTCGGTGCGCTGTGTGTGGAGGGTGCGGGTCACGGCGGTCAGCGCGGCGGCCTTCTCCGGGGTGTCCTGGAAGTCCTCGGTGTGGAACGACAGGGTCTCCTGCGCCGGCGTCCACCAGCGCTCGCGCCCGTCCCCGCGCTGCGCCTGCGGCGCCTCCTCGATAAGTCCGTGCTCGGCGAGCTTGCGCAGGTGGTAGCTGACGAGCGAGACGGCCTCGTCGACCTCGTCGGCGAGCTGGGAGGCGGTGGCGGTGCGGCCCGGGGCGACCTTCAGGGCGCCGTAGAGCCTCAGGCGCAGGGGGTGGCCGAAGGCCTTGAGGGTGCCGAGGTCGCTGACGCGGCGGCGCTGCTGTCTGCTCATGCACCCACCGTAGATACGAAAGAAAAGTTGCACAACAAATATTGCGCAACTTTCCTTTCGCAGTACGGCGAACAGAAGCCCCGGCCACCTCACGGGTGACCGGGGCCGAAGAGCCGACCAGGAGGGCTACCGCACCGGGTGCCCCGCCTCCCGCAGCGTGTCCTTGACCTCGCCGATCCGCAGATCGCCGAAGTGGAAGACCGAGGCCGCGAGGACCGCGTCGGCGCCCGCCGCCACGGCCGGCGGGAAGTGCTCCAGCTTCCCGGCACCGCCGGAGGCGATCACCGGGACCGTGACGTGCTTGCGCACCGCCTCGATCATCTCGATGTCGTAGCCGTCCTTCGTGCCGTCGGCGTCCATCGAGTTCAGCAGGATCTCGCCCGCGCCGAGCTCGGCCGCCCGGTGTGCCCATTCGACGGCGTCGATCCCGGCGGACGTGCGGCCGCCGTGCGTCGTCACCTCGAAGGCCCCGGACGCGGTGCGCCGCGCGTCCACCGACAGGACGAGCACCTGGCGCCCGAAGCGCTCCGCGATCTCGCGGATCAGGTCGGGCCGCGCGATGGCGGCGGTGTTGACGCCGACCTTGTCCGCGCCCGCGCGCAGCAGCTTGTCGACGTCCTCGGCGGTGCGCACGCCGCCGCCGACGGTGAGCGGGATGAAGACCTGCTCGGCGGTGCGGCGGACCACGTCGTACGTCGTCTCGCGGTTGCCCGACGAGGCCGTGATGTCCAGGAAGGTCAGCTCGTCGGCGCCCTCGGCGTCGTAGACCTTCGCCATCTCGACGGGGTCGCCCGCGTCGCGCAGGTTCTGGAAGTTGACGCCCTTGACGACCCGGCCGTTGTCCACGTCCAGGCAGGGGATGACTCGGACGGCGAGCGTCACGTCGTTGCTCCTCGGAATGCTTCTAGCTCTACTTCGACCAGGATGCGCGGGTCCACGAACCCGGACACGACCAGCAGGGTCGCGGCCGGGCGCACGGCGCCGAACAGCTCCTGGTGGGCGCGGCCGACCTCGTCGACGTCCCGCGCGTGGGTCAGGTACATCCGCGTACGGATGACGGCGTCGGCGCCCAGACCGAACGCGCCGAGCGCCTCCAGGGCGTTGCCGAAGGCGACCCTGGCCTGTTCGTAGGGGTCGCCCTCGCCGTACAGGACGCTGCCCTTGAACGACGTGGTGCCCGCCACCAGGACCCGGTCGCCCGCCGCGACGGCGCGCGCGAAACCGATGGACTCTTCCCAGGGGGATCCGCTCTGCACGCGCCGTGCGGCTTCGCTCATGACGACACGGCCTCCAGGGCCTCTTCGAGGGTGAACGCCTTTGCGTAGAGCGCCTTGCCGACGATCGAGCCCTCGACGCCGAGCGGGACGAGCTCGGCGATGGCGCGCAGGTCGTCCAGGCTGCTCACTCCGCCGGAGGCGACCACGGGACGGTCCGTCGCCGCGCAGACGTTCTTCAGGAGCTCCAGGTTCGGGCCCTGCAGCGTGCCGTCCTTGGCGATGTCGGTCACCACGTAGCGCGCGCAGCCCTCGGAGTCGAGGCGCTCCAGCGTCTCGTAGAGGTCGCCGCCGTCGCGGGTCCAGCCGCGGCCGCGCAGGGTCGTGCCGCGTACGTCGAGACCGACCGCGATCTTGTCGCCGTGCTCGGCGATGACCTTGGCGACCCAGTCGGGGGTCTCCAGGGCGGCCGTGCCGAGGTTGACGCGGGTGCAGCCGGTGGCGAGGGCGGCGGCCAGCGAGGCGTCGTCGCGGATGCCGCCGGACAGCTCGACCTTGATCTCCATGGCCCGGGTGACCTCGGCGATCAGGTCGCGGTTGTCGCCGGTGCCGAACGCGGCGTCCAGGTCGACCAGGTGCAGCCACTCGGCGCCCGCCCGCTGCCAGGCGAGGGCGGCCTCCAGCGGCGAGCCGTAGGAGGTCTCGGTGCCGGACTCGCCGTGGACGAGGCGTACGGCCTGGCCGTCGCGGACGTCGACGGCGGGAAGGAGTTCGAGAGTGCTCACAGGGTTCCGATCCAGTTGGTGAGGAGCTGGGCGCCGGCGTCGCCGGACTTCTCGGGGTGGAACTGGGTGGCGCTCAGGGCGCCGTTCTCGACGGCCGCCACGAAGGGCTCGCCGTGCGTGGACCAGGTGACGCGCGGGGCGCGCATCACCGGGTTCGCGACTTCCAGGGACCAGGTGTGCACGGCGTAGGAGTGCACGAAGTAGAAGCGGGCGTCGTCGTCCAGGCCCTCGAAGAGCGTGGACCCCGCGGAGGCCTGGACGGTGTTCCAGCCCATGTGCGGGACGATGTCGGCCTTGAGCGGCTCGACCGTGCCGGGCCACTCGTCCAGGCCCTCGGTCTCCTCGCCGTGCTCGATGCCGCGCGCGAAGAGGATCTGCATGCCCACGCAGATGCCCATGACCGGGCGCCCGCCGGAGAGGCGGCGGCCGACGATCCAGTCGCCGCGCGCCTCCTTGAGGCCCTGCATGCAGGCGGCGAAGGCGCCGACGCCGGGGACGAGCAGTCCGTCGGCGTTCATGGCCTTGTCGTAGTCGCGCGTTATCTCGACGTCGGCTCCCGTGCGCGCCAGGGCGCGCTCGGCGGAGCGGACGTTGCCGAAGCCGTAGTCGAAGACGACGACCTTCTTGGGAGAGCTCATCTCGCGTACGCCTCCCGTCAGTTCCAGTAGTCGAGCCGCAGGATGCCCGCGGCCAGGCACATCACGGCGCCGATGGAGAGCAGCGTGATGAGGCTCTTGGGCATCCCCTGCTTGGCGAAGGAGATGACGCCGCCGATCAGGAAGAGACCGACGACGATCAGGATCGTGTTCAGACCGGTCATGGCTTTACAGCGCACCCTTCGTGGAGGGCAGGATGCCGGCGGCGCGCGGGTCGTGCTCCGCGGCGTACCGCAGGGCGCGGGCCAGGGCCTTGAACTGGCACTCCACGATGTGGTGGGCGTTGCGCCCGTACGGCACGTGCACGTGCAGGGCGATCTGCGCCTGGGCGACGAAGGACTCCAGGATGTGCCGTGTCATCGTCGTGTCGTAGGAGCCGATCATCGGCGCCATGTTCTCGGGCTCGGTGTGCACGAGGTACGGACGGCCGGAGAGGTCGACGGTCACCTGGGCGAGCGACTCGTCGAGCGGGACCGTGCAGTTGCCGAAGCGGTAGATGCCGACCTTGTCGCCGAGCGCCTGCTTGAAGGCGGCGCCGAGCGCCAGCGCGGTGTCCTCGATCGTGTGGTGCGAGTCGATGTGCAGGTCGCCCTCGGTCTTGACCGTGAGGTCGAAGAGGCCGTGGCGGCCGAGCTGGTCGAGCATGTGGTCGTAGAAGCCGACCCCGGTCGACACGTCGACCTTCCCGGTGCCGTCGAGGTCGATCTCGACGACGACGGAGGTCTCCTTGGTGGTTCTCTCGACCCGTCCTACGCGGCTCATGCTCCCTGCTCCTTCTTGAGTGCGCGTACCGCATCGAGGAACGCGTCGTTTTCGTCGGGGGTTCCCGCGGAGACCCGCAGCCATCCCGGCACGCCGTTGTCCCGGACCAGGACGCCCCGGTCGAGGATCCGCCGCCACACCTCGTGGGAGTCGGCGAACCGCCCGAACTGCACGAAGTTGGCGTCGGATTCGGTCACCTCGTAGCCCGTCGCGCGCAGCTCGGCGACGAGCCGGTCGCGCTCGGTCTTGAGCTGCTCGACATAGCCCAGGAGGGTGTCGGTGTGCTCCAGGGCGGCGAGCGCGGTGGCCTGCGTGACGGCCGACAGGTGGTACGGCAGGCGTACCAGCTGCACCGCGTCGACGACCGCGGGGGCGGCGGCCAGATAGCCGAGGCGCAGGCCCGCCGCGCCGAAGGCCTTCGACATGGTCCGCGAGACGACCAGGTGCGGCCGTCCCTCGATCAGCGGGAGCAGCGAGTCGCCGTGGCTGAACTCGACGTACGCCTCGTCCACGACCACCATCGACGGCTTCGCGGCCTGCGCCGCGTCGTACAGCGCGAGGACGGCCTCGGCCGGGACGGCGTTGCCCGTGGGGTTGTTGGGGGTGGTGATGAAGACGACGTCCGGCCGGTTCTCGGCGATGGCCTTCGTGGCCGCCTCGACGTCGATGGTGAAGTCGTCGTGGCGCGGGCCGGAGATCCAGCCGGTGCCGGTGCCGCGGGCGATGAGGCCGTGCATCGAGTACGACGGCTCGAAACCGATGGCCGTGCGTCCGGGGCCGCCGAAGGTCTGCAGAAGCTGCTGGATCACCTCGTTGGACCCGTTGGCCGCCCAGACGTTGGCGAGCGTGACCTCGTGCCCGGCGGTGCGGGTGAGGTAGCGCGCCAGCTCCGTGCGGAGCTCGACGGCGTCCCGGTCGGGGTAGCGGTTGAGGTCGCGGGCGGCCTCGCGCACGCGCTCGGCGATGCGGTCGACCAGCGCGTCGGGCAGCGGGTAGGGGTTCTCGTTCGTGTTCAGGCGTACGGGTACGTCGAGCTGGGGCGCGCCGTAGGGGGACTTGCCGCGCAGTTCGTCGCGTACGGGAAGGTCGTCGATGTCGGTCACGTCGGTCACTTGCTCTCCGGCACCTTCCATCCGAACCTCGCCTTGATCGCCGCGCCGTGCGCCGGCAGGTCCTCGGCCTCGGCGAGCGTCACGACGTGCCGCGCGACGTCGGCGAGCGCCTCGCGCGTGTAGTCGACGACGTGGATGCCGCGCAGGAACGACTGGACGCTGAGGCCCGAGGAGTGGCAGGCGCAGCCGCCGGTGGGCAGGACGTGGTTGGAGCCCGCGCAGTAGTCGCCGAGGGAGACCGGCGCCCAGGGGCCGACGAACACGGCGCCCGCGTTACGGACGCGGTCGGCGAGCTCGGCGGCGTTCCGGGTCTGGATCTCCAGGTGCTCGGCACCGTAGGCGTTGACGACGGCGAGGCCGTCCTCGGCGGAGTCGACGAGGACGATCGCGGACTGCTCACCGCGCAGGGCGGGCTCGATGCGGTCGGCGCGGTGCTTGGAGACCGCGACCTGCGCGGCCAGCTCCTCCTCGACCGCGGCGGCCAGCTCCGCGGAGTCGGTGACCAGGACGGAGGCGGCCAGCGGGTCGTGCTCGGCCTGGCTGATCAGGTCGGACGCCACGTGCGCGGCGTCCGCGGTGGCGTCGGCGAGGACGGCGATCTCGGTGGGACCGGCCTCCGCGTCGATGCCGATCTTCCCGGTGAAGTAACGCTTCGCGGCGGCCACCCAGATGTTGCCGGGGCCCGCCACCATGTTCGCCGGGGCGCAGGACTCGGTGCCGTACGCGAACATCGCGACCGCCGTGGCACCGCCGGCCGCGTACACCTCGTCGATGCCGAGCAGTGCGCAGGCGGCGAGGATCGTCGGGTGCGGAAGGCCGTCGAACTCCTTCTGCGCCGGGGAGGCGAGCGCGATGGAGGGCACTCCGGCCTCCTGCGCCGGGACCGCGTCCATGATCACGGAGGAGGGGTAGACCGACCGGCCGCCGGGCGCGTACAGGCCCACCCGGTCGACCGGGACCCACTTCTCGGTGACGACACCGCCGGGCGCGACCTCGGTGCGCTCGGTCGTGCGGCGCTGGGCGCGGTGGACGGTGCGGGCGCGGCGGATCGACTCCTCCAGCGCGGCGCGGACGTCGGGGTCGAGGGCGGCCAGCGCCTCGGTGAGCGCGGCGGCGGGCACGCGGACCCGGTCCAGGCGCACGCCGTCGAATTTCTCCGCGTACTCGATCAGCGCCGCGTCGCCACGATGATGCACGTCCTCGCAGATGGGCCGCACCTTCTCCAGGGCGGCCGCGACGTCGAAGTCGGCACGGGGCAGCAGGGCGCGCAGGGCGGGGCCCTCGGGGAGGGCGTCGCCGCGCAGATCGATTCGGGAGATCACATGGCCAATTCTCTCAGACCTTCTTTCGGCACCGGACGCCCGTATCACTGGCTGATATGGAGCGCGGGAGACGACGTTCACCACTAGCGTTCAGCCGGTCACCGAGCGGGCATTAAACAGGTGTACGAGGCACAGGTGTGCCCATCGGTACGGGGAGGACGACAGCAGTGGTCGACGACGTCGGCGCCGGGGACCCGCCGGACGGGCTGACCGCCGCCGAGATCGGCATGTGGCAGGCCTTCCGCAACGGCAGCGTCTACGACCTCAGGTCGGGCGACGCCGCCGCGGACGACCCGCACGGCGGTCATCCCTGGGGCCCCGAGCGCAGCGTGCGGGCGCGCATCGTGTGCTGGCTGCTCCTGGACGGGCCGCCCGCGCTGGCCGGCCGGGTCTCGTCGCTGAAGCTGGCGGGCGTGCAGATCACCGACGTGCTCGACCTCGCGGGCGGCACGGTCGTCCCGTACGCGGAGATGAAGCACTGCCGCTTCGAGAAGGAGGTCCTCCTGCCCGAGGCCCGCTTCACCACGCTGCGGCTCGTCAACTGCTCGGTCCCGCGCATCGAGGCGGCCCGGCTGCACACCGAGGGCGATCTGCACCTGCCGCGCTGCCGCGTCCACAACGGCATCCGCCTGACCGACGCCCACATCGGCACCGACCTGCTCCTGAACCAGGCCGTGGTCTACCGCGACCGGCGCAGCCGCTCCATCACCGGTGACGGACTCACCGTCGGGCAGGACCTGCAGGCCGAGATGATGGAGTCGCACGGCGAGCTGAGCCTGCGCGGCGCGAAGATCGGCGTCTCGCTGAGCCTGCGCGGCAGCAAGCTGATCAACCAGTACGGCAGGCAGGCGCTCAACGCCCCGCAGCTGACCGTCGAGCGCACGCTGTATCTGACGCCCGCCGCCGTCGGCAATCCGCCGCAGACCAGCGGCACCACCCCGGCGCGCGGCACCCGCGTGCAGCGCTTCGAGGCCGAGGGCGGCATCCGCCTGGACGACGGCCGCTTCGGGGACGCCATCGACTGCACGCAGGCCCGCTTCACGCTCCAGAACGACCAGGAGATCTCGCTGCGCCGGGTCCAGACGCCCGAGCTGCGCTTCCTGGGCGAGGCGCCGCAGCGCGGCAAGGTGGTGCTCTCCGGCGCGAAGGTCGTCAACCTCATCGACCGGGCGGCGAGCTGGCCCGGCCCCGGCGGGCTCCAGATGGGCGGCTTCACGTACGAGAACCTCGTGCCGCAGGGCAGTTTCCCGCTCTCGCGGCGGCTGAGCTGGGTGGCGGCCGCGACCGCCGAGTACAACCCGGAGCCGTACGAGAAGCTCGCCACCGTCCTGCGCAACGGCGGCGAGGACGCCGACGCCCGCGAGGTCCTCCTCGCCAAGCAGCGCCGCCGCCGCGAGACGCTGCCGCTGGCGGCGAAGCTGTGGGGGTACGCGCAGGACTGGACGGTCGCGTACGGCTACCGGCCCGGCCGGGCCGCCGTCTGGATGGCGGTGCTGTGGGCGGTGAGCACGGTGGCCTTCTCCCGCGCCGAACACCCGGCGATCAAGCCGGGCGAACACCCCAACTGGGACCCGGCCCTGTTCTCCCTTGACCTCCTCCTCCCCGTCATCAACCTCGGCCAGGACAGCTACTGGCAGCTGAACGGCGGTTGGCAGTGGTTCTCCACGGCCCTGATCCTGCTGGGCTGGATCCTGGCCACGACGGTGGCAGCAGGCGCGACCCGCCTCCTGCGCCGCAGCTGAGCCGCTGAGCCCGCGGGGCGGGCGCGAGGCCGAACGCGGGGCCGACGGCGGCGGGGCGCTGGGGCCGGAGCCGGGGCCGGGGCCGAAGCCGGGGCCGGGGCCAAGGCCGGCGCCGAAGCCGAAGCCGGGGCCGGGGCCAGGGTCGGAGCCGGGGCCAGGGCCAGGGCCGAAGCTGGAGCCGGAGCCAAGGCCGGAAAAGGGCGGCCGTCATGCCGAGGACGGGCGTGATCCGGTCGGCGGCAGGGCCGTCCGGGGCGGCGGCAGGGTCGTCCGGGGCGGCGGGCCGACCGCATCCCACTCCCCCGCACCGCACCGCCCCCGACATGGCTGGATCCGAACGGCCGCGAGGCCGTGGGAGCGGGGCGGGAGCGGGGTGCGGTGGTGCGGACGTGTCCGTTCCGGGGGCGGGCGCGGCCGGAACTCGTCGTCCCGCGCGCCGTCGCCGGACCGTTATGCGACGGCAGGCAACCTTCCCCGCCCTTTGACCGTCATCCCTGCGCAACCAACAATTGAGCAACCACCACGGTGACCGGCACCCCGCGCCAGCGGCGCCGGTTGAGGCGCAAAGGAGGGCACGGTGCTGCGTGCCTTCATCCGTACCGCCCGCATGGTCCGGCACACCCCGCGGCTCGCCGCCGGTCTGCCGCCGGACGACGAGGTACTCCTCGACGTGCCCGACGAGCGGCTCGCACCCGCGCTCGTCGCCGCGGGGCGGGGCGACTACGGCCCGGCCGCGAAGGTCCTCGCCACCACCCGCGAAGCCGCCGAGTGGGAGAACCGCGACCGCTACACCACCCGGCTCGCCGCCTTCGCCCGCTCCCGCCCCGAGTGGTTCGACGACTGGCTCGTCGCGTCCCCGCACGACCCGGACGCCCTGCTCGTCAAGGCCGAGCTCGCGGTGGTGCGCGGCTGGGAGTCGCCGGCCCGCGCCGAGCTGCTCCGGGAGGCGGGACCGCTGCTGAGCGCCGCCGCCGAGGCCGCTCCCCGCGACCCGGTGCCCTGGCGGATCGCCCTCGACCACGCGCGCGGCACGCACGCCCCGCACACCGTCTTCGAGCAGCTGTGGGAGGAGGCCGTGCGCCGCTCCTCGTACCACTACGGCTGCCACGCCTCCGCCCTGCAGTACCTGTCGGCCGCCTGGTACGGCTCGCACCGCGAGTGCTTCGACTTCGCCGAGCGCGCCGCCGCCGACGCGCTGCCCGGCTCGTTGATACAGGTCCTCCCCGCCCGCGCCGCCTTCGCCTATCTGACCAGCCCCTCCGGAAAGGTGCCCCGCGACCGCCTGGACGCGGCCGCCGACCTCGCGATCGGCCTGTCCCGCGAGTACGCGGCCGGGGACCCGTGGCCCGCCGAGGTCCGCAATCTCCTCACCTACGTCCTGATCCGCCTGGAGCGCTGGGAGGACGCCCTCGAACAGCTCCGCCTGATCGGCCCGTACGCGACGTCCTTCCCGTGGGACCGGATGGCGGAGGATCCGCTCGGCCAGTTCCTCGAACTGCGCGACGGCGTACGCATCGAAGTGGCGTCGATGACCCCGCTGCGCACTCCGGGCGGACGCGACCGCTCCGACGAGCATTAGGCTTTCCGGTCGTGACGACCCGGCTTCCGCTCTTCCCGCTCAACTCGGTGCTGTTCCCCGGCCTCGTGCTGCCGCTGAACGTCTTCGAGGAGCGATATCGCGCCATGATGCGCGAGCTGCTCAAGACCCCCGAGGAGGAGCAGCGCCGCTTCGCCGTCGTCGCGATCCGCGACGGCCTGGAGGTGGCGCCCAGCGCGCCCGGGTTCCCCGACCAGACGGCACCGCCCGACCACGGCCCCGCCGCGGGCTTCGGCGAGGACCCGCTGAAGGCCTTCCACGGCATGGGCTGCGTGGCGGACGCGGCGACGATCAGGGAGCGCCCCGACGGCGGCTTCGAGGTCCTCGCGACGGGCACCACGCGCGTGCGGATCCGCTCCGTGGACGCCTCGGGCGCCTTCCTCACCGCCGAGGTCGAGGAGGTGCCCGAAGAGGCGGGCGACGGCGCGGGCACGCTGGCCGAGGGGGTCCTGCGGGCCTTCCGCTCGTACCAGAAGCGGCTGGCCGGGGCCCGCGAGCGCTCGCTGTCGACGGGGGCGGAGCTGCCCGACGACCCGTCGGTCGTGTCGTATCTGGTGGCCGCCGCGGCCGTCCTCGACACCCCGACCAAGCAGCTCCTCCTGGAGGCCCCGGACACGGCGGCACGGCTGCGGGACGAGCTGAAACTGCTGCGCGCCGAGACCGCGATCATCCGTAACCTGCCGTCGCTGCCCGCGATCGACCTGACCCGCGGGACGACCAGCCTCAACTGACGACCAGCCGCACCGGACGCACGGCCTCGACCGGCCCGCGTCCTCGACCGACATGGGGCGCGAGCACCTTGGCGAAGAAGCAGAAGAAGCAGCAGGCGGGCGGGACACCGGCGACGGTGGCGCTCACCGCCGCGGGCACGGCCTTCACGGTCCACTCCTACGAGCACGACCCGTCCCACCCCTCCTACGGCGAGGAGGCCGCCGAGGCCATGGGCGTCTCGCCCGACCGGGTCTTCAAGACGCTGGTCGCCGAGGTCGACGGCGAGCTCACCGTGGCCGTCGTGCCCGTCGCCGGGTCCCTCGACCTGAAGGCACTGGCCGCCGCGGTCTCCGGCAAGCGTGCCGTGATGGCCGACCCGGCCGCCGCCGAGCGCACCACGGGCTATGTGCGGGGCGGCATCTCCCCGCTCGGCCAGCGCAAGAGGCTGCGCACGGTCCTGGACGACTCGGCGTCGGCGCACGCCACCATCTGCGTCTCGGCGGGCCGCCGCGGCCTGGAGGTGGAGCTGGCGCCGGACGACCTGGCGGCCCTCACGGGCGCGGTGCTCGCCCCGATCGGCCGGCCCTGACCGGCGTACGGCCGCGTCCGGACGAGCACGTACGTACGACGTGAAAGCGCCCTCGACACCTGCCCCGCACGGGACTAGTACCGAGGGCATGTCGAAGAAGACGCGCATGCGGAAGTGGCGGGCGAAGAAGCGCAAGGCCAACCACGGAAAGCGTCCCGCCTAGGGCGCCCCCGCACCTCCTGCCCCTGTCCTCACTCAGGAACTCGGACTCATCCCCTCGGGGCGGTCGTCGCCTCGGGGGCCTTCGTAGGCCACCGGCGGCACGGCGTAGGGGTCCGGGTCCCGCGGACCGAACAGCGCGGTGAGGCCGAGGTGCACGGCCAGCGCGGCCACCGGCCAGGCGAGGAGCGTGCCCTTGGCCTTCAGTTCGAGCGGCGCGTCGAAGACGACGCCCTTGCCGACGGCCTTGGCGTGCGCCACGACGTCCGTCTCGGGGCCGAGGAAGATGCCGGCCCGCCATGCCAGGAGCGCGCCGAACAGGCTGCCGAGCGCGAGCCCGACGACGAGCGGGATGCCCCCGCGCTTGCGCAGCAGGAAGACGACGGCGCCGCTGACGACGCCGAAACCCAGCGCGAGCAGCGTGAACGATCCGTCGACGCCGATCGCCTGCTCGCCCTCGGTGTCCTTGAGGTACACCGCCTCGCCGTCCGAGATGAGCGGCACCCGCGGCGCGAGCCACATCCACAGCAGTCCGAGCAGGACGCCGCTCACGGCCACCGCGACCATGATCACTGCGGCCTGCCGCACTTCGGTCTTCATACCGGGACCGTCCTCCTCGTATCCGTGAGGAGGCATGCCTCCCGACGGCTGCGCGGCTGCCTGCCAGGGGTCGTGCGGGGGTTGGTCGTGCGGCGGTTGGGAGGGTGTCAGCGGTGCGGTCACCCCCACATCGTGCCAGCACTCCCTGTGGGGCGCGTCACCGGACGGCCGCCCGGCGGTACGCCCAGGTGGCGACGGCCAGTGAGGCCACCCCGACCCCCGCGCAGACCGCGAGATCGAGGGCGACGACGGCCCAGTCGGGATGCGGCCCGAACGTATGGGCGAAGGCTTCCACGCCGTACGTCGAGGGCAGCAGGTCGCGCGCGTACTGGAGCAGCGCCGGCATGCGGTCGGCCGGCAGCACACCGAGCAGCAGCGCCGCCGACATGCCCATCTGGCCGAGCAGGGTCGCCAGTTCGGGCCGGGGGGCGAGCAGGCCGAGGGCCGCGCCGAGGCCCGCGAGGGCGGCTCCGGCCAGCGGGATCACCGCGACGAGCACCCACAGGTGGGTGAGCGGAAGGCCGAAGAGCGCACAGCCGACGATCGCCGTGACGAAGGTGCCGGGCACCGTGAACGAGGCGTACGCGGCGGCGGCCCCCAGGACCACGGCGGCGGGCGGCACGGGGAGCGTGGCGTAGTGGTCGAGGCCGCCGTCGGCGCGGAGCTGTCCGAAGTACTG
This sequence comes from Streptomyces sp. NPDC052114, assembly GCF_040680155.1. Classification (NCBI taxonomy): domain Bacteria; kingdom Bacillati; phylum Actinomycetota; class Actinomycetes; order Kitasatosporales; family Streptomycetaceae; genus Streptomyces; species Streptomyces sp. NPDC052114. Next base: position 118,580 of record NZ_JBFAWC010000011.1, on the reverse strand, counting down.
GGCGAGCAGATTGAGCGCGACGAACGCCACGACGAGCACCGAGGACCCGGCGACGACCGCCCGCGCCTCCCCGCCCCCGTCGACGACGCCCCGCATCAGGATCATGATCCCGACGGACTGGAAGGTCGCCACGAAGAGCAGCGGAATGCGCGCGACCCTCGCCCGGGACAGCTGGGCCCGGTACACGGCCGAGAGCGCGGGGAACAGCCGCACGGGAGGCCCGAGGGGGGCGGGCCCGTCGGCCTCCCGCTCCGCGCGGGCGCTCTCGGCCCGCACGGCGGCTTCCAAGGGAACCGCGCTCACCGGACGCCCCTCCTGTTCGGGTACGTGTCTGTTCGCTCACCGCACGCGGCCGCAGGACTCACGCCTTCACCAACCCTCTGCCACTCCCGCCCAACGCAAGATAGACGTCCTCCAGACTCGGCGTGGCCAGCGTGAAGTCGTCCAGGGCGGCGAACGCGGCCCCGCCGGTGACGGCCGCGACGGCGGCCCGCGCCTCGTCCGGGGCGAGCCGCAGGGACCACCGCCGGCCCGACTCCACGGCGGAAGAGGCGAGCGCGGCCACCTCGGGGACGTCGAGCGGTGCCCGCTCCCGCCACACCAGCTCCACGCGCACCTCGTCCGCGACCTTCTCCTTGAGCCCTGCCGGGCTGTCGCAGGCGATGACCTTGCCCCGGTCGAGCACCGCGACCCGGTCGAGCACGGTCTCGGCCTCGATGACGTTGTGGGTCACGAGCAGCACCGTCGTGCCGCGCTCGGCCCGGCGCCGGTCGATCGCCGCCCAGACGGCGCGCCGCGCGACGGGGTCCATCCCGGTGGTCGGCTCGTCCAGGACGAGCAGCTGCCGCTCCCCGACCAGCGCGGTGGCGAAGCAGGCGAGCCGGCGCTGCCCGCCGGACAGCTTCTTGAGCGGCCGCGAGGCCAGCTGCACGAGCCCCAGCTCGTCGAGGACCGCGTCCCGCTCGGCCCGTGCCCGCGGCACGTCGAGCCCCCGCAGCCGCCCGGTCGTCTCGACGGCGAGCGACACGGTCAGCTCGTCGAGCGCGGTGGACTCCTGCCCCAGATAGGCGAGGATGCGCGCGGCCCGCTCGGGGTGGCGCACGATGTCGTGCCCGAGGATCTCGACACCGCCGCCGTCGGGCCGCATGAGGCCGGTCAGCTGGCGTACGAGGGTGGACTTGCCGGCGCCGTTGGGCCCGAGCAGCCCGAAGATCTCGCCGCGCCCGACCGTCAGGCAGATGCCGTCGGTGGCGCGGACCTCGGGCGTCGCGGGCCTGCCGCGCCGGGACCGGGCGGCGGGATACGTCTTGACCAGGTCGCGCACCGTACAGACGGCGTCGATGCCGTGTTCCTTGCGGAGCCCCTGTCGGACTGCCGGTGCCGGGCGCGTACTCACGAGGGACGAGACTACGGGGTCCGCGGCCATGAACGACGCCCGGGGCGCCCCGTACGCCCCGTATCAGTCACCTGCCCGGTCCCCCGCGGGCGCGTGCTCGGCGGCCGTGCGCACATCGATCTCCCGCCAGAAACCGGCCCGGATCGCGTAGCGGTCGTGCTCGTCGATCTGGTCGTCCTTGTGCGCGAGCAGGCCGAATCGCGCGGCGTAGCGCAACAGCTCGCCGTCGATGCGGTGCGGGATGCGGGGGTACATCGTCGACAGCTTCTGGAGGTTGTGCTGTTCCGGGAGCCGCGCCATCCAGCGCCGCGCGAACACCTGTCCGACCTCGTAGGGGTCGCCGCCGACGGTGGTGATGTCCTCCTCGCGGTCGGCCCAGCGCTGCTCGGCCGTCGTCAGCTGGGCCAGCGTGGGCAGGGCGGCCGCCTCGGGGCTCTCGGGCGCCCCGCCCGGCCGCTCGACCCAGCCCTTGTCGGAGGACCAGCGCAGGGTCGCGTTCGTGGGGTGCTGCGCGGCATGGGTGCCGGGGCCGCGCAGGGCGGCGAGGTCCTTGGGGGTGGGCACGCCCTTGCCCGCGGGGATGCGGTGCTCACCGCCGCCCCGGCCGTTGGCCGCGGGGGCGGCGTGCGGGACGGAGGTGTCCTCCTCGGCGTGCTGCGCGGCGGCGGCGAGCGCGGACTCCGGCAGCGGTGCGGAGAGGATCGCGGCGATCTCGGGGCGCGGCACGGGCGGCGGCGCGCAGGTGCCGGTCAGCTCCTTGGGGCGGACGGCCTTGGTGATCCACGCCCGGTCGAGCACGCGCCGCTCGTCGGCCTCGGCGACCAGGTCCTCCGACTGGTTGTAGTCGCCGTCGGCGGCCTGGACGGCCCACAGGTGGACGGCGACGCCGTGCTCCTTGGCGGCCATCATGCCGGGCAGCAGGTCGCCGTCGCCGGTCACGAGGACGACGTCGGAGCAGGCGCGGTTGCGGGCCAGCTCGGTGAGCTCGGCGTGCATCGCGGCGTCCACGCCCTTCTGCGCCCACCGCCCGTCGCTGCGGGTCAGGGCGCCGAGCCGGACCGTCACGCGCGGCATGACGCGCAGGCGCCGGTGCTCGGGCTGCGGGACGCGGTCGGGGGCGCCGTCGAACCAGTAGATGCGCAGCAGGGGGCGCTCGGTGTCCGCTTCCGCGCGCTCGCGCAGACCCTGGATCAGGGCGGTGTGCTCGACGGTGATCCGGGACCTGGACGGTTCGCCCGCGAGGAGACTCGCGGCGGCACCCAGCAGATACCCGGCGTCCACCAGGACGATGCAGCGGTCCACGCGATCCACCCTCTTTCCCTGGAGATTCCCTGGAGATTCCCGAAAAGTGCCCGGAGGTTCCTGGACGTTCCCACGAAGGCCCACGAAGACACCCTGTAAGGACAACGAATCAAGGTGCGGGTCCGCGTCGGGTTCCCTTCGAGTCTGCCCGACCGGGCGGAGGTTAACGGCCGGAGCTCGATCTTCGGCGTGGCGCAGCGGCGTACGTCCCTCCGATGGCCCCTGTCACACACGGTAATTCTCCGAAATGCACACCTTGGCGCCATATGTGAATCTGGTCGCGTCCTGGCCCCCAGATCCCCCTCAGGAGGAAGATCACCATGGCCAAGAACAAGAACCGCAAGCAGGGCGGCCAGCAGAACCGCGCCTCGCAGGCCGAGCAGGCGCAGGAGCAGGCCAAGTCGGCCGCGTCCGACGCCCAGTCGGCGGTCCAGTCGCAGGCTCAGGGCAGCCCTGCGGATGTTGCCCGTAAGCACCAGCGTCGCTTCGGCCACAACTGACACACCCCCAGGCACACCTGAGGGGCGCACCCGATGCGGGTGCGCCCCTCAGCGCTGTGGGGTGGTGCGGTGGCTGCGGGGGCCTCAGCCCGCCAGGCAGGACGGGCCGAGCAGCACCTTCAGGTCACCGAAGAGCGCGGGGTCCGGCTTCACGCGGTGCCGGTCGAGCCGGAGCACGGTGGTCTTCTGCGCCCCCTGGAGCTTGATCCGCACCTCGCTGTTGCCCCGGTGGTGGCTGAGGACCTCGCCGAGGCGGGTGATCATCGGCGGGCTCACCTTGACCGTCGGAATGGTGATGATCACGGGCGCGTTGGTGCCCGCGTTCGACAGGTCGGGGACCTGCATCTCCATCGCGACGAGCCGCGGCACGTCCTCGCGCTTGTCGAGGCGTCCCTTGACGAACACCACGGCGTCCTCGACGAGTTGCGTCGAGACGAGCTGGTACGTCGCCGGGAAGAACATGCACTCGATGGAGCCCGCGAGGTCCTCGACCGTGGCGATCGCCCAGGCGTTGCCCTGCTTGGTCATCTTGCGCTGGAGGCCCGAGATGATGCCGCCGATGGTGACGACCGAGCCGTCGGAGAAGTCACCGCCGGTGAGCTGCCCGATGCCCGCGTCCGCCTTGTCCGACAGGACGTGCTCCAGGCCGAAGAGCGGGTGGTCGGAGACGTAGAGGCCGAGCATCTCCCGCTCCTGGGCGAGCAGGTACGTCTTGTCCCACTCGTCCTCGGAGAACTCCACGTCGAGCCCGAAGCCCGGCTCGTCGCCGCCGGACTCGTCGCCCATCCCGCCGAAGAGGTCGAACTGCCCCTCGGCCTCCTTGCGCTTGACCGCGACCACGTTGTCGATCATCGGTTCGTACTGGGCGGTCAGGCCCTTGCGGGTGTGGTTCATGGTGTCGAACGCGCCCGCCTTGATGAGCGATTCGGTGGTGCGCTTGTTGCAGGCGGTCGCCTCGACCTTGTCGAGGTAGTCGGGGAAGGAGACGAACTTCCCCTTCGCCTTGCGCGACCGGATGATCGACTCCACCACGTTCGTACCGACGTTGCGGACGGCCTCCAGGCCGAAGAGGATCACGTCGTCGCCCTGGGCGGCGAAGTTGTGCACCGACTCGTTCACGTTCGGCGGGAGCACCTTGATGCCCATGCGCCGGCACTCGTTCAGATAGACGGCCGACTTGTCCTTGTCGTCCTTGACCGAGGTGAGCAGCGCGGCCATGTACTCGGCCGGGTAGTTCGCCTTCAGGTACGCGGTCCAGTAGGTGACCAGGCCGTACGCGGAGGAGTGCGCCTTGTTGAACGCGTACCCGGCGAAGGGGACCAGGACGTCCCACAGGGCCTGGATCGCCGCGTCGGAGTAGCCGTTCTTCTTCGCGCCCTCCTGGAAGAGGACGAAGTTCTTCGCCAGCTCGTCGGGCTTCTTCTTGCCCATCACGCGGCGCAGGATGTCGGCCTCGCCGAGCGAGTAGCCCGCGATGATCTGGGCGGCCTTCTGCACCTGCTCCTGGTACACGATGAGGCCGTAGGTGAGGCCCAGCGTCTCCTTCAGGGGCTCTTCGAGCTCCGGGTGGATCGGCGTGATCTCCTGGCGGCCGTTCTTGCGCTCGGCGTAGTTCGTGTGCGAGTTCATGCCCATCGGGCCCGGCCGGTACAGGGCCGAGACGGCGGAAATGTCCTCGAAGTTGTCGGGCTGCATCTGGCGCAGCAGGGAGCGCATCGGGCCGCCGTCGAACTGGAAGACGCCGAGCGTGTCACCGCGGCAGAGCAGCTCGAAGGTCTTCGGGTCGTCGAGCGGGAGCGAGAGCATCTCCAGGTCGATGCCCTTGCCCGCGCGCACCATCTTGACGGCGTCGTCCATGATGGTGAGGTTGCGCAGGCCCAGGAAGTCCATCTTGAGCAGGCCGAGCGACTCGCACTGGGGGTAGTCCCACTGCGTGATGGTCACGCCGTCGGTGTGCCGCACCCAGATCGGCGCGTGGTCGACGATCGGCTCGCTGGACATGATCACGCCGGCCGCGTGCACACCCATCTGCCGGACCAGGCCCTCCACACCCTTCGCGGTGTCGATGACCTTCTTCACGTCCGGCTCGTTCTCGTACATCCCCCGGATCTCCCCCGCCTCGCTGTAGCGGGGGTGCTTGGGGTCGGTGATGCCGGAGAGGTCGATGCCCTTGCCGAGGACGTCGGCGGGCATGGCCTTGGTGAGGCGGTCGCCCATCGCGTACGGATATCCGAGCACGCGCGCGGAGTCCTTGATGGCGTTCTTCGCCTTGATCTTTCCGTACGTGCCGATCATGGCGACCTTGTCGGCGCCGTATTTCTCCGTCACGTACCTGATCACCTCGACGCGCCTGCGCTCGTCGAAGTCGATGTCGACATCGGGCATGGAGACGCGCTCGGGGTTGAGGAACCGCTCGAAGATCAGGCCGTGCGTGATCGGGTCGAGGTCGGTGATGCCCATGGCGTACGCGACGATCGAGCCCGCCGCGGAGCCTCGGCCGGGGCCGACCGCGATGCCGTTGTTCTTGGCCCACATGATGAAGTCGGCGACCACGAGGAAGTACCCGGGGAACCCCATCTGGATGATGATGTCCATCTCGTACTCGGCCTGCTTCTGCCGGTCCTCGGGGACACCCTCCGGGTAGCGGCGGTTCATGCCGACCCGGACCTCCTCCTGGAACCAGGTGACTTCGGTGAAGCCGTCCGGGATCTCGAACTTCGGCATCAGGTCGCGCTTCTCGAACATGCCGGTCGTGTCGATCTGCTCGGCCACGAGGAGCGTGTTGCGGCAGCCCTCCTGCCACGCGTCGGAGGAGTCGATCGCGTACATCTCGTCCGTGGACTTCAGGTAGTAGCCCGTGCCGTCGAAACGGAAACGGTCCGGATCCGAGAGGTTCTTGCCCGTCTGGATGCACAGCAGCGCGTCGTGCGCCACGGACTCGTGCGCGTACGTGTAGTGCGAGTCGTTCGTCACCAGCGGCGGGATACCGAGCTTCTTGCCGATCTCCAGCAGCCCGTCCCGGACCCGGCGCTCGATCTCGATGCCGTGATCCATCAGCTCCAGGAAGTACCGGTCCTTGCCGAAGATGTCCTGGTACTCGGCCGCCGACTTCAGCGCCTCGTCGAACTGACCGAGGCGCAGACGGGTCTGGAGCTCACCGGAGGGGCAGCCGGTCGAGGCGATCAGCCCCTCCGACCACTGGGAGATCGTCTCCTTGTCCATCCGCGGCCACTTCTGGAGCCAGCCCTCCGCGTACGCGTCCGAGGACAGCCGGAACAGATTGTGCAGACCCGTCTGGTTCGCCGCCCAGATCGTCTTGTGCGTATAACCACCCGAACCGGAGACGTCGTCGCGCTTCTGGTGCGGCTGCCCCCACTGGATCTTCCGCTTGTTGCGCCGCGACTCCGGCGCCACATACGCCTCGATCCCGATGATCGGCGTCACGCCCGCCTTCTGCGCCGAATGGAAGAAGTCGTACGCCCCGTGCAGATTGCCGTGGTCGGACATCGCGATGTGCGTCATGCCCATTTCATTCGCCGCGTCGAACATGTCCTTCAGCCGGGCGGCACCGTCGAGCAGCGAGTACTGGGTGTGCACGTGCAGGTGCGTGAAGGGCGGCTTGGTCACGGCGGAAGGCCTCCGGAGAACGCTGGGCGACAGGCTGCGGACAGTCTGGGGGGACAGCGTGGAAGTCTAATCCGGCGCACTGACAGACGCCGGGCACTCGGCGGTACGGTCGAACGTTGAAGGGGACGGAAGATCTGTCCCCGTGGGACGGGTCGCCCGTCCCTCACGTCACGCACCACCCCGCACCAGGAGGCACCCAGCGATGTCGGTCCCGCAGCCCACCGCCGAGCAGCGCGGCGAGCAGATCCTCGCCGTCTTCGACACGGCGTTCGGCGAGCTGCTTGCCGCGGACCCCGCCGCGTTCCGGGTGAAGTTCCGGAAGATGGCCTCCTCCGCCTTCGCGTTCTACCGCGGCACGGCCTGCCTCTTCTACGCCGACCTGGAGCGCGAGCAGCACGGCGGCCCCTACCTGGACGACCGCACGGGCCGCGTGTGGATCCACGGCGACCTCCACGCCGAGAACTTCGGCACGTACATGGACGCCCAGGGCCGCCTGATCTTCAACGTGAACGACTTCGACGAGGCGTACGTCGGCCCCTTCACCTGGGACCTGAAGCGCTTCGCCGCCTCCGTGGCCCTGATCGGCTACACCAAGGCGCTCAGCGACGAGCAGATCACCGACCTCGTGCGGGTCTACGCGGCGGCCTACCGCGAGCGGATCCACGACCTGGCGACGGGCGCCAAGAGCGACGAGGTGCCGCCCTTCACGCTGGACACGGCCCAGGGCCCCCTCCTGGACGCGCTGCGCGACGCGCGCTCCCTGACCCGCTTCGGGCTGCTCGACTCGATGACCGAGATCCGCGACTTCGAGCGCCGCTTCGCGCCGGGCGGCGGCTCCATCGAGCTCGACGCCGCCACGCGCTACAAGGTGCTCGCGGCCTTCGACGGCTATCTGGAGACGCTCCCGGAGTCCTCCCTGACCCGCCCCGACTCCTACCGCGTGAAGGACGTCGTGGGCCGCCGCGGCATCGGCATCGGCTCCGCGGGCCTGCCCTCGTACAACATCCTCCTGGAGGGCAACAGCGACGCCCTGGAGAACGACGTCGTGATCTACCTCAAGCAGGCCCAGACCCCGGCGGTCTCGCGGCACATCACGGACGCGGCGATCCGGGACTACTTCCAGCACGAGGGGCACCGCACGGTCATCTCGCAGCGCGCCCTCCAGGCGCACGCCGACCCGTGGCTGGGCTGGACCGAGCTGGACGGCGCGGGCCAGCTGGTCGCCGAGGTGTCGCCGTACGCGGTGGACCTGGACTGGTCCGACATCGACGACCTGGAGGAGATCTCCTCGGTCGTCGCCGACCTGGGCCGTGCCACGGCCACGATGCACGCGGCGGCGGACGACGAGAGCGGCCACTCCGACCTGGTGCCCTTCTCCACGGAGCGCGCCATCGACGCCGCCATCGCGGGCGACGAGTCCGGCTTCGCGGACCTGCTCGTGGACTTCGCTCACATGTACGGGGCACGCGCGCGTGCGGACCACCAGATCTTCGTCGACCTGTTCCGCAACGGCCGGATTCCCGGTCTGTAGGCCCCACCAGGCAAAGCGGAACCAGTGGGCACCCTTCGGGGACCTCCCACAGGAACGCATGGCACACTCCTCGGCGATGGACATATCAGGGACTCGGCTCAGGGCCGTGCGCGCGGCGCTGTTCACGGCACTCGTCGTGACGCTCTCCACCGCGTCGCACGTGCTGCTGTCCCGTGTTCCCCTGCCGCTGACCACGGTCGCGGCGATCGCCGCCGCCGTCTTCGTCATCGCGTACGCGCTGGCGGGGCGTGAGCGGGGCTACGGCCGGATCGCCGCCCTGCTGATCCCGCTGGAACTGGCCGCCGACACGGTGTTCACCGCCGGCCAGCACGTCTGTTACGGCGAGGCGGGCGGCCCGGTCGCGGGTCCGCTGCGCTCCGTCGGCTTCGACGTGCTGTGCGGCGGCACCCCGCTCGGCACCCCGCTGGCGCGGATGACCGCCGACGGCCACGGCAGCGCGGCGACGCTGCTCGCCGAGGCCGAGCCGGGCGCCGCCTGGCTGCTGCTCGGCGCGCACGTCGGCGTGGGCCTCCTCGCGGCGGCCTGGCTGCGGCGCGGCGAGCGGGCGCTGGCCCAGCTGCTGCGCGCGGTGGGCGCCGCCACGTTCCGGCCCCTCCTGATCGCGGTCGCCGCGGTGACCACGTCCCGCATGCCGGTACGCCGTGCGCCGCGCCCCGAGCGCCGGACGCGAACGGCGCGCACGCGGCTGCTCGTGCACTTCGTGGGGCGGCGTGGACCGCCTTGCTCGGCCGTCCTCGCCTGAGCACAGCACCCCACGCAGTTCACCCACACGGAGAAGAATCATGAGCAAGCGCAACAGCCAGGCAGCCAAGGCAGCGGCCCGCGAGCGGATCCGCGCCCAGCAGGAGGCCGAGCGCCGGCGCGAGAAGCGCAAGCGGGCGGCCATCGTCGGTGGCGCGATCGTCGGCGTCCTCGCGATAGCCGGCGGCGTCGGCTACGCCGTCATGCAGTCCAACAAGCCCGGCTACTGGGACGCCGCCAAGGACGACAAGCTGGTCAAGCCCGCCAACACCACGGGCAAGAACGGCACGACCGTCGTCCTCGGCAAGGAGTCCGCGAAGAAGACCCTCAAGGTCTACGAGGACCCGCGCTGCCCGGTCTGCGCCGCCTTCGAGCAGACGGTCGGCCCGACGGTCGAGAAGGACCTGAAGGACGGCAAGTACAAGATCCAGTTCATCGGCGCCACCTTCCTCGACCGGAACATCCCCGGCGAGGGCTCCCGCAACGCCCTCAGCGCGCTCGGCGCGGCGCTGAACGTCAGCGACGACGCGTTCCTGGAGTACAAGAAGGCCCTGTTCTCGGCGAAGTTCCACCCGTCGGAGCAGGAGGACAAGTTCAAGGACGACGCGTACCTGGAGAAGGTCGCGAACACGGTGCCCGAGCTCAAGAAGAGCGCGACCTTCAAGAAGGACGTCGAGAAGGGCACCTTCGACCGGTGGGCCCTGGAGATGTCGCAGACGTTCGACGACAACAAGGACGGCGTCGAGGGCACCCCCTCCTTCGTCATGGACGGCAAGCAGCTGACCGGTCCCGGCTCGAAGAACGCGCCCTCCACGGTCGAGGACTACAAGAAGGCGGTCGACGACGCGCTCAAGGGCTGACCGGACACAGCCGGACATGACCGGCTGAACCGGGACACAACTGAGCGCGCGGACAAGGCGCATGGCGAAAGAGCGGGCGAACTCATCGTGTTCGCCCGCTCTTTGCGATTACCGATCAGTAAGGTGATCGCCCGTGACCAGCCGAAATGATGTTCAGTCGCCGCTCGACCCGCAGACCGCCGGAGCCGAGGGGCGCGCCGCCCGGACGCCCGGCCTCCGGACCCCGAGCCGCCGCACCGTCGTGAAGGCCGCGGCCGCCACCGCCGCGTTCGCCGCCCCGCTCGCCGCGCTCCCGGCGCACGCCGCCGACGGACCGGCCTTCCTGCACGGAGTCGCCTCCGGGGACCCGCTGCCCGACGGGGTCCTGCTGTGGACCCGCGTGACGCCCACGCCGGACGCCGTGCCGGGCTCCGGCAAGGGACCCGACACCGAGGTGCGGTGGGAGATAGCGGAGGACAAGGGGTTCACCCGGGTCGTCGGCCGCGGCGGCACGACCGCGCGGGCGGCCACCGACCACACGGTGAAGGCGGACGTAAGGGGCTTGCGCCCGGCGACCACCTATTACTACCGCTTCTCCGTAGGGGACGGTTCCGCGGTGCGCTCCCCCGTGGGCCGCACCCGCACCACCCCCGCGCACGACGCGTCCGCGCACGGCGTCCGCTTCGGCGTGGTGTCCTGCGCCAACTGGGAGGCGGGCTACTTCTCCGCGTACCGCCACCTCGCGGCCCGCACCGAACTCGACGCGGTCCTGCACCTCGGGGACTACATCTACGAGTATCAGAGCGGCGAGTACCCGGCCGCGAAGTACGTCGTGCGCCCGCACGAGCCGCGGCACGAGATCCTCACGCTCGCCGACTACCGCACCCGGCACGGCGTCCACAAGACCGACGCCGACGCGCAGGCGATGCACGCCACGCACCCCGTCATCGCGATCTGGGACGACCACGAGTTCGCCGACAACGCCTGGTCGGGCGGCGCGGTGAACCACACCCCGGAGACCGAGGGCGACTGGGCGCAGCGGATGGCGGCGGCCAAGCAGGCGTACTTCGAGTGGATGCCGGTGCGCGCCTCCACCGAGGGCACCGTCTACCGCCGCGTCCGCTACGGCAAGCTGGCCGATCTGCACCTGCTCGACCTGCGCTCCTTCCGCTCCGAGCAGGCGGGCTTCGGCAGCGGCAACGTGGACGACCCGGACCGCACGATCACGGGCCGCGCCCAGCTGGACTGGCTGAAGTCGGGCCTGGCGTCCTCGGACGCGTCCTGGAAGCTGGTCGGCACCTCGGTGATGATCTCGCCGGTCGCCTTCGGCTCCCTGCCGGCCCACCTCCTGGAGCCCATCGCGGAGCTGCTCGGGCTGCCCAAGGAGGGTCTGGCCATCAACGCCGACCAGTGGGACGGCTACACGGACGACCGCAAGGAGCTCATCTCCCACCTGCGCGACAACAACATCCGCAACACCGTCTTCCTGACCGGCGACATCCACATGGCCTGGGCGAACGACGTGCCGGCCAAGGCGGCCACGTACCCGCTGTCGGCGTCGGCGGCCACGGAGTTCGTGGTCACCTCGGTGACCTCCGACAACATCGACGACATGCTCCACGTCGCCCCGCACACGCTCTCGCTCGTGGCCGCGGGCGCCCTCAAGGCCGCCAACCGCCATGTGAAGTGGCTGGACATGGACTCGCACGGCTACGGCGTCCTGGACGTCACCGCCGAGCGCTCGCAGATGGACTACTACGTGGTCTCCGACCGGACCGACCCGAAGGCGACGTCGTCCTGGGCCCGTTCGTACCGCACGCTGAACGGCACGCAGAAGGTCGAGCGGGTGCACGCCCCGGTGCGCTGACGCCGCGCACCGTCCCGCCGCCCCCGGTGCGGGGGCGGCGGCACCGGCGTCAGAGGGTCTCCAGGAAGCCCAGCGCCGTGCGCCACGTGGCCTCCGCCGCCTCGGCGTCGTAGTCGTCGAGGTCCGGGTCGGTGTAGAGGTGCCCCGCTCCGGCGTAGCGGTAGACCTCCACGTCGGCCCCGGCCCGTCCCATCCGGAGGTACCACGCGCTCAGCCAGTCGTCGGACTCGAACGGGTCGGGCTCGGCGACGTGCAGCTGCACCGGCAGCTCGTCCACGGAGGCGGTCTCCGCGATGTCGGAGGTGCCGTGCAGGAGCAGCAGGCCGCGCGCCTTGTCGTCGCCGAGGGCGAGGGTCTGGGCGGTCGCGGCGCCGAGGGAGAAGCCGGCGTAGACGAGCCCGCGCTCGGAGTAGGGCGCGGCGGCGAGGATGGCCCGCTTGAGGATCTCGTCCTTGCCGAGCCCGCTCTGAAAGGCCCTGCCTTCCTCGACGCTGTCGAAGACGCGGCCCTCGAAGAGGTCGGGGGTCCACACCTCGTGCCCCGCGGCACGGAGCCGGTCCGCCGCCGCGTGCACCGCGGGCCGCAGACCGTACGTCGAATGGAAAAGCACGATGTTCATGGGGCCATCGTGCCATCCGTGCCCGGCCCCCTACTCTCGGAGGCATGGAGAACGTACTGCGTCCGTTGATCGTGATCGGCGGCTCGGTCGTGCTCACGGTGGTCGTCGGCTGGCTGGTCGACGTGCTGTTGCGCCGGGCCGACGAGAGGCACCGCGAGACCCCGCTGTGGGGTCTGCTGCGCCGCTGCCGTGTCCCACTCCAGCTCGTCCTGTGCACGGCCCTGCTCAGGGGCTCCTACCGACAGACCAAGATCGCCGAGGATCACGAGGCCGGCATCGGCCGCATCCTGTCCCTCGTCCTCATCGGCTCCACCGCCTGGCTCGTGGTGCGGATCGCCACGGCCGTCGTCGAGTCCTCGTACGCGCGCTACGCCACCGCCCACCGCGACCCCGCACGGGTCCGCAGGGTGCGTACGCAGGTGACGCTCATCCAGCGGGTGGTCACCGCGATCGTCGGCGTGCTGGCCGCCGCCGCGATGCTCCTGACCTTCCCCGCGATGCGGGCCGCGGGGGCCTCCCTGCTCGCCTCCGCGGGCATCCTCGGCATCGTCGCCGGTGTCGCCGCCCAGTCCACGCTCGGCAACCTCTTCGCGGGGCTGCAGATCGCCTTCGGGGACATGGTGCGGCTCGGGGACACGGTGGTCGTGGACGGCGAGTGGGGCACCGTCGACGAGATCACCCTCACCTTCCTGACCGTCCGCACCTGGGACGAGCGCCGGATCACGATGCCGGTCTCGTACTTCACGTCGAAGCCCTTCGAGAACTGGTCGCGCGGCAGCGCCCAGATGACCGGCACCGTCTTCTTCCACCTGGACCACTCCGCGCCGGTCGCGCTGATGCGCGACCGGCTCCACGACGTCCTGCGCGACTGCGCGGCGTGGGACGGCCGGGACTGGGGCCTCGCGGTCACCGACACCACGCCGACCACCATCCAGGTCCGCGCCCTGGTCACCGCGAAGGACGCGGACGACATATGGACGGTGCGGGTCACGGTGCGCGAGCAGCTGGTCCGCTGGCTGGCCGAGCACCACCGCTACGCGCTGCCGCGGGTCACCACCGCGGTGGCCGAGCCGCTGTCCAACGGCCACCGGCCCCGGGCCGAGCCGCTCTCGCCGGACGTGCCGCGGACCGGACGCGGCTGAGCCCCGGCCGCGCTGTGCTCACCGCAGGCTGCGTACGTCCAAGTGGTGCAGCACCCGGTCGACGATCTCCGGGTCGGCGCCGGGCTCGCTGCGCGCGGCGAGCACCTCGTGGCGGGCGGCGGACATCATCTCGCGCTGGATGCGCTGGACGGCCTTCCAGCGGTCCACGCGCTTGGCGTACCGCTCGCGGCGCTCGTCGTCGACCAGGTCGGGGCTGATCCTGGCCCCGATGTCGTACGCGCCGCGCTGCAGCCGCTCGGCGACGTCCTCGGGGAGCTCCTCGACCTCCTCGATCTCCTTGAGGCGGCGCTTGGCGGCCTTGGCGGCGCGCAGCGCGAGCTCGCGCTCCAGTTCCCGCTCCGCGTCGGCGTCGGCGCGCACCCCGAGCCTGCGCACCAGCCAGGGCAGCGTGAGGCCCTGGGCGACGAGGGTCGCCATGATGACGCAGAACGCGATGAAGATGATCTCGTCACGGGCCGGGAACGGCGCACCGTCGTCCGTCTTGAGCGGAATGGCGAGCGCGAGCGCCACGGACGCCACGCCCCGCATCCCCGACCACCACATGACGACCGTCTCGCGCCAGCTGGTCGGGATCTCCTCGTCGACGTCCCGCCGCTTGTGCAGCCGCTTGGCCAGCCAGGTCGCGGGCAGCAGCCACATCAGGCGTACGCCGACGACGACGGCGACGATCGCCGCGCCCCAGCCGAACATCTCCCACTCGCGGCCGCTCGCGATGCCGAAGACGTTGTGCAGCTCCAGGCCGATGAGCCCGAACGCGATGCCGGTGACCAGGGTGTCGACGATCTGCCAGAAGGTCTGCCCGGTGATCCGTCCGAGCACGTCGTCGGCGTCGACGGCGTTCTCCGCGAGGTAGAGCGCGGTGGTCAGGACGGCGAGCACTCCGGAGCCGAGCAGTTCCTCGGCCAGGACATAGCTGACGAAGGGCACGAGCAGCGTCAGGCCGGTCTGCAGGGTGGCGTCGCCGAGCAGGCCCATGAGCTTGTTGGTGAGCCAGCCGAGCACCAGGCCGACAGCGACGGCGACCACGGCCGACAGCACCAGCAGGCCCGCGGCGGACGGCCAGGAGAAGCTTCCGCTCACCGCCGCGGCGATCGCCACGTGGTAGAGCACGATCGCCGTGACGTCGTTGAAGAGCCCCTCGCCCTCCAGGATCGACACGAGCCTGCGGGGCAGCCCGAGCGACCCGGCGACGGCGGTCGCGGCGACCGGGTCGGGCGGCGCGACGAGCGCGCCCAGTGCCACGGCGGCCGCGATCGGCAGCCCCGGCACCACCGCGTTGGCCACCGCGGCGACCGCCGCCGTCGTCACGAACACCAGCGCCACGGCGAGCAGGAGGATGGGCCGTACGTTGGCCGTGAACTGCCGCCACGAGGTGCGCTGCACGGAGGCGTAGAGCAGCGGCGGCAGGACCAGCGGAAGGATGTAGTCCGGCGGGATCTCGACGTTCGGCACGAACGGCAGCAGGGCCATGCCGATCCCCGCCAGCGTCATCAGGACAGGCGCGGGCAGCCCGAGCCGGTCCCCCAGCGGCACGGTGACCACGGCACCGAGCAACAAGATGAGCACCAGTGCCAGTTGATCCACGGTGCGGCCTCCGGAGGGTCGAGAAGGGGACGATCAAGACCTCAACCCTGCCACGCATTCACCGCGAACCGGACCAATGCCCCTCATCGCCCGCTCGCGGCGACACCCCGCACGCTCGTGACCCCGCACGCTCGTGGCGACACCCGAACACCCGCGGCGACACCCGGATGTGCCGTGCCGGAGCCCGGCCCCAGCGGCCCGCCCCGACCACCGTGCTACCCCAGCGACCTGCGCATCGCCCGGTGCGGGATGCCCGCGTCGGGGAACTCGGGGCCGTACACCTCGTACCCCAGGCGCTCGTAGAACCCCAGGGCGTGCGTCTGCGCGTGCAGGTCCACCGCCCGCAGGCCACGCGCGCGTGCCGCGTCCTCGATGGCGCGGACCAGGGCGGCCCCGACGCCGAGCCCGCGCGCGGCACGCGTCACCGCGAGCCGGCCGAGGGCGCCCACGCCGACGTCCCCGCCGTTCTTGGCGGCGGCCGCGGCGCCGGTCAGGAGCCGGCCCGTGCCGAGCGCGACGCCGTCCGCGCCCATGGCCAGGACGTGCACCGCCCCTGCGTCGTACGCGTCGTACTCCAGGTCCTCGGGCACCTGCTGCTCGGCGACGAAGACCTCCTTGCGGACCGCGAAGCAGGCCTCCAGGTCGTCCGGGCCCTCGGCGACCCGCACCGTCACCCCGCTCACGTGCTCTCCGCCCGCACCCGGTCCAGGGCCTTCTGGAGGTCGTCGGGGTAGCCGCTCTCGAACTCGACCCACTGGCCGTCGCCCGGGTGCTCGAAGCCGAGCCGGACCGCGTGCAGCCACTGGCGCGTGAGGCCCAGGCGCTTGGCGAGCGTGGGGTCCGCGCCGTACGTCAGGTCGCCCACGCAGGGGTGCCGATGGGCGGACATGTGGACGCGGATCTGGTGCGTGCGACCCGTCTCCAGCTTGATGTCGAGCAGGGAGGCCGCGCGGAAGGCCTCGATGAGGTCGTAGTGCGTCACGGAGGGCTTGCCCTCGGCCGTGACCGCCCACTTGTAGTCGTGGTGGGGGTGCCGGCCGATCGGGGCGTCGATGGTGCCGCTCATCGGGTCGGGGTGGCCCTGCACCAGCGCGTTGTAGCGCTTGTCGACCGTGCGCTCCTTGAACTGGCGCTTCAGCGAGGTGTACGCGCGCTCCGACTTGGCGACCACCATCAGGCCGGAGGTGCCGACGTCCAGGCGGTGCACGATGCCCTGGCGCTCGGCGGCGCCGGAGGTCGAGATGCGGTACCCGGCCGCCGCGAGGCCGCCGATCACGGTGGTCCCGGTCCAGCCGGGGCTCGGGTGCGCGGCCACGCCGACCGGCTTGACGATCACGACGATGTCGTCGTCGTCATGCACGATCTCCATGCCCTCGACGGGCTCGGCGACGATCTGCACCGGAGCGGGCGCCTGCGGCATCTCCACTTCCAGCCAGGCCCCGCCGTGCACGCGCTCGGACTTGCCGACCACCGAGCCGTCGACCGTGACCTTCCCCGCCGCGGCGAGTTCCGCGGCCTTGGTGCGGGAGAACCCGAACATGCGCGAGATGGCGGCGTCGACGCGCTCGCCCTCCAGGCCGTCGGGCACGGGCAGGGTACGGATCTCGGGAATCGTGCTCACCCATTGAGTATGCAGGAGCCCACCGACACTCCCGCACCGCAGGCTCCCCCGCCGGTGGCTCAGTCCTTGTGGACGGTGCCGTCCGGGTCGAGGCCGCGGAAGGACAGCAGCACGATCAGGATGCCGCCGCAGACGATGGCCGAGTCCGCGAGATTGAAGACCGCGAAGCCCTTGGGGGCGATGAAGTCGACCACCGCGCCCTCGAAGACGCCGGGCGAGCGGAAGAGCCGGTCGGTGAGGTTGCCGAGGGCGCCGCCGAGCAGCAGGCCGAGCGCGATCGCCCACGGCAGGCTGTAGAGCTTGCGCGCGAGGCGGGCGATCACCACGATGACCGCCGCGGCAATGCAGGTGAAGATCACGGTGAAGGCCTCGCCGAAGCCGAAGGCCGCGCCGGCGTTCCGGATCGCCGAGAGGCGCAGCCAGTCGCCGATCAGGTCGATCGGCTCGTGGTGCTCCAGCTTGGCGACCACGATCATCTTGCTGATCAGGTCGAGGGCGTACGCGAAGACGGCCACCGCGAACAGCACGGCGATCCTGCGCTTGCCCCTGGGCTGCTGCCCGTCCTCGCCCTCGTCCGCGGCCTCGCCGGACGCCGCCGGCGCGGTCTCGTCGGACTTCTCCGGCACGGCCTCGCCGGGCCCGTCCGACGCGGCCTTGCCGGACTTTTCCGGCGAGGACGTGCCCGCCGCCTTCTCGTCGGAGACCGAGTCGGACCGCTCCGGCTCGGCCCCGGCCGCCTCAGGGATGTCCGGCGTACCGATGATGCGCTCCGCCTCTGCCACGTGAGTCCCTCAACCTAGGTACCTGACTGGGGACGAGAGTACGGCACACGCGTACGGGCCCCGGTGCCCAGGCCGCGCTCAGTAGCGCCGTTCCTGCTTCTGCTTGCACTCCACGCACAGGGTCGCGCGCGGGAAGGCCTGCATCCGGGCCTTGCCGATCGGATTGCCGCAGTTCTCGCAGAGGCCGTACGTCCCCGCGTCCAGGCGCTCCAGGGCGCGCTCGGTCTGCACGAGCATCTCGCGCGCGTTGGCGGCGAGCGCCATCTCGTGCTCCCGCGTGATGTTCTTCGTGCCGGTGTCCGCGTCGTCGTCGCCCGCCCCGTCCCCGGAGTCGCGCATCAGGCCCGCCAGGGACTCCTCGGAGGACGCGATCTCACTGCTGAGCCGCAGCGCCTCGCTCTGAAGCTCCGCGCGGGCCTCCGCGACCTCGTCCGGGGTCCAGGGGTCCTCGCCGGGCCGGACCGCGAGCTCGCCTGGTGCGGCGGCACGCGCCTTGGGTACCGCCGTCGGCTTCTTCGCCGCGGTCGCCGTGCCCGGAGTCTTCTTCGCAACCACCGTCGTGGCTCCCGTCGTCTCCGCGGCCTCAGCCGCACCTTCGGCCGCGGACGCGACCGACTTCTTGGCCGTGCTCTTCTTGGCCGTGCTCTTTGTCGCGGTGCTCTTCTTGGCGGCCGTCCTCTTCGCCGGGACGGCCTTCTCGGCGGTGTCCCCGGCGGCCCGGTCGGCCCCCGCGTCCTGAGCGACCGCCTCCTTGTCCGCCGCCTTCTTGGCGGCGGTCTTCTTGACTGCCGCCTTCTCGGCGGCGGCCTTCTTCGCCGTGCTCTTCGTAGCCGCGCTCTTCGTAGCCGCGGTTTTCGTGGTCGTGGCCTTCGCGGCCGCCGTCTTCTTCGCCGCGGCCTTCTTGGCGGCCGTCTTCTTGGCGGCCGTCTTCTTCGCCGCTGTCTTCTTCGCCGCGGCCTCGGGCCCGGCGGGCTCCGCCCCCTCCCCCGGCGACGTCTTCCCGGCCGCCCGCGCCGCCTCGGCCGCCTTCGCGGCCCCGGCTCCGTGGGTGCTCTTCTTGCCGCTCACGTCCTTGGCCGTCGCCGCGGCCGCGCCTGTGGATCTGCCGGACGCCGAATGCTGTACGGCGGTCTTCTTCGCCACCATGGCCGCGGCCCCTTCACATATTGTGATCTTGCTCGCGAATCGTGCTGGGACGATAAATCGACTTCAGGCCCGCGGCAACGGGGCACGCCGCCCTTTTTGCCCGCCCCGCGGGTGCCGCGCGGCGAGTCTGCATGCGTTGTGCCCAACTCCCTGCCGGGTAATCCGGCCACCTCGGCGCACCCGGATCCGCTCGGTCCGCATGTCGCCATTCGGGTCAGTCGCCACCGCAGGACCCGCCCCTCGCGGGGCTCCCGGAAAAGCGGTCGGCCGCCCCTCCACGGGCGCCGTACACTGGGCTGCAGCGAGAAGCGTGGATGGGGACGAGTAGCGGCGTACGCAGCCATGAGCGACCCGGGGACGGTGTGAGCCCGGGGGCGAGCGCGACGTGAAGATCACCCCGGAGCCACCGGAAGAAAGCCAGGGCCCCGAGCCCGGGCCGGTAGACCCGGTTTCGCGACCCCAATGAGGGGGCTCACCGGCACAGACCCCGTTCCGGAGAGCCAAGGAGGGTGGTACCGCGGGAGCGCGCCTCACCGGGCGCGGGGCTCTCGTCCCTCCGACGGAAGGCAGCACATCCGTTGGAGGAGCTCGTTGATGACGCCGCCGCAGTACCGCCAGGTGCCCGCCCAGGTCGATCTGCCCGCCCTTGAGCACGCCGTGCTCGACTTCTGGCGCGAGCAGAAGATCTTCGCCAAGAGCCTCGAGCAGTCCGAGGGCCGCCCCGAGTGGGTGTTCTACGAGGGCCCGCCGACCGCCAACGGCATGCCGGGCGCCCACCACATCGAGGCCCGCGTCTTCAAGGACGTCTTCCCGCGCTTCCGCACCATGCGGGGCTACCACGTGGCCCGCAAGGCCGGCTGGGACTGCCACGGCCTCCCGGTCGAGCTCGCCGTCGAGAAGGAGCTCGGGTTCAACGGCAAGAAGGACATCGAGGCCTATGGCATCGCCGCCTTCAACGCCAAGTGCCGCGAGTCCGTGACCCGGCACACCGACGCCTTCGCCGAGCTCACGACCCGCATGGGCTACTGGGTCGACCTCGACGACGCCTACCGGACGATGAACCCGGAGTACGTGGACTCGGTCTGGTGGTCCCTGAAGGAGATCTTCAAGAAGGACCTGCTGGTCCAGGACCACCGCGTCGCCCCGTGGTGCCCCCGCTGCGGCACGGGCCTGTCCGACCACGAACTCGCACAGGGCTACGAGACGGTCGTCGACCCGTCGGTCTACGTCCGTTTCCCCCTCACCTCCGGTCCCCTCGCGGGCGAAGCCGCCCTCCTGGTCTGGACGACGACCCCCTGGACCCTCGTCTCCAACACCGCCGTCGCCGCGCACCCCGACGTCACGTACGTCGTCGCGACGAACGGCGAGGAGAAGGTCGTCGTCGCCCAGCCGCTCGTCGAGAAGGCCCTCGGCGAGGAGTGGGAGACGACCGGCGAGACCTTCACCGGCGCCGACATGGAGCGCTGGACCTACCAACGTCCCTTCGAGCTGGTGGAGTTCCCGGCTCCGGCCCACTTCGTGGTCAACGCCGAGTACGTCACCACGGAGGACGGCACCGGTCTGGTCCACCAGTCCCCCGCCTTCGGCGAGGACGACCTCAAGGTCTGCCGCGCGTACGGCCTCCCGGTCGTGAACCCGGTCCGTCCGGACGGCACCTTCGAAGAAGACGTACCGCTGGTGGGCGGTGTCTTCTTCAAGAAGGCAGACGAAAAGCTGACCGAGGACCTCGCGGACCGTGGACTGCTCTTCCGTCACATCCCGTACGAGCACAGCTACCCGCACTGCTGGCGCTGCCACACGGCGCTCCTCTACTACGCGCAGCCGTCCTGGTACATCCGCACGACGGCCATCAAGGACCGCCTGCTCCAGGAGAACGAGAAGACCAACTGGTTCCCCGACTCGGTCAAGCACGGCCGCTTCGGCGACTGGCTGAACAACAACGTCGACTGGGCCCTGTCCCGCAACCGCTACTGGGGCACCCCGCTGCCCATCTGGCGCTGCGAGGAGGACCACCTCACCTGCGTCGGCTCGCGCGCGGAGCTCTCGGAGCTCACCGGCACCGACCAGTCGGGCCTCGACCCGCACCGCCCCTTCATCGACGAGGTCACCTTCACCTGCCCCGAGGAGGGCTGCGCGAGCACGGCCACGCGCGTGCCGGAGGTCATCGACGCCTGGTACGACTCGGGCTCGATGCCGTTCGCGCAGTGGGGCTACCCGTACAAGAACAAGGAGCTCTTCGAGAGCCGCTACCCGGCGCAGTTCATCTCGGAGGCCATCGACCAGACCCGCGGCTGGTTCTACACGCTGATGGCCGTCGGCACCCTGGTCTTCGACAAGTCGTCCTACGAGAACGTGGTCTGCCTCGGCCACATCCTCGCCGAGGACGGCCGCAAGATGTCCAAGCACCTGGGCAACATCCTCCAGCCGATCCCGCTCATGGACCAGCACGGCGCCGACGCGGTCCGCTGGTTCATGGCGGCCGGCGGCTCCCCGTGGGCGGCGCGCCGCGTGGGCCACGGCACCATCCAGGAGGTCGTCCGCAAGACGCTCCTCACGTACTGGAACACGGTCGCCTTCCAGGCCCTGTACGCCCGCACGTCGCAGTGGGCCCCCAGTGAGGCCGACCCGACGCCCGCCCAGCGTCCCCTCCTGGACCGCTGGCTGCTCAGCGAGCTGCACGCGCTGACCGACCAGGTCACCCAGGCCCTGGAGAGCTACGACACCCAGCGCGCGGGCAAGCTCCTGTCCGTCTTCGTCGACAACCTCTCCAACTGGTACGTGCGCCGCTCCCGCCGCCGCTTCTGGCAGGGCGACAAGGCGGCGCTGCGCACCCTGCACGAGGTCGTCGAGACCGTCACGAAGCTGCTGGCCCCGCTGACGCCGTTCATCACCGAGCGCGTCTGGCAGGACCTGATCGTGCCGGTGTCCCCGGACGCCCCGGAGTCGGTCCACCTGTCCTCCTGGCCCGAGGCCGACCTGTCGGCGATCGACCCGGAGCTGTCGAAGCAGATGGTCCTCGTGCGGCGCCTGGTCGAGCTCGGCCGCGCCACGCGCGCGGAGTCCGGCGTCAAGACCCGCCAGCCGCTGTCCCGCGCGCTGGTCGCCGCCTCCGGCTTCGAGTCCCTCAACCCGGAGCTGCACGCCCAGATCACCGAGGAGCTCAACGTCTCCTCGCTGGCGTCGCTCTCCGAGGTCGGCGGCTCCCTGGTCGACACCACGGCCAAGGCCAACTTCCGGGCCCTCGGCAAGCGCTTCGGCAAGGGCGTCCAGGCAGTCGCCAAGGCCGTCGCCGAGGCCGACGCGGCCGCGCTGTCCCTGGCCCTGCGCGAGGGCACGGCCTTCGTCGAGGTCGACGGCGAGAAGGTGACGCTGGCCCCGGACGAGGTGATCATCACGGAGACCCCGCGCGAGGGCTGGTCGGTGGCGTCCGACTCCGGTGCCACGGTCGCCCTGGACCTGGAGATCACCGAGGAGCTGCGCCGCGCGGGCCTGGCCCGTGACGCGATCCGCCTGATCCAGGAGGCCCGCAAGAACAGCGGCCTGGACGTCGCGGACCGCATCGCCCTGCGCTGGACCTCCCCGGACCCGGCCGTGGTGACGGCCCTGTCCGACCACGCCGGGCTCATCGCGGACGAGGTCCTCGCCACGGACTTCGCCCAGGGCGAGGCCGACGACACCTATGGGGAGCCGTTCACCGACGACTCCCTGAAGCTGACCTTCCGCCTCCGCAAGGCGTAAGCGCCCGCGCCCGGGGCACGGCCCCGGGACGCACCGAAGGCCCGGTCCCGCCGAAGATCTTGGCGGGACCGGGCCTTCGGCGTTGCGTCCCCACGTACAGATGAACGTTTCTGCACCACCCTGGCGGCACCACGACGCCCTCGCTGCGCCATCCGTCGAGACACCGCCGCACACAAAAGGGCCGGGCCCCCGGAGAATCTCCGGGGGCCCGGCCCTGAACGCTGCCGACGCCTAAGGCGTGGTCACGCCCGTCAGTTGTCGTCCTCGTCGATGAGGAAGCCGCGCATCGGCGACGGAGCCTGCTGCATCGGAGCGGGGCCCTGGGGCCGCACCGGTGCCATCGGCTGGGTCATCGCCGGGGACATCTGCTGCTGGCCGCCGTAGGACGGACCGCCGGCGGGCTGGTTGTTGCCGCCCATCGACTGGTTGCCGCCGTAGGACGGGGCACCCGCGCCGGCCGGGGCCATCGACGGCGCCGGGGACGGCGGCAGCGAGGCGGTGGCCGGGGTACGCGGCGGGGCCAGCGAGTCGTCGGCCTGGGTCTCCAGCTGACGCAGCTGCGACTCCAGGTAGGACTTCAGACGCGTGCGGTACTCGCGCTCGAAGCCGCGCAGGTCCTCGACCTTGCGCTCCAGCGTGGCGCGGGCGGACTCCAGGGAGCCCATCGCGACGCGGTGCTTCTCCTGCGCGTCCCGCTCCAGGGCGTCGGCCTTGGCACGGGCGTCACGCTCGAGACCCTCGGCGCGCGAGCGCGCCTCGCCGACGATCTTGTTGGCCTCGGAACGGGCCTCCGCGATCGCCTGGTCGGCGGTCTGCTGCGCGAGCGAGAGCACACGGGCGGCGCTGTCGCCACCGGGGCCCTGGCCGGGCTGCGGCATCTGCGGACCGTGGCCGCCCATGGGACCGCCCATGGGGCCGCCCATCGGACCCTGACCCATCGGGCCGGGACCCTGCGGACCGCCCTGCGGGCCGTGCCCACTGGGGCCGGCGGGCAGCTGCGGGGCACCGCCGGGCAGCTGCGGCGGGCCGCCCATCGGGCCGCCCATCTGCTGCTGCGGCGGGACCGGCTGCGGGCCCGATATTGCGGCGGGCACCGGGGCGCCCGGTCCTCGCTGGTCCTGGGGCCCGTCGGGGCCCTTGCGCATGCCGCCCTGCTGCTGGTTCTGAGCAGCGGCGCGGGTGGCGGCGGCCAGCTTGGCGCGCAGGTCCTCGTTCTCGCGGAGCAAGCGGGTCAGTTCGGCTTCGACCTCATCGAGGAAGGCATCGACCTCGTCCTCGTCATAGCCTTCTCGGAGGCGGACGGTCGTGAACTGCTTGTTCCGCACGTCCTCGGGGGTCAACGGCATCTCTTCACCTCAACGTAGTCATCGGCAGTCGGCAAGACCGTATCGTCCACAGTCACCTCGCGAGTTTGCCCACGAGAGCGATCAAGATGTAGACGATGATCATCAGTACGAAGAAGGACAGGTCAAGTGCCACGCCCCCGAGACGCAGCGGCGGAATGAACCGCCGCAGAAGCTTGAGCGGTGGATCAGTGACAGTGTAGGTGGCCTCCAGAACGACCACCATCGCCTTGCCGGGTTGCCATGAGCGGGCGAACTGGAAGACGTAGTCCATGACCAACCGGAAGATCAGCACGATGAGGAAGCACATCAGCGCGACGTAGAGCACCTGCAAGACCACGCCCATGTTCGCGGTTCCCTCTCCCCTGTTTCTCGTACTCGTCGTTCCGGTTCTGCGTCTACAGCAGCTACTTCATCTACTGCGTCTCAGCTCTGGTTGAAGAACCCGCCCTCTGCGATGCGAGCCTTGTCCTCCGCCGTTACATCGACGTTAGCAGGCGACAACAGGAACACCTTCTGCGTCACGCGCTCAATGCTGCCATGCAGACCGAAGACCAGACCGGCGGCAAAGTCGACAAGTCGCTTCGCGTCGGTGTCGTCCATCTCGGTCAGATTCATGATCACCGGAGTGCCCTCACGGAAGTGTTCCCCGATGGTACGGGCCTCGTTGTAGGTCCGGGGGTGCAATGTGGTGATGCGGTAGGGCTCCCGCTCGGACACGACCTTGGGCATGATCACCGGTGCGTTCTTCTCCAGGCTCTGGCGTTCAGGTGTGATGGATGCCACGGGGGCGATTCGTGCCGGACGTCCGGATTCGGCGGCCGACGAAGAGGAATGGACGGCCGGCTCGCGCTGGGCGGGCGGCTGCACCACTCGCACCGATTCGTCCCGTTGAGGCTGATGGGGCTGGTGCGACTGATGCGGCGGTTCGTGCCGCCTGCGGTCGCGCTCGGGCTCCGGCTCGGGTTCGAACTCGTCGTCGGGGTCGAACCCCGGACCGTCGTACCCATCGTCCTCCACGAGGCCGAGGTAGACCGCCATCTTGCGCATCGCGCCGGCCATGCTCTGAGTCCTCCGCTCTGTGGTGGATCGGCTGTCGTCACCAACTGCCCGCGATCCACGAGGTATCCCCGCCCAACAGCGAGAATGACCATATTTTCTGCTGTGGTCCGACTTCTTGGCGACGTTACCCGAGCCCGGGTCGGACTCCGAGTACCGCCGTACCGACGCGCACATGTGTCGCTCCGGCCGCCACGGCCTGTTCGAGGTCCGCACTCATCCCTGCCGACACCATGTTCGCAGCAGGATGAGCCGCGCGCATGAGGGTTGCGAATTCCATCAACCGCTCGAACGCCACCTGTTGCCGTCCCGCGTACGGGCCGGTGAGCGGGGCGACGGTCATCAGACCGTCGAGCCGCAGTCCCGGCGCCCCTGCCACGAGGTCGGCCAACTCTTCGATTCCGCCCGGCCCCACGCCCCCGCGCTCGCCCCGGCCGTTGACCTCCGCGTCGAGCGCGACCTGGATCAGGCAGCCGAGCTCCCGCTCCGCGCGCACCGCGGCCGCCGACAAAGCTGTGACGAGCTTGGGACGATCGACGGACTGCACCAGATCGGCATAACCGACCACGGAACGGACCTTATTGGTCTGCAACTGACCCACGAAGTGCCAGGTGAGCGGGAGGTCGGAGCACTGGGCGGCCTTCGGCGCCGCGTCCTGGTCGCGGTTCTCCGCGACGTGCCGCACCCCCAGTTCCGAGAGGATCCGCACATCGCTCGCGGGGTAGGTCTTCGTGACCACGATGAGGGTCACTTCCTCCCGCTTGCGACCGGCGGCGGCGCACGCCGCGGCGATCCGCTCCTCGACCGCCGCCAGATTTTCCGCGAGTTGAACCTTGCGTTCCGTCATGCCTTATCAGTCCAGCCAGACATAGCCCGCGAGACGACCGGTCGTGCGGTCGCGGCGGTACGAGAAGTGGTCACCGGATTCCAGCGTGCACACCGGCGACTGCTCCCGGTCGCGCACCCCGAGCCGCTCCAGTTGGGCGTGCACTCCGGCGGTCACGTCGACCGCGGGCGTACCCCAGCTCGTCTCGGCGTGCGCCGAGGGCTCGACGGCGGCGACATCGGCGCGCATCGCCTCGGGCACTTCGTAGCAACGCCCGCAGACGGCGGGCCCGGTGCGGGCGACGATGCGGGCCGGGTCCGCGCCGAGCGCCACCATGGCCTCGACGGCGGCCGGGACGACGCCCGCCACCATGCCGGGGCGTCCGGCGTGCGCCGCGGCCGCGACCTTGGCGACCGGATCGGCGAGCAGCACCGGCGTGCAGTCGGCGGTGAGGACCGAGAGGGCGAGGCCCCTGCGGGCGGTCACCACGGCGTCGACGGACGGGATGTCGGCGCCGGACCCCCAGGGGCCGTCGACCACGGCGACGTCACGGCCGTGGACCTGGTTCATCCAGACCACCCGGGCCGGGTCGAGGCCGAGGGTCGTGGCGGCGAGCGTGCGGTTGGCCCGCACGGCCCCGGGGTCGTCGCCGACCGCGCCGCCGAGGTTGAGCTCTTCGTACGGAACGGCGCTCACCCCGCCCCACCTGTCGGTGAAGGCGAAGTGCGCGCCGCTCACGGTGCTGTGCTTGCTTATCACTTCAAGAAGTCCGGCACGTCCAGCTCTTCGGCCTGGCTGTCCTGGTAGGGACGGGCCGGCGGGACCTGGAGCGGCGCCGGGTTCCCGGCCGGGGCCTCGCTCGCCGGGGCGGCCTGCTCGGCGGGCTCCGGCGTCGGGGCCTCCTCGCGCGGGGTGACGCTGCCGAGGCCGCCGAAGGCCGGGCGGGACGATTCGGCGGGGCGGGCGGGCGCCGCGGGCTCCTCGCGCTTGGCCGAGCCGGACGCCGAGCCAAGGACGTTGTCCCGCTTGGACGGTGGCTGTCCGCCGTCGAAGCCCGCCGCGATGACGGTGACCCTGACCTCGTCGCCGAGCGCGTCGTCGATGACCGCGCCGAAGATGATGTTGGCCTCGGGGTGGGCGGCCTCGCTGACCAGCTGGGCCGCTTCGTTGATCTCGAAGAGGCCGAGGTCCGAGCCACCGGAGATGGAGAGCAGCACACCGCGGGCGCCGTCGATGGACGCCTCCAGGAGCGGCGAGGAGATCGCCATCTCGGCGGCGGCCACCGCGCGGTCGTCGCCGCGGGCCGAGCCGATGCCCATGAGGGCCGAACCGGCCTCGGACATGACCGACTTCACGTCGGCGAAGTCGAGGTTGATCAGGCCGGGCGTGGTGATGAGGTCGGTGATGCCCTGGACACCGGAGAGCAGGACCTGGTCCGCCGACTTGAAGGCGTCGAGGACGGAGACCTGGCGGTCCGAGATGGACAGGAGCCGGTCGTTCGGGATGACGATGAGGGTGTCGACCTCTTCGCGCAGCTCCGCGATGCCGTCCTCGGCCTGGTTGGCGCGGCGCCGGCCCTCGAAGGTGAACGGCCGCGTGACCACACCGATGGTGAGGGCGCCGAGCGAGCGCGCGATGTTGGCGACGACGGGTGCGCCGCCGGTGCCGGTGCCGCCGCCTTCACCGGCGGTGACGAAGACCATGTCGGCCCCCTTGAGGACCTCCTCGATCTCCTCGCGGTGGTCTTCTGCGGCCTTGCGGCCGACGGCCGGGTTGGCGCCGGCCCCGAGTCCGCGGGTGAGTTCACGGCCGACGTCGAGCTTGACGTCGGCGTCGCTCATCAACAGGGCTTGCGCGTCGGTGTTGATGGCGATGAACTCGACGCCCTTGAGACCGACCTCGATCATCCGGTTGATGGCATTGACACCACCGCCGCCGACACCGATGACTTTGATGACTGCGAGGTAGTTCTGCGGTGCTGCCACGTCGAAGGCCTCTCGCCTCGAGTTACGTGTCGCCGTTTCGCTCTGCTGCGATGCGACGACTGATGCCGAATGGGACGGTCCGAACGCCGACCCGAACCCTAACGCTGAAGTTTAGGGTTACCAGTGTGTCTGTTCCTTGGACTCTTCCGAACAGGACACTAAGTCGACAAGTGGCGCACGTTCAACGAACACGCCGAACCTCCCGTTTTTCTTTTCACCCTATGTGATCAGCCGTAGCGATGCCGAACCAGGGTGCTGGCCTGCGACGATATGCGTCAACTCCCCGATGACGCAGGGGCGGTGGGGACGCTCACATCGAAGTGCCGTGCCTTGGGCGCCGCTTTCATCAGTGCGGTCAGTGTGGCGGCCTTCGTACGCCCCTTCTCGCCGCTGCCCCAGTCGACCGTTCGTCCGCCTCTCAACTCCAACGAGATCGAGTCGTACGAACGGACCTTGACGTTCCGGGTATCGCGGGCCACGGCTTCGGGCAGGTCACCGGCGACCCGCACCGCCTCGCGCAGCAGCCGGTCGGTGCCGAACCGGCGCAGACTCGCCGCGCCACTGTCCTGATCCGGCGTCAATTCGAGCCGGGGCACCCCCTTCGGGGCGCGTTCGACCGTGGCGAATCGCACTCCCTTGGCGTCCACTTCGGTGAACTTTCCGCCCTTTTCGATGAGAAGAACGGGCTTGCGTTCCGTCACTTTGAGCCCGATTCCGTGCGGCCAGGACCGGACGACCTCAACCGAGTCAATTCGGGGCAATTTCGAGCGGAGCCGCTCTTCGAGCTCGTCGGTGTCGACCGAAATCAGTGGTGCCCCGACCGGGGCCGCGGCCGCCTTCCGCACCTGTTCGGGCGTCAGGACGCGCGTACCGGAGGTCGTCACGCGCTCAAGACGCAGCCACTGCGAGCCGTAGAGCGCCCAGATGGCGCCGGCGCCGAGCAGTACGGCGAGGACCAGCGCCACGATCAGGGTGCGCGACCGCGGCAGTCGCGGGCGGCGGGTGCGCTGCGGGCGGGGCGGGCCGGACTTCTGCTGCTGCCGTTCGGCGGTGGTCGGTCCGGCCACGGTCCCCTGCCTTCTCACGCGTTACGGCGTGACGCAATCGCCTCGTACACCATGCCGACGAGGAGCTCGTCGGCGTCCCGGCGGCCGAACTCCGAGGCGGCACGGGACATCTCGTACAGCCGGTGGGGGTCGGCGAGCACGGGCAGGACATTGCCCTGGACCCACTCGGGCGTCAGTTCCGCGTCGTCGACCAGCAGTCCGCCGCCCGCCTTGACCACCGGCTGGGCGTTGAGCCGCTGCTCGCCGTTGCCGATGGGCAGCGGGACGTAGGCGGCCGGGAGCCCGACGGCGGAGAGTTCGGCGACGGTCATCGCGCCCGCGCGGCAGAGCATCATGTCGGCCGCGGCGTACGCGAGGTCCATCCGGTCCACGTACGGTACCGGGATGTACGGGGGCATCCCCGGCATCTGCTGCACCTGCGGCAATTCGTTCTTCGGACCGACCGCGTGCAGGATCTGGATGCCGGCGCGCTGGAGGACCGGCGCGACCTGCTGGACGACCTCGTTGAGGCGCCGGGCGCCCTGGGAACCGCCGGAGACCAGCAGGGTCGGCAGGTTCGGGTCGAGGCCGAACGCGGCGCGCGCCTCGGGGCGGACCCGGGCCCGGTCCAGCGTGGCGATGGTGTGGCGCAACGGAATGCCGATGTAGCGGGAGTTGCGCAGCTTGCTGTCCGGCGTGGCGACGGCCACCCCGTGGGCGTACCGCGAACCGATCTTGTTGGCCAGGCCGGGGCGCGCGTTGGCCTCGTGCACGACGATCGGCGTCCCCGTCCGCTTGGCGGCGAGGTAGCCGGGCAGCGCGACGTAGCCGCCGAAGCCCACGACGCAGTCCGCCTTGGTGCGCTCCAGGATCTGCTCGGCCGCCTTGATGGTGCCGCGCAGCCGTCCCGGGACGGTGATCAGTTCAGGGGTGGGCTTGCGCGGCAGGGGTACGGCCGGGATCAGCGCCAGTTCGTAGCCCCGCTCGGGTACGAGTCGGGTCTCGAGTCCACGCTCCGTGCCCAGGGCCGTGATCCCCACGGTCGGGTCCTGCCTCCGCAGGGCGTCCGCGAGGGCGAGCGCGGGCTCGATGTGGCCGGCGGTCCCCCCACCGGCGAGTACGACATGCACCGAAATTCACCGCTCTCCGGACGAACGCGCCTTGACGCGCCGTCGCATCGTGTTCCATCTCACCCGAGGTTGCCGCATGGCCAGGGCCGCCTTCGCCGCGGGGTCCGATCGCGCGAAGGCGATGAGGAGTCCGACGGCGAACATGGTCGGCAGCAGGGCCGAACCCCCGTAGGAGAACAGCGGGAGCGGGACACCGGCGATCGGCAGCAGACCGAGCACCGCACCGATGTTGACCACGGCCTGGGCCGTGATCCAGGTGGTCACACCTCCCGCGGCGTACCTCACGAAGGGGTCCTCCGTGCGTCCGGCCACGCGGATACCCGCATAGCCTAGAGCCGCGAACAGGGCGAGTACCGACAGTGTCCCCGCCAGGCCGAGTTCCTCCCCCGTGATGGCGAAGATGAAGTCGGTGTGCGGTTCGGGCAGTTGACCCCATTTTTCCACACTCGCGCCGAGACCGGAACCGAAGAATCCGCCGGAGGCAAGGGCGTAGATGCCGTGCACGGCCTGCCAGCACTGGTCTCCCGGGCCGGGATCCGTCGCGCCGATGCACGCCAGCCGCGCCATGCGGTTGGGGCTCGTCTTGATGAGAATCACACCGAGCAGCGCCGCGACGCCGAGCACGCCGGCGAAGAGCCGGGTGGGCGCTCCCGCGAGCCACAGCAGTCCGAAGAGGATCGCGGTGAGGATGATCGCCGTGCCCATGTCGCCGCCGAGCATGATGAGCCCGAGCAGCATGAACGCGACCGGGACGAGCGGCACCAGCATGTGTTTCCACTGGGTCAGCAACCGCTTGTCGTGTTTACGCGCGAGCAGGTCGGCGCCCCACAGGACCAGGGCGAGCTTGCCGAACTCACTGGGCTGCAACTGGAACGGGCCGCCCAGGTAGATCCAGTTCTGGTTGCCGTTGACGCTGCGCCCTATCCCCGGGATCTGCACGAGGACCATCAGGAAGACGGTCACCGCGAGCATCGGGTAGGCGAGCGCCCGGTGCAGCTTGACGGGCATCCGCATCGCGGCGAGCAGCAGGATCGCGCCGAGCACGGCCGCCACGAACTGCTTGCGGAAGAAGTACGAGGCGGGCAGGTCCAGCTGCAGCGCCTGGATCATCGAGGCCGAGTAGACCATCACCAGGCCGAGCACGGTGATCAGCAGGCTGCTGCCGAAAATCAGGTAGTACGCCGTCAGCGGCCGGTCCCAGGCCTTGCGGGCCCTGTTGTAGAGCCGCCTGGGCCCGCTCTCGCCCGGAGGGTGGGAGGCACCTCTGGCGCGTACCGGAGCCGGTCGTTTGGCGACCCGCACGGAAGACCTGGCCACGTTCCCCTCCCAAGGGTGTGCCCGGCGCCCGGCCGGACGGAAAACCCGGTCAGGCGCTCGTGGAGCCGAGTTCGCGGACGGCGTCCGCGAACGCTTCACCACGCTTGTTGTAGTTGGTGAACATGTCCATCGACGCGCAGGCCGGGGCCATCAGCACGGTGTCCCCCGGCTGAGCCAGCTCCGCCGCCCGCCGTACCGCCTCGGACATCGCACCAGTGTCGGTGCGGTCGAGGTCGACGACCGGGACCTCGGGGGCGTGTCGCGCGAGGGCTTCGCGGATCAGCCCGCGGTCGGCGCCGATCAGGACGACGCCGCGCAGCCGCTTCGCCGCGCCCGTGACGAGCTCGTCGAAGGTGGCGCCCTTGGCGAGCCCGCCCGCGATCCAGACGATCGACTCGTACGCCGCCAACGACGCCTGCGCGGCGTGCGTGTTGGTGGCCTTGGAGTCGTCGACGTACGCGACCTCGGCCACGTCCGCGACGTGCTCGATGCGGTGGGCGTCCGGGCGGAAGGCGCGCAGGCCGTCGCGGACGGCCGTGGCCTGTACGCCGAAGGCGCGCGCGAGGGCCGCGGCGGCCAGCGCGTTGGCGATGTTGTGCGGCGCGGGCGGTCGGACGTCGGAGATCTCGGCGAGCTCCTGGGCCTGCTTCTGGCGGTCCGGCACGAAGGCACGGTCGACCAGGATGCCGTCCACGACGCCCAGTTGCGAGGGCGCGGGCGCGTTCAGCGTGAAACCGATGGCGCGGCAGCCCTCTTCGACGTCGGCCTCGCGGACCAGGTCCTCGGTGGCCTTGTCGGCGACGTTGTAGACGCAGGCGACGTGGTTGCCCTCGTAGATGCGGCCCTTGTCGGCGGCGTACGCCTCCATGGAGCCGTGCCAGTCGAGGTGGTCGGGCGCGAGGTTCAGGACCGCCGCGGAGTGGGCGCGCAGCGAGGGCGCCCAGTGCAGCTGGTACGAGGAGAGCTCGACGGCCAGCACGTCGTAGGCGTCGTCGCCCTCCAGGACCACGTCGACGATCGGGGTGCCGATGTTGCCGACGGCGGCCGTGCGCAGGCCCGCCGCCGTCAGGATCGAGGCGAGCATCTGCGTGGTCGTGGTCTTGCCGTTGGTGCCCGTGATGGCGAGCCAGGAGGCCGCGTCGGGGCCGCGCAGACGCCAGGCGATCTCGACGTCGCCGACGACGTCCACGCCCGCGGCGGCGGCCGCCGCGAACAGCGGCGAGGACGGCTTCCAGCCGGGCGAGGTGACCACCAGGTCGGTGCCCTCGGGAAGCGTCTCGGCGTCGCCGAGGCGTACGGCGATGCCCTCGGTCTCCAGGGAGGCGGCGCGTTCGCGGTGTGCCTCGCCGGAGCCGCCGTCCACGACGGTCACCGACGCGCCGAGGCTGGCCAGGGCGCGGGCGGCGGAGATGCCGCTCACGCCGAGACCGGCGACGGTGATGTTCCTGCCCTGCCAGTCGGACGCTGTGGTCACTTTTCGGCTGCCCATCCCGCGTAGAAGAGACCGAGGCCGACGATCACGCACATGCCCTGGATGATCCAGAAGCGGACCACCACAAGGACCTCGGACCACCCCTTGAGTTCGAAGTGGTGCTGGAGTGGCGCCATCCGGAAGACGCGCTTTCCGGTCAGGCGG
Source organism: Streptomyces sp. NPDC052114 (assembly GCF_040680155.1). Taxonomy (NCBI): domain Bacteria; kingdom Bacillati; phylum Actinomycetota; class Actinomycetes; order Kitasatosporales; family Streptomycetaceae; genus Streptomyces; species Streptomyces sp. NPDC052114. The sequence goes on along the minus strand of NZ_JBFAWC010000011.1, from coordinate 85,761 downwards.
AACGAGCCGACCTGGATGACGACCGACATGGTGATGAGGACGAAGAGGCCGCCGAGCAGCGCGAGGAGCAGCTCCGTGCGGGAGCAGATCGCGAGGCCCGCGAGCGCACCGCCGAGAGCGAGCGAACCGGTGTCACCCATGAAGATCTTGGCGGGCGAGGTGTTCCACCACAGGAAGCCGAAGCAGGCGCCCATCAGCGCGGAGGCCACCACCGCGAGGTCGAGCGGATCCCTGACCTCGTAGCACGCCTGGGGGTTCATCAGCGTCGCCGAGTTGGCGCAGGACTCCTGGTACTGCCAGACACCGATGAAGGTGTAGGCGCCGAAGACCATCACGGAGGCGCCGGTGGCGAGGCCGTCCAGACCGTCGGTGAGGTTCACGCCGTTCGACATCGCGAGGATCATGAACAGCGCCCAGACCACGAACAGGACCGGGCCGATCGACCAGCCGAAGTCCGTGACGAACGACAGCTTGGTGGAGGCCGGCGTCTGGTTGCGGTTGTCCGGCCAGTTGAGCGCCATCACGGCGAAGCCGATGCCGACGATCAGCTGGCCGAGCATCTTCGCCTTGGCCCGCAGACCCAGCGAACGCTGCTTGACGATCTTGATGTAGTCGTCGAGGAAGCCGACGAGGCCCATGCCCGCCATCAGGAAGAGCACCAGCAGGCCGGAGAGCGTGGTCTCCGTGCCGGTGAGCACCTTCGTGAGGAAGTACGCGATGAGCGTGGCCAGGATGAAGGCGATACCACCCATGGTCGGCGTACCGCGCTTGCTGTGGTGCTCGCGCGGGCCGTCGTCCCGGATGAACTGGCCATAACCCTTGCGGGCCAGGAGCTTGATCAGCAGCGGGGTACCGACCAGGGTCAGGAAGAGCCCGATCACACCCGCGAAGAGGATCTGCCTCATCGGCCGGCGACCTGCCCCTCAGAAGACATCGCGGCGTCGTCGAGCAGCGCCGCGGCGACCCGCTCGAGACCGACCGATCTGGACGCCTTCACCAGCACGACGTCTCCCGCGCGCAGCTCGCTGCGCAGCAGGTCGATCGCCGCCTGTGCGTCGGACACGTGCACCGACTCCTCACCCCACGAACCCTCGTTGTATGCGCCCAGTTGGAGCCAGGACGCTTCCCTGCCCCCGACTGCCACGAGCTTGCTCACGTTGAGCCGGACGGCAAGGCGTCCGACCGCGTCGTGCTCGGCGAGACCCTCGTCCCCGAGCTCGGCCATGTGCCCGAGCACCGCCCACGTACGACGCCCCTTGCCCATGGCCACGAGCGCGCGCAGGGCCGCTCGCATGGACTCGGGGTTCGCGTTGTAGGCGTCGTTGACGACCGTCACACCGTCCGGGCGCTCGGTGACCTCCATCCGCCAGCGGGACAGCGTGCCCGCCTCGGAGAGCGCGAGGGCGATCTCGTCCACGGACATGCCCAGCTCATGGGCGACGGCGGCCGCGGCAAGCGCGTTCGACACGTGGTGCTCACCGTACAGCCGCAAGGTCACGTCGCTGCACCCGGAGGGTGTGTGCAGCGTAAAAGCAGGCTGTCCGTTCTCTGTGAGCCGGACATTTTCCGCGCGTACGTCGGCGTCGTCGGACTCTCCGAACAGGAGCACGCGCGCCTTGGTGCGCGTGGCCATCGCACGGACGAACGGGTCGTCGGCGTTGAGGATCGCGGCGCCGTCCTCGGGCAGCGACTCGACCAGCTCGCCCTTCGCTTCCGCGATCTTCTCGCGGCCGCCGAACTCGCCGATGTGGGCGGTGCCGACGTTCAGGACGAGGCCGATCTTCGGCGGCGTGAGTCCGGTGAGGTAGCGGATATGGCCGATTCCGCGCGCCCCCATCTCCAGGACGAGGAACTTCGTCTCGTCGGTGGCGCTGAGCGCGGTGAGCGGCAGCCCGATCTCGTTGTTGAGCGAGCCCGGCGTCCAGACCGTGGGCGCGTGGCGCCGAAGCACCTGCGCGAGCAGGTCCTTGGAGCTGGTCTTGCCGACCGAGCCGGTCAGCGCCACCAGGGTCGCGCCGAGCCGCTTGACGACGTGCCGGGCCAGGGCGCCGAGCGCCGCCTGCACGTCGTCGACGACGATGGCGGGCACGCCGACCGGCCGCGAGGCGAGCACGGCGACCGCGCCCGCGGCGACCACGTCGGCCGCGTAGTCGTGGCCGTCGACGCGCTCGCCGACGAAGGCGACGAAGAGGCTGCCGGGCGTCACCTCACGGGAGTCCCGGACGACGGGTCCGGTGACCTGGACGGCCGGATCCGGTATGTCGTACGTCTGCCCGCCGACGACGGTGGCGATCTCGGCGAGGGAGAGGGCGATCACAACTTCATCCCTGTGTTTGCTGGATAGCTTCGCGAAGTACCTGGCGGTCGTCGAAGGGACGCACCACCCCGGCGATGTCCTGGCCCTGCTCGTGGCCCTTGCCTGCGACCAGGACGGTGTCGCCCGGACCGGCGTGGGCGACGACCGCGCGGATGGCGGCGGCGCGGTCCTCGAAGACGGCGACCTCGCCGCGCTCGTGGGCCGGCACGTCGGCGGCGCCGGCGAGCATCGTGGCGAGGATCGCGAGGGGGTCCTCGCCACGGGGGTTGTCGGAGGTCAGTACGGCGGTGTCGGCGAGGCGGGCCGCGGCCGCGCCCATCGGCATCCGCTTGGTCTTGTCGCGGTCGCCGCCGCAGCCGAGCACGATGTGCAGCTTGCCCTCGGTGACCTTGCGCAGCGCGCGCAGGACCGATTCGACGGCGTCCGTCTTGTGGGCGTAGTCGACGACGGCGAGGTAGGGCTGGCCCTCGTCGACGCGCTCCAGGCGGCCGGGCACGCCGGGCACCGCGGCGACGCCGTCGGCGGCGAGCTGCGGGTCGATCCCGGCGACGGCCAGCGAGACGATCGCGGCGAGGGTGTTGGCGACGTTGAAGGGGCCGGCGAGCGGCGACCTGGCGGTGATGCGCTCGCCCTTGGGACCGACGGCGACGAACGTCGAGTCCATCGGGCCGACCTCGACGTCCTCCGCGCGCCAGTCGGCGTCGGGGTGTCCCTCGGCGGAGAAGGTCGTGACGGGCACCTCGGACTCGGCGATGAGCCGACGCCCGTACTCGTCGTCGAAGTTGACCACGCCGAGCCGCGAGCGCCGCTGGGTGAACAGCTGCGCCTTGGCCCGGAAGTAGTCCTCCATGTCGGAGTGGAACTCCATGTGCTCCGGGCTGAGGTTGTTGAAGACGGCGACGTCGAAGACGCAGCCGTCCACCCGCCCGAGCACCAGCGCGTGGCTGGAGACCTCCATGGCGACCGCGTCGACGCCGCGCTCGCGCATCACCGCGAACAGCGCCTGCAGATCGGTGGCTTCCGGGGTCGTGCGCTCCGACTTGATGCGCTCGTCGCCGATGCGCATCTCGACCGTGCCGATCAGGCCGGTCGAGCGGACGCTCCTGAGGCCGCCCTCGATGAGGTACGCGGTGGTGGTCTTGCCGGAGGTGCCGGTGATGCCGATCTGGAGGAGGTCGCGGCCGGGGTGGCCGTAGACCGTCGCCGCCAGTTCGCCCATGCTGCCGCGCGGGTCGTCGACGACCAGGACCGGCAGGCCGGTCGCGGCGGCGCGCTCGGCGCCGGTCGGGTCGGTGAGGATGGCTCCGGCACCGAGGTCGGCGGCCTGCGCGACGAAGTCGGCGCCGTGCATGCGGGCGCCGGGCAGGGCGGCGTAGATGTCACCGGGGCGGACCGCTCGGGAGTCGTGCGTGATGCCCGTGATCTCCGCGTCGCCCGGGGCGCTGATGCCCAGCTGGCCCGCGAGCTCCGTCAGTGGGGTCGCGGAGACGTGGTCCGGCCGCGGCGGCCCCGGATAGGTCACGGGAACGCCCTTCTGGGTGGTTTGGGACTGATCAGCGTGTGGCACGGCGGTGAGCGTACCGGGCGTACCCGCTTCAGAGCCAAAAGGGAGGGGCCTGCGCGTAGCGGAGTCCGTCAAGGGTGGTGGCGGGAGACGGGTGGGCGGGTGGTGTGGCGGGGGGTGGTTCCCCGGGCCGGGCGTGATGGTTGTCACGAGCTGTTCCTGGTGGGTCTCAGGGCTTGAAGGTCACCGGAAGGCGGGCCGGCGTGCTTCCGGTGGGCGGTACTTGGAGCGTCTTGAGGGCGAACTCCATCACTTCCTTGTAGATGGGACCGCAGATCTGGCCACCGAAGTAGCTGCCCTTGGTGGCGTTCTGGATGGCGCAGTAGACGGTGACGCGCGGCTTGTCGGCGGGCGCGAAGCCGGCGAACGACGAGGTGTAGCCCTTGTAGCGGCCGGTCATCGGGTCGACCCGGTTGGCCGTGCCGGTCTTGCCCGCGACGCGGTAGCCGGGGATGCGGGCCTTGGTGCCGGTGCCCTCTTCGTCGTCGACGACGGATTCGAGCATCTGCGCGACGGTCTTCGCCGTCCTGTCGCTCACCACGCGCGTCTTCTTCGGCTTGGACGCGGGCTGGAAGCGGCCGTCGGGGCCCTTCGTGCCGCGCACCAGCGTGGGCTCGACGCGCACGCCGCCGTTGGCGATGGTCGAGTAGACCGAGGTCGCCTGCATCGCGTTGATCGAGACGCCCTGGCCGAAGGGGATCGTGAACTGCTGCGAGGTGGACCACTTCTCGGCGGGCGCGAGGATTCCGGAGGTCTCGCCGGGGAAGCCGAGCCCGGTCTCCTTGCCGATGCCGAACTTGCGCAGATACGAGTAGAGGACGTCGTTGGCCTCGCGCTGCGTCTTGCCGAGCTCGCCGGTGGCCAGGATCGTGCCGATGTTGGACGACTTGGCGAGCACGCCGTTGAGCGTGAGGTGCCAGGTCGGGTGGTCGATGTCGTCCTGGAAGAGGCGGTCGCCGCGGTGCAGCCGGTTGGGCACGGTGACGTGCGTGCCGGGCGTGGCCGCGTTCTCCTCCAGGACGGCGGCCATCGACATGACCTTGGCGGTGGAGCCGGGCTCGAAGGCGTCCTGGAGCGCGGCGTTGCCGAGGGCGGCGCCGTTGGCCTGCGAGAGGTCGTTCGGATCGAAGCCGGGGGCGTTGGCCATGGCAAGCACCTCGCCGGTCTGCGTGTCCTGCACCATCACGTAGCCGCGGTCCGCCTTGGACTTCTTGACCTGCTCGGTGATGGCGTTCTGCGCGGCCCACTGGATGTCGCGGTCGATGGTGAGCTCGACGTCGGAGCCGGGCACGGCGGGCGTCTCCGTGGAGCCCGCGGTCGGCACGCGCCGGCCGCCGGACTGGGCGTAGCGGATCTTGCCGTCCTCGCCCGCGAGCCGCTTGTCGAGCTGCTGCTCCAGGCCGCCCGCGCCCTTGCCGTCGGCGTTGACCCATCCCAGTATCCCGGCGGCCAGGTCGTCGTTCGGGTAGACCCGCTTGCTGCTCGGGTCGGCGAGGACGCCGGCGAGGACGTTCGGGGACGCGGGGTCGGTGCCCGCCTTCTCGGCGAGCGCGCCGCGCAGGTCCTTGATCTGCTTCCAGACCTGGGGGGTCTGGCGGCGGGCCAGCAGGACGTAGCGCGTGTTCGGCGTCCTGAGCTTCTTGGTGAGCTCGGTGGCGTCCTTGCCGAGGATGGGCGCGAGGAGCGCGGCCGCCTGCTCGGGCGCGTCCTTGGTCTTCGTCTCCTTCGGCGCGAAGAGCGTGGGGTCGGCGGTGATGTCGTACGCGTCCACGCTGGCGGCGAGCTCGACGCCGCCGCGGTCGGTGATGCGGCCGCGCTCGGCGGCCAGGGTGTGCGTGAAGTAGCGGTTCTTCTCCGCCTTGGCCGCGTACGCGCTGGCATCGACGGCCTGCACCTGCAGCAGCCGTACGACGAAGGCCAGCATGACCAGCGTCAGGCCGAGGCTGACCATGCGCAGGCGCGGCCGGGGGCTGCCGAGGCGGATGGTGCGGGTCCTGCTCCTGGCCGCGGGCCTGCGGGCGTCGGGGCGGCGGCCTGCGGGGCGCCCGCCGGACGCCGGGCGCCGGGGTGCGCCGGGCCTCGCGGGGCGCGCGGGCCTCGCGGGTCCTGGTACCCGGCGCCGCGGGGGTTCCCTGTCGGACACTGAACGTCACCTGCCGGAGGTCGTCGTGGGGCCGGGCACCGTGGGCTGCGCGGGGGCGCGCTGCGGGGCGGCCGAGGAGGGGGCGGGCGGGGCGGCGGCGCTCGGCCGCGCGGCGGCCGCCGGGCGCTGGGCGGGCGGCGACGCCGGGGGCGCCGCGGGGGCGGAGACGCTCGCGGCCGGGGAGGCCACCTCGCGCGGGCGCGGCGCCATCTCGTGCAGCCCCGAGGGCCGGGCGGCGACGCCGGGCACACCGCGCACGGCGCCGTCGGGGTCGAGGAAGGCGGGGTCGCCGCCGGGGACCATGCCGAGCTCGCGGGCGCGGCGCTGGAGCGCGTCGGGGGCGGCATAGCCGTCCACGTCGCGCTGGAGCTCCTGCTCCTCCTCGGTGAGGTCCTTCGTCTCCTTCTTCAGCTCGCTCACCTGGAACGAGCCTTCGTTGAGGGAGGAGTTCAGGATGAGCAGCGTGATCAGGCCGCCGCCGAGGAGCAGCACGACGAGGAGGACGAAGGGCGTGCGCGCCGCCTGGGTGGGGCCCTGTGGCAGCAGCCGTGCGAGGCGGGCGGCCCTCCCCCGCAGCTCGGGCTTCTTGCTCATGGAGCCTCCTCGCGGACTCTGATCAGCGGACTCTGCACTGCGGACTCGGCACTGCGGACGAGCTCAGGGGCCGGCGTGCGGGCGGCGGCTCACCCGACGTCTTCGCGGACGCGCTGGGCGCCCCGCAGCCGCGCGGGCGCCGCCCGGCGGTTCTCCGCGACCTCTTCCTCGGTGGGCAGTTCGGCACCGCGCGTCAAAAGCTTGAGCCGCGGCTGGTAGCGCTCGGGGACGACGGGCAGGCCGGGCGGCGCCGTCGTCGCGGCACCGGCCGCGAACACCTGCTTGACCAGGCGGTCCTCCAGCGAGTGGTACGACAGGACGGCGATCCGGCCGCCGACGGCGAGCGCCTTGACGGCCGCGGGGATGGACCTCTCCAGGACGCTCAGTTCGCCGTTGACCTCGATGCGCAGGGCCTGGAAGGTGCGCTTGGCGGGGTTGCCGCCGGTGCGCTTGGCGGCCTGCGGCAGGGAGTCGCGGATGAGTTCGACGAGCCGCGCGCTGTTGCTGAACGGCTCCTTCTCGCGCTCGCGCACGACGGCGGAGACGATGCGCTTGGCCTGCTTCTCCTCGCCGTACGCCCGCAGGATCCGCACCAGTTCGCCGGGCGCGTAGGTGTTGAGGACCTCGGCGGCGCTGATGCCGGTCGTCTGGTCCATGCGCATGTCCAGGGGGGCGTCCTGGGCGTACGCGAACCCCCGGTCCGCCTCGTCCAGTTGCATGGAGGAGACGCCGAGGTCGAACAGGACGCCCTGGACGCGCGGGACGTCCAGGCGCTCCAGTACGTCGGGCAGTTCGTCGTAGACCGCGTGCACCAGGGTGGCCCGGTCGCCGAAGGGGGCGAGCCGCTCACCGGACAGGCGCAGCGCTTCCTTGTCGCGGTCGAGGGCGATGAGGCGGGCCGACGGGAACGTGGACAGGAGGGCCTCGCTGTGGCCGCCGAGTCCGAGGGTGCAGTCGACGACGACCGCTCCGGGCTCGGCGAGGGCGGGGGCCAACATGTCCAGGCACCGCTGGAGCATCACCGGGACGTGTCGGCTGTTGTCGCTCAAGGGGCCCTCTCAGGTCCGGCGCGGCGTTCGTACGCACTGCCGGGTCCCCACCCGCTCCGAAGAAGGGGAATGGCCTGCTGCCGCCGGGGAAGTGGCGTCAGCCGACCGGGAGCGGGAGGAGGCCGAGCCGTACGTACGCGCCGCGCACGTGGGGGGATTCAGGGAATCTCCGGGATGTGCAGTCCAGCAGGGAGAAGGTCACGTCTCCCGCTTCGCGTCACTTTAGTCCACGCTGTCGCCCGGTCAATCAACCGGCCTGCGCGTCGCGGGCGGGTCCCGGGCCGGGGTGCAAATCCGGTGCATTCACCCATTCGGCCGTAGCCGTACCGCTCCTGTGGGTTACCTCACAACAAGAGTCTTTGACGTCCTTTGTCCCTTCTCACAGCGGGCCCCATCGATCACTGACCACTAACGTCATGACTATGTCGACTTCCGCATCCCCTTCGGGCAGCACCCCCGCAGAGCAGAACGGCGACATAGTCGCCGGCTCCGTCACCGACCGTCTGGTCGACGCGAACAAGAAGTACGCCGCCGGGTTCACCGACCCCGGCATGGACGCCCGCCCCGTCCTCCAGGTCGCCGTCGTCGCCTGCATGGACGCGCGGCTCGACCTGCACGCCGCACTCGGCCTCGACCTGGGCGACTGCCACACCATCCGCAACGCCGGCGGCGTGGTCACGGACGACGTCATCCGCTCCCTGACCATCAGCCAGCGCGCGCTCGGCACCCGCAGCGTCGTCCTCATCCACCACACCGGCTGCGGCCTGGAGTCCCTCACCGAGGAATTCCGGCAGGACCTGGAGAACGAGGTCGGGCAGCGGCCGACCTGGGCGGTGGAGTCCTTCCGCGACGTCGACCAGGACGTGCGCCAGTCGATGCAGCGCGTGCGGACCTCGCCGTTCCTGCTGCACAACGACGACATCCGCGGATTCGTGTTCGACGTGACGACCGGTCTGCTGCGGGAGATCGACCCTGCGTGACTGACAAAGGGTTGTAAGACCCGACAAATCGGCGCCAGTTATCCACAGGCGAGTGACACGACCCGCTATGCCCAACAACAATGCGGGGGTGGCATCACGCGGTCCATTCACGCGTGATGCCGGTGAATTCGGGGTGGACCGGACCGCGCGCGCGAGCGTCGGTCCGGAGAACGGGCCGAGGAGGGCCGGGTGACGACCTATGACGATCGAGCGAGCCTCACAGATCTGACCACCACAGCGGAGCGTGTCCGCAGGTCGGTGGAGGGTGTGATCGAGGGCAAGCCAGAGGTCGTACGGCTTTCGCTGACCGTGCTCCTCGCGGAGGGGCACCTGCTCATCGAGGATGTTCCGGGCGTCGGCAAGACCATGCTCGCCAAGGCGCTCGCGCGGTCCATCGACTGCTCCGTGCGGCGGATCCAGTTCACTCCGGATCTGCTGCCGTCGGACATCACGGGTGTGTCGATCTTCGACCAGCAGCGCAGGGACTTCGAGTTCAAGCCGGGCGCGATCTTCGCGCAGATCGTGATCGGCGACGAGATCAACCGCGCGTCTCCGAAGACGCAGTCCGCGCTCCTGGAGTCCATGGAGGAGCGCCAGGTCACCATCGACGGGCAGACGTACGAACTGCCCAGCCCCTTCATGGTGGTGGCCACGCAGAACCCCGTGGAGATGGAGGGCACCTATCCGCTGCCCGAGGCCCAGCGCGACCGCTTCATGGCGCGGGTCTCGATCGGCTACCCGGGCCCCGAGGCCGAGCTGCAGATGCTCGACGTCCACGGCGGCGTCTCGCCCCTGGACGACCTCCAGCCGGTGGCGCACGCGCACGACATCGTGAAGCTCATCGACGCCGTGCGCACGGTCCACGTGGCCGACTCCGTGCGGCGCTACGCGGTGGACCTGGTCGCCTCGACCCGCAACCACCCGGATCTCAGACTCGGGGCGTCCCCGCGCGCGACGCTGCACCTGCTGCGCGCCGCCAAGGCCTCCGCCGCGCTCAGCGGCCGGGAGTTCGCCCTGCCCGACGACGTGCAGGCGCTGGCCGTCGCGGTCCTCGCGCACCGCCTGCTGCCCACCGCGCAGGCCCAGTTGAACCGCCGTACGGCCGAATCGGTCGTCCTGGAGATCCTCCAGCGCACGCCGGTGCCCGCCACCGGGCAGCCCGGTCCCGGCGCCTACTTCAACCAGCAGCCGCCCGGCGCCCGGAGGCTGTGATGACGGCCGGGGGGATGCCGGCGGGCCCCGCCGAGGAGGACAGGGGCGGGCTGCGCACGGCTCTCGCGGGCCTGACCACACGCGGACGTTCCTTCCTCGCGGCCGGCGTCGCCGCCGCGATCTGTGCCTATGTGCTCGGCCAGGGCGACCTGCTGCGCGTCGGGCTGCTGCTCGCCGTGCTGCCGCTGGTCTGCGCCGTCGTCCTGTTCCGCACCCGCTACCGCGTCGCGGGCAGCCGCAGGCTCTCCCCCGCGCGCGTGCCCGCCGGTTCGGAGGCCCGCGTCCATCTGCGGATGGACAACGTCTCGCGGCTGCCCACGGGGCTGCTGATGCTCCAGGACCGGGTGCCCTACGTCCTGGGGCCCCGGCCCCGTTTCGTGCTGGACCGGGTCGAGGCGGGCGGCCGCCGCGAGGTGTCCTACCGCGTCCGCTCCGACCTGCGCGGACGCTATCCGCTGGGCCCCCTGCAACTGCGCCTGACCGACCCGTTCGGCATGTGCGAACTGACGCGCTCCTTCTCGACGTACGACACCCTGACGGTCATCCCGCGCGTGGAGGCGCTGCCCCCCGTACGCCTCACCGGCGAGGCCAAGGGGTACGGCGACGGGCGCAACCGCTCGCTGGCGCTGGCCGGCGAGGACGACGTCATCCCGCGCGGGTACCGCCACGGCGACGACCTGCGCCGGGTGCACTGGCGCTCCACCGCGCGTTACGGCGAGCTGATGGTGCGCCGCGAGGAGCAGCCCCAGCGGGCCCGCTGCACGGTGCTCCTGGACACCCGGGGCGCGGGCTTCCGCGGCGCGGGACCCGACTCGGCCTTCGAGTGGGCGGTCTCGGGCACGGCGTCCGCCCTGGTGCACATGCTCGAACGGGGCTTCTCGGTACGGCTGTTGACCGACACGGGCACCTCCGTGCCGGGCGAGGGCTCGGACGGCTTCGCGGGCGCCAGCCAGGAGTCGGCGGACGCGGCCGGGCTGATGATGGACACCCTCGCGGTGATCGACCACTCGGACGGCGCCGGGCTCTCCCGGGCGTACGACGTGCTGCGCGGCGGCAACGAGGGACTGCTGGTCGCCTTCCTCGGCGACCTCGACGAGGAGCAGGCCGCGGTGGTCGCCAAGATGCGCCGGCGCAGCGGCTCCGCCGTGGCGTTCGTGCTGGACGGCGCGGCCTGGGCGCAGGGCCCCGGCGGCGCGGTGTCCGCCGCGGGTGAGGAGCGGGTGCGGATGCTGCGCGAGGCGGGCTGGGCGGCCCTCGCGGTGCCTCCGGGCACGGGTCTGGCGGACCTGTGGCGGCAGGCGGACGACGCGCGCGCGAGCGCGGGAGGTACGGCAGTGGGGGGACGTTCATGAGTGGGCGCGCGCGGCTCGCGGTGTGTGCCACCGCGGCCACGCTGATGGCGTCGGGCGCGCTGCTGCCGCTCGTCGATCCCGCGACGTGGTTCCTTCAGGCGGTGGTCCTGCTGGTGCTGCAGAGCGGGGTGGGCGCGCTGGCGCGCCGGATGCCGCTGCCCAGGCCGGTCACCGTGGCGGTGCAGGCGCTGGTGACGCTGCTGCTGCTCACCCTGGCCTTCGCCCGGGAGCAGGCGATCGCGGGGCTGCTGCCGGGGCCCGAGGTGTTCCGCCGGTTCGGCGTGCTCCTGGAGGCCGGCGCCGACGACGTGGGGCGGTTCGCGATCCCCGCGCCGCTCAGCGACGGCATCCGGCTGATGCTGGTCGGCGGTGTCCTGGTGATCGGCCTCGCGGTGGACGCGCTGGCGGTGACCTTCCGTACGGCGGCGCCCGCGGGTCTGCCCCTGCTCGCGCTGTACTCGGTGGCGGCCGGGCTCTCCGGGGACGGTGCCGGGTGGCTGTGGTTCCTGCTCGCCGCGGCCGGCTATCTGCTGCTGCTCCTCGCGGAGGGCCGCGAGCGGCTCTCCCAGTGGGGCCGGGTGTTCGGCGGCGCGGCACGCGCGCCGGGCCGGGTCTCCGGCGGGCTGGAGAGCAACTCGGGGGCGATCGCCCCGGTCCGCACCGGACGCCGGATCGGCGCCCTCGCCCTGGGCATCGCCCTGGTGGTGCCGCTCGCCCTGCCCGCGCTGGACGGCGGCCTGCTCGGCGGCTCCGGCGGCGCGGGCGGCAACGGCACGGGCGGCGGCGGAACGATCTCCGCCATCAACCCGCTGGTCGCGCTCCAGGACAGCCTGAACCAGCCGGAGGACCGCGAGGTCATCTCGTACCGCACGAACGCGGAGCAGACCGACGCGCTGTATCTGCGGATCGTCTCGCTCGACCAGTTCGACGGCACGACGTGGAAGACCACCGTCCGGCGCATCGAGGACGTGCCCTCGCCGCTGCCGAGCCCGCAGGGCCTGCGCCCCGACGTCCGCAGGACCGAGATCCAGACGAACATCTCGGCCGCCGACAGCTACGCGCAGAACTGGCTGCCCATGCCCTTTCCGGCCAGCCAGGTGAAGATCGACGGCCGCTGGCGGTACGAGCCGGTGGGGCGGGCCCTCGTCGGCGACCGCGGCCAGACCACGCGCGGCGCGCAGTACCAGGTCAAGAGCCTGGTCGTGGAGCCCACGGCCGCGCAGCTGGCCGACGCGCCCGCGCCGCCCGACGACCTGCGGCGCGAGTTCACGAAGGTGCCCGACGCGCTGCCCGGCGTCGTCCAGGACACGGCCCGCCGGGTCACCAAGGGCGCCTCGAACCCGTACGAGCAGGCGGTCAAGCTCCAGGACTACTTCGCCTCCGACGGCGGGTTCACGTACAACACGCAGGTGCGGGCGGGCAGCGGTCCCGCCGCGATCGGCCGGTTCCTTGAGCAGAAGGAAGGCTTCTGCGTCCACTTCTCCTTCGCGATGGCCTCCATGGCGCGGACGCTGGGGATCCCGGCCCGGGTCGCGGTGGGCTTCACACCGGGCTCCGCGCAGGCGGACGGCACGATGTCGGTCGGGCTGCGGGACGCGCACGCGTGGCCCGAGCTGTACTTCGAGGGCGTGGGCTGGACCCGCTTCGAGCCGACGCCGAACCGCGGCACGGTGCCCGAGTACACCCGTCCCGACACTCCTTCCGACGGCGCGAGCGACCCGGACAGCCCGGATCCGACCGAGTCCGCCGAGCCGTCCACGGCTCCCTCCGCCTCCGACGACTGCCCGCTCGACCAGCAGAAGCAGGGCGGCTGCACGAGCGCGGCCCCGCAGGTCGCGACCGGTTCGGGCGGCAGCGGACCGCCGGTCGGGATGATCGTCGGCGGCTCCCTCGCGGCGCTGCTCGTCCTCGGGGTTCCCCTGCTGCCCCTGCTGTGGCGGACCCGAGTGCGGGCGGTGCGGCTGGGCTCCGGCGGGCGGACCGAGGCGGACGCGGCGGCGCGGACCCTGGCCGCCTGGCTCGAAGTGACCGATACGGCCTGGGACCACGGCATTGAGCCGGACGAGTCACAGACCCCCCGGAAGGCCGCCGCGCGGATCGTCCGCGTCGGCGAGCTGGCCGCGGGGCCCGCGGAGGCCGTCCATCGGCTGGCGGCCGCGGTGGAGCAGGTGCTGTACGCCCCGCGTCCGCAGCCGGCCGCGGGTCTGGCCGACGACGTCGCGCGGGTACGGGACGGGCTGCGCGCCGCGGTGGGCCGCCCGGCGCGGCTGCGGGCGACACTCGCGCCGCGTTCGGCCGCCCGGGTGGTGTGGGCGGTCTCGGACCGCTGGGCGGCGTTCACCGCACGCTGGAGCGAGCGGGTCGCGAAGCAGTGGACCGCCCTGGTCCGGAAGCTGCCGCGCCGGACGACGCAGGAGGGCTGAGGACCTCCCGATCCACGAAGGGCCGGTGCGGCGGCGTCCCCGCCGCACCGGCCCTTCGTCCGTGCGCTGTCGCTCCCTGTGCCGAAGGCCCCGTAGGGCCTGCGTACGCGAGAGAGCGGTCCCCTCACGCGTGAGGGGCCACACACACGTGAGGGGTGACCGCCTCACAGGGCGGTCACCCCTCACGCGTACAGAAGTCTGTTCGGTCAGTCGTGAGCCGATGTGCTCACTGACCGCCCTGTTGTTCGTCGCGGCGGCGCTGCCACCGCTGCTCGATCCGGTCCATCACGGAACGGCGCTGCCTTGTCTGCCGACGGGCGGGGGCCCCACCTGGCGCGGCGGCCGCGCCCGAGGGCTGTTCACCCGGCTTCGGCGCCTTGCGCCAACCGGTGACGGCGAGCACCGCGCAGCCCAGCATGACGAGGAATCCCACCACACTGATCCAGATCTGCTGCGCGACCATTCCGGCCATGAGGAGGGCGATACCCACCAGGAAACCCGCGACCGCTTGGTAGACCCGCTTCCGGGTGTACGTACGCAGCCCGCTTCCCTCAAGCGCTGTCGCGAATTTGGGATCTTCGGCGTACAGCGCTCGCTCCATTTGCTCGAGCATGCGCTGCTCGTGCTCCGAGAGCGGCACGGAGTCCTCCTCATCGTGCAGTCGCCGGGGCGACCGGGGGTCCCCTTCAGGATAGGCAGGGAATCGCCCCCGTGAAACCCGCCCCTCTACGCCAACTTCGCCAAACCGGACCTTCACGTCGCTCCGGCTCACTGAAGCGTGCATTCCCCAGCGGCCGAACCGTCATGCAGGACGGTGTGCCTCGATCATACGGCGCCGGTAGCCCGTTCGGGGGGCCTGTGGCGTACTCCATGTGCGGCTGCGCCCCTGATCAGCGGCGCAGCCCGTCGGGGCACTCAGGCCCCGTCGGTCTCCCGCGCCTCACCCAGCACATGCAGCTGCGTGGCCACGGAGTGGAACGCGGGCAACTCGGCGGCGGCGGCCTCCAGCTGCAGGAGGGCCTCCATGGCGCCCGGCTCGGTGTCCACGAGGACACCGGGGACCAGGTCGGCGAAGACCCGGACGCCGTGCACCGCGCCGACGCTCACGCCCGCGGCCTCGACCAGCTCGGTGAGCTGTTCGGCGGTGAAGCGCCGCGGCACGGGGTCGCCCGCGCCCCAGCGGCCCGCCGGGTCGGCGAGGGCCGTCCGCGCCTCCTTGAAGTGCCCGGCCAGGGCGCGCGCGAGCACGGCCCCGCCGAGGCCGGCGCCGAGCAGGCTGAGGATGCCGGCGGGGCGCAGCGCGTCGACGGCGAGGCGGACGCCCTCCGCCGGGTCGTCCACGTACTCCAGGACGCCGTGGCACAGGACGGCGTCGAAGCCGCCCCGCTCGACGACGTCGAAGAGGCCGAGCACATCGCCCTGGACGCCGCGCACGCGCTCGGCGACGCCCGCCTCGGCGGCCCGGCGCTCCAGCGCGAAGAGGGCGTTCGGGCTGGGGTCGACGACGGTGACGCGGTGGCCGAGGCCGGCGACCGGCACCGCGAAGTTGCCGCTGCCGCCTCCCGTGTCGAGGACGTCGAGTGACTCCCGGCCCGTGGCCTTGACGCGGCGGTCGAGGGCGTCCTTGAGGACGTCCCAGACCACGGCGGTGCGGAGAGCGGCGCGCGGACGAGGAAGGTCGGAGCGCGACGCCGTCCGGGGCTGGGGGTGAGAGGCGGGCGGGCGCATCGGGTCCGACACGGCAGTTGACTCCTCGGCGCATGGGTTTCGATTACCCCCACCCTATTGCCTGCCGCTCGGTGTCCGGGTCATCCCTCGTCCGGCACAGACGCGCCGGTCAGCCCGCGTCCGGCGGCTCCCTGCCCGCGTCCCGGGATTCCTGCCGCGGCTGGGGCAGCACGGGCTGGAGCACCAGCATCCGCTCGACGATGCGCAGGAACATCGCCACGTCGCGGAGCAGGTCGTCGGCGTCGCGGACGGTGGCGGCGCCCTGGATGCCCGCCTCGGCGCGGGCCCTGCGGGCGGCGCCGGAGGCGAACAGCGCGCTCCACTCGGTCAGTTCGGGGGCTATCTCGGGGAGGACCTCCCAGGCGCTGCGGATGCGCTGCCTGCGGCGCGGGGTCGTCTCGGGGCGCCCGCGCGCGGCGAGGACGGCGGCGGCGGTGCGCAGGGCGGCGAGATGGGCGGTGGCATAGCGCTCGTTCGGCGCGTCGAGGCGGGTGGCCTCGTCGATTCCGGCGCGGGCCTGGGCGAGCAGTTCGAGGGCGGCGGGCGGGGCCGTGGCGCGGCGCAGGACGGGGTGGACATCGCTCGCCGGGCCGGTCAGTGAGGGGGCAGGGCCGACGGCGCGGTGCCGGTGTGCGGCTGCTGCGGAAGTACTGGCCATGACGAACCTCCTGTCGTCGTGTGACGGCGCAGTGGCCGTATGTGCCCATCGTGGAGTACGCCACTGACAATCGGCTCTGACCTGCGGTTTTGCCTCGATCGGGGGTTCGGGCCTATTTTTGAACTGACCAGTCAGTTCAAAAGAGGGGTCAGGGGGGACTGTGGACGGTCCGACCGACGGTGTGCGCGGAGCCGCCGTCACCGCCGAGAACTTCGGACTCAAGGGGCCGCGGGGCTGGGCGTTCCGCGGCATCGGCATCCACGCGGGGCCCGGGTCGTTGATCGCGCTGGAAGGGCCCTCCGGGTCGGGCCGCACCTGCCTGCTGCTCGCGCTCACGGGACGCATGCGCGCCACCGAGGGCCAGGCGTCCGTCGGGCGCCTGCGGCTGCCCAAGCAGCTGGCCGCGGTGCGCCGGATCAGCGGGCTCGGCCCGGTGCCCGGCGTCACCGACCTCGACCCGGCCCTGACCGTCGCCGAGCACCTGCACGAACGGGCGCTCCTGGAGCGGCGGTTCAGCGGCTCACTGCGCGGCCTCCTGCGACCGCGCGCCGAGCGGGCGAACGAGACGCGGCTGCGCATCGACACCGCGCTGGCCGCCGCCGGACTCGACATGGAGAAGCTGCCCAAGGGACGGCGCACCTCCGTGCGCGACCTGGAGCGGCTCGAAGCGCTGCGGCTCTCCGTGGCGCTCGCCCTCATCGGCCGCCCGCGCGTGCTCGGCGTCGACGACACCGACCTGAAGCTCTCCGACGCCGAACGCGGCGAGGCGTGGGGACTGTTGAAGTCCCTCACCGAGCGCGGGACCACCGTCGTGGCGGTGTGCAGCGAGGCGCCCGAGGGCGCGGTCGTGGTGCGCACCGGCGACCGGGGCACCGCGCGCGACCAGGAATCCGGACAGGACCGACCCGGCAGCACCGACGACGACAAGGAGACGGCGGATGCGCTCGCCGAAGCTGGCCGCGCTTGAGCTCAGGCGCTTCGGCAGGGGGAAGCTGCCGCGCGCGGCGCTCGTCGCGCTCCTGCTGCTGCCCCTGCTGTACGGCGCGCTGTACCTGTGCTCCTTCTGGGACCCGTACGGCCGTCTCGACCGCATCCCCGTGGCGCTCGTCAACGACGACAAGGGAGCCACCGCCGGGGGCACGAAGCTCGCCGCGGGCGACAACATCGTCGAGGGGCTGCGCGACAGCAAGACCTTCGACTGGCACGAGGTGAGCGACGCCGAGGCCCGCAAGGGCGTCGAGGACGGCACGTACTACCTGTCGCTGACGATGCCCTCGGACTTCAGCGAGCGCATCGCGTCCAGTTCGGGCGACTCTCCGGAGACGGGTGCCCTTCGGGTCCGGACGAACGACGCCAACAACTACATCGTCGGGCAGATCTCGCGGACGGTCTTCTCCGAGGTGCGCACCGCCGCGTCCACGAAGGCGTCGCGCTCGTTCCTCGACAAGATCTTCATCTCCTTCTCGGACATCCACGGCGCGACGAAGAAGGCCGCCGAGGGCGCCGACAAGCTGGACGACGGCATCGGCAAGGCCAAGAAGGGGTCCAAGGACCTCGCGAACGGTCTGACGGACGCCAAGGACGGCAGCGGCGACCTGGCCGCCGGCGTCAAGAAGCTGCACAAGGGCGCGGGCGACCTGGAGGACGGCTCCAGGAAGGTCGCGGACGGCACCCGGAAGCTGGCCGGCAAGGTCAACGGCACGGCCGACAAGGTCCGCCCCTTCCTGAGGGACAACGGCAGGACCATCGGGGACACGGCCCAGCTCGTCGCCGACTCCTCCAAGGCGATGCGCCACAACCTGAGCACCTGGGTGAAGCTCGCCCCGGAGGCCGCCAAGGGCGCGAAGGAGGGCTCCGCGGTCATCGGCGACTTCTACACGAAGCACTGCGAGAAGGCCCCGGTGCCCGACCCGCTGTGCCCGGAGTTCAAGAACGCCAAGGAGTCCGCCGAGAACGTGTCGACCCTCGCGGACGACATGAACGCCCTGATCGAGGACCAGGACGGCGACGTCAAGAAGCTCGACAGGAACCTGTCCGCGCTGCAGAAGAAGTCCCAGGCCCTCGCCGACCGCGCCCCGCACCTCGACGAGGACATCGAGACCGCCGTCACCCAGATCAACGACCTCGACAAGGGCGCGGGCAAGGTCGCCGCGGGCGCCAAGAAGCTGCACACCGGCCTCGGCACCGCCAGGACCGGCGCCACCGACCTCGACACGGGACTCGGCAAGCTGGAGACGGGCGCGAGCGACCTCAAGGGCGGCATGTTCAAGCTGGCCGACGGCTCCGCGGAGCTGTCCGGCGGGCTGCACGACGGCGTCAAGAAGATCCCCGACTACGACAAGAAGGACCGCGACGACCGCACCGGCGTCATGGCCGACCCCGTGCAGCTCGCCTCCCAGTCCCTGCACAAGGCGCCCAACTACGGCACGGGCTTCGCGCCCTACTTCATCCCGCTGTCCCTGTGGGTCGGCGCGATGGTGGCGTACATGCTGATCCAGCCGCTCAACCGGCGCGCGCTCGCCGCGGGCGCGTCCGCCTGGCGCATCGCGTTCGCGGGCTGGCTCCCGGTGGCCGCCCTGGGCGTACTGCAGACCGCCGCCCTGCTGTCGGTCCTGCACTGGGGGCTCGGCCTCCAGATGGCGCGGGCGGCCGGGACGGCCGGCTTCCTGTGCCTGGTGACGGCGTGCTTCGCGGCCATCGTGCAGTGGCTGAACGCCCGCTTCGGAGCGGCCGGGCGGATCCTCGTCCTGGCCGTGCTGATGCTCCAGCTGACCTCGGCGGGCGGCACCTACCCGGTGCAGACGAGCCCCGGCTTCTTCAACTGGATCCACCCCTTCCTGCCGATGAGTTACGTCGTCGACGCTCTCCGGAGGCTCATCACGGGCGGCGGCCTCGGCCCCGTCTGGCAGGCGAGCGCCGTCCTCGCGGCCTTCACGCTGGGCGCCCTCGCGCTGACCGCCCTCTCCGCGCGCCGCAAGCAGGTGTGGACCCTGGACCGGCTGCACCCGGAGCTGAGCCTGTGAGCGCGACCGGGCCCGGCGGCCCCGGCAGACCTGTGAGAATCAAGGTCATGGACAGCAGTGCAGGCAGCACCCGGCGCGAGGCCACCCGGCAGAAGCTCTACGAGGCCGCCGTCACCCTGATCGCGGAACAGGGCTTCTCCGCCACGACGGTCGACGAGATCGCCGAACGGGCCGGGGTCGCGAAGGGCACCGTCTACTACAACTTCGCGAGCAAATCGGTCCTCTTCGAAGAGCTGCTGCGGCACGGCGTCAGCCTGCTGACCGCCTCACTGAAGGAGGCGGCCGAGCAGGCGGCGGCCGACGGCGGCAGAAAGGTCGACGCCCTCGACGCGATGATCCGGGCGGGCCTGGTCTTCATCAACCGTTACCCGGCCTTCACGCAGCTGTACGTGGCCGAGCTGTGGCGGACCAACCGGGCCTGGCAGTCCACCCTCATGGTCGTCCGGCAGCAGGCCGTCGCGGTGGTCGAGGACGTGCTGCGCGCGGGCGTGGAGAGCGGCGAGCTCAGCGAGGAGATCGACATCCCACTGACGGCCGCGGCGCTCGTCGGCATGGTGCTGGTGGCCGCGCTCGACTGGCAGGCCTTCCAGCCGGAGCGCTCGCTCGACGACGTGCACGCGGCGCTGTCGCGGCTGCTCCAGGGCCGGGTCAGCGGCACGCGCGCGTAGCGCCGCGTCACACGGACGCACGAACGGCGCCGGTCCGGTGCCCCCTGTCACCAGGCGGCACCGGACCGGCGCTTTCTTCGTGTCCCCCCGTAACCCCCGTTCGACCCCCGTGTGGTCGTTCCCCCGAGTCACCCCCGTACCTCGCTCCCGCCCGAGAGCGGGAGGAGCGGCCAAGGGCGCGGCGCCGTTCCGCCGCCCCGTGTCGGCGGTGCCGGCGCCGCGCCCTTTCCCGTGCCCCTCACTCTTCCGTCTCCGCAGGTGGGGCCCCATCCGCGCGGGTACTCATCTCACTCACTAGGTACGGATACTCAGACGTACGCACTCATCCCCAGGCCGCCCGGTCCGTGACTGGTTACGATCGCGTCCGTGTCCGTACTCCCCCTGGTGTTCACCAGCGGCTGGGCGAGCGGGATCAACGCGTACGCCGTTGTCCTGCTCCTCGGCGTCTTCGGCGCGACCGGGCTCAGCGACGAGGTCCCGGAGTCGCTCCAGCGGCCCGACGTCCTGATCGCCGCCGGTGTGCTGTTCGCGTGCGACGCCGTCGCCGACAAGATCCCGTACGTCGACTCCGTCTGGGACGCGGTGCACACCGTGATCCGGCCGGTGTCCGGTGCCGTCGTGGGGGCGCTCCTCGCGGGGCAGAGCGGATCCCTCTCGGATCTGGCCGCGGGCGCGGTCGGCGGGTCGACCGCGCTGGCCAGCCATGCGGTGAAGGCCGGGACCCGGATGGCGATCAACACCTCGCCGGAGCCGTTCAGCAACATCGTGATGAGTACGGCCGAGGACCTCGGGGTCGGCGGGGTCATCACCTTCGCGATGTTCTATCCAGAGGCTGCCGCGATCATCGCCGGCGTGCTCCTGCTGCTCGGCCTGTTCATGATGTTCTTCCTCGTCTCGCGGATCCGCCGGTTCCTGCGGCGCAGGGCGCAGCGGCGGGAGGAGAAGCGCCTCGCGGGCCAGGTGGAGGCGCCGCCGCCCCGGGTCAGGGACTGAGCCCGGGGCTGCGGCACGGCTGTCAGTGGCGGCCGATAAAGTCCCTGGCATGGCACGGATTGTGGTGATCGGCGCCGGGATGGGCGCGATGACGGCGGCCGCCCGGCTGGCCGTCGCGGGCCACCGGGTGGTGGTGTACGAGCGGGGCGGGACGTACGGCGGCGCGCTCGGCGTCGTCGAGCGGGACGGCTTCGCCTTCGACACCGGACCGGGCCTGCTCCAGCTCCCCGCGGTCTACCGCGACCTGTTCGTCAAGACGGGCAAGGAGCCCCTGGAGCAGTGCGTCGAGCTCTCCCAGGTGGAGCCCGCCGTGCGCCATGTCTTCGCGGACGGCACCACGGCCGACCTGCCGAACGCCTCGCGCGCGGGCGTCGGCGAGGCCCTGGACGCGGCCCTCGGCGCGGGCGCCGGAGCGCGCTGGTCGGCGTTCATGAACCGCGCGCGGGAGGCCTGGGACCGCACCCGCCGCCCCCTCCTGGAAGAGCCCCTCTGGCCGAACTGGGACGTGCTGGCCACGCGCGAGCCGTACCCCGCGGTGCCGCACAAGCGCCTGCTGCGCCGCGAGCGCCGGGCGGCCACGCTCGGCGAGATCGGCGATCTCGAGCTGGACGGCGATGCGCGTCTGGTCGCCCTCCTGGAGCAGTTCGCGCTCGCGCACGGCCTGGATCCGCGGACGGCCCCGGCGAGCGCGGCCGTCCTGCCGTACATGGAGCAGACGTTCGGCGTCTGGTCGGTGCGGGGCGGCCTGCGCGCCCTGGCCCGTGCGGTGTACGAGCGGTGCCTGGCCCGGCGCGTCGAGTTCGTGTTCGATGCGGAGGTGGCGCGGATCGTCGAGAAGGACGGCCGCGCGGCGGGCGTGGAGCTCGCGGACGGCACGGTGCGGGACGCGGACTTCGTGGTCGCCGGCGTCGCGCCCGCCGCCCTGGACGGCATGCTGCCCGGCGGGGCTCTTCGGTCCGCGGACGAGGTCCCGGCGCGCTCCGGGATGCCCAGCCGGCTGACGGTGCTGCTCGCGCTGAGCGGGGCGCGGCCGGAGGGGACGCCGCATCGGACGGTGGTGCACTCGGCCGACCGCGAGGACGAGCTGGACCGCCTCTTCGGAGAGCGGCGCGGGCTGCCCGCCTCCCCGACCGTCACGGTGCTGCGCCCCGGTGACGAGGACCTGACTCCCGAGGGACCGCACGAGGCGGTGACGCTCACGGTGACGGTGCCCGCCGGGCTGGAGGTGACCGCGGCGGACGTGGACCGCGTGATCTCCCGCGCCGAGGCCGCCGTCCCCGACCTGCGCGACCGCCTCCTGTGGCACGAGGTCCGCACCCCCGCCGACATCGCCGGGGCCACCGGCGCCGACGGCGGCGCGGTCCCGGCCCCGGCGCTCGCCGCGGCCGACGGCGCGCTCCTGCACCCGTCCAACACCACCCGGCTGCCCGGGCTCTTCGCGGTCGGCGGCTGGTCGCACCCCGGCGGCGGCCTCCCCCACGCGGGCATGTCGGGCACGCTGGTGGCGGGGCTGATCGTCGAGGGCCCGGAGTTCCGCGGCTCGCGGTGAGCCGCGGCCCTCGCCCCGAGGCG
Organism: Streptomyces sp. NPDC052114; assembly: GCF_040680155.1. Taxonomy (NCBI): domain Bacteria; kingdom Bacillati; phylum Actinomycetota; class Actinomycetes; order Kitasatosporales; family Streptomycetaceae; genus Streptomyces; species Streptomyces sp. NPDC052114. The sequence continues at coordinate 63,485 of NZ_JBFAWC010000011.1, read as the reverse complement.
GGTCAGTACCGGTACTGCTGCTGCTCGTTGTAGCCCGAGCCGTCGTACCCTCCGGCGTGTCCACCGGCGTGCCCGTCGGCAGGTCCGCCCGCGTGCCCGCCCTGGTACGGATACGGCTGCTCCGGCGGGAGTTCACCGCCGTACGGCTCGTCGGTGGTGCGCTGCTGCGGCACCCAGACCCCGCCGGGCGGGGTGTCCTGGTAGGTCCCGCCGAGGTCGCCGCCGTAGGTGTCGCCGCCGTACGGGGCGTAGGACTGCTGGTCGCCGTAGGTGTCGTAGCTCTGCCGGGCGCCGTAGGTCTGCGTGCCGATGTACGGGTCGGAGTACGCGGCGTACTGCTGCTGACCGGTCTCGTCGTAGCCGTAGCCCTGCTGGTCGTAGCCGGTGTAGGCCGCGGCGTCGTAGCCGTAGGCGTCGTTCTGGTAGGTGTCGCCCTGGTAGGAGTCGCCCGCGGCCGGCGGCGCGTACGCCGAGTCGTTGTACACGCCGTACTGCCCGGTGTCGTCGGGCATCGGCTCCGGTTCGTAGACCCCGGGGTCGTGGGCGGGCGGCGGCGGTACCTGCTCGTACTCCAGGTCGGAGACCTGGAGCGTCGGCTCCTGCGCGGCGGCCTCCCGCGGCGCCCTCCTGCGGCGCTTGCTCAGGCCCGGCTGGCCGCCGAGCGCCCAGCCGGTGGAGAAGCCCTTGCGGAACGACAGCGTCACATACGTCTGGCCCGTGGCGAAGGCGATGGCGCCGACCCCGATGATCCACACCGACGGGATCAGCACGCCGAGGACGACGCCGAGGAAGCCCACGAAGGCCAGCACACGCCAGCGCAGCCGGGCCTTGTACTGCAGCAGCACCTCGCCGAGCAACCACAGCGCGACGAATCCGAACGCGATGTAGAGGACCGCCCAGCCCATGTACGCCCCTCTCCCCTACGGCCGCCGCCCGCGGGTAACGGGGTAGCGCCGGTCAGGCCTGCTGGTGCAGACCCAGATTTTCGTAGATTTCCAGCGTCGCCGTGGAGTTGTTGAGCGTGATGAAGTGCAGCCCCGGCACACCTTCGGCCAGCAGCCGCGCGCAGAACTCCGTCGCGAACTCGATGCCAATGGAGCGTACAGCGGCCGGATCATCTTTGACCGAGAGGATCCTCTCTTTCAGCGCGGCCGGGAATACGGCGTTGCTGAGCTGGGGCAGCCGGTCGAGCTGGCGGACGTTGGTGACCGGCATCATCTCGGGGATGATCGGCGTCTCGCAGCCGGCCGCCTCGACGCGGTCGCGCAGCCGCAGGTACTCCTCCGGGTCGAAGAACATCTGTGTGATCGCGTAGTCCGCGCCGGCCCGGCACTTGTCGATGAAGTGCCGGGTGTCGGAATCCCAGTCGGGCGAGCGCGGGTGCATCGCGGGGAAGGCCGCGACGCCCACGCAGAAGTCACCGGACTCCTTGATGAGTTCGACCAGTTCGGCGGCGTAGGTGAGGCCCTCGGGGTGGGCGATCCAGTCGCCCAGGGGGTCGCCGGGCGGGTCGCCGCGGACCGCGAGCATGTTCCTGATGCCCGCATCCGCGTACTGCCCGATGATGTTGCGCAGTTCGGCCACGGAGTGGTCGACCGCGGTCAGGTGCGCGACGGGCGTCAGCGTCGTGTCGGCGACGATCTGCTGGGTCTCCTTGACCGTGCCGGTGCGCGTGGAGCCGCCCGCCCCGTAGGTCACGGAGACGAAGTCCGGGGCCACCGCCTCGACCCGGCGCAGCGCGTTCCACAGATTCCGCTCACCCTTCGGGGTCTTCGGCGCGGAGAACTCGAACGAGTACGTCGTCTTGCCGGTCGCGAGCATGTCCCGCACGGTGCGCGCGCGGTCAGTCCTGGTGGAAGCTGTGCCAAGGGCCATACCCGCAGGTTAGCCAGGCCGGGGCGGTCGCCCAACCGGGCCTGGGAGATTTGGCCGGTTTGCCGGGTTGTTGTCCACGGATCGGACACTCACGGGCTGTTGATCAGACAGGCGTACGCCCCTCGCGATCACATGGGCGCACGCCCCGCGCATCCGCCCCGGTCAGCCGGTGGCACGCAGCCGCTTGGCGAACTCTGCCGCGGCGGCGCCCGGGTCGTCCGCCTCCGTGATCGCCCGCACGACGACCACCCGGCGCGCACCCGCTTCGAGCACCTCGTCCAGATTGCCCGCGTCGATGCCGCCGATGGCGAACCAGGGGCGGTCCGTGCCGAGCGAGGCGGTGTAGCGGACCAGGTCGAGGCCGGGGGCGTGGCGCCCCGGCTTGGTGGGCGTGGGCCAGCACGGCCCCGTGCAGAAGTAGTCCACGCCCTCCTGGACGGCGGCCGCGGCGGCCTCCGCCTCGGCGTGCGTGGAGCGGCCGACGAGCACGTCCGCGCCGAGAACGGCGCGGGCCGCGGGCACGGGCAGGTCCCCCTGGCCGAGATGCAGCACGTCGGCGCCGATGGCGTGCGCGACGTCCGCGCGGTCGTTCACCGCGAGGAGCTTGCCGTGCCGCCGGGCGGCGTCCGCGAAGACCTGGAGGTGCTCCAGCTCCTCGCCGGCCTCCATGCCCTTGTCGCGCAGCTGCACGATGTCGACGCCGCCCGCGAGGACGGCGTCGAGGAACTCCGGGAGGTCTCCCTGGCGCTTGCGGGCGTCCACACACAGGTAGAGCCGGGCGTCGGCGAGCTGAGCGCGGTGATCGGCGGCCATGGAGAGTCCCCCCGTTATTGGTGGGGCGGGGGCCGCGTGGCGTGCACGCGGCCCCCGCACCGGACGGTTCTTTTCGGTCAGGCGGCCTGCGCCTGCTCAGACGGCGAGCGCCTGGGCACGGCGCTTCACCTCCGTGCCGCGATTCTCGCTCAGGGCCTGCGCGGGGGTGCCGGGCAGGGTCGGATCGGGGGTGAAGAGCCACTCGAGCATCTCTTCGTCGTTGAAGCCGTCGTCCCTCAGGAGCGTCAGGGTGCCGACGAGGCCCTTGACGACCTTGTCGCCGTCGATGAAGGCCGCCGGCACCTGAAGCGCCCGGTTCTCACCACGGCGCACGGCGATCAGCTGGCCCTCCTTGACCAGCTGGCGCACACGCGTCACCTCGACGTCGAGCATTTCGGCGATGTCGGGGAGGTGGAGCCAGGCGGGGACGAGAGCATCAGTCTTTGCGTCAATCTCGGTCACATGGTCCAGCGTATCGCCGGTCGGGCACACGGGCCGGTGAGCCGGTGCCCGGCCGGGGGCCAGGGCCCGCGAAGGCCCGGCCCCGGAGGGCTCCGGGGCCGCCCGCGCGCACCACGACCTACGCGTACTCCGCCTTCTTCAGCGGCACCGACGGATCCTGGACCTTCTCCGGGTCGAGCCGGGACCCCGACTCGATGAGCTTGCGGCCCTGTGCCAGGTCCCGCGGGCGGCCCACCGCGAGGACCGCCACCAGGGCGCCGTCCCGCAGCCAGCACACCGACCAGGCCATGCCCGCCGGGTCGCCGCGCCACACCAGCCGGTCGGCGGCCGCGTGGTGCCCCGCGTACTGCACGAAGCGCCCGAACTGCTCCGACCAGAAGTACGGCACGGGGTCGTAGGCCGCCGGGGTCTCGCCGATGATGTTCGCCGCCAGCGTGCGCGGCCCCTGGACGGCGTTGTCCCAGTGGTGCACGAGCAGGCGCTCGCCGTACCGCGCGGAGGGGAAGGACGAGCAGTCGCCGACCGCGTACACGTCGGGCGCCGAGGCGCGCAGGTGGTCGTCGGCCACGACCTCCCCGTGCGCGCCGAGCGCGATGCCGGAGCCGGCCAGCCAGGCCGTCGCGGGCCGCGCCCCGATGCCGACGACGACGGCGCCGGCGGGCAGCCGGGTCCCGTCGGAGAGGACCACCGCGCCCGGTTCGACGTGCGCCACGCGCGCGTGGGTGCGCAGGGCGGCTCCGGAGTCCGCGTACCAGCCCGTCATCGGGGCCGCGACCTCCTCCGGCAGCGCCCCGGCCAGCGGCCGTGCCGCGGCCTCCACCACGGTGACGGAACAGCCCGCCTCGCGCGCGGCCGTGGCGAACTCCGCGCCGATCCAGCCCGCCCCGACCACCACGATGTCGTGCTGCTCGGCGAGGACCGGCCGCAGCCGCTCCGCGTCGTCCAGGGTGCGCAGGAGGTGCACCCCGGGGACGCCCTCGGTGCCGGGCAGCCGGATCGGCTCGGCGCCGGTCGCAAGGACCAGGGCGTCGTAGGCGACGGGGCCTTCGGCGGTGTCCAGCTCGTGGTCGGCGGGGCGCACGCCCGTGACCTCGCGGCCCAGGCTCAGCTCGATGCCGAGCGCCTCGAAGTCGATGTCGAAGGCGGAGCCCTCCGCCTTGCCGAGGAGGACCGCCTTGGACAGCGGCGGCCTGTCGTACGGCTGGTGCGGCTCCGCCCCGATGAGGGTGACCGCCCCGGTGAATCCCTGCTCGCGCAGGGCCACGGCGGTCTGCACACCGGCCATTCCGGCGCCGACGATCACGACGTGCCGCTCCGGGCGCTTCCGCTGCTGCTCGCTCTGCATCTGCTGCTCGCTCACCCGATCACTCTAGGACGGCGGACGGCGGCGGCTTCAGGGGCCGACGGGGAGATCTCTGACACACAGTCATGGTCCATACCCGGACAGCTCCCCTACTGCCGTGCGAAGCGACGGGCTAGGGTGGCCGGTGCAGAGCACTCGCGGGAGCCCGGACGCACCGGGCTGAGAGGGAGGCTGGGACGGCCTCCGACCGTACGAACCTGATCCGGGTCATGCCGGCGAAGGGAGGGGCTGGACGCCCATGCATTCACCTACGAGTACGCCCTCGCTCACCTCTGACGTCCTGGTCGTCGGGGGCGGTGTGATCGGCCTGGTCACGGCCTGGCGGGCCGCGCAGCGCGGCCTGTCCGTCGCGGTCGTGGACCCCGAGCCGGGCGGCGGCGCCGCCCAGGTCGCGGCGGGCATGCTGGCCGCCGTCACCGAACTGCACTACGGCGAGCAGACGCTGCTGGGCATCAACCTGGAGTCCGCCCGCCGCTATCCGGAGTTCGCCGCCGAGCTGGCCGAGGCGAGCGGGCGCGACCTCGGCTACCGCGCGTGCGGCACGCTCGCGGTCGCGCTCGACTCCGACGACCGCGCCCATCTGCGCGAACTGCACACCCTGCAACGCCAGTCGGGACTGGAGTCGGAGTGGCTCAGCGGCCGCGAGTGCCGGCGCCTGGAGCCGATGCTGGCGCCGGGGGTGCGGGGCGGTCTTCGGGTCGACGGCGACCACCAGATCGACCCGCGCAGGCTCTCTGCGGCGCTTCTGGTGGCCTGTGAGCGGGCGGGGGTGGTCCTCCACCGCGCCTGGGCCGAGCGCCTTCGTGTCGTACGCGACCGGGCGCTCGGTGTCGTCCTCGGGGACGGCACCGAGCTGACCGCACCGTCGACGGTGCTCGCGGCGGGCAGCCTCAGCGGGCGCCTCGCGGGCGTGCCCGACGACGTCCTGCCGCCCGTGCGCCCCGTGAAGGGGCAGGTGCTGCGGCTGACGGTGCCGAAGCCGTACGCGCCGTTCCTGAGCCGTACCGTGCGCGCGGTCGTGCGGGGCAGCCACGTCTACCTCGTGCCGCGCGAGAACGGCGAGCTCGTCGTCGGCGCGACCAGCGAGGAGCTCGGCTGGGACACCACGGTCACCGCGGGCGGCGTCTACGAGCTCCTGCGGGACGCCCACGAGCTCGTCCCCGGCATCACGGAACTGCCGCTGACCGAGACCCGCGCGGGTCTGCGCCCCGGCTCCCCCGACAACGCGCCGATGCTGGGCCCCTCAAGGCTCGACGGGCTCCACCTGGCCACCGGCCACTACCGCAACGGCATCCTCCTGACGCCCCTGACCGGCGACGTCATGGCGCACGCGCTGACCACCGGTGAACTGCCCGACGAGGCGCTCCCGTTCACCCCGTGCCGCTTCGCCGCCTCTTCCCCCGTGTCTTCCCTGTCCTCCCTGCCGCCCGTCTCCCCCACGCCCGTCACGCAGTCCCTCACGGAGCAGCCCGTATGAGCACGCCTTTCGCCGTTTCCGTCAATGGAGAGGTACGCGATGTGACCTCGGGCACCACGCTCGAAGCCCTCGTGGCCACCCTCACCTCCGCGCACTCCGGTGTCGCCGCCGCCCTCAACGAAACCGTCGTCCCGCGCGCGCAGTGGCCCACCACCGCGCTCGCCGACGGCGACCGCGTCGAGGTCCTCACCGCCGTCCAGGGAGGCTGAACCGGCATGGCAGACGACTCCCTCGTCCTCGGCGGGCTCACCCTCTCCTCACGTCTGATCATGGGCACCGGCGGAGCGCCCAGCCTCGACGTCCTTGAGCGGTCCCTCGTCGCGTCCGGCACGGAGCTGACCACGGTCGCGATGCGCCGCCTCGACCCGGCCGTGCAGGGCTCCGTGCTCTCCGTCCTGGACCGGCTCGGCATCCGTGTGCTGCCCAACACCGCGGGCTGCTTCACGGCGGGCGAGGCCGTCCTCACCGCCCGCCTGGCACGCGAGGCGCTCGGCACGGACCTGGTGAAGCTGGAGGTGATCGCCGACGAGCGCACCCTGCTGCCCGACCCGGTCGAGCTCCTGGACGCCGCCGAGGCCTTGGTCGACGACGGCTTCACCGTCCTTCCGTACACGAACGACGACCCGGTGCTCGCGCGGAAGCTGGAGGACGTGGGGTGCGCGGCGATCATGCCGCTCGGCTCCCCCATCGGCTCCGGGCTCGGCATCCGCAACCCGCACAACTTCCAGCTGATCGTGGAGCACGCGCGCGTGCCCGTGATCCTCGACGCGGGCGCGGGCACCGCGTCCGACGCGGTGCTCGCGATGGAGCTGGGGTGCGCGGGCGTGATGCTCGCCTCCGCGGTGACGCGGGCGCAGGAGCCGGTCCTGATGGCGGAGGCCATGCGGCACGGGGTGGAGGCGGGGCGCCTCGCGTACCGCGCCGGGCGGATCCCGCGGCGGCACTTCGCGGAGGCGTCCTCGCCCGGGGAGGGCCTGGCACGGCTGGACCCGGAGCGGCCCGCGTTCTGAGCGCCGGGCCGCCGGTGGCCGCCGGTGGCCGGCGGCGGCCACCGGCGTCCACGGCCCTGTTACAGCTCGGCTGCATTCCCGCTGTGAATACGCCCGTACGGGATGGGGTGTCGGTGTCTGCTCGTAGACTCCCCTCCGTGGACACGACCCTTCAGGACCCGCTCGTCGGGCAGCTGCTCGACAGCCGTTACCGCATCGACGGACGCGTCGCGGTCGGCGGGATGGCCACGGTCTACCGGGCCGTGGACACCCGCCTCGACCGCGTACTCGCCCTGAAGGTGATGCACCCGACGCTCGCGGCGGACGCCTCCTTCGTGGACCGCTTCATCCGCGAGGCCAAGTCGGTGGCCCGCCTCTCGCATCCGAACGTGGTCGGGGTCTTCGACCAGGGCACGGACGGGTCGTACGTCTATCTGGCGATGGAGTACATCGCGGGCTGCACCCTGCGGGACGTGCTGCGCGAGCGGGGCGCCCTGCAGCCGAGGGCCGCGCTCGACATCCTGGAGCCGGTCCTCGCCGCGCTCGGCGCCGCGCACCGCGCCGGGTTCGTGCACCGCGACATGAAGCCCGAGAACGTCCTCATAGGGGACGACGGCCGGGTGAAGGTCGCCGACTTCGGTCTGGTCCGCGCCGTGGACACCGTCACGAACACGACGGGCACCGTCCTCGGCACGGTCTCCTACCTCGCCCCCGAGCAGATCGAGCACGGCACGGCGGACACCCGCGTGGACGTGTACGCCTGCGGGGTCGTGCTCTACGAAATGCTGACCGGCGCCAAGCCGCACTCCGGGGACTCCCCGGCCCAGGTCCTCTACCAGCACCTCAACGAGGACGTGCCGCCCCCGTCGGCGGCCGTCCCGGGGCTCGCCTTCGAGCTCGACGAGCTGGTCGCCTCCGCCACCGCGCGCACCCCCGACGTCCGTCCCTTCGACGCGGTGGCGCTCCTCGCGCAGGCCAGGCAGGCGCGGGCCGCCCTGACCGAGGAGCAGCTCGACGCGGTGCCGCCGCAGGCGCACGCCACGGCGCACGACAACGCCGAGGACCGCACGAGCGTGATCCCGCGCGCGGTGCGCTCCGTCCAGCTGGAGCTGCCCGCCGAGGACGGCCGGAGCGGTCGGGCCGGGCAGAGCGGCCAGGACGCGCTCAACCGCACCAGCATCCTCGCTCCCCCGCCGCCGGCACCGCCCGGACCGCCCGGCGGGTCCAGGGCCGCCCGCCGCCGCTTCGACCCGCGCCGCCGCACGGTCGCGCTGATAGCCGCCGTCCTGCTCGTGCTCGGCGTCGGCACCGGCGTCTGGTACATCAACTCCGGCCAGTTCACGGAGGTCCCGCCGCTCCTGGCGAAGACCGAGGCGCAGGCGAAGAAGCGGCTCGACGAGGCCGGGCTCGACGTCAAGGACATCAGGCACAAGTACAGCGACACGGACAAGCGCGGCACGGTCATGGACAGCGACCCCGCCGCGGGCGACCGCATCCGGCACAACGGCAAGGTGACGCTGACCGTCTCGCTGGGCCCGGAGACCGTGAAGGTCCCGGACCTGAAGAACATCCCGCTGGCCACGGCGAAGAAGGAGCTGAAGGGCTCCGGGCTCGAACCGGGCATGGTCACCAAGTCGTTCAGCGAGGACGTCAAGAAGGGCTCCGTGATCAGCACGGACCCGCGGGCCGGCTTCACCCGCAAGGCGGGCTCGGCCGTCGCCCTGGTCGTCAGCAAGGGCAGGCAGGTCGAGGTCCCGGACGTGACCGGCGAGTCCGAGGAGGACGCCACCGCCGAGCTGGAGGACGCCGGACTCAAGGTCGACGTCGCCCCCGAGCGGGTCTACTCCGACGAGGACGAGGGCGCCGTCGTCAAGCAGGACCCCGTGGGCGACGAGATCGCCGCCGAGGGCGACACGGTGACGCTGACCATCTCCAAGGGCCAGCCGATGATCGAGGTCCCGGACGTGGTCGGCATGAACGTCGACGACGCCACGGCCGAGCTGGAGAAGGCCGGCTTCGAGGTCGACGAGAACCGCGGCCTGCTCGGGATCTTCGGCGACAAGGTGAAGAGCCAGTCGGTGGAGGGCGGCGACAAGGCCCGCAAGGGGTCGACGATCTCCATCGAGATCCGCTGACGGGGCGGGCGCGGGGCCGCCGCGCCAGCGGACGCCGGACCGCCGGAGGGACGCTCACGCGCGCGTGCCACCCTTGAGCGCGTGAGCAGCGATACGTCCCCCAGCACAGCCCTCGGGACGCCGTCCGGCGCGGCGTCCCGCAACCCCGTCGGCGGCCATGTCCCCGTGGCCGGCGGACTCGCCTCCGTCGGCCTCTCGTACGCCCGTGAGCTCGGCGCCGAGACCGTCCAGGTCTTCGTCGCCAACCCGCGCGGCTGGGCGACCCCGCCGGGCAATCCGAAGCAGGACGAGGAGTTCCGCGCGGCCTGCGCGGCCGAGCGGATCCCCGCGTACGTCCACGCGCCCTACCTCATCAACTTCGGCTCGCACACCGAGGCGACCGTCGAGAAGTCCGTGGAGTCCCTGCGCCACTCGCTGCGCAGGGGCCGCGAGATCGGCGCGCTCGGCGTCGTCGTGCACACCGGCTCGGCGACCGGCGGCCGGGACCGCGCGGTGGCCCTGAAGCAGGTGCGGGACCGCATGCTGCCGCTGCTGGACGAGCTGACGCACGACGACGACCCGTTCCTGCTCCTGGAGTCGACCGCCGGCCAGGGCTCCTCGCTCTGCTCCCGCACCTGGGACTTCGGGCCGTACTTCGAGGCGCTCGACGCCCACCCCAAGCTCGGCGTCTGCCTGGACACCTGCCACATCTTCGCGGCGGGGCACGACCTGACGGGCCCGAGCGGCATGGCACAGACCCTGGACCACCTCGTGGAGACGGTCGGCGAGGGCCGCCTGAAGCTGGTGCACGCCAATGACTCCAAGGACGTGGTCGGCGCGCACAAGGACCGCCACGAGAACATCGGCACCGGTCACATCGGCGAGGAGCCCTTCCGCGCGCTGATGGCCCACCCCGCGACCGACGGCGTGCCGCTGATCATCGAGACGCCGGGCGGCAAGGAGGGCCACGCCGCCGACGTGGCGCGCCTGAAGGAGCTCAGGAGTCGCTGACCGCTCTTCGAAGATCCCTTGAGGAATACCCCTGGGGGGTATACGGTTCCTGTCAGACGGCAGGAACCGCTATCCGACGTTGGGGGAACCTCATGCAGCACGACACGCACGCCGAGCACCACGAACACCATGGGCATCACGAGGGCCACGGGAACCATGAGAGTCACGGGAACCACGAGGGCCATGGGCACCACGGTCGGCATGAGGGTCACGCCCACCACGGCACCGGCAAGGTCAGCTGGCGGATGGCGGCGCAGGCCACGCTGCACTGCCTCACCGGGTGCGCCATCGGCGAGGTGCTCGGCATGGTCATCGGCACCGCGCTCGGCTGGGGGAACATGCCGACGATGATCCTCGCGATCATCCTGGCCTTCGCCTTCGGCTACGCCCTGACGCTGCGCGGCATCCTCAAGGCCGGCGTCGACTTCAAGACGGCGTTCCGCGTCGCGCTCGCCGCCGACACCCTCTCCATCGCCGTGATGGAGCTGATCGACAACGGCGTGATCGCGCTGTGGCCCGGCGCCATGGACGCGCACCTGGCGGACGCGATGTTCTGGTGGGTCCTCGCCATCGCCCTGGCCGCCGCGTTCGTGATCACCACACCGGTGAACAAGTGGATGATCGGCCGCGGCAAGGGCCACGCGGTGGTGCACCAGTACCACCACTGACCGGCGAGAACCGCCGGCCGGCCGGACAGCGGCACGCAGGACTAGAGCTCGGGGCCGTCCCCGGGCTCTTCCTGGTAGGAGTAGCGCTGCTCGCGCCAGGGGTCGCCGACGTTGTGATAGCCGCGCTCCTCCCAGAAGCCGCGGCGGTCGGCGGTCATGTACTCGACGCCGCGGACCCACTTGGGCCCCTTCCAGGCGTACAGATGGGGCACCACGAGGCGGAGCGGGAAACCGTGCTCCGCCGTGAGCAGTTCGCCGCCCTTGTGGGTGGCGAAGATCGCGCGGTCGGAGGCGAAGTCCGCCATCCGCAGGTTCGAGCTGAAGCCGTACTCGGCCCAGACCATCACATGGGTGGCGTTCGGCGCGGGCGGGGCGATCTCCAGGAGCGTACGGGCCGGGACCCCGCCCCACTCGGCGCCCAGCATGCTGAACTTCGTGACGCAGTGCAGATCGGCCACCACCGTGTCGTACGGCAGGGCGGAGAACTCCTCGTGCGTCCAGCAGTGCTTCTCGCCGTCGGCGGTGGCGCCGAAGACCCTGAACTCCCAGCGCTCGGGCCGGAACTTCGGCACCGGGCCGTAGTGCGTGACCGGCCAGCCCCGCTGCAGCCGCTGCCCCGGCGGAAGCTCCGGCTCCGCTGCCTGTCGAGATGCGCGTTCCGCCGGCTGACCCATGACTCCATCCTGACAGACCCGGGACGGTGGACGTGACCAGGCGAACCCCGGGGAGCATGGATCGGGGCAACTCCTACTAAGCGTGCACTTACTGGACGGCTTCCGAAGGCCGGTGCAAGGATGCGCGCTACCTGCCCAGTTACCCGTGCGGAAGGAGCCTCTGCGATGCAGGGCGACCCCGAGGTCATCGAATTTCTCAACGAGCAGCTGACCGCCGAACTCACGGCGATCAACCAGTACTTTCTCCACGCCAAGATGCAGGAAAACTTCGGCTGGACGAAGCTCGCGAAGTACACCCGGTCCGAGTCGATCGACGAGATGAAGCACGCGGAGGTGCTGACCGACCGGATCCTGTTCCTCGACGGCCTGCCCAACTACCAGCGGCTCTTCCATGTCCGCGTGGGCCAGTCGGTCACCGAGATGTTCCAGGCCGACCGACAGGTCGAGGTGGAGGCGATCGACCGCCTCAAGCGCGGGATCGAGGTGATGCGCGCCAAGGGCGACATCACGTCCGCCAACATCTTCGAGTCGATCCTCGAGGACGAGGAGCACCACATCGACTATCTCGACACCCAGCTGGAACTGGTCGAGAAGCTGGGCGAGCCGCTCTACATCGCGCAGCTCATCGAGCAGCCGGAGGGCTGAGCGGCCCTCGGGGAGAGCTCCCCGCGGGGCTAGGCGGCCTCGGGAAGCTCGGCCTCGGGAGCCAGCGCCACGGCGGGCTCACCCTGGTCGACGAGCTCACGGCGGGGGCACGCGCCCCGGCCGAGCAGTGCCTGGATGCGGCGTACGCACGAACCGCAGTCCGTGCCCGCCTTGCAGGCCGACGCTATCTGGCGGGGGGTGCAGGCCCCGTCCGCCGCGTGCTTCTTCACCTGCGCCTCGGTGACCCCGAAGCAGTTGCAGACGTACACGCGGTTCACCTCCCGGACAGGACTTATCGGTGGCGCCGTCCCGATTGATCGGTGAGGCTAACCTAACCTTACCCGCGACGTCGGGCGCGCAAAAGCCCCGGATACGCCGGTGGGGCGCGGATCACACGGATCCGCGCCCCACGCGTGTCTACGGGCGAGAACTACTGGTCGCGGTACATCTCCGCGACCAGGAACGCCAGGTCGAGCGACTGGCTGCGGTTGAGCCGCGGGTCGCAGGCCGTCTCGTAGCGCTGGTGCAGGTCGTCGACGAAGATCTCGTCGCCGCCGCCCACGCACTCGGTGACGTCGTCACCGGTGAGCTCGACGTGGATGCCGCCCGGGTGGGTGCCCAGCGCCTTGTGGACCTCGAAGAAGCCCTTGACCTCGTCGAGCACGTCGTCGAAGCGGCGGGTCTTGTGGCCGGAGGCCGCCTCGTAGGTGTTGCCGTGCATCGGGTCGGTGATCCAGGCGACGGTCGCGCCGGACGCGGTGACCTTCTCGACCAGCTCGGGCAGCTTGTCGCGGACCTTGTCGGCGCCCATGCGGACGATGAAGGTCAGCCGGCCGGGCTCGCGGTCGGGGTCGAGACGCTCGACGTACTGGAGCGCCTCCTCGGCCGTCGTGGTCGGGCCGAGCTTGACGCCGATCGGGTTGCGCACCTGGGAGGCGAACTCGATGTGCGCGTGGTCCAGCTGGCGGGTCCGCTCGCCGACCCAGAGCATGTGGCCCGAGGTGTCGTAGAGACGGCCGGTGCGGGAGTCGGTGCGGGTCAGCGCCGTCTCGTAGTCGAGGAGCAGCGCCTCGTGCGAGGCGTAGAACTCGACGGTCTTGAACTCCTCGGGGTCCGTGCCGCAGGCCCGCATGAAGTTGAGCGCGTTGTCGATCTCGCGCGCCAGCTGCTCGTACCGCTGGCCGGAGGGGGAGGACTTCACGAAGTCCTGGTTCCAGGCGTGCACCTGGCGCAGGTCCGCGTAGCCGCCCGTGGTGAAGGCGCGCACGAGGTTGAGCGTGGAGGCGGAGGCGTTGTACATCCGCTTCAGGCGCTCGGGGTCCGGGACGCGGGCGGCCTCGGTGAAGTCGAAGCCGTTGACGGAGTCGCCCCGGTACGTCGGGAGCGTGACGCCGTCGCGGGTCTCGGTGGGCTTGGAACGGGGCTTGGAGTACTGCCCCGCGATGCGGCCCACCTTCACGACGGGCACGGACGCCGCGTACGTGAGGACGGCACCCATCTGGAGCAGGGTCTTCAGCTTGTTCCGGATGTGGTCGGCCGACACGGCGTCGAAGGCCTCGGCACAGTCGCCGCCCTGGAGCAGGAACGCCTCTCCCTTGGCGACAGAGGCCAGTCGGGCGCGCAGCTGGTCGCACTCGCCCGCGAAGACGAGCGGCGGATACGACTCGAGGTCCGCGATCACATCGCGCAGAGCCTCGGCATCGGGGTACTCGGGCTGCTGCGCCGCGGGCAGGTTTCGCCAGGTGTTGCCACCACTCGTGGTGGTCTTAGCGTTCACGGTCACCCGGTCAACCCTAAGGGGTCGGGCGTGCCTCTCCGTCCCCCGCTCACCAAGTGAGACGGAGCAGACACGGTGGAGTGACCGGTTCCTGTCGCCCCTGGGCCGCGCCGGGTGCCGCGCGGGCCGTCCGGTGGTGCCCCGGCATCGGGTAGGGTGCGGCACATGCTCGCGCAGACGTCGTTCCCGACGACGACCCAGAACTGGTGGTGGCCCGCTCATCCGGCGGCCCACTGACTCTGCGCGCACCACAGACTCGCGAAGGCCGCCCGAGGGGCGGCCTTCAGTGTTTTCCGGACTTTCCCGGAAGCCGGGCCGTTCCTCTCCGAGTGAGAAGGAACAGAACCGATGGAGCTGACCGGTCTCCTTTCCGACGACCGTCCGTTCGCCCTGCTGCGCCGCCGCACCCCGGGCCGCGACCACGACACGGTCGAGATCCTCATCGGCCCGACGGCCACGTACGAACGGCTCGCCGACATCCCCGAGGGCCTCGCCCTCGTGCCCTTCCGGCAGATCAGGGAGCGCGGCTTCGACGTCCGCGACGACGGCACGCCGCTGACCGTCCTCATCCCCGAGGAGACCCACGAACTCCCGCTCGCCGAGGCCCTGTCGGCGCTGCCCGCGCACGACGTACGGGTCGAGGGCGGGGCCTTCGACGTCGACGACGCGGCGTACGCGGACATCGTGGAGCGGGTCCTGCGCGAGGAGATCGGGCGGGGCGAGGGCGCCAACTTCGTCATCCGCCGCACCTACGAGGGCGGGATCCCCGGCTTCGGCAGGGCGGACGCGCTCGCGCTCTTCCGGCGGCTGCTGGTGGGCGAGCGGGGCGCGTACTGGACGTACGTCGTGCACACCGGCGAGCGGACGCTCGTCGGCGCGAGCCCCGAGGTGCACGTGCGGATGTCCGGCGGGACCGTCGTCATGAACCCGATCAGCGGCACCTACCGCTACCCGGCCGGGGGTCCCACGGCCGACGACCTGCTGGCCTTCCTCGCCGACGGCAAGGAGATCGAGGAGCTGTCGATGGTCGTCGACGAGGAGCTCAAGATGATGTGCACGGTCGGCGACATGGGCGGCGTGGTGATCGGGCCGCGCCTGAAGGAGATGGCCCATCTCGCACACACCGAGTACGAGCTGCGGGGGAAGTCGTCGCTGGACGTGCGCGAGGTCCTCAAGGAGACGATGTTCGCGGCGACCGTCACCGGGTCGCCGGTGCAGAACGCCTGCCGCGTCATCGAACGCCATGAAGCCGGCGGCCGCGGCTACTACGCGGGCGCCCTGGCCCTCATCGGCAGGGACGCGGGCGGCGCGCAGACCCTGGACTCCCCCATCCTGATCCGCACCGCCGACATCTCCGCGACCGGCCGGCTGCGGGTGCCGGTGGGCGCCACGCTGGTGCGCGGCTCCGACCCGGCGGGCGAGGTCGCCGAGACGCACGCGAAGGCGGCCGGGGTGCTGGCCGCGCTGGGCGTGCGGCCGGGGCGCCCGCGTGCGGAGGGCGCGCGGGCCGCCCTCGCCGACGACCCGCGGGTGCGGGCGGCGCTGGACGGCCGGCGCGCGGGCCTCGCGCCGTTCTGGCTGCGGATGCAGGAGCCCACGCGGGAGCTGACCGGGCACGCGCTCGTGGTGGACGGCGAGGACACGTTCACCGCGATGCTCGCGCACGTCCTGCGCTCGTCCGGCCTCCGGGTCTCCGTGCGGCGCTACGACGAGGAGGGGCTGCGGGAGGCGGTGCTCGCGCACGAGGGGCCCGTCGTGCTCGGGCCCGGCCCCGGCGACCCGTCCGACCTCGACGACCCGAAGATGCGGTTCCTGCGCTCGCTGGCGGCGGAGGTGATCCGGGGGCACCGGCACGGTGTGCTCGGCGTGTGCCTGGGCCATGAGCTGATCGCGGCCGAGCTCGGCCTGGAGATCGTACGGAAGGAAGTGCCCCACCAGGGCGCGCAGACGCGGATCGACCTGTTCGGGCGGGCCGAGACGGTCGGGTTCTACAACAGCTTCGTGGCGCGCTGCGACGACGAGGCCGCGTCGGAGCTGGCCGCGCACGACGTCGAGGTCAGCAGGGAGGCGGCGAGCGGCGAGGTGCACGCGGTGCGCGGGCCGTCCTTCGCGGGCGTGCAGTTCCACCCGGAGTCGGTGCTGACGCTGCGCGGGGCCGCGGTCGTGCGCGAACTGGTCGGTCAGCTGCTCGCCACGGCGGGGACGAGGACGTTCTCGGAGCGGCGGCCCGCCTGATAGTCCAGGACGTTCTGCACCGTGGCGTCGATGATCTGTCCGACGGCGTCCACGGTGTAGTACGCCTGGTGGGAGGTGACCACGACGTTCGGGAACGTCACCAGGCGGGCCAGGGTGTCGTCCTCGACGACCTCCAGGGACTTGTCGAGGAAGAAGAGTCCCGCCTCCGCCTCGTACACGTCGAGGCCGACGCCCGTGAAGCGCCCGGCGCGCAGCTCGGCGACCAGCGCCTCGGTGTCGATCAGGCCGCCGCGGCTGGAGTTCACCAGGATCGCGTCGTCCTTCATGGTGCGCAGCGCGGCGGCGTCGATGAGGTGCTGGGTGGCGGGGAGCAGCGGGACGTGCAGGCTGATCAGGTCGGCCTCGGCGAAGAGCCGGTCCTTCTCGACGTACGTCATGCCGAGCTCGGCGCAGGCGGGGTTCTCGGCGACGTCCCAGCCCAGCAGGCGCATCCCGAAGCCGTGGGCGATCCGGGTGAAGGCCTCGCCGATCTTCCCGGTGCCGAGCACGCCGACCGTGCGGCCCCGCAGGTCGCGGCCCATGAGGCCGTCGAGGCGGAAGTCGAAGTCACGGGTGCGGTTGCTGGCGCGGACGATGCGGCGGTTGACGGCCATCGCGAGGGTCCAGGCGAACTCGGCCACGGAGTAGGGCGAGTAGTACGAGACGCGGGCGACGGTCAGGCCGAGGCGCTCGGCGACCTGCAGGTCGATGTTGTTGAAGCCGGTGGAGCGCTGGGCGATCAGCTGGGTGCCGCCGGCGGCGAGGGTCTGCAGGACGCGGTTGTCGAGGGTCGCGTTGACGCTGGAGGAGATGATCTCGTAGCCCGCGGCGATGGGAGCGGTGTCCTCGTTCAGGAAGACGTCGAGGCAGCGGACGTCGTGGTGGCCCTTGAAGGCCTTCTCGATCAGCGGCTTCTCGTCGGACTGCACGCCGAAGGCGAGGATCTCCACGATTTCTCCCGTATATCGCGCGATTGGCCTGATAACGCGAGGTTGGCCCGGTAGGGCCGAATATACGGGGAGTGGCGGTGCCCCGCCGGGCGGGGCACCGCGGGCCGGTCAGCCGAAGAAGACCCCCACCTCCTGGTACAGCGCGGGGTCCACCGTCTTCAGACGGGCCGTCGCCTCCGAGATCGGCACGCGGACGACGTCCGTGCCGCGCAGCGCGACCATCTTGCCGAAGTCGCCGTCCTTGACGGCCTCGATCGCGTGCAGCCCGAAGCGGGTGGCGAGCCAGCGGTCGAAGGCGCTGGGGGTGCCGCCGCGCTGGACGTGCCCGAGGACCGTGGTGCGCGCCTCCTTGCCGGTGCGCCCCTCGATCTCCTTGGCCAGCCACTCGCCGACGCCGGAGAGCCGCACGTGCCCGAAGGAGTCCTGCGTGCCGTCCTTGAGGACCATGTCGCCGTCCTTGGGCATCGCGCCTTCGGCGACGACGACGATGGGGGCGTACGACGCCTTGAAGCGGGAGGTCACCCAGGCGCAGACCTGGTCGAGGTCGAAGCGCTGCTCGGGGATGAGGATGACGTTCGCGCCGCCGGCGAGGCCGGAGTGCAGGGCGATCCAGCCCGCGTGGCGGCCCATGACCTCCACGACGAGGACGCGCATGTGGGACTCGGCGGTGGTGTGCAGGCGGTCGATCGCCTCGGTGGCGATGCCGACGGCCGTGTCGAAGCCGAAGGTGTAGTCGGTGGCCGAGAGGTCGTTGTCGATGGTCTTGGGGACGCCGACGACCGGGATGCCGTACTCGTCGGTGAGGCGCGCGGCGACGCCGAGCGTGTCCTCCCCGCCGATGGCGATCAGGGCGTCGACCTCGTTCTTGGCGAGCTGCTCCTTGATGCGCCGCACGCCGTTCTCCGCCTTGAACGGATTGGTGCGCGAGGAGCCGAGGATGGTGCCGCCGCGCGGCAGGATGCCACGGACGGCGGGGATGTCGAGCTGGACGGTGTCGCCCTCCAGTGGACCGCGCCAGCCGTCCCGGAAGCCGACGAAGTCGTAGCCGTACTCCTGCACGCCCTTGCGGACGACGCCCCGGATGACGGCGTTGAGCCCGGGGCAGTCGCCGCCTCCGGTCAGTACTCCGACCCGCATGGAAATGTCCCTTCGCCTCAGTGACCTGATGCGAGTCACGCTAATGGTGGGACAGGTCACTCCGGGACGGGGCGAACAGTCAATTCCCGTTCCGTACAAGGGAGTTGATCAAGCGGTCTTCACTCTTACGAGGGGTACGCGTCACCGGCTCACGCGCCCTGAGGCACGCGCGGGCTCACGCGTCGTCGAGCCCCCGCTCTATCGCGTACCGCACGAGCTCCACCCTGTTGTGCAGCTGGAGCTTGCCCAGGGTGTTCTGCACGTGGTTCTGCACGGTGCGGTGCGAGATGACCAGGCGCTCGGCGATCTGCTTGTAGCTCAGGCCCTTGGCGACCAGGCGCAGGACCTCCGTCTCGCGCTCGGTGAGCTGCGGGGCCTTCGGGTCGTCCGGGGTGCCCGCGGCGGGCTCCGTGGCCAGCCTGCGGTACTCGCCGAGGACCAGGCCCGCGAGGCCCGGCGTGAAGACGGCGTCGCCGACGGCCGTGCGGCGCACCGCGTCGATCAGCTCCTCGGTGGACGCGGACTTCAGGAGATAGCCGGTGGCTCCGGACTTGACCGCCTCCAGGACGTCGGCGTGCTCGCCGCTCGCGGAGAGGACCAGGACGCGCAGGGCCGGGTTGGCGCCGACGAGTTCCTTGCAGACCTGGACGCCCGGCTTCAGCGGGAGGTTCAGGTCGAGGACCAGGACGTCGGGGGCGGCGGCCTGCGCGCGGCGGACCGCCTGCTCGCCGTCGCCCGCCGTGGCGACCACGTCGAGGCCCGCCTCCGCGAGGTCGCGGGCGACCGCGTCGCGCCACATGGGGTGGTCGTCCACGACCATGACCTTGATCGCGCCGGTGGCCGCCCCGCCGGCCGCCTCCCCCGCGGCGCCCGCCGTGGCCTGTTCCTGCTGCTGCTCGCTCATCGTGCCTTTCCCGCCTTCCCCCGTGCGTCCCGCGCCGGTTCGCGCGGGACCTTCAATTCCACTTCCGTGCCCTGGCCCGGCACCGAGATCAGCTCGGCCGTGCCCCCGATGTCCCGCAGCCGCCCCCGGATCGACAGGGCGACCCCGAGCCGCCCCTCCCCCTCGGCCTCCGCGAGCCGCCCCTCGGGGATGCCAGGACCGTCGTCCCGCACCGTCACGATCACCGCGTCCGGCTCGTCCTCGACGAGGATCCAGGCGCGGGCGTCCGCTCCGACGTGCCTGCGGACATTGTCCAGGGCTGCACTGACGGCGGCGGCCAGTTCCTTCGCCGCCGCCGGCGCGAGGAGCACCGGCGCCCCCGGCTCGGAGAGCGTCACCCGCGACCCGACGTGCGGGGCCAGGAGCGTGCGCAGGTCGCAGGGCGCCGCGTCACCCGCCAGGGGGTCGTCGTCCGGCACCTCGACGGCACGCACGACGGCGCCCTGCGAGGCGTCCTCCGACGCGTACGAGGTACGCACCAGGCCCCCGGCGACCAGGGTGCGCAGCGCGACCTCCTGCTCGCCCGCGAGCCGGCCGAGCTCCGCGGCCTCGCCGCCGATGGCCGTGCCGCGCCGCTGCACCATGGCGAGGACCTGGAGGACGCTGTCGTGGATGTCTCGGGCGAGCCGCTCGCGCTCGCGGGTCGCGGCCTCGATCTCCAGGGCGCGGGCGAGGGTGCGCTCGGAGGCTCGGGCCACCTCCACGACGTAGCCGATGGCGATGGAGGCGATGCAGACCAGCAGGACGTTGTGCAGGGTGTCGCGGCTGAAGGCGCCGCGCTGCACCACGTTGGCGACGCCCACGAGCAGCGACGCGAAGGCCGCCCACCGCCAGCCGCCCTTGATCGCGTACGCGAGGACGGCGCCGGCCGTCCAGATGGAGGGCAGGGTCGGGCCGCCGTCGACGATCCGCTGGTGCGAGTCGGCGAGCGGGGTGAGCAGGATGCCGACGATCGCGATGGTCAGGTCGGCGACCAGGAAGCGCCGGGTGCAGCTCGCCGCGTTCGCGACGCGGGGCAGGGTGGCCAGGGTCCAGGGCGCGAGCACCGCGTAGTAGGTGATGGCCACCCAGGGGCGGTCGAGCTGGTCGTGCGCCGCGACGAAGAGCCCGATCGCGTACAGCATCGTCAGGACGCGGTAGGCGGTGAGCGCACGCCACAGCGGCTGCTCGACCGACATCCTCATGACTCTCTCGCGCTTGGCCATGTCCCCCACCCCTGAACGGACGCGGCTAGGAGCCGGGCCGTTCCCCGTCCCCCACCTTGTCCATGCCCTTGTCGTCCTTGTCGCCCGCCTTCTCGCCCGCCTTCTCGGCGGCCTTCTCCTCGGCCTTGGCCGCCTTCGCCGCCTCGCTGATCTGCCGCTTGGCCGCCGTCGCGTAGATGTCGACGTACTCCTGGCCGGAGAGCTTCATGATCTCGTACATGACCTCGTCGGTCAGCGCGCGCAGCACGAAGCGGTCCTGCTCCATCCCCTGGTAGCGCGTGAAGTCGAGGGGCTTGCCGATGCGGATGCCGGGGCGCATCAGCTTCGGCACCACCTTGCCGGGCGGCTGGATCTTCTCGGTGTCGATCATCGCGACGGGCAGCACGGGGGCGCCGGTGGCAAGCGCCACGCGCGCGAGGCCGCCGGGCTTGCCGCGGTACAGGCGACCGTCGGGCGAGCGCGTGCCCTCGGGGTAGATGCCGAAGAGCTCGCCGCGCTCCAGGACCTCGATGCCGCTCTTGATGGCCGCCTCGCCCGCACCGCGCGCGCCGGAGCGGTCCACGGGGAGCTGGCCGACGCCCTTGAAGAAGGCGGCGGTGAGCTTGCCCTTCACGCCCGGCGAGGTGAAGTACTCCGCCTTCGCGATGAAGGTGACCTTGCGGTCGAGGACCGCGGGGAGGAAGAAGGAGTCCGAGAACGAGAGGTGATTGCTCGCCAGAATCGCGGGGCCTTCGGCGGGGACGTTCTCAAGGCCCTCCACCCAGGGCCTGAAGCCGAGCTTCAGCGGCCCTCCGATGGCAACCTTCATTGCGCCGTAGATCAAACCGAGTGCCTCCTGTGTCTGTGGATCAGACCATAACCCGGGGTGCCGCCAATGGGCCCGACGACCCTGGTCGGTGTCAGTCCGGTCGCGTACGGTGAAGTACTCCTCGCAACTCTCCTGATCCCTTGATCCCCCGCCACGTCCCAGACCCCCTCATCCGGGATCTCTGCGACACCTCTCACGAAGGAGACCGAAGGTGCCGGTCCTGCCCGGAGCCGAGCCGTACCGCCACGAAGGCGGCGAGGTCGGCGTCCTCCTCTGCCACGGCTTCACCGGATCCCCGCAGTCGATGCGCCCCTGGGCCGAGTACCTGGCGGAGCGCGGCCTGACCGTGGCCCTGCCGCTCCTGCCCGGCCACGGCACGCGCTGGGAGGACATGGCGATCACCAGTTGGCAGGACTGGTACGCCGAGGTGGAGCGCGAGCTGCGCGGTCTCCTGGAGCGGTGCGCGAAGGTCTTCGTCTTCGGCCTGTCGATGGGCGGCACGCTGACGCTGCGTCTCGCGGCGAAGCACGGCGACGCGATCAGCGGCATGGTCGTGGTCAACCCGGGCAACAAGCTGCACGGCCTCGCGCCGTACGCGCTGCCGGTCCTGCGCCACTTCGTGCGCACGACGAAGGGTGTCGCCGACGACATCGCCAAGGAGGGCTCGCACGAGCTGGGGTACGACCGCATCCCGCTCCACTCGGCGTACAACCTGCGCAATCTCTACCGCGTGGTCGACGCCGAGCTGCCCCAGGTGACGCAGCCGCTGGTCGTCCTGCACAGCCCGCGGGACCACGTGGTCTCGCCCGCCGACTCGGCCCGGATCCTCAGCCGCGTCTCCTCCACGGACGTCGAGGAGATCCTGCTGGAACAGAGTTACCACGTCGCGACGTTGGACCACGACGCGGACCGGATCTTCGAGGAGAGCTACGCGTTCATCGGCCGGCTCGCCCCCAGCGTCGGCAAGGAAGGGACGGCCACCGGTGGCTGAGCACGAGGCGGACCGCGAGGAGAGCCGCGAGCCGGACGAGCGCCCCGAGGAGAGAGCGCCGGGCGACGGCGTGCCCCTGGACGAGGAGGCCGCCTGGCAGGCGATCGTCGCGGGGTACGGCGAGGAGCCCGCGGACCCGCCGGGCGCCAAGCCCTTCAAGTCGGTCGAGGACCTGGCGCTCCTGGAGCCCGAGACGAACGGCCCTGCGCAGGACGGCCCCGTCAAGGACGGGTCGGGCAAGGACGGCGCGGACAAGGACGGCGGCACCGGCAAGCCGCTCGGCAGCTCGGTGTCCTTCGCGCCGGGCGTCGGCGGCCCGCGCGACTACAGCGCGCCGGAGCCCTCCGAGGACGACTTCGACGCGGACGACGAGGGGCACTTCGTGCCGCCGGAGCCGCCGCCGCTGCCCGACGCCGACGTGACGTCCAAGTTCGCCTGGCTCGCCGTGCTGGGCGGCCCGCTGCTCATCCTGCTGGCCGTGCTGTTCGGCTGGCAGATGACGTGGTGGCTGACGACGCTCGGCATCGGCGGCTTCCTGGGCGGCTTCGCCACGCTGGTGATGCGGATGAGCAACGGCGACGACGAGGACGAGGACGACCCGGGGCGCGGCGCGGTCGTCTGACCCCCGCAGGCGCCCCCGCAGGCCCCCGCAGGGCCCGTCCGGACACGCTCCGGGCGGGCCCTTCGGCGTCCCTGCCTCCGGCGTCGTACGCGCCCTTCGGGGACCCGGCCCCCGCCACGTACGCGCCCTTCGGCGTCCCGGACCACCCCGTACGAAGGCTTCGGCGACCGCGATGGAACCCGATCCCGCCCACCGGCGAAGGAGAGGTGAACCATCCGCACAGCCCAAGCCTTCGAGGCGTTCAGACGAACGAAAGGAGCCCCGATGACCGTCGATCCGGGCGTCCCCCTTCGCACGGGGCAGCATCCGCAGAGCGACGCCTGGTCCATCGAGCGGTCCCGGGAAGAGCCCGAGCAGTTCGCCGCCCTCTTCGACCGGCACGCCGACGCCGTCCATCGGTACGCGGCCCGCCGGCTCGGTCCCGAGGCGGCGGAGGACCTGATGGCGGACACCTTCACCACCGCCTTCAAGGAGCGCCACCGCTACGACCTGGCGCGGGCCGACGCCCGCCCCTGGCTGTTCGGCATCGCCACCAACCTCATCGGACGGCACCGCAGGGCGGAGGCCCGCCGCTTCAAGGCGCTGGCCAAGGTGCCCGCCCCGGTGTCGCACGACGAGCCGGTCGCCGACCGCGCGGTCGCCCGCGCGGGGGCCGAGGGGATACGGAGCGATCTGGCGGCGGCCCTTGCGGGGCTCTCCGCCCGCCACCGCGACGTGGTCCTCCTGGTGGCGTGGGCCGACCTCAACTACGAGGAGGCGGCCCAGGCGCTGGGGGTGCCCGTCGGCACCGTCAGATCCCGGCTGCACCGGGCCCGCAGCACGTTGCGCGAAGCACTGGGCGGATCCGATCCGACCGCTTTCCAGGAGGCACACGCCCATGAATGAGCTCGATGAACTGCGCGGCTGGGACGCCGGGGCTCCCCCGCTGGACGACGACACGCGCCACCGCGCGCGGGTCCGGCTGTTCGCCGCCATGAACGAGGAGGGTCCGGCGGTACGTCCCGTGCGGCGCCGCCCGGTGCTGCGCATCGCCCTCGCAGGACTGGTGGCGGCCGCGGTGGCCGCGACCGTCGTGGTCACCGTCGACGGCGCGAAGGGCGGGCAGCAGGCCGGGCCCGGCAGCTCCCCGAACGTGGCGGGCGTCGCCGCGGCGAAGGTGCTCCACGGCGCGGCCGCCTGGGAGCGCGAGCACGAGAAGCGGACCGTGGTGCCCCGCGACGACGAGTTCATCTACTCCAAGCGGGTCATCAGGGAGACGGAGCAGAAGACCGGCGAGGTCAAGACCTACACCGACGAGATGTGGGACTCGGTGGACGGCTCCCAGCGCTCCCTGAGCATGGAGCTCGGCAAGATCATGTGGGAGGGGCCCCTGGGCAAGGGCGAGGGGGTGTGGCCGCCCCGCAGGTGGGAGGAGCTGAAGAAGCTGCCCACCGACCCCGCGAAGCTCGTCCCGGTCATCGTCTCCATGGGCACCTCCGACAAGCCGGTCAGCGCGTTCACCAAGGACGAACGGTGGCAGGCCTACTTCCTGCTCGGCGAGCTCCTGAAGGCGCCGGTACTGCCCGAAGGGCTGCGCGCCGCGGCCTACGAAGGGCTGGCGCTCGTGCCCGGCGTCAAGACGGTCGAAGGGGTCGAGGACTCCGCCGGGCGCACCGGTGTGGGGATCGCCTACCCCGACGAGTTCAAGGGCAGGTACCTCATCTTCGACGCGAAGTCCCATGAGTTCCTGGGCTTCCGCGCCGAGCGGATCTCGCGCGACGGGAAGAAGAAGTACACCCAGCTGTCGCACACGGTCGAGTGGGGACTCGTCGACAAGGTGAGGCAGCGCCCGTAGGTCTCACCGGGCGCTCGCCCCGCAGGCCCTATCGGGAGGGGGGAACCCTGAGGGCGGCCAGGACCGGAAGGTGGTCCGTGGCCGCCCTCAGGTCCGTCTCCGTGATGCCCGGGTGCCCCACCGGGACGCCACAGCCCAGGACTTCGATCCCGCGCGAGGCGAAGATCGCGTCGATGCGCTGGCGCGGGTCGTCGGCCTCCGAGGAGTACTCGCCGCCCCAGGGCCTGACCGCCCAGCAGTCCTGGAGCGCGCCCGCGAGCCGCTTGAACGTGCGGCCGTTCGGCCGTTCGTTGAGGTCGCCGCCCGCGACCGTGTGCTCCACGCCCATGCCCGCGAGCCGGTCGAGCAGCATGCCGCCCTGGTCGTGGCGCTCGTCGGTCTGGAGCGAGAGATGACAGCTCAGGACGCCGAGGCGCGCGCGCCCGAACCGTACGACCGCCGTGGCGAAACCACGGCGGTGCAGCCCCGGGGTCAGCGGCAGCAGCACGTCCTCGGTGCGCTCGACCGTGGCGCGCAGGGAGCAGAGCAGCGCGGGCCCGGCCGCGGTGCCGCCGCCGGAGAGGATCACGAGGTCGGCGGCGCGCGCGAGGCGGGCCAGCTTCTTGCGCCAGCGGAAGAACCGCGGCGCCTCCTGGATGAGGACCAGGTCGGGGTCGCACGCGGCGATGACCCGGGCGAGCGCGTCGGTGTCGTCGCGCATCGAGCGGATGTTGTAGCTGAGCACCCGGACGACGGCCGAACCGTCGGGCTCGGTGCGGGAGTTGGGAAGCGCGTCGCTGGCCATGGCGATCAAGATACGACAGTGCCCGCCGCTCCCCGAGGGGACGCGGCGGGCACGGTCGCATGCCGTGGTGCGGTCTCACATGACCGGGTCGGGCTCCCGCGCCAGGTCGGCCGCGCCGACCAGACCGGCCTTGTTGCCCAGCTGGGCAGCGATGACCTGGGCCTCGGGGCGCCAGTTGCTGCCCACGAGCCAGCGCTTGAAGGACTTGCGGATCGGGTCGAGGACCAGCTCGCCCTCGTCCGAGAGACCGCCGCCGATGATGAACGCGGACGGGTCGAAGAGCGAGGCGAGGTCGGCGAGGCCGGCGCCGGCCCAGCGGGCCAGCTCGCGGTAGGAGTCGACGGCGACCGCGTCGCCCTGCCGGGCGGCCATCGAGATGTGCTTGCCCTCGATGCCCTCGGGGGTGCCGTCGCCCAGCGACAGGAGGTACTCGGCGTTCTCGGGGGTGGCGTTGGCGCGCTGCTTCGCGTACCGCACGAGGGCGCGTCCGGAGGCGTACTGCTCCCAGCAGCCCTGGCTGCCGCAGCCGCAGAGCAGGCCGTCCGGCACCATCCGGATGTGGCCGAACTCGGCGGCCACGCCGAAGTGGCCGCGGCGCAGCTTGTTGCCGATGATGATGCCGCCGCCGAGGCCGGTGCCGAGCGTGATGCAGATGACGTTGCGGTGGCCCTTGCCGCCGCCGAACTTGTACTCGCCCCAGGCCGCGGCGTTGGCGTCGTTCTCCACGACGACCGGCAGGCTGACGCGCTTCTCGACCTCGTCCTTGAGCGGCTCCTGCCGCCAGTCGATGTTCGGCGCGAAGTAGACCGTGGAGCGCTGGCGGTTGACGTAGCCGGCGGCGCCGATGCCCACGCCGACGATCTCGTGACCGGCGCGCGCGCCCTCCACGGCGGAGGCGATCGCGTCGACGATCGCCTCGGATGTACCAGGGGTCGGCACCTTGAAGGTCGAGAGGATGTTGCCGTCCTCGTCGACCACTCCGGCCGCGATCTTCGTGCCGCCGATGTCGACGCCGATGGTGAGTCCCATGAATCCCTCAGTTCGGTCGAGCCCCGCTAGGGCCCACCGTACCCGAGGGGGGTCAGTCCAGATCGATGTGTTCGCCCGCCGCGGGGCCCTCGTCCCGGCGGTCCGGGCCGGGCTTCGCGCCGCCCGTCCCCTCGCCGCGGGTCCACCTGCTCTCCTGGCCCTCGACCGCCGAGCGGTAGGCGGCGAGCAGCTCCGAGCCGGCCGCCGCGAGGTGGTCGAAGACGTCGGGGTTGCGCTCGATGACCGGCTCGACGACCGCCCTGGCCTCCCTGACGACCTGCTTCAGGGTCTGCTCGACGGCGCCCTGCGCGACCGCGCCGAGCAGCGGCGACTGGAGCCCGGACAGCTTCTCGGAGACGGCGTCGACGAGCTTGCGCAGCTCCTCGGCGGCCGAGCCGGGCGGGGGGCCGTACTGCGCGCGGCGGCGGGCCTTCTCCTCGGCGAGGTCCTCGGCGCAGGCCGTCTCCCAGGCGTCGGCGTCGACTTCACGGGGTTCGCGCTCGGTGGCATCGCTCATGCCACTCGACGTTACCCGAATGGCCGTAGCGCGTTCACCGGGTGCGCGGCGGCGGGCCTCAGCGCCCGCGCGGCCACAGGTCGGGATCGGGCGCGAACCGCACCCGCAGCTCGCCCTCGCGCAGCCCGGCGCCCGCGACGGTGCAGCGGCGCAGCGCGGACGGCAGGGTGACGATGCGGCGGAAGGGCCCCGCGGTGACGACCAGTTCGTCGCCGCGCCGGATCAGGCCGAGCTCCTCGCGCCCGATGCCGGGCAGCGGGACGTGCCAGACGTACGCGTGGCTGTCGTTGTCGGCGGGGGCCTCGGTGACGGGCCAGGCGACGGGGTCCTGGGCGGGTCCTGGCGCCGGGAGGCCGAGGGCGGCGAGGTCGTCGGTGCCGCGCGGGTCGCGGCCGAGGTGGCGGACCTCGCCGACGCGCTCGTGGGTGGCCGTCCACTCGTCGAGCGTCTTGCGCTGCTGGGCCGCGAGCCCGGCGAGCCAGGTGTCGGCGCCGGACTCGGGCAGCAGGCGGTTGGCGACCAGGAGGTCGGTGCGCAGGCCGTGCAGGGCGAGGCCCGCGGCGGCGGTGCGCACGGCGTCGGCGCCGGCCGGGCCGGGCTCGGCGACCAGCCGGACGGTGGTGCCTGGAGCCTCCAGGACGGCCTGCGCGGCGGCGAGTTCGTCCTCCCAGCGGGCTGCGGTCTCGTACAGCCAGGCGGCCGGCATCGGGACACCCGCGAGGCGGCCGAGCATGGGGCGCAGCGCGCGGGCGGCCTGCCGCTCGGGCGGGAGCAGTCGGCGCAGATAGCGGCGGAGCTGCTCGGGCAGGGCGAGGGCGGCGAGGGCCCGGGGGGCGGGCGGCAGGTCGACGACCACGGTGTCGTACGCGGTGTCGTGGGCGGCGTCGCGCAGGGCGCGCAGCAGGGCCAGTTCCTCGCTGCCGGGCAGCGGGGTGAGTTCGTCGCCGTCGAGCCGGTCGGCGCCGAGCAGGTCGAGGGCGCCGGCGGCACGTTCCTGCAGGGCGAGCAGGTCGTCCCGGAAGCGGTCGTCGGGGGCGAGGTGTCTGGCCGTGAGCCCCGGGTGCGCGTCCGGTCCGCCGAGCACCGCGCCGAGGGTGTCGGCGCGGTCGGCGGACAGCACGAGGACCCGGTGGCCGGCGCGCGCCGCGGTGAGCGCGGTGGCCGCGGCGACGGTGGTCCGCCCGGAGCCGCCGGGGCCGGTGACGAGAAGGGTGCGCATAAGGGTGAACGGTACGTGAGCGGCGTACCGGACCGCCGGGGTGTCCGTCCCGGCTACTTGCCCGTCTCAACCCGCTTCTTCAGACCCGCAAGGGCGCGGTCGATGATGACCTTCTCGGCCTTGCGCTTGATCATGCCGAGCATCGGGATCTTGACGTCGACGGTGAGCTGGTAGGTGACCTGGGTGCCGGAGCCCGCGGGCTTCAGCAGGTACGAGCCGTCCAGCGAGCGGAGCATCTGGGACTTGACGAGGGTCCAGCTCACTTCGTTGTCGCCGGTCCAGGTGTAGCCCAGCGTCTGGTCGTCCTTGATCGCGCCCGCGTCCATGACGAGGCGGACCTGCTGCGCGCGGCCCTGCTCGTCGGTGGCGAGGACCTCGGCCTCCTTCACCTCTCCCGTCCAGTCCGGGTAGCGCGCGAAGTCGGCGATCACCTCCATGACCTCGGCCGGCGCCGCCTCGATCGTGATGCTCGAGCTGGTGTGTTCCGCCATCGCTGTGGCTCCTCCAGATGCGCCGGGATGAGGTGGTGTGTACCGCGTGAAGGCTACCGCGCGCCGAGCGGTCACCACTCCAGGGCCCACGGCCTTCCCGACCCGGCGAAGTGCCCGACGTTCACGCATTCGGTCGCGCCGATGCGCATGCGCCTGACCAGCGGCTGGTGGACGTGGCCGAAGAGGGCGTACCGGGGGCGGGTCCGGCGGATCGCGTCGAGCAGCGCCCGGCTGCCGCGCTCGAAGCGGCGCGCGACGGTGTCGTAGAGGAGCTCGGGGACGTCCGGCGGGATGTGGGTGCACAGGACATCGACCTCGCCGACGGCCTCGATCTTGGCGGCGTACTCCTCGTCGCCGATCTCGTAGGGCGTACGCATCGGGGTGCGCAGGCCGCCGCCGACGAACCCGAAGACGCGGCCGCCGATCTCGACGCGCTCGCCGTCCAGGACGGTGGTGCCCGGGCCCGCGTACTCGGGCCACAGGGTCGGCATGTCGACATTGCCGTACGTGGCGTACGTCGGGGTGGGGAACGCGGCGAAGAGTTCGGCGTACTGCCTGCGGACCGCCGCCTCGATCGCCGGGGCACGGTCGACGCCCGCCCACAGTTTCCGGCCGAATTCCCTGGCCTCGTCGAAACGGCGCGCGGTGCGCAGCTCGACCAGCCTGGTGGCGTTCCGGGCGCCGAAGAGGTCGGGGAAGATGCCGCGCGAGTGATCGGCGTAGTCGAGGAAGAGCACGAGGTCACCGAGGCAGACGAGCGCGTCCGCGCCCTCACCCGCACGCGCGAGCCCCTCGGCGTTGCCGTGCACGTCACTGACCACATTGACCCGGAAAGCTGGCATACCGATCACCCTAGGACGGGCGCCCCGCAGAGGGTAGAGGGCTTCCGACAGCCGCCGGACCTGCGGTTACTTCCGAGTCGGGAAGACGGTGGCGTACTGTGCGAATCAGACCACAACGACGTGTGACGCACCGAACATCTGGCCCTGCCCCCCTACCGAACCAGCCATACCGATGGGTAACGTCCGGGCAGTCCAGTAGTGCTCAGCCCCCCACCGATTGAGCACCTGCCCGATCTTGGACCGCACCGTCGCAGCACACAACGTCGTGGCGCCGGCGCCCTATGTAGGAGCAGCAGTCTTGCGCGAGTTCAGCCTTCCGGCCCTGTACGAGGTCCCAGCGGACGGCAATCTGACCGACATCGTCCGCCGCAATGCCGCGCAGCACCCGGATGTCGCCGTCATCGGCCGCAAGGTCGCCGGCACCTGGCAGGACGTCACCGCCAAGGCTTTCCTCGCCGATGTGCGCGCCACCGCCAAGGGCCTGATCGCCGCCGGCGTGCGCCCCGGCGACCGCGTCGGCCTGATGTCCCGGACCCGCTACGAGTGGACGCTGGTCGACTTCGCCATCTGGAGCGCGGGCGCGGTCACCGTCCCGGTGTACGAGACGAGCTCGCCCGAGCAGATCCAGTGGATCCTCGGCGACTCCGGCGCCGTGGCCTGCGTCGTCGAGCTGGACGCGCACGCCGCCGCCGTCGAGTCCGTGCGCGACCGGCTGCCCGGCCTCGCGCACGTGTGGCAGATCGACAAGGGCGGCGTCGAGGAGCTGCACCGCACCGGCGCCGAGGTCCCGGACCGCACCGTCGACGAGCGCAGCGCGGCCGCCAAGGCCGACGACCCGGCCACCATCGTCTACACCTCGGGCACCACGGGCCGCCCCAAGGGCTGCGTCCTCACGCACCGCAGCTTCTTCGCCGAGTGCGGCAACGTGGTGGAGCGCCTCAAGCCCCTCTTCCGCACGGGCGAGTGCTCCGTCCTGCTCTTCCTGCCCGTCGCGCACGTCTTCGGACGGCTGGTCCAGGTCGCCGCGCTGATGGCGCCGATCAAGCTCGGCCACGCGCCGGACATCAAGCACCTCACCGATGAACTGGCCGCGTTCCGGCCGACGCTGATCCTCGGCGTCCCGCGCGTCTTCGAGAAGGTCTACAACTCGGCGCGCGCCAGGGCGCAGGCCGACGGCAAGGGCAAGATCTTCGACAGGGCCGCGGACACGGCCATCGCGTACAGCCGCGCGCTCGACACGCCCTCGGGCCCGTCGTTCGGCCTGCGGATCAGGTACAAGGTCTTCGACAAGCTGGTCTACAGCAAGCTGCGGGCCGTCCTCGGCGGCCGCGGCGAGTACGCGATCTCCGGCGGCGCCCCGCTCGGCGAGCGCCTCGGCCACTTCTTCCGCGGCATCGGCTTCACGGTCCTGGAGGGCTACGGCCTGACCGAGTCCTGCGCCGCCACCGCCTTCAACCCGTGGGACCGCCAGAAGATCGGCACGGTCGGCCAGCCGCTGCCGGGTTCGGTCGTGCGGATCGCCGACGACGGCGAGGTGCTGCTCCACGGCGAGCACCTGTTCAAGGAGTACTGGAACAACGAGGGCGCCACGCAGGAGGCGCTCGCCGACGGCTGGTTCCACACCGGCGACATCGGCACGCTCGACGAGGACGGCTATCTGCGGATCACCGGCCGCAAGAAGGAGATCATCGTCACCGCGGGCGGCAAGAACGTCGCCCCGGCGGTGATCGAGGACCGCATCCGCGCGCACGCGCTCGTCGCCGAGTGCATGGTCGTCGGCGACGGCCGGCCCTTCGTGGGCGCGCTCGTCACGGTCGACGACGAGTTCCTCGGCCGCTGGGCCTCCGACCACGGGAAGCCGGCGGACTCCACCGCGGCGTCGCTGCGGGACGACCCGGATCTGCTCGCGGCGATCCAGAGCGCGGTGGACGACGGCAACGCGGCGGTGTCCAAGGCGGAGTCGGTGCGCAAGTTCCGTGTCCTCGCCTCGCAGTTCACCGAGGAGTCGGGGCACCTGACGCCGTCGCTGAAGCTGAAGCGGAACGTGGTGGCGAAGGACTACGCGGACGAGATCGAGGCGATCTACCGCGGGTAGCGTGGGCGGGGGCGCCCACGCGCCGTGGGGGTTCCTCTCTCGCTTGCGGCTCTCGGTCGTGGGTGGTTGCTCGCGCAGTTCCCCGCGCCCCTGGAAGGCGGCTCCGCCGCCTCCAGGGGGCAGTCGTGCAAGAGCCTCCCTGGCAGACCAGTAGGCGCTACAGGAGTTCCTTCAGCCTCTCCGCCAAGAGGTCCCAGCGCCACTTCTCCTCCACCCAGGAACGGCCCCGCTCCCCCATCCGGGAGCGAAGCTCCGCGTCGCCGAGGAGGGTGACGATGCGGTCGGCCGCGTCCTCGGGCACACCGCCCCGGACGACCCAGCCCGTCTCCCCGTCGAGCACCGCGTCCGGCGCCCCGCCGGAGTCTCCGGCGACGACCGGCAGGCCCGTGGCCGACGCCTCCAGGTAGACGATGCCGAGGCCCTCGACGTCCAGGCCCCCGCGCCGGGTCCGGCAGGGCATGGCGAAGACGTCGCCCGCTCCGTAGTGCGCGGGCAGTTCCGCCCACGGCACGGCGCCGGTGAACCGTACGGAGTCCGCGACCCCCGTCTCGGCCGCGAGCCTGCGGAGGTCCTTCTCGTACGGGCCGCCCCCGACGATCAACAGCACCGCGTCCGGCTCCGAGGAGAGAATCCGCGGCATGGCGAGGATCAGCGTGTCCTGGCCCTTGCGCGGCACGAGCCGTGAGACGCAGACGACGACGGGCCGGTCGGTCAGGCCGAGCCGGGCCCGCACCGCGTCACCGCCCGAGCCCGGGTGGAAGGTCTTCTCGTCGACGCCGGGCGGCAGTTGGACCATGCGGTCCGCCGCGGCGGGCGTCAGCGCGGCGGCGATCCGCGAGCGCGTGTACTCACCCAGATAGGTGATCGTGTCCGTCGACTCTCCGATGCGGCGCAGCAACTGGCGCGAGGCGGGCAGCTGGGCCCACCCGGCCTCGTGCCCGTGGGTCGTGGCCACGAGCCGCGTCGCGCCAGCCTTCCGCAGGGCCGGCGCCATGAGCCCGAGCGGGGCGGCGGCCCCGAACCACACCGACGTACAGCCGTGTTCGCGCAGCAGCGAGACCGCGCGGCGGGTGGCGCGCGGGGTCGGCAGCAGCATCGTCGTGGGGTCGCGCACGACCGTGAAGGGCTGCTCGGCGTCGAAGGCGGCGGTGGCCTCGGCGCCCTCGCGGCCGCGCTTCCAGGTGGAGGCGTAGACGACGATCTGCTCGGGGTCCAGGCGCAGCGCCATGTTGTGCAGGAACGCCTGGATGCCACCGGGCCTGGGCGGGAAGTCGTTCGTGACGATCAGGGTCTTGTGCATCGCGCCCGACAGTACCGAAAGCCGTCGGCGGCGCCGAACGGGCCAGCCTCTTCGACCTCACCCGGCTCCGCCCGGCATCATGACTCCTCGAATCACGACGAAGTACGTGAAATGGGGCGAGGAACGCATGGCGCGCATCCTGACCGTCTGGGTCCTGACGAGGGCCGTGCTGCTGCTCTGCGTCTTTCATGTCCTCACGGCCCCGGGCCCGGACGTGACCAGCGACGTGTCCGTCATCTACCAGGGCTGGTACGAGGTCCTGCGCACCGGCACCTTCCCGCTCGACGACGTCACCTGGCAGTACCCGCCCGCCGCCGCCCTCGCGATCCTCTCCCCCGCCCTGCTGCCCTTCCTCGGCTACGCCTCCGCCTTCTTCGTGCTCTCCTTCCTCTGCGACGCGGCGGTGTGCGGACTGCTCCTGTACGCCGGCCGGCGGCCCGGCACGTCACTGCGCGGCGCCTGGACGTGGGTCCTCGGCGTGGCCCTGCTCGGCCCCATCGTGTACGCCCGCTACGACGTGATGGTGACCGCCGTCGCGGTCGCCGCGCTGCTCGCCGGGGCCCGGCATCCGCGTGCCATGGGCGCGCTCGCCGGGTTCGGGGCGCTGCTCAAGGTGTGGCCGGTGCTGCTGCTCGTCGGCACGCCGCGCGGGCGGGCGACCCGGCGGTCCTGGGCCGCGGCGGCGGGCACGGCCGCCCTCCTCACGTCGGCGTTCCTGGTGGCGATGCCGGGCGCGCTGGCCTTCCTCACCTTCCAGCGCGACCGCGGCACGGAGGTGGAGTCGCTGGGCGCCCTCGTCCTGCACGTGGCGCGCAATCTGGGCTGGCGGGGCGAAGTACGGCTCAACTACGGCTCGGTGGAGTTCCTCGGCCCGTACGTGCCGCTGGTGAGCACCGCGGCGCAGCTCCTGACGGCGGCGGCCTTCGGCTGGCTGCTGGTGTGGCGGCTGCGGGCGCGGGCCTGGTCGGCGGGGACGGTGGCGGACGCCGCGTTCGTGGCGGTGCTGCTCTTCACCGTCACGAGCCGGGTGATCAGCCCGCAGTACATGCTGTGGCTGATCGGGATCGCCGCCGTCTGCCGGGTGTTCCGCGCGAGCCGCATGGAGGTGCCCGCGCGGCTGGTCCTCGCGGCGGCCCCGGTGACCTTCCTGGAGTTCCCGGTGTGGTTCTCGCACGTCGTGGCGAGCGATCCGCTGGGGGTGGCGCTGCTGACCGTACGCAACGGCCTGCTCGTCGCGGCGGCCCTGGTGGCCTGCCGGAACCTGTGGCGGCGGACCGTGTCCGAACCGCGCGCCCAGGAGCGGCGCTCCGCCCCCGCGGAGGTCAGCCGAGCTCGGAGCGCAGATACGTACGCCAGCGCGCCGTGAAGTCCTGCGGCGTCGTGTCGAGGACCTCGCCCAGCGCGTCCTCGACCGCGCCCGCCCGCTCCTCGTGGGCGCCCACCGCGCGGTAGAAGTCCGTCAGCTTCCGCTCGCCCCAGTGCTCCGCGATCAGCCGGCAGGCCAGCCACGCGCCCTCGTACGCCCCCGCGAGCCGCTCGGCGTCCCCCGCGAAGCCGAAGTCCTCGTCGCCGGGGAGCGCGCCCGGCAGCTCGCCGCGCTGCACCGCGCGGCGCAGCTCGGGCGCCGCCTGCTCCGGGGTGCGCCCCGTGCCGCGGTAGCCCACCCAGTCCGCGAAGCCCTCGGAGAGCCAGAGCGGGGTGGCCGCGGAGGTCTGCGCGCGGGTCGCGACATGCGTCGTCTCGTGGGTGAGGACGACCTGCTTGCCGAAGTCGCCGAGGACGCCGTACGCCTCGGGGTTGATGATGATCCGGTCCGCGGGCGCCCGCCGGGACCCGCCCGCCTCGCCCGTGGTGACCGCCGCGATCCCCCGGTACCCGGAGGCCGGCGACCCGAGCAGTCCCGCCATGCCGTCCAGGGAGCGCGGCGCGAGGACGACGACCCGCCCCGGCCACTTCGGGGGCCAGGCCTCCGTGACCGCGGGCACCGCGCGGTCGGCGAGCTCGCGGTAGGCGCGCAGCTCCGAGGGGCTCTGCCCGACGCCGAGGACGAGGCTGCGCGCGCCGCGCTCGGCGATCACGCGCCCCTGGTCCCAGAGTTGCTGGCCCGCCTTCTTCGCGGGCCGCTCGGCGGTGACGTACCAGCGCCCGTCGTCCCGTCTGAGGGAGAGCGTGCGCTCCGCGGTGAGCGGGGCGCGGTCGTAGCCCTTGAGGCGGTAGCGCAGTTCGGCGTCGGCCGTGGCCTCGGATCCCGAGCGGTCGAGGCGGGTCAGGCGGTACTCCCAGGACGCCAGCGGGATGCCGCGCGCGTTGTCGAACAGGTCGGCGCCGCCGGGGCGGCGCTCGGTCCTGTCGTACGCCCGCTCGTCGCCGTCGAGGACGGCCCGCGCGCGCCGGTCGAGGAGTGCGCGCACCTCGCCGGTGGCGGCGTCCGGCGCCGGACCGCCGCCGCATCCGGCGAGCACGGCGAGGCACAGCGCGAGGCACAGCGCCACCGCCCACGACCCACGCCTGTGACCAGCCACCTTCCCGATCGTACGGGGCGGGGCCGGTCAGCGGCGGGTCAGACCCGGGTCACGGACGACACCGGCATCATGCCGACGGGGTCGTAGCGCACCGCCGCCCCGGGGT
This sequence comes from Streptomyces sp. NPDC052114, assembly GCF_040680155.1. Taxonomy (NCBI): domain Bacteria; kingdom Bacillati; phylum Actinomycetota; class Actinomycetes; order Kitasatosporales; family Streptomycetaceae; genus Streptomyces; species Streptomyces sp. NPDC052114. The sequence goes on along the minus strand of NZ_JBFAWC010000011.1, from coordinate 27,987 downwards.
ACGGGGCGTGCACCACCTGGCCGTTGCCCATGTACATCCCGATATGGCTGGCGTCGTCGCGGTAGGTCACCAGGTCGCCGGGCTGCGCCTCGGCGAGGGACACCTGCCGCCCGGCGTACCGCTGGGCCTGCGAGGTGCGCGGCAGCCCGACCCCGGCCTGCGCGTACGACCACTGGGTCAGGCCCGAACAGTCGAATCCGGAGGGACCGTTGGCGCCCCAGACGTAGGGGCGGCCGACCGCGGACCGGGCGGCGGCGATGGCCGCGGCGGCCCGCGAGGAGGACGGGGCGCCGCTGCCGAGGTCGGGGATCTCGGTGCGCCCTTCGCCGCCGGAGCGCGAGGACCGGTCGTACGCCTCGCGCTCCTCGCTCGGCAGCGAGTTGAGCAGCCGTCTGGCCTTGGCGAGCTTGTGCTCGACGGTGCGCTTGTGGCGGGCGACGGTGGTACGGCTCTTCTCCAGCTCGGCGAGCTTGCGGCTCGCCTCGGAGCGCTCCTGCGCGAGGCCGCGCTGGGCCCGCTGGAGATCGGCGAGTTCGCCCGCGTGCCGGGCGCTGATGCGGTCCAGGGCCGCGGCCTTGTCGAGGTAGCCGTCCGGGTCGGAGGAGAGCATCAGGGCCAGCGAGGGGTCGATGCCGCCGGAGCGGTACTGCGCCCCGGCGAGCGAGCCGAGCGCGCCGCGCATGCGGTTGATGCGCTCCTGGCCGCGCGCGACGCTGTCCTTGGCCCGCTCGACCTGCCCGCGCAGCTTGTCCGCGCGCTCATCGGCCTTGTTGTACGCCTCGGTTGCCTTCTCGGCCTGTTCGTACAGCCGGTCCACCTGGGCGCGGGTGTCGGACGGCTTGTCCTGCGGCGCGGCACCCGCGGGTGCGGCGGCGAGGGCGGCCGCCGCGGTGGCCGCGGCCGCTGAGAGGACGGTCACGCGCGTGCTCCGGTCGAGACCGGACTGCGCGGGACGGCGATGGGACCCCACGGGAAGCCGCTCTCCCTTCCGCTGACGAACCCCCGGCTGTCCGGGGGAATGCGCGCCGACAGTAGCCGTGCGACCACACGGGGGCCAAAGACCTCGCGGGGCGGGGAAAGCGCGCGGACAGCCCGACGCCCCGCCTCAGACGCAGGTCATCAACGGGGCGTGGGGTCAGCGGGAGTTGCCGGAATTCGCCCGTTTGGGCGGTGCCGACAGCGCGTTGACGTCCGGGTCAGCCGATGCGGACGCCGAACTGGAAGTTGCCGAGGTACTCGATCTTCTCGTAGCGCACCACGGCGCCGGGCTTGGGGGCGTGCAGCACCTGGCCGTTGCCCGCGTAGAAGCCGACGTGCGCGAGGTTGTTGAAGAACACCAGGTCGCCGGGCTTGAGCTGGCTGCGGCCTATCTTCGTGCCGTCGTTCTGCTGGGTGTACGTGGTCCGGGTGATGGACACGTCGGCCTGGGCGTACGCCCACTGGGTGAGGCCGGAGCAGTCGTAGGAGTTGGGGCCCGAGCCGCCGGAGACGTACGGCTTGCCGAGCTGGGTCGCGGCGGCGGCCAGGGCCGCGGCGCCACGGTTCGAGGCCGGGGCCTCCTTGCCGAGGTCCGCGCGGTCGCTGGCGGCGCGGCTCGCGCGCTGCTCCTTGGCCGCCATGTCCGCCTTCTCCTTGGCGGTCAGGGTGTTGAGGAGCTTCTGCGCCTCGCCCAGCTTGCCCTGGACTTCCTTCTTCTTCCTGCCGAGCTCCTTGCGGGTGTCGGCGAGGTCGTCCAGCTTGCCCGCGGCCTCCTTGCGCTGCTGCGCGAGGTCCCGCTGCTTCTTCTGGATCTTCTTGAGGCCCTCGACCTGCTGGCTGCTCAGCTGGTCCAGGGTGGACGCCTTGTCGAGGTAGTCGTCCGGGTCGGCGGAGAGGAAGAGCTGCAGGGAGGGGTCGATGCCGCCGGAGCGGTACTGCGCGCTGGCCAGCGAACCGAGGCCGTCGCGCAGGTCGTTGAGCTCCTCCTGGCCGCGGGCGACCTTGTCCTGGAGCTCGCCGATCTGCTTCTCGAGCTTCTCCTGCTTCTCCTTGGCCCCGTTGTACTTGTCGGTGGCCCGGCCCGCGTCCTCGTAGAGCGCGTCGACCTTGGACTTGACCTCGTCCTTGCTCGGCTTCGGGGCGGCCTGGGCGGCACCCTGCGAGGTGAGGGCGACGGCAGCGGCGGCGGTCGCGGTGAGCACGGTCACGCGGGTGCGGCTCGGCTGCTTGGGTCGACGGTGGGACGCCACGAAGGCGGCTCCTTCTTCCTCCGACCGCCTACCGAGACCCGGTGGGCGGGCACCACCGCCGCCACCCCGGATGGGTGATCAACCGAGCGGAGGTTCGGGCGTGACCCTAGTGACCTTCTTGTGATCAGTTCAAATCCCACCGGCAAAAAACCGGTGGACGAGCGCATTCTTTACCGATGACGCACTGCCAGTAATGATCTTCTGACGCTACGTCGCGCCAACGGCCCCTCAATTCGGTCATAGGGCACGTGAGTTACGTGTGCACCTTTAGCCCCGCGAAAGCCGCGCGGGAGCGCCGCGCGGAACCGGCGCTTCAGCCCCGCGGAAGCCGTGCGCGGAACCGGCGCTTCAGCCCCGCGAGAGCCGCTTCAGCAGGACCGCCGAAGCCACCGGCCGCGCACCCGCCTTGGCGATGCCGTCGGCCACCTCGCGGTCGGTCGAGACGACCACCACGGGCCGTCCCGGCGGCTCCGCGCGCACCAGCTGACGGATCAACTCGTCCGCGGTGACACCGGGCTTGGAGAACAGCACCCGCACCCCGCGCGGCGGCGCGAGCAGCACGGGTGCGGCCAGCTCCGCGCCGTCGAAGACGCAGGTGACCTCGGCGCCCGACTGCAGGGCGAGCTGCGAGAGCGAGCCGAGCAGCCGCAGCCGCTGCTTCTCCAGCGGCATCGTCGGATAGCCGGTCTTGGTGACGTTGTAGCCGTCCACGACCAGGTGCGCCTGCGGCAGGGCGAGCAGCTGGTCCAGGATGGCCGGATCGTTCTCGGAGAGCGCGCGGGTGGCGATGTCCTTGGGCGACATCCGGCCCGGCTCGACGGCGTCCACGGTCTCCGCGGGCCGCACCGAGACGGGCGGCAGGGCCAGTTCGCGCCGCAGCCCCTGGGCCGCGTCCAGGACGGTGTCGAGCAGCAGCCGCACCCGCATGTCCTCGACGCTGCGCCCCTCGCGGGCCGCCCGGCGGCTGGCCTCCAGCGCGGCCTCGGTCTCGCCGAGCCGCGCCTTGAGCCGCCGGGTCTCGCTCTCGGCGGCGGACACCTGCGCCTGCCCCTCGGCGCGCACGGCCTCGGTCTCGGCGGCCGCCTTGCGCAGGGCGGCCTCGCCCCGCTTGACGTCGCTGAGGGCCCCGCGCAGCTTGCGGTGCATCGATTCGGCTTCCCTGCGGGCCGACTCCAGCTCGGCGCGCAGCCGCTCGGTCTCGGCCCTGGTCTGGCCGCGGGCCGCGGCGAGCTCGTCGCGCAGCCGGTCCAGCTCGGCCCTGGTCTCCTCGTCGGCCCGCTCGGCGTCGGCCCGCTGGGCCTCCTCGCCGGCGGCGGTGACCAGCTTCACCCAGCCCGTGGGGCGCAGCACGTAGGCCGCGGCCGCCACGTCCAGGGGGTCCGCGGCCGGGGGCGGCGAGCCCGCGTCCAGGGCGCCGGCGAGCTCGGGCTGGGCCTCTCTGAGACGTTCGCCGATGCGCTGGCGGAAGAGCGGCTCGCTCTCCAGCGCCGCCGCCATGGCGTTGCCCGCGAACTTCGCGCGCCGGGTGGGCGTGAAGCGGGCGTACTGCCGCAGCTGGGCGGGCAGTTCGGCCGGGGTGAGCCCGCCGAAGCCGTCCGAGACGATCTGGACGACCCGCCGGCGCACCCCGTCGGGCAGCGGGCGGTCGAGCACCTCAGCGGCGCCGTCGTCCGGCTCCCCGCCTGCGCTCTCCACCATCCGTCACCCCACTAGCTGTGCGGGCCCCGCTCCCTCAGGAGTCGGTGCCCGGCCTGTCCACGAGTTCCACTTGATCCACGGCGTTGCACCAGCGGCAGCGCACCGACTCGATGGTCTCACTGACCACCTCGCGTTCCTCGACCTTCGCCTCACCGGCGAGGTCGAGATGGACATACTCGACGACCTTGGAGGTGCGGGTCACGTCGAAACGCGTGAGATTGCCGCAGAGCGTGCAGCGCCACCGGGTGGTGGCGGTCGGCAGGGGAACCGTCATCGTGGCTGTTCGCTTTCTTCGGTGACTCGTTCGATGCTTGTTCGGCGACGTCATCGGCGCGTGGTGCCCACCGCGGTTCCCCGCGGTGCGCATTGCCCGTAACCCTAAGGCCTGTAAGGGGCGCCATGCGGCGGCCTCCGGCGCGGCATGGCGGTCTGTGCAGGTAGCGCCCGTTACGTCATGCTCTGTTCATGATCAAGACATGGAGCGCGCGGGCGGGCCGACTGCTGCGGGGCCAGTCCGCCCCGGTGACGTACGGACTGATCGCCGTCTGCTGCCTGGTCTTCGTGGTCTCGCCGGTGTCCGGGTTCAACCCCGTCTACGGCCGCGGCGACGAGCTGCTCGCCGCGCAGCAGACGTACTTCGAGCGGTGGGGGGTGGTACCCGTCGAACTGTTCAGCGGGGTCCCGCGCGCCGCCCTCGGTCCGTTCACCGCTCTGTTCGTGCACGGAAGCTGGCTTCATCTGCTCGGGAACATGCTGTTCTTGTACGTATTCGGGGCCATGGTCGAGGAACGCATGGGGCACCTCCCGTATCTGCTGTTCTACGTCGTCTGCGGTTATCTCGCCCTGCTCGCCTACGCGGCCGCGCACGCAGGCTCCGACCAGACGCTCGTGGGCGCCTCCGGAGCGATCTCCGCCGTCCTCGGCGCCTTTCTCTATCTCTTCCCGAAGGCGCGCGTCACCAGCCTCTTCCCGTTCCTCTTCTTTCTGCCGCTGCGGTTCCCGGCGTGGGTGGTGCTGCCGTTCTGGGTGGCGATCCAGTGGCTGGCCGCGGGGCAGGGCGGCAACGGCACGGGGGTGGCCTACCTCGCGCACCTCGTGGGGTTCTCGCTCGGGTTCGTGCACGCGTGGGTCGCCTACGGCCTGCGGGCTAGAGTGAAGGGCACAGCACCGGCCACCGAGGGAGACAGTCAGCCGTGATCACCGCGATCGTGCTCATCAAGACCAGCGTGGACCGGATTCCGGAGATCGCCGAGTCGATCGCCGCGCTCGACTCCGTCAGCGAGGTCTTCTCCGTGACCGGCACGTACGACCTGATCGCGATGGTGCGGGTCTCGCGCCACGACGACCTGGCGGACGTCATCCCCGGCCGCATCAGCAAGATCCCCGGCGTCGAGGGGACGGACACGCACGTGGCGTTCCGCACCTACTCGCAGCACGACCTGGAGGCCGCGTTCGCGATCGGGCTCGACTCCTAACCCGGCCGCTCCCCCGGCCCCGCCGCACGCCGCGGGGCGTATGAAGGTTTCTTCATCCGCGCCTCATCCGGGCGGCACGGTACGCCCGCCACCCTCGCTGTCATGGTCTTCACCCACCGCATGGCCGCCCTGGCCGCCGTCGTCGCGATCCCGCTCGGCATCGCCGCGACCAGCTACGCCCTGACCGACAGCCCGGCGCCGCCCAAGGCCCCGCCGAAGGTGGAGCTGGAGAGCGGCTCCCCGTCGTCGACACCGTCCTCGCCCCGGCCCACCCCGACCGACGAGAAGGTCTCGCCGCCGCCGGTGAGCGAGAATTCCTCGGGCGATGACAACGACGACGACGGCGACGACGGCCGGGGCGACACCCACGACGACGACGGCCCCGGTGACGACGGCTGAACCCCCGCGCCGCTGGATATCGGCCCGTGTCCGCATCCTGCTGTGGCTGCTCGTCGTGATGACCGTCGCGCTCACCGCGGTCGCGGCCACCACCCGCTCGGTCCTGCTGCGCGACGTCGACCACCGCATCGACCGCCTCCTGACCCAGGAGACCGGGGAGTTCACCAACCTCGCGCGCGAGGGCGTCGATCCGCACACCGGCGAGAAGTTCACCGACCCCGACCCGCTCCTGCGGCTCTTCCTGTCGCGGCAGTACGCCGACCCCGACGAGGAGCTCCTCGGCCTGGTCGGCCGCCCCGGCACGGCGCCCGCCAAGAAGGAGCAGGCCCGCGAGCCGCGGATCGACCACCCGCTGGCCGAGGACCCCGCAGCGCTGCGGGCCGTGTTCGAGTCCCGCGACGCGACCGGCACGCTCCACCGCGACCGGGGCGAGGTCCGCTGGGCGAAGGTGGAGATCGAGGAGGGGGCAGGACACCCGGCCGCGGCGTTCGTCGTGGCCTTCCACCCGGCGGGCGAGCGGGCCAGGGCCGGTGACGTGTTCACCATGCTGCTCGCCATCTCCGGCGTCGCGCTCCTGCTGACGACGGGCATCGGCTGGGCGGTGGCCGGGCGCATCCTCAAGCCGGTGCGGCTGGTGCGCACGGCCGCGGCCCAGCTCACCGAGCAGGACCTGACCCGGCGCATCCCGGTGCAGGGCAGGGACGACATCGCGGCCCTCGCCGAGACGTTCAACGGCATGCTGGACCGCCTGGAGCGGGCCTTCGCCGCGCAGCGCGAGTTCGTCGACGACGCGGGACACGAGCTGCGCACCCCCATCACCATCGTCCGCGGCCACCTGGAGCTGATGGGCGACGAGCCCGGCGAGCGCGAGGAGACCGTCCGGATCGTGACGGAGGAGCTGGACCGGATGAGCCGCATCGTCGAGGACCTGCTGCTGCTCGCCAAGGCCGAGCGCCCCGACTTCGTCACCCCGGAGCCGGTGCAGCTCGCCGAGCTGACCGCGGACGTGTTCGTCAAGGCACGGGCGCTCGGCGAGCGCGACTGGCGGCTGGCCGAGGTCGCCGACGCCGAGGCCGATCTCGACCCCCAGCGGATCACCCAGGCGATGGTGCAGCTGGCCCAGAACGCCGTCCAGCACACCGTCCCCGGCCAGCGCGTCTCCATCGGCTCGCGGCTGACCGCGGGGCGGATCGAGCTGTACGTCGCCGACAGCGGGCCCGGCGTCCAGCCGCAGGACGCCGCGGTGATCTTCGAGCGGTTCCGGCGCGGCACCGCGCGGCGCGGCTCCCGCGCCACCGGGGCCGGGCTCGGCCTCGCCATCGTCAGGGCCATCGCCGAGAGCCACGGCGGGCGCGTCGAACTGCGCCCCACGGACGGCGGCGGCGCCACGTTCGTCCTCGTGCAGGAACCACCGGAAGGAGCGGCGCAGCAGTGAACCGGCTACTGATCGTCGAGGACGAGGAGCGCATCGCCTCCTTCGTCGAGAAGGGGCTGCGCGCCAACGGCTTCACGACCACCGTGGTCGCCGACGGCGAGACCGCCCACGACTACGCCCTGACCGGCGGATTCGACCTGATCGTCCTGGACATCGGGCTGCCCGGGAAGGACGGCTTCACGGTGCTGCGCCAGCTGCGCGAGGCCCGGGTGTCCACGCCCGTCATCGTGCTGACCGCGCGGGACTCGGTGCGCGACACGGTGGCCGGTCTGGAGGGCGGCGCCGACGACTGGATGACCAAGCCGTTCCGCTTCGAGGAGCTGCTCGCCCGGGTGCGGCTGCGGCTGCGCACGGCGGCGCGGGCGCCCGAGGTGACGGTGCTGCGCAGCGGGGAGCTGACGCTTGACCTGCGTACCCGCAGGGCGCGTTCGGGCGAGCGGACGGTGGATCTGACGGCGCGCGAGTTCGTCCTGCTCGAACTGTTCCTGCGCCACCCCGGGCAGGTGCTCTCGCGCGAGCAGATCCTCTCCCACGTGTGGGGCTACGACTTCGACCCGGGTTCGAACATCGTCGACGTGTACGTGCGCGCGCTGCGCAAGAAGCTCGGCTCGGAGCGCGTGGAGACGGTGCGCGGGATGGGCTACCGGCTGCCGGAGTGAACACCCGTGCGCCCCGGCGCGACCGCGCGCGGGGCTCGGTGAAGTTCCTTTCATCTACGGCTCATTGAGGGCTCACGGCGCCGCACCACGCTGAACGGCGTGACCTTGAACCCGCGGCAAGCCGTGACCCTCTGCGTCGCGCTCAGCATCTGCGCCCTGCTGGTGGTGCCCGGGAACTTCCCCGGCCTGAGCGGCGACGCGCGCCTGACCCTCGCCGTCTTCGCCCTGGCGACCTGCGCCTGGATCGGTACGCCGATCGACGACACGTACATCGCGCTCGGCGCCGGCCTCGCCCTCACCGCGACCGGCGTGATCAGCAGCGACACCCTCTTCGGCACCCTCGGCGACGAGACGGTGTGGCTGCTGATCTGCGCGTTCGTGCTCGCGGCCGCCGTGGCGCGCAGCGGTCTCTCGGGGCGCGCGGCGGCCTTCCTCGTCAGCGGCGCCCGCACGGTGCGGCAGCTGACGCACCTGACGACCGCCGCGCTGGTCGTGACCGCCTTCGCGGTGCCCGCCACCTCGGGGCGCGCCGCGCTCGCGCTGCCCGTCTTCCTCGCCCTCGCCAAGGTCCTCGCCGACCGGAAGCGACTGGTCGTGATGCTCGCGCTGCTCTTCCCGACCGTGATCCTCCTGTCCGCGGTCGCGACCCTGATCGGCGCGGGCGCGCATCTGATCACGGTGTCGGTCCTGTGGGAGGCGACGGGCGAGCGGATCGGCTTCACCCAGTGGCTGCTGCTCGGGCTCCCGCTCGCCGTCGCCTCCTCCCATCTGGCGGCGGAGGCCGTCCTGCTCACGACCACGCGGCGCGCCGACCGCAAGGGTCCGGTCCACATCACTCTCGACCAGCTCCAGGAGCACAGCGAGCAGCCGGTCACCGGCCCCTGGGAGCCCGCCGAGACGCGCTGCGCCCTGCTCCTCGCCACGGTCGTCGCCCTGTGGTGCAGCGAGCCGCTGCACCAGGTGCCGCCCGCCGTCGTCGCGCTGATCGGCGCGGTCGTGGCCGCCTCCCCCGCGCTCGGCACCGTACGCCTCAAGGACGCGCTCAGGACGGTCCCCTGGGCGCTGCTCCTGTTCATGGCGGCCACGATGGCGATGGGCGTCGCGCTCGCCGACTCGGGGGCGGCGAAGTGGCTGGTGTCCGGGCTGCCCCTGGACCTGTCGCCCTGGGTGTTCCTCACCGTCGTCGTGGTGGTCAGCACGGCCGCGCACCTCGTCCTGCAGTCGCGCTCGGCCCGTTCCTCGGTGCTCGTCCCGCTGGTCGTCGCGGCGGCCGTCGGCGCGGGCGTCAACCCGGTCGCCGCCGCCCTCGCCTCCACGGCCGCCGCCGGCTTCTGCCACACCCTGCCCGCCTCCGCGAAACCGGTCACCCTCTTCGCCGAGATCCCCGGCACCCCCACCTACACCCCGCGCGACCTGCTGCGCCTGTCCGCGGTCCTGGCACCACTGACCGCCGCGCTGGTCCTGCTCTTCGCCGTGACGCTGTGGCCGCTGCTCGGCGTCCCCGTCCGCTGAATCCGAAGTCGCCCGAACGGCCGAGGTCCGCTGAACCACCGAGGAGACCCTCATGCTCACCCGTTTCGCCATCGCCCCCAGCGGCTTCAAGGAATCCCTGTCCGCGAGCTCCGTGGCCGAGGCCATCGCCGCGGGCGTACGCCGTGTCGTCCCGGACGCCGAGACCGATCTGATCCCGCTGGTGGACGGCGGCGAGGGCACCGCCCGCGCGCTGGCCGCGGCGGACGGCGGCCGGCTGGTCGCCCTGCCCGCGACCGGCCCGGTCGGCCAGTCCATCGGCACCCACTTCGCCCTGCTGCGCGACGGCACCGCGGTGGTCGAGATGGCCGCCGTGGCCGGACTCTCCCTGGTCCCCCGCGACCTGCGCGACCCGGGCGCCACCACGACGTACGGCGTCGGCGAGCTGATCCGCGCCGCCCTCGACAAGGGCGCCCGGCGCATCCTCGTCGGCTGCGGCGACTCGGGCACCTCGGACGGCGGCGCGGGCGCCCTGCAAGCACTCGGCGCCCGCCTCCTGGACGCGGACGGCTGGGAACTCCCGCACGGCGGACGGGAGCTGACGCGGCTGAGCCGCATCGACGCGAGCGGTCTCGACCCGCGCCTCGCGGACACCGAGATCCGGGTGGCCTGCAACCCCTTCAACGTGCTGTGCGGCGAGCGCGGCGTCGCCCGCGTCTTCGGCCCCCAGAAGGGCGCGACCCCCGCGCAGGTCGAGGAGCTCGCGGCCGCCCTGGAGCACTGGGCGTACGTCCTCACCCGCGACCTGCGCGTGCGCGCCGACCTCTCGCGCGGGCCCGGCACCGGCGCGTCCGGGGGCCTCGGCGCCGGGCTCGCCGCGCTCGGCGCCGTGCTGCTGCCCCGCTTCGACGTGCTGCTCGGCCCGCTCGACCTGGACGCCCGACTCGGCCGCGCCGACCTCGTCATCACCGCGGAGGGCGCCCTGGACCACCAGACGCCGCGCGGCAAGATCCCCGCCGAAGTGGCCCGCCGCGCCAAGCGGTTCGACCGTCCGGTCCTGGTGCTCGCCGGCACGATCGGGCACGGCGCCCACCAGGTGCGGGCGGCCGGCGTGGACGCCTACAGCGCGATCCTGCCCGCTCCCGTCTCCCTGACGGAGGCCCTCGGCCGGGGCGGCGAGTTCCTCACCGACGCGACCGAACGGGCCCTGCGCATGATCCAGCTCGGCTCACGGCTGCCGTCGCCGCGTGCTCAGGCGGCGGTGGTGTCGGGCACGCAGCGCCCGTCCTCGGTGCGGTAGCTCCAGCGCGCGCCGTCGGACACCAGCTCCTTGACGGCGCGCACGAAACGCTCGACGTGCTCGTCGGGGGTGCCCGCGCCGAAGCTCACCCGGATCGCGTTCAGCGACTTCTCGCCGGGCGCGGCCTCGGGGGCGCCGCACTCGCCGGGCTCGTCGGGCTCGCTGCCGAGCAGGGTGCGCACCAGCGGGTGCGCGCAGAACAGGCCGTCGCGCACCCCGATGCCGTACTCGGCCGAGAGCGCGGCGGCGAAGTGCGAGCTGTTCCAGCCGTCCACCACGAAGGAGATGACGCCCACGCGCGGCGCGTCGTCCCCGAAGAGCGACAGGATCCGCACCTGGGGCACCTGGGCGAGGCCCTCGCGGACCGTGCGGATCAGGTACTGCTCACGGGCCACGAGCTCGTCGAAGCCCGCCTCGGTGAGCGCCTTGCAGGCCGCGGCGATGGAGTAGACGCCGATGACGTTCGGGGAGCCGGCCTCGTGCCGCGCGGCGCTGTCGTGCCACTCCACGTCCACGCCGCCGTCCGTGCGCCGGGCCACCTTCCGCGAGGCCCCGCCGCCCGCGAGGTAGGGCTCGGCCGCGCGCAGCCAGTCGGAGCGGCCCGCGAGGACGCCCGAGCCGAAGGGCGCGTACAGCTTGTGGCCGGAGAAGGCGACCCAGTCGACGTCCAGCTCGTCGATGGAGACGGGGTGGTGGGGCGCGAGCTGCGCGGCGTCGAGCACGATGCGGGCACCGTGCGCGTGAGCGGCCGCCGCGAGCTCGCGCACCGGCCAGAGCTCACCGGTGACGTTGGAGGCACCGGTGACGCAGACCAGGGCCGGGCCAGTGGGGCCTCCCCTGCTCGAACGAAGTTGAGAGCTTGGGGAAGGGTCACGGTCGGCGAGCGCCCGCTCCAGGGTCTGCACGGCCTCGTCGGGGGTGCGCGGCGCGTTGAGGTAGGTGACGCGGGCGTCCCGCCACGGCAGGAGCGAGGCGTGGTGCTCGGTCTCGAAGACGAAGACCTGGCAGTCGGCGGGCAGGGCGGCGGCCAGCAGGTTCAGCGAGTCGGTGGTCGACCGGGTGAAGACGACCTGGTCGCCCTCGCGGCAGCCGAGGAACTCGGCGACGGCCGTACGGGAGTTCTCGAAGAGGTCGGTGGAGAGCTGCGAGAGGTAGCCGGCGCCGCGGTGCACGCTGCCGTAGTACGGCGCGTACGCGGCCACGTCGTCCCAGACCCGCTGCAGCGCCGGCGCGCTCGCCGCGTAGTCGAGCGCGGCGTAGGTGACTTCGCCACCGGTGACCAGCGGAACGGTGACGTCCCGGCCGAGGACCGGCAGCGGGGCACAGACGGAGGCGTCGACGGCAACGGCGGAAACAGACATGGCGAACTCCCGTGAGAGGCAGGTGAATTCACCGCGCCGGAGCTGCGTCGGGGGCTGCGTCGACGGCGCGGGAGAAGGGTGAAGAAGGGTGTGCGGAGGCGGGGCGTGGAAGCCCTGTCACATTCGCTTGCTCACGAGACTGCTCCCTTGAGGACCAGGACCCCAGGGTTGCGAGGGGTCCGCGCTTGCCATACGCCTTGCTGCGTACGGCCTGGTCTTCACCCGGGGCACCCCGCCACGGACGGAGGGTTGCCGGACAGCGGGCCGGGGCCGTAGTCGCTGTCACTCATGACCTGTGCAGCATCCTGCCACACGATCTTCGACGCGCAAGGCGCAGTCCAGAATCCGGACTGCGCCCTGCGTCACACCTGTCGGGGGTTTCAGCGGTTGCTGGCCGCCACCCACCGCTCCAGGGCCTTCTTCGCGGCCCCCGAGTCGATGGACTGCGCCGCCCGCGCCATGCCGGCCCGGATCTGCTCCACGAGGCTGCCCTCCTCCTGCGCGAGGGCCGCCAGCGCCGCCGCCGAGTTGAGCAGCACCGCGTCCCGCACGGGACCGGTCTCGCCGTCGAGCAGCCGCAGCGCCACCTCGGCGTTGTACGAGGCGTCGGCGCCCCGCAGCGCCTCGACGGGCACCAGGTCGATCCCCACGTCCCGGGGGTCGAAGGCCTCCTCGCGCACGGCGCCGTCGCGCACCACCCAGACCCGGGAGGTCGACGTCGTCGTCAGCTCGTCGAGCCCGTCGTCACCGCGGAAGACGAGGGAGGAGTGCCCGCGCTCGGCGAAGACCCCGGCGACGACGGGCGCCATCCGCGGGTCGGCCACACCGACCGCCTGCGAGCGCACCCGCGCCGGGTTGGTCAGCGGACCCAGGAGGTTGAAGACGGTCCGGATGCCCAGCTGGCCGCGCGCGGCACCCGCGTGCCGCAGCGCCGGGTGGAACTTCACGGCGAAGCAGAAGGTGATGCCCGCCTCCTCGGCCACCTCGACGACCCGCGCCGGGGTGAGCTGGAGGTTGACGCCGAGCTTCTCCAGGACGTCGGAGGCACCGCTGGCCGACGACGCGGCGCGGTTGCCGTGCTTGACGACCTTCGCGCCCGCCCCCGCGACGACGATCGCGGACATGGTGGAGATGTTGACGGTCTTGGCGCCGTCGCCGCCGGTGCCGACGATGTCGACCGTCTGCCCCGGCACCTCGATCACGTTGGCGTGCTCGTACATCGCACGCACCAGACCGGAGATCTCCTCGACGGTCTCGCCCTTGGCCCGCAGCGCGACCACGAAGCCCGCGATCTGCGCGTCGGTGGCCTCGCCGCGCATGATGCGGTCCATGGCCCAGGCCGTGTCGTCGGCGCTCTGGTCGCGTCCTTCGAGCAGGCCGTTCAGTACGTCGGGCCAGGACCGGCCCGCCGCGGTGTCGCCTCCTGCGGGGGTCACAGCGCTCATGGCCGCTCCTGGGTCTTCGTCGATGAAGTCGATGGGAACCGATGTGAATCGGCGGGGAAAGCAGACACCCCGACAAAGGGGGCCGGGACCACCCTATCCAGCCCGGGGGACGGCAAAGAGCCCCGTCCATGCACTGGACGGGGCTCCTGCCGTGGCGACCTCGTGGTCGTTGCTCTCAGAGGAGCATCAGGTGATCAGTGGTGACCGTGGCCGCTCGTGATCTCCTTGTACTCCTCGACGGTGGGCTTGGGGATCTGGTTGTCCTCCCCGTAGTAGCCCTTGGAGAGCTTGGCCCGGAGCTTCTGCGAACCGGACACCTTGCGCTCGACGCCGTTCTCGTCGACCGTCGGGCCGATCTCGAGCGGCTTGTACTGCTCGTGCGCGGTGAGGGTGTGCAGCTGCTCCTGGCTGAGCGGCTCGTGGACCTCGATGAACTCGCCGTGCGGCAGGCGCTTGATGATGCCGGACTCGCGTCCGTGCAGCACCTTGTCCTTGTCGCGCCGCTGCAGACCCAGGCAGATCCGCTTGGTGACGATGAACGCGATGACCGGTCCGACGAAGAAGAAGATCCGGACGAACCAGGTGATCGAGTTGATCGACAGGTGGAAGTGCGTGGCCCAGAGGTCGTTGCCACCACCGACGAGCATGATCATGTACGCCGTCACCCAGGCGACACCGAAGGCCGTACGGGTCGGGGCGTTGCGCGGGCGGTCCAGGATGTGGTGCTCGCGCTTGTCGCCGGTGACCCAGGACTCGATGAACGGGTAGACCGCGATGGCCGCCAGGACCAGCGGGAAGATGATCAGCGGGATGAACACGCCCAGGACGAGCGTGTGGCCCCACAGGTTGATCTCCCAGCCCGGCATGACGCGGATCAGACCCTCGGCGAAGCCCATGTACCAGTCGGGCTGGGCGCCGGTGGACACCTGGTCCGGACGGTACGGGCCGATGGCCCAGATCGGGTTGATCGAGGCGATCGCCGCGATGGCCGCGATGACACCGAAGACCAGGAAGAAGAAGCCTCCGGCCTTGGCCATGTAGACCGGGAGCAGCGGCATGCCGACGACGTTCTTGTTGGTCTTCCCGGGGCCCGCGAACTGCGTGTGCTTGTGGTAGAAGACCAGGATCAGGTGCGCCACCATCAGGCCGAGCATGATGCCCGGCAGCAGCAGGATGTGCACCGAGTAGAACCGCGCCACGAAGTCGCCGCCCGGGAACTCCCCGCCGAACAGGAACATCGACAGGTAGGTGCCGATGACCGGGACGGACAGGATCGCGCCCTGCATGAAGCGGACACCGGTGCCGGAGAGCAGGTCGTCCGGGAGCGAGTAACCGGTGAAGCCGGTGAACATGCCGAGGACGAACAGCAGGAAGCCGAACAGCCAGTTGACCTCACGCGGCTTGCGGAACGCGCCCGTGAAGAACACACGCATCATGTGCACGAACATGCCGGCGAGGAAGATCAGCGCCGCCCAGTGGTGGATCTGCCGGATCAGCAGACCACCGCGCACATCGAAGGAGATGTGCATGGTCGAGTTGAACGCCTCGGACATCAGCTGTCCCTGCAGCGGGACGTAGCTGCCGTGGTACTCCACCTCGTTCATCGACGGGTGGAAGAACAGCGTCAGGTACACACCCGTGAGGATGATGATGATGAAGCTGTACATGCAGATCTCGCCGAGCATGAAGGACCAGTGGTCCGGAAAGATCTTGCGCATGTTGGCCTTGGCGAGGGAGTAGATCCCCAGCCGGCCATCGGCCCAGTCGGCCACCCGCTCGCCGGCGGGCGCCTTCTTCCGTGAGTTGTCGTTGGTGCTCATCCGCGCTCCCAGAAGGCAGGACCGACGGGCTCTTCGAAGTCGCCGAGCGCCTCGAGGTAGCCCTCCTCGTTCACACCGATGCGCAGCTGCGGCAGGGCGTGACCGGCCGGGCCGAAGATCACTCGGGCACCGTCGGAGAGGTCGAAGGTGGACTGGTGGCACGGGCAGAGGACGTGGTGCGTCTGCTGCTCGTACAGGGAGATCGGGCAGCCCACGTGGGTGCAGATCTTGGAGTACGCCACGACGCCCTCGTGCGACCACTCCAGCTCGCGCTTGTCCTTGATGTTCTCCGGCTGGATCCGGACGATCATCAGGGCGGCCTTGGCGATCTGGGTCTGGAAGTCGTGGTCGTGCTCGGACATGCCCTCGGGCATCGCGAACGTCAGCGAACCGACCTGCACGTCCGAGGGACGCAGCGGCTCGTGCGTGTTCATGTTCACGAGCATCTTGCCCTTGGCCCACTTGGTGTGCCGGAGCTTGTCCTCGGGCAGCGGACCGAGGTCACGCAGCAGGACGACGCCGGAGAGCGGGACCAGGGCGAGCGCGCCGAACATCGTGTTGCGGATCAGCTTGCGCCGACCGAACTGCGACTCCTCGGCACCGGCCTTGAAGTCGGCCATGACCTTGGCCTTGACCTCGGGCTCGGCCTCGATGGCGTGCCGATCGTCGGCGACCTCCACGTCGGACATCAGGGTGCGGGCCCAGTGGACCGCGCCCGCGCCGATGCAGAAGAGCGCCAGGCCGAGGGTCATGCCCAGGGCGAAGTTCAGGCCGCTGAT
Source organism: Streptomyces sp. NPDC052114 (assembly GCF_040680155.1). Classification (NCBI taxonomy): domain Bacteria; kingdom Bacillati; phylum Actinomycetota; class Actinomycetes; order Kitasatosporales; family Streptomycetaceae; genus Streptomyces; species Streptomyces sp. NPDC052114. The sequence continues at coordinate 11,918 of NZ_JBFAWC010000011.1, read as the reverse complement.
GTGACCGATGGGCCAGATGAACACGCTCTTGTCCGCCGGGATGGCGACGAACGAGGCGATGAATCCGACCGTGGCCAGCATCGAGAGCGTGAACAGGAAGGCGATCGCGCGCTCGGAGCGCTTGGCCGCCTGCTCGTCGATGTCCTGGATGCGGTGCTCGTGGGGCGGAAGGCCCGGGTCGGCGAACGGGTTCTCGTCCGCGACCGCCACCGAGCCGTGCTCGGCGTCCTGCTCGCTGGGCAGGTTCTTCTCTTCTGGAATCTCTTGGCTACTCATGACTTCTTGGCCTTTGCGGTCCGAGCGGCGACCCACACGGCGACCGCGATCAGCGAACCGAGACCGAAGATCCAGGCGAAGAGGCCTTCACTGACCGGCCCCAGACCACCCAGCTTGAGACCGCCAGGGCTCTCGGTCTTCTCACCGTTGACCGCGTCGAGGTACGCGATGATGTCCTTCTTTTCCTTCTCCGGCATCGTCGTGTCGGGGAAGGACGGCATGTTCTGCGGGCCGGTCTGCATGGCCTCGTAGATGTGCTTCGGGGAGACGCCCTCAAGCGTGGGCGCGAACTTGCCGTGCGTCAGCGCTCCACCTTCACCGGTGAAGTTGTGACACTGCGCGCAGTTGGTACGGAACAGCTCACCGCCCTTGGCGATGTCCGCCCCGTCCGGGCTGTACTGCTTCTCGGTCGGGACCGTGGGACCGGCGCCCAGCGACGAGATGTACGCCGCGAGCTGGTCGATCTGGGCCTGGTTGTAGATGACCTTCTTCTTGGGCGCCTGGGCGCCCTGCTGCTGGAGCGGCATACGACCGGTGCCGACCTGGAAGTCGACAGCGGCGGCGCCCACGCCCACCAGGCTCGGACCGTCGGAGGAGCCCTGACCGCCGGTTCCGTGGCAGCTGGAGCAGCCCACGGCGTAGAGCTTCTTGCCCTCGTCGATGGCGAGGGACTGGGCGGTGTCATCGGCCTGCGCCTTGTCCGCCGGCGCGAACGCGGCGTACAGCCCCCCGGTGGCCGCCAGCGCGAGGAGTAGGACGACGACCGCCGCCAGCGGATGGCGTCGTCGTGCGGAGAGCTTTTTCACGGATTACCCCGGTGTCAGGATCTTCTGCGTCGATGCTTCTGGAATGAGTCGGTACGTCGCCGGAGCGACCCGCCGAGTTACTTGATCATGTAGATCGTGGCGAAGAGGCCGATCCAGACCACATCGACGAAGTGCCAGTAGTAGGACACGACGATGGCTGCGGTCGCCTGCTCGTGGGTGAACCTCCGGGCCGCGTAGGTGCGGCCGAGGACCAGCAGGAAGGCGATCAGGCCGCCCGTCACGTGCAGTCCGTGGAAGCCGGTGGTCAGGTAGAAGACCGAGCCGTACGGGTCGGACGAGAGCGAGAGGCCCTCGTGCTTGACCAGCTCGGTGTACTCGTACACCTGACCGCCGATGAAGATCGCACCCATGATGAACGTGACGATGAACCACATCCTGAGCTTCTTCACGTCACCGCGCTCGGCGGCGAAGACGCCGAGCTGGCAGGTGAGTGAGGAGAGCACCAGGATCGTGGTGTTCGTCGCCGAGAACGGGAAGTTCAGGGCCGAAGCCATTTCCTTCCAGTGATCGGGACCCGTCACCGATCGCAGGGTGAAGTACATCGCGAAGAGGGCCGCGAAGAACATCAGCTCGGAACTCAACCAGATGATGGTTCCGACGCTGGTGAGGTTCGGTCGATTGACCGGCGGGTGCGCGTGCCCGGTATCTACTGTCGTTGCTGTCGCCACGACCGACATTATGTCGGTCGCTTATCCCGCCCTCACCCCGGGGGGTGCCGTTCGGAGTGTCTGTGGGGTGTGTCCTGCCCGGATGGCCCATCGGAGGCCTGTCCGAACCGGTGTTGACGGGGTGTCGGGAGGAGTAGCATCCGCGCATCGGTTCCCGATCCCATGACGGCACAGCTTCGCTCAGCCCGACGTTCTGGAGGAACAATGCAGCCGACCGCCACGGTGCTGGTCTACAGCGACAACGCGAGCACCCGCGAGCAAGTCCGGCTGGCGACCGGCCGCCGGCCGGCGAGCGACGTCCCCCCGGTCGAGTTCGTGGAGTGCGCCACGCTCCCCGCGGTCCTGAAGGAGCTGGACCAGGGCGGCATCGACATCTGCGTCCTGGACGGCGAGGCGGTGCCCGCGGGCGGCATGGGCGTGTGCCGCCAGATCAAGGACGAGGTCTTCCAGGCGCCGCCCGTGCTGCTGCTCATGGGGCGCCCGCAGGACGCCTGGCTGGCCACCTGGAGCCGCGCGGAAGCGGCGGTGACCCTTCCGGTCGAGCCGGTGGAGTTCGCGGACGCACTGGCCGGTCTGCTGCGCACGCGTCTCGCCGTGGAGGCCTGACGCCGCGCGCCGAGGCGCCACAGCACCACAAGAGGGGCCCGCGTGATCGCGCGGGCCCCTCTTGCATGGCGCTGAGAGCCGCTCTGCCGAGCCGCTAGACCTGCGGCCGCAGTCGGGCCGCGTCGACCGGCGCGGGGCCCTCCTTGGTGCCGGAGAGCAGCGCGCTGCCCTCCCGCCACTTCTTCCAGCTCATGTTCCAGTCGCCGAGGCCGTTGCCGAAGGCCGGCATGTCCTCGCCGTAGCTGTTGACCGTCCGGGTGATGTCGCCCTGGCGCACGGTCTCGAAGAACCAGGCGGCGTTACCGGTGCTCATGCCGACACAGCCGTGGCTGACGTTGTCGTAGCCCTGCGATCCCACCGACCAGGGGGCGGCGTGCACATATTCACCCGTGTCGGTGAGCCGCGTCGCGTAGTACACCGGCAGGTTGTACGAGTCGGCGCTGCCCGTCGGGATGCCGATGCTGGTGCCGCGCATGCGTACGAAGTACTCCTTGCCGAGCACCACCTTGACGCCGTTGCGGGTGGAGTAGCCGGGCTTGCCGGTGGTCACCGGGATGGAGTTGATCTCCTCGCCGTTGCGGTACACCGTCATCCAGTGGGACGAGGCGTCCGTCACAGCCTCGATCCGGTCGCCGATGGTGAGCTTGAGCGGCTTGGCGTCGCCGCCCCACAGCTTGTCGTTGACCTTGATGCCCTCCAGATTGCTGGAGACGTGCACGGTCGCGCCCGCGGGCCAGTACTCCTTGGGGCGGAAGTGCAGCGTCTCGCTGTCCACCCAGTACCAGGCGCCGTCGGCGGCGGGCACCGAGCGGACCTTCAGGGCGCGCTCGACGATCGCCCTGGCCTCCTTGCCCTTCACGGGCCTGTTGAGGGAGGCCGTGACGGGCTGCCCGACGCCGTACTTGCCCGCCTCGGGGCCGAAGGTGACCTTCAGCTGCTTCTTCTTGGCGGCCTCCGACGTGTCGAAGGTCATCACCTTGCGGCCCGGCGAGCCCTCCTCGTCCTCGGTGCTCACCCGGACCGTGTACTGGGCCCCTGCCGCCAGCGGGGCGGTGCTGTGCCACCGCTCCCCGTCGGCGGAGAGTTCGCCCGCCACATAGCGCCCCATCGCGTCGGTGGCCGTCACATCGGTGATGCGCCCCTCCTTGCCCTGGGCGGTGACCTCCAAGGGCTTGTCGGGGTCCGCCTTCTGACTGCCCACGGGGCCGTTGAAGGCGATCTGGCCGGCCGCGTCGTACGGCTTCGCCGAGAGCGGGTGGCCGTCGGAGCTGCCGCACGCCGTGGCCCCCGCACCGAGGGCGGCCACCAGCATCGTGCAGCTCAGTACCGTGCGAATTCGCGGTGAGTGGCTCATGAACACACGGTATGAAGGTTCATCAGGTCCGGCGCGGCGGGTGACCCGTCCGGGTTCGTCCGGAATGCGCACCCGTCGCACTTCGGGATGCGCCCCTCCCCCGTTCGGGGCACGCGCCCCGCGACACGCCGAAGGGCCCGGACGCTCCTGACGGAGTGTCCGGGCCCTTCGGGTGCGGGCGGAGCTACAGACTCACTGGGTCTGGTTCTCGCCGCGGTAGTACTCGAACACCCAGCCCCACAGGCCGATCAGGATGATCGGGGCCGAGAAGTACAGCAGCCACCAGCCGAAGACGACGCCCAGGAAGGCGAGCGCGCCACCGACGGCCAGCGAGAGCGGCTGCCAGCTGTGCGGGCTGAAGAAGCCCACCTCGCCGGCCTCGTCCGCGACGTCGGCCTCCTTGTTGTCCTGCGCGGCCGCGTCGACCCGCCGGGCCGTGAAGGCCAGGTAGTAGCCGATCATCACGCACAGGCCGAAGGCCAGGAAGAGCGCCGTGGTACCGGCCGGCTCCTTCGACCACACGCCATAGACGATCGCCATGGCGAGGACGAAGACGCTCAGCCAGATGAACATCTTGCCCTGGATCTTCACTTGCCGGCCTCCTTGCCGCCCGCGAGCGCCTTGTCCTCGTGGCCGTGGGCCTCGAGGTGGTCCAGGGCCGCGATCTCAGGGTGGTGCAGGTCGAACGCCGGCGATTCCGAGCGGATGCGCGGCAGGGTGAGGAAGTTGTGCCGCGGCGGCGGGCAGGACGTCGCCCACTCCAGCGAGCGGCCGTAGCCCCACGGGTCGTCGACCTCGATCTTCTTGCCGTACTTGGCCGTCTTCCAGATGTTGTAGAAGAACGGCAGGATCGACAGGCCGAGCACGAACGAGCAGATCGTGGAGATCGTGTTCAGGGCGGTGAAGCCGTCGGCGGCGAGGTAGTCCGCGTAACGACGCGGCATGCCCTCGGCACCCAGCCAGTGCTGGACGAGGAAGGTGCCGTGGAAGCCGACGAACAGCGTCCAGAAGGTGATCTTGCCCAGACGCTCGTCGAGCATCTTGCCGGTGAACTTCGGCCACCAGAAGTGGAAGCCGGAGAACATCGCGAACACCACGGTGCCGAAGACCACGTAGTGGAAGTGCGCCACCACGAAGTACGAGTCCGAGACGTGGAAGTCCATCGGCGGCGAGGCCAGGATGACACCCGTCAGACCACCGAAGGTGAAGGTGATCAGGAAGCCGACCGCCCAGAGCATCGGGGTCTCGAAGGACAAGGACCCCTTCCACATCGTTCCGATCCAGTTGAAGAACTTCACGCCTGTTGGCACGGCGATGAGGAACGTCATGAAGGAGAAGAACGGGAGCAGCACGCCGCCGGTGACGTACATGTGGTGCGCCCACACCGTCACGGACAGACCCGCGATCGCGATGGTCGCGCCGATCAGACCCATGTAGCCGAACATCGGCTTGCGGGAGAAGACCGGGATGACCTCGGAGATGATGCCGAAGAACGGCAAGGCGATGATGTACACCTCTGGATGGCCGAAGAACCAGAAGAGGTGTTGCCACAGCAAGGCGCCGCCGTTGGCCGCGTCGAAGATGTGGGCACCGAACTTGCGGTCCGCCTCCAGGGCGAACAGCGCGGCCGCGAGGACCGGGAAGGCCAGCAGGACCAGGACGGCCGTCAGCAGCACGTTCCACACGAAGATCGGCATGCGGAACATGGTCATGCCCGGTGCGCGCATGCAGATGATCGTGGTGATGAAGTTGACCGAGCCGAGGATCGTGCCGAAGCCGGAGAAGGCCAGACCCATGATCCACATGTCGGCGCCGATGCCCGGCGAACGGACGGCGTCCGAGAGCGGGCTGTAGGCGAACCAGCCGAAGTCGGCCGCGCCGTTCGGCGTCAGGAACCCGCCGACCGCGATGAGCGAGCCGAACAGGTAGAGCCAGTAGGCGAACATGTTCAGTCGCGGGAAGGCGACGTCGGGCGCGCCGATCTGGAGCGGCATGATCCAGTTCGCGAAGCCGGCGAACAGCGGCGTCGCGAACATCAGCAGCATGATCGTGCCGTGCATCGTGAACGCCTGGTTGAACTGCTCGTTCGACATGATCTGCGTGCCGGGACGGGCGAGTTCGGCGCGCATGAAGAGCGCCATGACGCCGCCGATGCAGAAGAACGCGAACGACGTGACCAGATAAAGCGTGCCGATCGTCTTGTGGTCAGTGGTGGTCAACCACTTGATGACGACGTTTCCCGGCTGCTTGCGCCTGACCGGCAGCTCGTTCTCGTACGAGTCCTCTGCTGCCGCGGCACCCTGGGGTTCGTTGAGGATGCTCACAGGTTGTTCGTCTCCCGGTTCTTCTCATGGGGCGTCTGCTCGATGCCGGCCGGGATGTATCCGGTCTGGTTCTTCTTCGCCAGGTCCTCGAGGTGCTGCTTGTAGCGCTCGGGAGAGACGACCTTGACGTTGAAGAGCATCCGGGAGTGGTCGACACCGCAGAGCTCGGCGCACTTGCCCATGAAGGTGCCCTCCTTGTTGGGAGTCACCTCGAAGGCGTTGGTGTGGCCCGGGATGACGTCCTGCTTCATGAGGAACGGCACCACCCAGAAGGAGTGGATGACGTCACGCGAAGTCAGCACGAAGCGGACCTTCTCGCCCTTGGGGAGCCAGAGGGTCGGTCCGGGGTTGCCGTTCTGGGGGTTCCGCTCGCCGGGCGTGCCGACCTCGTAGACACCGTTGGCGTTCGCGGGGAAGTCCTTGCGGAACCTCTCCGGGATGGCCTCCAGGTCCTTGGACGTCTTGGCGTTGTCCTTGCCTGCGCCCGGAACGTTCTCGACGTAGTTGAAGCCCCAGCTCCACTGGTAGCCGACCACATTGATGGTGTGGGCCGGCTTGTCTTCCAGCTTGAGGAGCTTGGACTCGTCACGTGCCGTGAAGTAGAAGAGCACCGAGACGATGATGAGCGGAACCACCGTGTACAGCGCCTCGATGGGCATGTTGTAACGCGTCTGCGCCGGTACTTCCACCTTGGTGCGGCTGCGCCGGTGGAAGATGACGCTCCACAGGATCAGGCCCCAGACCAGCACGCCCGTGGCGAGCGCTGCCGCCCACGAGCCCTGCCAGAGGGAGAGAATCCGCGGAGCCTCTTCCGTTACCGGGGTGGGCATTCCGAGGCGGGGGAAATCCTTGTATGTGCAACCGGTGGCGGTCGCCAGGATCAGGCCCGCAGTCAGCACCTGCGGCAGCTTCCGCCGCATCGGGCGCCGCGACGAGCGGTCGGAGCCGTTGGGACTCACGTAGCGCCTTCCCGAGAGTCTCGCCCGCGCGGTCGGCTGCGGCCTTACTCGCTGGTCGGTCGCCGCCCTGCGGCGGGCAGGGGTTTGGATGTTTATGCGGACCAAACCCTACTGGACGCTATTTGGGGTCGCGCGGGGAGGGTGCCTAACGCGCCGCGGGTCACTCCGAAGGGTGGGCGCCCCGCCCTCCGCGGCTTTCTGACGGGGGGTCGGAACGCCCGGGAACGCGGCGGAATCCGTGGGTCCGCGACGGCGGGTCCCCCGGGGGCCGGGCGTGCCGTTCCCCGTGCCCCTCCGTGGCGCCCCATGACGTCACCCGAAGGAGCGGCTCGCCTCGTGGACGTTCTACTTTTGGGGCGTGTCCTACTTCGATGCCGCCTCCTCCGCTCCCCTTCATCCCGTCGCCCGGCAGGCCCTGCATGCCTCGCTCGACGAGGGGTGGGCCGATCCGGCGCGGCTGTACCGCGAGGGGCGGCGGGCCCGGATGCTGCTCGACGCCGCGCGCGAGGCGGCCGCGGAGGCGGTGGGCTGCCGCCCGGACGAGCTGGTCTTCACCTCTTCGGGGACCCGGGCCGTGCACTCCGGGATCGCCGGGGCGCTGGCCGGGCGGCGGCGCGTCGGACGCCACCTGATCGTGTCCGCCGTCGAACACTCGTCGGTGCTCCATTCGGCCGAGGCCCACGAGGCCGACGGCGGGGCGGTGACCTCCGTGGCAGTGGACCGGGGCGGGGCGGTGACCCCGGAGGCGTACGCCGAGGCGCTGCGCGAGGACACCGCGCTCGCCTGTCTCCAGTCCGCCAACCACGAGGTGGGCACCGAGCAGCCGGTCGCCGCGGTGGCCGCGGCCTGCCGCGCCGCGGGGGTGCCGCTCCTGGTGGACGCCGCGCAGTCGCTGGCCTGGGGGCCGGTGGACGGCGACTGGTCCCTGTTGACGGGCAGCGCCCATAAATGGGGTGGACCGGCAGGTGTCGGACTTCTCGTCGTACGCAAAGGGGTGCGGTTCGCCGCGCACGGTCCGGTCGACGAGCGGGAGTCCGGGCGGGCGGCCGGGTTCGAGAACATTCCGGCGGTCGTCGCGGCGGCCGCCGCGCTGCGGGCGGTGCGGGCCGAGGCCGCCGCGGAGGGCGCGCGGCTGCGGGAGCTGACGGAGCGGATCCGGGCGCGGGTGCCGGAGCTGGTGCCGGACGTGGAGGTGGTGGGCGATCCGGTGCGCCGGCTGCCGCACCTGGTCACCTTCTCCTGTCTCTATGTCGACGGGGAGAGCGTGCTGCACGAGCTGGACCGGGCCGGGTTCTCCGTCTCGTCCGGCTCGTCCTGCACCAGCTCGACGCTGACGCCGAGCCATGTGCTGCGCGCCATGGGCGTGGTGAGCGAGGGGAACGTACGGGTCTCGCTGCCGCTCGGCGCCGAGGGGGCCGAGGTCGAGCGGTTCCTCGACGTGCTGCCGGGGGTCGTGCGGGGCGTGCGGGAGACGCTGGGCGCCCCGGTCGCGGGCGGGAGCGGGGACGCCGAGGCCGTCACCGTGGACGCGCTCGGGACGAGCTGCCCGCAGCCGGTGATCGAGCTGGCCGGGGCGATCGGGCGGGTACGGGTGGGCGGCACCGTCACCGTGCTCGCCGACGACGAGGTCGCGGCGGTGGACATCCCGGCCTGGTGCTGGACGCAGCACCACGAGTACGTGGGTGAGCGGCCGGCGGACCACGGTGTCGCCTACGTGGTCCGCCGGAGCTCATGAGTCACTGGCCGAGGTGCGCCTTGATCTCGGTGGCGGCGTCGTCGCCGTACGCCTTGGTGAAGCGGTCCATGAAGTTGCTGCGCTGCAGCTCGTACTCCTGGGTGCCGACGGTCTCGATGACCAGGGTGGCGAGCATGCAGCCGACCTGGGCCGCGCGCTCCAGGGAGACGCCCCAGGACAGGCCGGAGAGGAAGCCGGCGCGGAACGCGTCGCCGACGCCGGTCGGCTCGACCTTCGCCTCTTCCTCGGGGACGCCGACCTCGACCGGGTCCTGGCCCACGGCCTCGATGCGGACGCCGCGCGAGCCGAGGGTGGTCACGCGGTGGCCGACCTTCGCGAGGATCTCGGCGTCGCTCCAGCCGGTCTTGGACTCGATGAGGCCCTTCTCGTACTCGTTCGAGAAGAGGTACGTGGCGCCGTCGAGGAGGGTGCGGATCTCGTCGCCGTCCATGCGCGCGATCTGCTGCGAGAAGTCGGCGGCGAAGGGGATCTCGCGGGTGCGGCACTCCTCGGTGTGACGGAGCATCGCCTCGGGGTCGTCGGCGCCGATCAGAACGAGGTCGAGCCCGCCCACGCGGTCGGCGACCGTCTTGAGCTCGATCAGCCGGGCCTCGCTCATCGCGCCCGTGTAGAAGGAGCCGATCTGGTTGTGGTCGGCGTCCGTGGTGCACACGAAGCGGGCCGTGTGCAGGGTCTCGGAGATACGGACCGACGCGGTGTCCACGCCGTGCCGGTCGAGCCAGGCGCGGTACTCGTCGAAGTCCTGCCCCGCGGCGCCGACGAGGATCGGGGCGCCGCCGAGCTGGCCCATGCCGAAGCAGATGTTGGGGGCGACGCCGCCCCTGCGGACGTCGAGGGCGTCGACCAGGAAGGAGAGGGAGACCGTGTGCAGCTGATCGGCGACCAGCTGGTCGGCGAAGCGGCCGGGGAAGGTCATCAGATGGTCGGTGGCGATGGAGCCGGTGACTGCGATACGCACGGCTGGATGCTCCTGAGGAAAGACGAGGAGTTGACGGTTCACGCTATCGGGTCGGGGCACCCGCGCTGAAGTGGCAAAACTACCCGATAGTAGGTCTTTTTCGTTGAGGCTTCAGATGCGTACGGTGCCGTTATGACCGTTATCCCGAAGGATGTCGCCATGCAGCGTTCCGTCGTACTTCCCGCGGACACCCCGGAGAGCATGGAGACGCTGCGCGGCGACTGCGCGCGCATGGCCCCGCACTGGGCGGTGCCCGCCGCGGCCGCCACCGCCCCCGTGCCGCCCTCCCTGATCCACGGAGTCACGGTCCCGCCCTCCTCCGCGCGACTGATCGACAAAATGTCCGAGTACGGAGACTGAGGGAGACGAATTCCGGGCTTCTGCCCCCTGTGAGGGAACCGTGCGCTCCCCCGCTGCGTCCCATCGCCGTCCCCCGTAAAGGGGAACTGAGATACGAACGGAGCCCACCCGTGGGTTTCCCGGGACAGCAGTCCAGTCGAAGGAGCGATGCGGTGAACACCGAGCGATCCGATCATGAGGCGCCCGAGCCGCGGCGGCGGCGTTCCCGCCTGGCCGTCGCCTCGGTCGCGGCCACCGTGCTGCTGATCGGCGGCGGTGGCGCGTATATGGCGGCGACCGCGTCCGGCGGTGGTGGCGACGGCGGCGACGGAGCCCCCGCGGGAGACGGCGGCGCCCCGCCCCCGCTCGCCCTGGACGGCTACAAGAGCGGCGAGCGGCAGGGCGACGGCGGCACGGGCGGGAGCGGCGGCACCGGCGGCATCGCGCCGGGCGAGCCCGACCCGAGCGGCGCCCGGTACAAGGCGACCGGCAAGCTGCCCGACGGCCCGGAGTCGGCGGCGGTCTACCACGCGCGCGGCGAGGTCACCCGGGCCGAGGTGGCCGCGCTGGCCGAGGCGCTCGGCGTCAGCGGCACGCCCACGTCGCAGGACGGCACCTGGAAGGTGGCGCCGGACAAGGACGGCTCGGGCCCCACCCTTCAGGTGAACAAGCAGGCGCCCGGCACCTGGACGTACGCCAGGAGCGGCATGGGCGGCACCGACAACTGCCCCAAGGGCAAGCCCTGTTCCGGCACCTCCACCGCACCGAACGGCGAGACGGGCGACGCGGTCGGCGAGCAGGCCGCCAAGAAGGCGGCGGCGCCGGTCCTCAAGGCCCTCGGCCAGGACGACGCGAAGCTCGACGCACGTCAACTCATGGGCGCGGTACGGGTGGTGAACGCCGACCCGAAGATCGGCGGGCTGCCGACGTACGGCTGGTCGACCGGCATCCAGGTCGGCTCCGACGGCCAGGTGGTCGGCGGCAGCGGCCAGTTGAAGGCGCCGGAGAAGGGCGCGACGTACCCGGTGATCGGGGCCCAGGAGACGCTGGACCGGCTGAACTCCGGCGCCGGTGACGGCCGCGTCGGCATCGGCGGCTGCGCGACCCCGGTGCCGCACGCCGACGACGACACGAAGGCGGAGGGCGGCAGCGGCGGGAAGCAGGCCCCCTGCGAGCCGTCGTCCGCGCCGCCGAAGACGGAGCCGGTCGCCGTCAGCGGCGCCACCTTCGGGCTCGCGACGCACTTCGTGGCCGGTAAGCAGACCCTCGTACCGTCGTGGCTGTTCGACGTGAAGCCGAAGGGCGCGCAGGACACCTTCACGGTGACGCACCCGGCGGTGGCCCCCAAGTACCTGACGTCGCCCAGCGATCCGGGTACGCCCACGCCGACCGAGCACCCCGGCGACCAGGGCGGCAAGGGCAAGGACGACGTGAGCCGGGCCGACGTCGAGTCCTACAGCGCCGACGGGAAGTCGCTGACCCTGAACTTCTGGGGCGGCGCGTGCAGCGAGTACTCCGCCTCCGCGAGCGAGTCCGGCGGCCGCGTGACGGTGAAGATCACCGAGACCCGGCAGAAGGGCGAGGTCTGCATCATGATCGCCAAGGAGCTCAAGGAGACGGTGACGCTGGACAAGCCGCTGGGCGACCGCGAGGTCGTGAACGCGGCGGGCGGCGCGACCGTGCCGCGGAAGTAGGGCACCGCACGAGCCGGAGCGGGACACCGCGCGAGCGGCCGGCGGCAGCACGCGCGAAGGCGGCGGCCCCCCGAGAACCTCGGGGCGACGACCGGCTGGCGCCGGGCGTGCTGGCCCGCGATCTTTCGGCCCTGGAGGACGACCCGGAGCTCGGCTG
>NZ_JBFAWC010000010.1:0-358357 GCF_040680155.1 Streptomyces sp. NPDC052114 | reverse complement strand
GCAGCCAGGGCAGTTGCTCCGCTCCCGCCGCGGGGCGCGGCAGGTCGGCGAGGGCCCGCGTGGGGCGCTCGCCCACCCGGGAGGATGCGGGCCACGCGCGCGTAGAGGCGGAAAACTCAGGTCCACAGCACCGCGATGAAGATGTTCGCCGTGGTCAACAGGCCCACCGCGCCGAACAGGCCCTTGTCGACCTTCTCCTCGTCCCGCTTCACGTAGACCAGCGCGAGGATCACGATCAGCACGGCCATCTTGATGCCGATCTTGAGGTTGTTGACCGTGTTGTCGTCCGCCTGGTTGAGGCCCACCAGGGCCACGCCGGTGACGAGCATGGTCAGCGCGCCGTGCAGCATCGCGGGGCTGAAGCGGGCCGTGCCCTGGCTCATCTGCTTCATCTGGGTCAGGAAACCGCCCAGGAGCGAGGCGATGCCGATGATGTGCAGGCCGACGAAGAGATGGATGAGTACGTCCATGAGGCCGGAGCCTAGCCGGGGCACCCGATGCCCCCTCCAGGTGCCCCCGTATCACCACTCCGCGGGTAGCGATGCCGCAAAGGCCCCATCGGTCATAGATACGCATATAGAAGACGTCACTTCGCAATCCGAGTGATCATCCACAGCCATCGGATCGCCCACTTCTTTCAGTTGCGCACAATCCGTCACCAACCCGTGACCGCCAGGTTTAGCGTCCTTCACCAGGTGACCGGCTCCCCACCGTCGTCCCGCCCAGGACGGCAGTCGGACACCACCGCCGAGAAAGACCGGCGGCGGTCCGCTCCCCCTGTGCGGGCCGCCGCCGGACAGCTAAGGAGCCCACTTCGTGGCAGCGCACCGCAAGCCCAGACAGCGCTCGCTCAGCGGCGGCACGGCCCGTACGGCCGCCACCCTCGCTCTCGCGGGGGCCGCGTCGGCGACCGCTTTCGACGGCACGGGGCACGCGGAACCACGGCTCAGCCCCGCCGAGGTGAAGTCCAAGGTCGACGCGCTCTACCACGAGGCGGAGATAGCCACCGAGAAGTACAACGGCGCGAAGGAGAGGGCCGAGAAGACGGAGAAGTCCCTCGGCGAACTGCGCGACGAGGCGGCCCGCAAGACGGAGAAGCTCAACACCGCCCGCAACAGCCTGGGTTCCTACGCCGCGGCGCAGTACCGCACGGGCGGCATCGATCCCTCCGTGCAGCTCGCCCTCTCCTCCGACCCCGACCAGTTCCTGGACCGCGCCGCGCTCGCCGACCGGGCCGGCAGCCGTCAGGCGGCCGCGGTCGACGACGTCCGCAGGCAGCTCCGGTCGATCGACCAGCTGCACAGCGAGGCCGACGACCGCCTCGCCGCCCTCCGCACCCGCCAGACGGAGCTGCGCAAGCACAAGAAGACCGTCACCGGGAAGCTCGGCGAGGCGAAGCGCCTGCTGGCCCGGCTCACCGCCGACCAGCGCGCCCGGCTCGCGGACGACGAGGGCGACCGCGCCGCCCGCTCGGCCGGCCGCGACGCACCCGCGGGCGCCCCCTCCAAGGCCCCCAACGCCCGCGCCGCGGCCGCCGTCTCGTACGCGTACAAGGCACTCGGCAGCCCCTACGTCTGGGGCGCCACCGGCCCGAACGCCTTCGACTGCTCCGGGCTCACCCAGGCCGCGTACCGCTCGGCGGGCATCTCGCTGCCCCGCACCACCTACGCCCAGATCGCCGCGGGCCAACGGGTCCCCCGCTCCGAACTGCGCCCCGGCGACCTGGTGTTCTTCTACTCGGGCATCAGCCACGTCGGCCTCTACGTGGGCAACGGCCAGATGATCCACGCCCCGAACCCGAGCGCACCGGTGCGGCTCGCGCCCATCGACCAGATGCCGTTCGCGGGAGCGACCCGGGTGGTGTGAGCAGGCGCGACGCCCACCAGTAGGGTCTGGCGCATGTCCCAGCGCATCATGCCGCCTCCGCCACCGCCCGTGCATCTGCGCACCTGGCCGGACCGGCAGACCCTGCTCAGGGACCGCGGGACGGCCCTCGCAGAGCTGCGCAGGCGGCACTTGGGCGTGCACCGGCTTCTGCTGCTGTGGCTGTGCGGCGTCGGCGGCGTCATCGGCTGGGCGCTGCTGACGATGCCGATCCGGTTCCTCCAGGACGGGGACCCCACCGGCTTCGTGCTCGGCCCGGTCCTCGCGCTGCTCGGCCTGGCCGCGCTGGCCCCCGCGGTGATCGGTGTCGTCGTCGGCATCCGCCGCGACCGGCGCATACGGGAACTGACCGAAGCCTGGCTCGCGTTGGACAGCCACCCCGCCTCCGACGCCCGGCTGCGCTCCCCCGGCCTCAGTCTCGCCTGGCTCCTGTCGTCCCTCGCCGTGTGCGCGCTCGGCCTGTGGGCGTCCTTCGCTGCGGCCGCCTACGCCGAACCGGGCCGCGAGACCTACACCGACGTCGCCCTCGGCATGGGCACGGGCCTGGTCCTCTGGCTGACGGGCCTGCTCGGCGCCGCGAAGGCGGTCGGCCACTACCGCTGGGCCCTGCGCAGGCTGGGCCCGGCCTCACCGGCGGCCCGCGCCACCCACCGCTAGCGTCCGCCGCCCACCGCTGGCGTCCGCCGACGCTCCTCTCAGACCAGCCGCCGCGCCGTCGCCCACCGCGTCAGCTCGTGGCGGTTGGACAGCTGGAGCTTGCGCAGGACCGCCGAGACGTGCGACTCGACCGTCTTCACTGAGATGAACAGCTGCTTGGCGATCTCCTTGTACGCGTACCCGCGCGCGATGAGCCGCAGGACCTCCCGCTCGCGCTGGGTGAGACGGTCCAGGTCCTCGTCGACCGGAGGCGCGTCGGTGGAGGCGAAGGCGTCCAGGACGAAGCCGGCCAGGCGCGGCGAGAACACCGCGTCGCCGTCCTGAACCCGGAAGATCGAGTCCACCAGGTCGGTGCCGGTGATGGTCTTGGTGACATAGCCGCGGGCACCGCCCCGGATGACGCCGATGACGTCCTCGGCGGCGTCGGAGACCGAGAGCGCGAGGAAGCGCACCGGGCTCTCCGCGTCGGCCATCAACGGCGAACAGCGGCGCAGCACTTCCACACCACCGCCGCCGGGCAGATGCACGTCCAGGAGGACGACCTCGGGGCGGGTGGCGTTGATGACCGTGACCGCCTGGTCGACGTCGGCCGCCTCCCCGACGACCTCGACGCCCGTGATGTCGGTCCGGCCGATCTCCGCCTGCACTCCGGTGCGGAACATCCGGTGGTCGTCGACGAGGACGACCCGCACACGACGCCCGCCCGCACCGCCCTCGCCCGAACCTGTCGGCTCCGTGGGCCCGTTCGCCTCGGTCGCGTCGCTCATGTCGTCGCCGTCCTCTCCATTTCCAGCTCGACTTCCGTGCCGCCGCCCGGCACCGCGCGCAGCCGCGCCGTGCCGCCGTTGCGCTGCATGCGGCCGATGATCGATTCTCGTACGCCCATGCGGTCGTCCGGCACGGAGTCCAGGTCGAAGCCGGGGCCGCGGTCCCTGACGGACACGAACACCGTCTCTCCCTCGACTTCGGCGAAGACCTGCACCGCACCGCCCTCGCCACCGTACTTGGCGGCGTTCACCATCGCTTCCCTCGCGGCCTGCATCTGCGCGGTCAGCCGCTCGTCGAGCGGGCAGTCGCCGACCACGACGACCTCTATGGGCACACCGTGTTTGTCCTCGACCTCCGCGGCGCTGCGGCGGACCGCCTCGGCGAGGGTGTCGGGCTCCTCGTCCTCGTCCTTGCCGGTGCCCTCCGGTTTGTAGAGCCAGGCCCGCAGGTCGCGCTCCTGGGCGCGGGCGAGGCGACGCACCTCGCTCGCGCTCTCCGCGTTGCGCTGGATCAGGGTCAGGGTGTGCAGCACGGAGTCGTGGACATGGGCGGCGACCTCGGCGCGCTCCTGGGCGCGGATGCGCATCAGCCGCTCCTCGGAGAGGTCCTGCGTCATACGGACGAGATAGGGGCCCGCGAGCAGCGCTATGCCGACGAGCACGGCGAGCGCGGCCTGCAGCACGGCGCCCAGGTGCGCGGCGGAGCCCTGGAGCACGAAGATGCCGGAGACTCCGGCGCCGACCAACAGGACTCCGGCGGCCGACCGGGCCAGCGTCAGGGTGCGCCTGCGGCGGCCGACGGCCATCCAGCGGGCCCGGCGGGCATTGTCGGCCTGCCGCCAGACGAGGGCGACGCCCGCGGCGACGAGCAGGGTCGGGACGACATACGCCTGGGTCGAGCCGTCCAGGTCCACATTGCCGACGAAGGCCATGGCGACAACGACCATCGCGAGGAGCGCGACGATCTGGCCCTTGTCGGGCTTGCGGGCCACGAGCCTGCGGCGGCCGTCCGCGGACGTCTCGGTCGTGAACGCCGAGGGGGGCCGCTCGGCGTCGACCCCGCCCACGCCGAGCGGGACGAAGAACCAGAACGCGGCATACAGCAGGGCGCCGAGACCGTCCGCGGTGAACAGGCCGACGAACATGAGCCGGACCCAGACCACGGGCAGTCCGAGATGCCCGGCGAGTCCGCGCGCCACGCCACCGAGCCAACGGCCGTCACCGCTGCGGTAGAGCTTGCGCAGCGGTCGGACGTCGTCGAGGGGCGGGGCAGCGGCTTCCGGCATGTCATCGATATTCACACGCGAGCGCGAGCGGGGGCATCAGGGTCGACCCCCGAGACTTCCCTGATCTCGGCCCCTGCCCCGGCCCTGTCAGGGGTGGGACCCCGGACGTCTCGGGGTGATATCAGGGTTCGGCCAGGGTCGTCCCGACTGCCGCGGCGGGCCCGCGAGCGTCACCATGGACGCATGACAGATCAGCAGCCCGCCGAGACGGAGACCGAGGCAGCCATCCGCCGCGCCGTGCCCACCGCGCACGGCGAGCCGGGCGGCCCCGCGGGCGATCCCGGATCGGCCCTGCCCGCGGAGGAGCACAAGTTCCGCCGCGACCGCCGGCACAAGAAGCTCGGCGGCGTGTGCGCCGGGCTCGGCCGACAGTGCGACATGGATCCGGTGATCTTCCGCATCGGTCTCGCGGTCCTCGCGATCACCAGCGGCCTCGGCCTGGTCTTCTACGGCTTCGCCTGGCTCTTCGTGCCGTTCGAGGACGAGGAGGAGAATGAGGCCCGCAAGCTCTTCTCCGGCCGCGTCGACGGCCAGGCGCTGACCGCCGTGCTCTTCGCGCTGGTCGGCTGCGGCGTCTTCCTGACCCTGTTGAACAACGGCGGGGCGCTCACCTTCGCCGCCGTCCTGGCCCTGCTCCTCGCGGGCGCGGGGTACTGGTCGCGGCAGCGCGACACCCTCGACCCCGACCCGGTGGCGGCGCAGGCCGCGGCGGACGCCCCGCCCGAGGCGAAGGCTCCGCCCGTCACCGCGGGCCCCTCCTGGTGGCGCGACCCGATAGTGAAGGACGGCACGCACGACGGGATGTCGGGCTACTTCTGGGGCCCTCCGGAGCTGGACGTCGAGTATCAGCCCACGGGCAGCCACCGGGTCCCGTTCTTCGGGCACTCCCGTGAGACCGCGGGCGCGCCCACACCCGCACCCCGGCCCCGGGGGCCGCGCTGGATCGGCGGCTGGGTGTTCCTGTTCGCCCTGCTCGCAGGCGGGCTCGGCACGGGCCTGACCTGGGAGGAGCAGCCGCTGGGCACGACGTTGCAGACGGGCTTCGCGTGCGCGCTCGCGGTGTTCGGCATCGGCATCGCGGTCAGCGCCTTCCTGGGGCGCACGGGGGCGGGCTCGATCGTGCTCGCGGTGCTGACGGCCGGACTCCTCGCGGGCTCGGCGGCCATGCCGAAGAACATCACGACGCACATCGCCCGCACGGACTGGATACCGACCACGACGGCGGACGTCCGCCCCCACTACGAGGTGGGGCTCGGCACGGGCAGGCTCGACCTGAGCAAGGTCGACATCGGCAAGGGCAAGACGCTGACGACCAGTGCCGAGGTCGGCGCGGGCGAGATCAGGGTGATCGTGCCGAAGGACGCCACCGTGCGGCTCGACGCGGAAGTGGGCGTCGGCGACATCATGTTGCCGGACGACACGAGCAAGGACCTGGACATCGCTCCGGGCCGGGAGAAGAAGGTGACGCTGGAGCCGTCCGCGGGCGGCAAGGACGGCGGCACGATCGATCTGCGCCTCGAAGTCGGCGTCGGACAAGCGAAGGTGACCCGTGCTACGTCATGAATTCCACCCCGGCAAGCTGGTGGCGGGCCTGTTCCTGCTGGCGGTCGCCGTCGTGTACGCGGGAGATGCGGGCGGCGCCTGGGAGGCGCCGTGGTTCGTCGCCCTGCCGCTCGTGATGGCCGGCCTCTTCCTCGCGGGCGTGGCCGCGACGATCCATGGGATACGTCCGAGGGGATCGGCCCGTGCGGGTGACCGCCCCCGGACCGCCGGGGAGTCGCGGGACTAGAGAGTCGCCGCGCCGGAGAGTAGCCGGACCGGCGGGGCTAGAGCCCGGCGGAGTTCCTTCGGCGTTCGGCGAGCAGGGCGTCGACGGAGAAGACGGACGCCCCGGCGAGGACGAGCGGGAGCCAGGCCATCAGATACGCCAGGTCGTTGCCGTAGTAGTAGGGCTCGGTGGACCAGCTGACCGTCAGCCAGAGGCTGAGCGAGATCAGCGCGCCGCCGAGCGCGGCGACCCGGGCGAACAGGCCGAGCAGGGTGCCGATGCCGACGGCCAGTTCTCCGAGGGCGATGGCGTAGCCGAAGCCGACGGGGCTCTTCAGGGCGAGGTCGACGAGGGCGGGGATCGCGGAGATGTCGCGGACGCCGTCCATCATCGCGCCGATCGAGCCGGTGCCGCTGGCGCTCATGAAGGTGCTGTCGGTGAGCTTGTCCAGGCCGGCGTAGATGAAGGTGATGCCGAGGAAGATGCGCAGGGGGATCAGGGCGTAGCGGGTGGCGGACTCCCGCCAGTCGTCGCGCCTGACGTAGCTGGTGTGGCTGTCCGTCCGCATGTGCGCCATGACCCTCCGCCGCCTCTCCCACGTCTCGCCGACCGGCCGTCATCTGACGATACGTACGAAGCGGGAGCGCTGCTCAGTGGCGGGCGGCGGATTCCATGACATCTACCCGGAAGCTTCAGGGGGAGGCTCGGTTGTCGATGCTCCAGTCAGTGGTGGAGAGGCTTCGGCCCGCGGTGGCGGTGGTCCGGCACGCGGTGGCGGCGGCGGTCCGGCGCGCCGTGGTCGTCGGTCAGTCGGTGACGTCGATCGTGACGCGGTTGGTCTCGACGCCCGCGGCCGTGATCACCTGCACGTCGACGCGGCCCGGCTCGACGTCGACCGGGATGGGCACGGTCAGCGTCGCGTCGGTCGGATTGGTGAATCCGCCCGGGACGGGCACGAGCGGCACATGGACGTGCACGGCGCCGATGCGGACGACCGTGCGGGCGAGCCGGTCCGCCTCGCCCGCGCCGGGCGGCACGAAGCCCGCGCCGCGGATCTCGATGTCGTCACCCGTCCGAATGGGGGCGTCCAGGTCGCCGGCCTCCCGCGCGCGGACGACGGAGAGGACCACGGGACGGCCGCCTTCGGAGTACTTCCCTGCCAGATACGTCGCGGCCGACACCAGCACGAGCAGGGCCAGGCCCCACGGCAGATCGGGCAGCTGCTCGGGCCGCCGCGCGAGGCGCACCGCGGCGAAGACCACGGCGACGCCGCTGACCAGGACGTACTGGGCATCGGTGAAGCTGCCGCGGCCCGCGTCGTCGGTGAGCGGGTCGGCGGCCCTGGGCCGATCGGCGCGCACCTTCTGCAGGCGCTGGCCGAGCACCCGCAGGCCGACGACCCTGCGCACCAGGACGGCGACGGCGCAGACCACGGCGAGGACGGTGACCGTTCCGGCGGCGCGGGCGAGTTCGAGACCGGCGATCAGTTCGTCGCGTTCCTCGTGGCCCGAGGCGGCGGCCAGCTCGCCCGCGAGGACGAGCACGGCGAAGACGACGAGGAGCACCCAGCAGGCGGCCACGGCACGCGAGGTGGAGAGCCGGTTGTCCTCGCCGATCACCGGCGCGAGGACCCCGCCGCGCGCCCGGTGGGTGTACGCGGCGCCGGTCAGCAGAGCGCCCACCACCATGGCCGCGAGGAGGCCCGCCGTGCGCGCGGCCGTCCAGCCGGTGCCGATCGCGGTAAGCGCCTGGACCAGGAGCAGGACCCCGAAGGCGCCCCAGACGACACCGAGCGTGCGTGTCCACAGGCGGCGCAGCCAGGCCTCGCCCTCGGCCCTGCCGCGCTCGGCGACATCGCGCGCGGACTGCGTCAGCTCGTCCGAGACCCACTGCCGCGAGGCACTCGCCGAGTGGGCGACGGCCGCGGGCAGCCCCTGCCCGGCGGCGAACTCGTCCCGCTTGGCGAGGAACGCGGCCACGGCGCGCCGGTGCCCCTCGCGCGCCCCGTGCGGACAGCCGCCGCAGGTGCAGCCGCCCCCGTGCGAGCCCTGGCTCGCCTCCTGCACCGCCACCGCGTACGCCGCCTTCCCCACCCTCGAAGCCCTGCGGGCCCCTTGCGAACTTCCTTGCAGAGAAAGGGAATTGTGCCGTACTGAGGGGCGAACGAATCGCGCGGGTCAGGTCAGCGCGGGTGAACGGTCCGCACCCGCGTTGACGGGCAGGTCACGGGCACCGGCCGGCGGCTCAGGTCAGCAGGTCCGGTTCGCTGCGGCTGATGTCCTGCCACAGGGACTGGTAGTTGATCCACGCGACCAGGTCGCTGCCGAGCTGCTCGCGGGTCTGCACCGCCTGCTTGTGGCCGATCAGCACCGGCCGGCCCGCCGCCCGGGCGCTCAGCTGGACCTGGCAGGAGCGTTCCATGGAGAGGAACCACCAGGCGGCGGCGTCGACGGAGTCCCCGACGGTGAGCAGGCCGTGGTTGCGCAGGATGACCGCCTTGTGGTCGCCGAGCGCGGTCGCGATCCTGCGGCCCTCCTCGGCGTCCACGACGACGCCGGTGTAGCCGTCGTACAGCGCGTGGCTCTCGTAGAAGGCGCAGGCCTCCTGAGTGATGGGGTCGAGGAGTTCGCCGAGCGTGGAGAGCGCGCGACCGTGCAGCGAGTGGCAGTGCGCGACGGCGACGACGTCGGGACGCGCCAGGTGCGCCTGGGCGTGGACGGTGAACGCGGCCTGGTTGACGTGGTGGCGCCCCTCGACGACCTGCCCCTCGGCGTTGGCGAGGACGAGATCGCCGACGGTGATGTGCTTGAAGGGCATGCCGAAGGGGTTCACCCAGAAGCAGTCGGTGTGCTCCGGGTCGCGGGCGGTGATGTGCCCGGAGACACCGTCCTCGTACCCGAGCCTCCCGAAGATCCGCAGGGCTCCGGCGAGCCGCTCCTTGCGGTGGCGCCGTTCGTCCGCCACGGAGTCGTGCACGGGTGGCATCGCGAACTGCAACCGCTCGACGGGTATCGGTGTGGGCGCCTGCATGTGTCCTCCATCCCTGGCTGTACGGGGCGGAAGTTACCGGCGGGAAGCACAGGAGGACAGAGGCACGGCACGATCATTGACGCGACAAAAGAAGACAGGGGGTGTCGGGTATCCGCGACAGACTCCTCGTATGACGTCCCGCTGGAAAGACTTCGCAGACGCAGAGCCCGATCTCGCCGAGACCGTCGAGAAGCGCTTCGGCGCGTTCACCCATCATGTCCTCGCGACGCTCCGCAAGGACGGGTCGCCGCGCAGCACCGGGCTGGAGGTCCGGTTCCTCCACGGGGAGCTGTGGCTCGGCATGATGCCGAACTCCCTCAAGGCGCTCGACCTGCGCCGCGATCCGCGCTTCGCCCTGCAGGCGAACCCCGGACCGGGCACGGAGATGGCGGGCGGCGACGTCCGGATCTCGGGGCGGGCGGTCGAGGTGCGCGACCCGGAGACCGTCGCGCGGTACACGGACGCGGTGAACCCGCCGGACCCGGACGCGTTCCACCTCTTCCGTACGGAGCTGACGGAGGTGGTGCGGACGTACATCGAGGACGGAAAGTACCTGGCGGTGCAGCTGTGGCGGCCGGGGGCCCCGGTGCGCACGACGCGCCGGACGTGAGAACGCCGGTGCCGCCACTCCTCGGCGAAGTGGCGGCACCGGCGCTCAGTGAGTCCGGGGGAAGACCCTGGGGATCACTCCCACTCGATGGTGCCCGGCGGCTTCGAGGTCACGTCGAGGACGACGCGGTTCACGTCGGCGACCTCGTTCGTGATGCGGGTCGAGATCTTCGCGAGGACGTCGTACGGCATGCGGGTCCAGTCGGCCGTCATGGCGTCCTCGGAGGAGACGGGGCGCAGGACGATCGGGTGGCCGTAGGTGCGGCCGTCGCCCTGGACGCCGACGCTGCGGACGTCCGCGAGCAGCACGACGGGGCACTGCCAGATGTCCCGGTCGAGACCGGCCGCCGTGAGCTCCTCGCGGGCGATGGCGTCGGCCTCGCGCAGCAGGTCGAGGCGGTCCTTGGTGACCTCGCCGACGATGCGGATGCCGAGGCCGGGGCCCGGGAAGGGCTGGCGCTGGACGATCTCGTCCGGCAGGCCGAGCTCGGCGCCGACCATCCGGACCTCGTCCTTGAACAGCTTGCGCAGCGGCTCGACGAGCTCGAACTCGATGTCGTCGGGCAGGCCGCCCACGTTGTGGTGGGACTTGATGTTGGCGGTGCCGGTGCCGCCGCCGGACTCGACGACGTCCGGGTAGAGCGTGCCCTGCACGAGGAAGGCGACCTCGGGGCCGTCCTCCTGGAGGATCTCCAGCTGCGCCTGCTCGAAGACGCGGATGAACTCGCGCCCGATGATCTTGCGCTTCTCCTCGGGGTCGCTCACCCCGGCCAGCGCGTTCAGGAACCGCTCGCTGGCGTCGACGACCTTCAGGTTGGCGCCGGTCGCCGCGACGAAGTCCTTCTCGACCTGCTCGGTCTCGCCCTTGCGCATCAGGCCGTGGTCGACGTAGACGCAGGTCAGCTGCGAGCCGATGGCCTTCTGGACGAGGGCTGCGGCGACGGCGGAGTCGACGCCGCCGGACAGGCCGCAGATCGCGCGCTTGCCGCCGACCTGCTCGCGGATCGCGGCGACCTGCTCCTCGATGACGTTGCCGGTCGTCCAGTTCGGCTTGAGGCCTGCGCCGCGGTAGAGGAAGTGCTCCAGGACCTGCTGGCCGTGCGTGGAGTGCATCACCTCGGGGTGGTACTGCACGCCGTACAGCTTCTTCTCGTCGTCCTCGAAGGCGGCGACGGGCACGACGTCCGTGGACGCGGTGACCGTGAAGCCCTCGGGCGCCGCGCTGCACGCGTCGCCGTGCGACATCCACACGGACTGCTCGGTCGGGGTGCCCTCGAAGAGGGTCGAGCCCGGCTTGGAGACGGTCAGCGGGGTGCGGCCGTACTCACGCGCGCCGTTGTCGTCGACGGTGCCGCCGAGGGCGGTGGCCATCAGCTGGAAGCCGTAGCACATGCCGAAGACGGGGACGCCGGCCTCGAAGAGCTGACGGTCGACGGTGGGCGCCTTCTCCGCGTACACCGACGAGGGGCCGCCGGAGAGGATGATCGCCGCGGGCTTCTTGGCGAGCATCTCGGAGACCGGCATCGTGCTCGGCACGATCTCGCTGTAGACCCGGGCCTCACGGACACGACGGGCGATGAGCTGGGCGTACTGCGCTCCGAAGTCGACGACCAGAACGGTGTCGGGAGCGGCGGCAGCGGGGGGCGCTGATGGCACGGCGGCGGCCTTCCGGCGTTGAGCGTGAGCGGTGCGTGGGAGCAGAGGCTCGTGCGTGAGCAGGGGGTCTGTTTTGTCGATTCTAACGGGCCTGGCGGGGCCTCCCTCGTCGTATCCGACGGACCCCGCACCGGCGCGCGGCAGCGGGACCGGCGCCTGGACAGGCCGTCTCAGCATCCGAGCCGCCACGGGCCCCGGATTGACCCGGCACGCGCGCTTGGGGGCATACTGAGCCCGTGACCAAGCACCTCAGCTTCCTCTTTACCTATGGCAACCGGCCTGCCGGCTGCCATGGTCGAGCTGCTTGATCCACTGACAAGCGACTTACCGGGCGCCCCGGGCCGACAAGGCCCGGGGCGCTCTGTCGTTCGCGGGTCCTGCCGCTCCGGGGCACCCCTTCCGACAAGGAGCCCCCGATGACCACCACCGCGACCACCGCCGCCGCGACCACCGCGACCGTCCCCGCCGCGGCCTCCTCCGCCACCGCCGCCGAGAAGACCGGCGCCCACACGCCCGAGGCCGTCGGCGTGATCGAGAACGCACGTGAGCGGATCGACACCCTCGACGACCGCATCATCGGCCTGATCCACGAACGGATGGCCGTCTCGGCCGTCATCCAGGAGGCCCGCATCACGTCCGGCGGCCGCCGCGTGAACCTCTCCCGCGAGATGGAGATCCTCGGCCACTACAGGGACGCGCTCGGCAAGCCCGGCACGACGCTCGCGATGACGCTCCTGGAGCTGTGCCGGGGCCGGGTCTGACCCCGCCGCGCGGGGCGGGCCAGGCCCGCCACCGGTGCGCGGGTACCTGCGGATCTGAGTTCGGATCGGTTCTCACCCGTACGGCGCGTGACCGGTTCCGGCCGGGCTTCGTTGGTCCCGGTGTCCGTGTCAGCCAGGGGCGGGCCCGCAAGAACCACGCGTGGCTCCGCTGGAGCGATGAGGCGTACGGATCGTCGTACGCCGTGGGACCTCGCTCCAGTGATGTGACCGGACGGCAGGGGACAGCAGCCCGGTCACCCAAGAGAACGGTCGGCTCCGGGGACGCCCGGAGCCGACCGGCCTCCGTCCCCCGGATCACCCGGCTCTTTCCCCTATAGATGTGGTCGAAACGGTTGCGCCGCCAACAACACATCGAGCACGATGCGTAAGAAGGGCGGGCTCCAAGTCCCCTCGTCCACAGCTGCATTGCCAGAGGTCGATACCACGCGAGCGCCCCTTGTGCGCCGGGTCGGCCACCGGCACCTCGAACCAGCGGCGCACTCCCCCCGGCGCCGCCCCGAGGCACCGACGCTGCCCTGACGTCGGTGCTGACAGCCAAGGGCCCCGCGGATCCGTCCCGCGGGGCCCTTCGCTCTGCCGACAGCGGTAACGCGGGTCTACGGGCCTACGGATCTACTGGCCTACGGATCTACGGATCTACCGCTCGGCCGACTACGCAGCCTTCTCGACCTTCTCGACCTGCGCGTCGACGATCTTCGTCGGTACGCCGAACTTCTTCGGTTCGAGCAGGTTGATCGAGTAGAAGGCCGCGAGCGTCGGGCCGCTGCGGACGACGGTGAAGCTCATCGGCGTCTTCTGGCCCTCGATGAGCCCCACGACCTTGTACGAGACGGCCTCGTCGCCCGCCTTCGGGGCGGGCAGCGCGGCGACGTCGCGGTACGTGGAGTCCGCGTGCTCGTACGCGGTGCACTTCTTCGTGGCCGTCCGCAGATCGGCCATGACCTTCTTCGCGTCGGCGTCCTCGTGCGCGATCAGCGCGAGCGAGACGACCGTGGCGTCCAGGGCGTCGGGGCCGGTCAGGGTCCGGCCGACGCGGGCCTTCGCCGCCGGCTGGGTGGCGAACATGAACATGTCGGCGAACGGCTGGCACGCGGCCGGGTCGGCGGGGTAGGTCTCCGACGGCATGTCCGCCGCGGACATCTTCTCGACCTTGTAGCCCTTGAGGTCGCCCTTGGCGAGCACCGCCTTCTCCAGGTCGGCGGCGGTCAGTGCGGCCGGCTTCTTCCCGGCCGGCTTCGAGGCCCCGGCCCCCTGCGCGGACTTGGCCGGCTCCGACGACTTCTCGCCGTCGCCGTCGCCACTGCCGCCGCATGCTGCGGTCAGGCCCAGCGCGACCGTGACGGACGCGGCCACGACGGCCCGAGACACAGTTGACTTCACGTTTCCTACCTTCACGTTCCCACGGCGCGGGCGAAGGGCCCGCGCCGAGGCGACATGAAAGCGGCAGAATCACGCTCCCCACCAGCCTTTTGCGTAACGATCAGAAACCGCCGAAAAGGTTGTACGGAACGCGTGTGAGGTGGGCGTCAGAGCTTGGCGAGTTGGGCGTCGACGATCTCGGGCGCGACCTTCGGGTCCTCGTCCGCCGTCGGCGTCCCGACGCCCTCCATGCCGTCCTTCGCGGCCTCCTTGTCGCGCTGGACGCCTTCGGGGTCGTAGAGGTTCGAGGCCGTGAAGACCGCGAGCGTGCCGCCGTCGCGGACGACCGTGACGGTCTCGCGCTTCGTGTACTCGCCCCTGCGGTGGGCCATTTCGTACGAGACCGCCTCGTCACCGGCGCCGGACGCGCCCGATCCGCCCCGCTTGTCCGCCGTGGACAGTGGCTTGATCCCGACGTACCGGAGGTCGCCCGCGTGGAAGTCGGCGCACTTCTTCGACGTCGACGCGGCGCGCAGGTCGGCCATGACCCGCTTCGCGTCCTTCTCGGCGAAGGCGGAGAGCCGCACCTCGGTCGTGGTGAGGTCCTTGTCGCTCTTGGGGGTCAGGACGCGGTCGGCGCCGCCCTTCGCCCTCGCCTTCGCCATCGAGCCGCTGCCCGGCACGGACACGAGCGGGCCGCACTCCGCGGGGGACGCCGCGCCGGCCGCCCCGGGACCGGCGTTCGCTCCGGCCTCCGACTCGTCCGGCGTCTCGACCTCGTACCCCTTGACGTCACCGGAGGCGAGGACCGCCTTCGCCAACCGCCCGGCCGCGCCGTCCTGCGACCCCGCGTCCGCGCTCGCCCCCGGCTTCGCCTGCTTCTTGTCGTCGTCACCGCTGCTGCTGCACGCGGCGCTCGCCCCGAGGGCGGCCACGACGGAGGCGGCCACCACGAACCGCGACACTGATGACTTCACGTCCACTTCCCCCGCTCACTTGCGTCTCGCACCGTGCGGAGTCACCCGCACCCCTGCTACGACGGGAAGTGATCCATTCCGGTTCCCTCACCGGCACCCGATGCCCGCACCGGCCTCAGGGCGCGGCTCTCAGGCCTCAGGGCGCGGCTCAGGCCTCAGGGCGCGGCTCGCAGGCCTCGGATTCCGGCGTCACCAGCCCCAGATCCAGAACCGGAACGGGCTGAGCAGCGCGATGGCCAGGGCCATGCCGCCGATCACGATCACCACGCTCCACACCCGGCGACGGCGCTCGGAGCGCTCGCTGCGGCGCGGGCCCGTCGGTGCCGCACGCCAGTCGTCCGGGCGCCACCGCGTCGGCTCGGCGTCCCGCTTGCGGCGCATGCGGCGGATCCGGCCCTCCTGTTCGGCCCGTTGGCGCTCGGCCTCCTCGTCCAGGCGCCGCAGCCTTTCGGCCACCATGCGGGCCCGCGCCGAAGGCTCCTTCGGTGCCGACGCGCGGATGTCCCGTTCGCTGTCCTTCTCGAACCTCTCCCACACCTCGTCGGGTATGGCCACGCTGTCCCCTCCCCCTCACGACGTCCCGAGCCGATCCTTCGAACGTCCGATCGGCTCATGAGCGGGGGAAGTTCTACGGCACCCCGTCACGACAGGGCAAGCCATGTGAGTCACGCCACATAAGAATTCTGTGAAATCGAGGACAACCATTCACAGGGATCGCAGGTCATGCATGCAGTAACAACGGCCACACCCGCGTCCCCACGCCGCGGAGGCCTCCACCTCCGTGCTGCCGCCCAGGCAGTGCGCCGGACTTCCCGAGGTCTTCATGAAGCTTCGCCGTGCCGTGGCTGCCGCCGCCGCTACCGCCGCCATCGCCCCGATCGCGCTGCTGTCGGCCCCGGTCGCCTTCGCGACCGAGGACACCACCTCGGCCGTGACGGCCGCCGAGACGCCCGAGCCGACCGAGACGCCCACCGAGACGCCGGAGCCGACCGACGAGCCGACCGAGACGGAAAAGCCGACGGAGAAGCCGACGGAGAAGCCGACCGAGACGGAAGAGCCGACCGAGACGGCGGAGCCGACGGACGAGCCCACCGAGACGGAAGAGCCGACCGAGGAGCCGACCGAGACCGAGGAGCCGACCGAGGAGCCCACCGAGGACCCCTCGGAGCCCGAGGAGTGCCCGGTCGACGAGGACGGCGTGGACGCCGACTCGGTGCTGGACGTCGACCTCAAGGGCCTGCCCGGCAAGATCGTCGCGGGCAGCGGCTGGCACCCGTTCACGCTGACCGCCGTCAACCCCACCGATGAGGCGCTCGGCGCGGTCAACTGGGTCGCGGCCGTGGACAACGACGACTTCAGCGACGCGGACAAGTGGCTGAGCGACTACACGAACCTGCAGTACTTCAACCCTGAGACCAAGGCCTGGGAGTCGATCGACGGCGACCTGAACGGCGGCCTCGCCTTCGGCGTCACCGAGCTCGGCGCCAAGGAGAAGGTCGACATCAAGCTGCGCGTCGACATCAGCTCCAAGGCCCCGGCGGGTCCGGGCTACGCGGTCGGTGTCGGCAGCTACGTCGACAGCGACTCCGACTGCACGCACACCTCGTTCGCGTACTACCCGCTGACGATCCTGAAGGCGGGCAGCGACAACGACAACCCGGGCACGGCCCCGCGGCAGCCGGGCAAGAAGCTGCCGTCGGGCGTCAAGCAGCCGCAGGGCGGCGCCAGGGAGTTCCAGCCCACCGGCAGCCTCGCCGAGACCGGCTCCAGCTCGATGCTGCCGACCGTCGGTCTCGTCGGTGCCGCCGCCGTCGTCGCCGGTGCGGGCGCGGTCTTCGTCGTCCGTCGCCGCAAGGCCGACACCACCGCGTGACGCGGAACCGCGCCGCGTGACGCGGCGCCCGCCGCGCGACAGCGGCACCTGAACACACGGAAGGACCTGCGCTCGGAGGGGGGCGCAGGTCCTTCCGTGTGTCCGGGGACAGTTCTTCTCGCAGGAGCTACTTCTTCGGCGAGGCGCTCTTCTTCGTCGGGGCGCTCTTCTTCGTCGGCACCGTCGGCATCCCCAGGAACGGCAGCCGCAGCGCGCCGAACGCGTCCGCGGGGACCGCCGGCGTCTTCGGCTCGACCGCCGCGAGACGCACGTACCGCGCGCCCTGCGCCGGACGCGGGTCCTCGCCGCCCTTGTTGGGCCAGAACGACATCGCGCGCTCGGCCTGCGCGGTGATCGTCAGGGACGGGTTCACGCCGAGGTTCGCGGTGACCGCGGCGCCGTCGACGACCGAGATGCCCGGGTGGCCGTAGAGCCGGTGGTAGGGGTCGATGACACCGGTGTCCGCGGAGTCGCCGATGGGGCAGCCGCCGAGGAAGTGCGCGGTCAGCGGGGTGCCCATCAGCTCCCCGATGTTGGAGCCCGCGAAGCCGTTGATCTCCTGGGAGAGGATCGTCGCCGCGCGCGTGGCCTCGGGGATCTGGTTCGGGTTGGGCGCGCCGTGGCCCTGGCGCGCGGTCAGCAGGCCCTTCCCGATGCCCTTCTCCTTGCGGTACGTGGTCAGGGAGTTGTCGAGCGACTGCATGACCAGGCCGATGATGGTCCGCTCCGACCAGCGGCGGTTGGAGAGCGAGCGGACGGCGAGCAGCGGGTGGCGCGCCATGTTGACCAGCCAGCCGGCGACCCGGTCCTTGCCGCCCTTCACGCTGTACGGGACCTGGAGCAGCGTCATGCCGCCCATCGCGTTGGACTTCTTGCCGTAGCGGACGGGCTCGATGTGGGTGTTGTCGTCCGGGTGGATCGACGAGGTGATCGCGACGCCCTTGGTGAAGTCGACCTTCGGGGCGCCGTGCCGCTTGCGGTAGCGGCGGTCGGTGGTCTGGGCGCCCACCAGGGCCTCGGAGTTGGTGCGGGTCAGCGAGCCGAGCCGCGGGGAGATGCGCGGCAGCAGGCCGTTGTCCTTCATGCGGTGCAGGAGCGTCTGGGTGCCGTAGGTGCCGGCGGCGACGACGACCTTGCGGGCCCGCAGGACGCGGCCCCGGCCCTTGCGCTTGTCGTCGGTGGGCAGCGTGGACACGGCGTACCCGCCCCGCGAGTCCTCGGTGACCGCGACGACCGAGGTCATCGGGTGGACGACCGCGCCCGCCTTCTCCGCGAGGTAGAGGTAGTTCTCGTTGAGGGTGTTCTTCGCGCCGTGCCGGCAGCCGGTCATGCACTCGCCGCACTCGGTGCAGGCCTTGCGGGAGGGGCCCGCGCCACCGAAGTAGGGGTCGGGAACTTCCATGCCGGGCCTGGCCGTTGACGTACCGTCCGCGTCCTCCTTGTCGCCGAAGAAGACGCCGACGGGCGCCATGTGGAAGCTGTCGCCGACCCCCATCTCCTCGGCGGTCGCCTTGAGGTGCACGTCCGAGGGCGTGGTCGTGGGGTTGAGCCGCACGCCGAGCATGCGCTTGGCCTGCTCGTAGTAGGGGTGCAGCTCGTCCTGCCAGTCCGTGATGTCCTTCCACTGCGGGTCGTTGAAGAACGGGGCGGGCGGTACGTAGAGCGTGTTGGCGTAGTTCAGCGAGCCGCCGCCGACCCCCGCGCCCGCCAGCACCATCACGTTGCCGAGCAGGTGGATGCGCTGGATGCCGAAGAGCCCGAGGGCCGGGGCCCAGAGGTAGTTCTTCAGGTCCCAGGAGTTCTTGGGCAGGGTGGCGCGCGTGAAGCGGCGACCGGCTTCGAGCACGCCGACGCGGTAGCCCTTCTCCGTCAGGCGCAGCGCGGAGACGGCGCCGCCGAAGCCGCTGCCCACGACGATGACGTCGTAGTCGTACGTGGCGTCGTCGCCCGCCTGGTTCTGGGCAGAGCTCTCCTGTGACATTGACTCTCCTCGTTGAGAACTAACGCACTAGCGCAGGCGGAACGCCTTCATGACCTTGAGGCTGGCGCTCATGAACGCCGCGTACTTCTCGTCGTCCAGGCCGAAGGACGGCGCGAGCGGCATGATCCGCTGGGTGGCGACGGTCTGTGCCTCGGTGTACTTGAGGATGCCCTCGGAGCCGTGCCGGCGGCCGAGTCCGGACTCCTTCATGCCGCCCATCGGGGACTGCACGCTGCCGTAGGCGGGCGCGTAGCCCTCGTTGACGTTGACGGTGCCGGTGCGCAGGCGGGCGGCGACGTCGCGGCCGCGCTTCCCGTCCTTCGTCCAGACCGAGGAGTTCAGGCCGTACGACGTGGCGTTGGCGAGCTCGACCGCCTCGTTCTCGTCCGTGAAGCGGTAGACGGAGACGACGGGGCCGAAGGTCTCCTCGCCGCAGACCGACATCGGGGCCTCGACGCCGTCCAGGATGGTCGGCTCGTAGAAGAAGGGGCCGATGTCGGGGCGGGCGACGCCGCCCGCGACGAGCGTGGCGCCCTTGGCGACGGCCTCGTCCACGTGCCGGGTCACGGTCTCCAGCTGGCGCTCGCCCACGAGGGAGCCCATGTCGGCGCCGTACGCGAGGGACTTGCCGAGCCGCATGGCCTTCGTGCGCTCGGCGAAGCGCGCCACGAACGCGTCGGCGATCGACTCGTGGACGTACAACCGCTCGATGGAGATGCACAGTTGACCGGCGGAGGAGAAGCAGGCGCGGACCGCGCCCGCGGCGGCCTTCTCGACGTCGGCGTCGTGCAGCACCAGCATGGCGTTCTTGCCGCCGAGTTCGAGCGAGACGCCGACGAGGCGTGCGGCGGCGCCCTGGGCGACCTCGCGGCCGGTGCGGGTGGAGCCGGTGAAGGAGACGTAGTCGGCGTGCTTGACGACCTCGGGGCCGATGACCGGGCCCTCGCCGAGGACGACCTGGAAGACCTCGGACGGCAGGCCCGCCTCGATGATCAGGTCCCGGGCCCACAGGGCGGTCAGGCAGGTCTCCGTGTCGGGCTTCATCACGAGGGCGTTGCCCGCGACGAGGGCGGGCAGCGCGTCGCCGATGGACAGCTCGAAGGGGTAGTTCCAGGGCGCTATCTGGCCGACGACACCGCGCGGCTGGCGGTTCTCGACGACCTTGGTGAGGGTCGGGACGACGCCGGTGTGCCGCTTGGGGCTCAGGTAGGCGGGGGCCTTGCGGCCGTAGTGCCGGGCGGCGACCGCGACGGCCTGGATCTCCTCGTGCGCGTGGAGGCGGGCCTTGCCGGTCTCCAGCTGGATCAGGTCGAGGACCTCGGCCTGGCGCTGGAGCACCAGGTCGTGGAAGCGCAGCAGGACGGCGGCGCGCTGCCTGACCGGGGTCCTGGCCCAGGCGATCTGGGCGGTGCGGGCCCGCTCGAAGGCGGTGACGACGTCCTCGGGGGTGGACTCGGGCAGGTCGGCCAGCTTCTCGCCGGTGAGCGGCGTGTGGTTGACCGTGCGTCCCGAGCCGACGACGTCACGGGTGAGCTGGGCGACCAGCTCGGGCGTGACCACGTCGGCGGCGGTGCGCGCGCCTGCGGGGGCCGGGGCGGTCGGGTTCGTTCCGAGGGGCGCTGCGGTGGCCTGCGAGTCCGTCATGCTCGTGAGAGTAGGCCCACGTCAGGCTTTTGGGTACCCATCGGTAACGGCCCTTCACCGGTCACTCACACGACGCCAGTGATTGCTGGCGACAAAGCCGCTGATCAGGGCGTTGTCGGGGGCGTGCGGGTCGCCGTCAGGGCATTTCCCGGGAGTTGACCATCAGGAGCCGACCATGTCCTTGCCGACCTTGAGCCGCTCGCGCGCGCCCTTGAAGAGCGCGGTGCCCTCCTTCTCCTCCGGCGTACCCTTGGGCATGTCCACGCGCAGCTCGTAGTACTCCTGGTCATCGGTGATGATCATGAGCTGCATGCAGCGGGTCGCGGTGCCGTCGTCGTACGTCGTGTCGGCGATGACCGCGTCATAGCCGTGGAAGGACGTCCGCGTGTAGTTGGTGCGCGCGCCGTTGTCGTTGTCGTGCCAGATCGACGCCTCCTGCCTGGCCCAGGTCATGGCGGGCGTCGACACCGTGTCCTCCTTGGTGAGCCGGACCTGGAGCAGGCTGCTCTCGGACGGGCTGTAGACCACCAGGCGGGACGAGGTCCGCTCGTGGTCGGCGTCGCTGTCCTCGCGCGCGAACACCTTGTACGTGGTCGGCACGGACATCTCCGCGTCGAGCATGCGCTCGGGGCGGGTCTTCCAGGTGAGCTGCTTCTCGGTCGGCTCCACCATGTCCGGCGGCGCGGCCTCGCCCACCTCGGCCTCGGAGTACGACGTCCCCTCCTCGCCCTTGTCCCCCATCGAGACGCCCAGCCAGACCCCGCCGCCCACGAGGAGGGCGCCGGCGAGCGCGGCGGCGATCAGGGCGGGGGTACGGCGGGGAGTGGCGCCGGTGGGGGCAGAGGCGACGGTGGGGCCAGTGGGGCCGGTGGTCCGGCGCTGACCGGCACCTGTGTCCGGACCGGCACCTGTGTCCCGACCGGCGCCTGCGTCCCGACCGGCACCTGTGTCCTGCCAGGAGTCCGCGTCCTGCCCGGCGTCCGCGTCCTGCCCGGCTCCCGCGCCCTTCCCCGTCTCCGGTACCGCACTCGCCCCCGGCGCCGCGCTCGCCCCGGGCACCGCACTCGCCCCCGGCACCGCCGAGTCCTCCGGCCCCCGCGAGATCCGCAGCGTGCCCACGTCGTCCGACGACTCACGGGACCCCGAGGGGTCCTGGTCGTCGGACACCTCCCGCAGCCCCGAGGGGTCCTGCGCCCGGTCGGCGCCGAACGGCTCCGGCAGCGGCCGCCCCGCCGCCACCGCCTCCAGCGCCGCCCGCACCTCCGAGGCGTCGGGCCGCGCCTCGGGGTCCTTGCACAGCAGCCGCTGGATCAGCGGCGCGAGCCGGCCCGCGCGCACCGGCGGCGGCACCTCCGCCGAGAGGACGGCGGCGAGCGTGGACTCAAGTGTCGTACGCCGGAAGGGAGACCAGCCCTCGACGGCCGCGTACAGCAGGACGCCGAGCGACCACAGGTCGGACTCGGGGCCCGCCGGGCGCCCCGACATCCGCTCGGGCGCGATGAATTCGAGCGAGCCGACGAACTCGCCGCTCACCGTCAGGGACTCCTCGCCCCGGATGTGCGCGATGCCGAAGTCGGTCAGGACGACGCGGCCGTGCGAGCCGATGAGGACGTTGGCGGGCTTCACGTCGCGGTGCACGATGCCCCGCGCGTGCGCGGCGGCCAGCGCGCCGACGACCGCGAGGCCGATGCGGGCCGTCTCCCGCGGCGCCGCCGCGCCGCGCTGGAGCATCTCGTGCAGGGACTCCCCGCGGATCAACTCCATGACGATCCACGGCAGTCCGTCCTCCAGGACCACGTCGTGGATGGTGACCGCCGCCGGATGGTCGACGCTCGCCGCGGCGCGCGCCTCGCGGTGCAGCCGGGCGTAGGCGCGCCGGTGCGCGGCGTCGTGCGGATCGCCGGGCAGCCGCGGCTGTTTGACCGCGACGTCCCGTCCGACCAGCTCGTCGACGGCACGCCATACGGTGCCCATGCCTCCGGAGCCGATGCGCTCGGCCAGGCGGTAACGCCCCCCGATCAGACGTCCGCCGTCCCGGCGCACCTCGTCCCGGCGTCCCCCGTCAGTGCTCATGCCTCATGAGTACCGTGCGGGGGACGTCCACGACCAGCGCGGTGATCCACCTGTGACAGTGGGGAGTCGGCGGGGCGGACCCGGACCGGACTCAGAGCTTGTCGAGTTCCAGGTCCGCGATGGCGGTCCTGGCGACCTCCCGGCCGCGTTCGGTGAAGTCGCCCTTGCCCGGGTAGCCGATCAGCAGCTTGTACATGTCGCCGGACTTGGTCTTGTAGTAGAAGGCCTTCAGCTCGCGCGGGAGCGGATTCTCGCTGTCCGAGGTGGAGTAGACGACCGTGTTCTCCGCGGCCTTCTCGCCCTTGAACTCGGTCTCCTTCGAGTCGCTCGTGGGAGCGGGGTCGGTGCCCATGCCGAGGTCGTAGTTGCCGGACTTCTTGTAGTCCGCGTCGTCGTCGTACATCTCGGCCGCCGCGGTCGCCGCGATCTCTCCGTTGGCGTCCTCGGACTTCTTCAGGAGGGAGAGGCTGATCCAGACGCTGCCGCTCGCGTCGGTGAACTGGACCCAGTGCTTCTTCTCGTCCGAGTCGTCGTCCTCGGACTTCTTGTAGCCCTCGGGGACGGCAACGGTCGCGGCCAGTTCCTTCGACGCGTGTGTCGTCCAGCCCTCCGCGTCCGACCCCCCGAAAGGATTCACCGCCACCAGTACGCCCGCCGCCACCGCCGCGACGACCACGCCGGCGACGGCCGCGAGCGCCTTGCGGCTCAGGAAGATGCCCTTGCCGCGCGGGGCGTCACCGGCGCCCGCGACCGTCACGACCTGCGTCGGCGCCGGCTGCGGGGGCCTGGCCGCCTCCTCCAGGAGGGCGCGGACCTGCGCGGCGTTCGGGCGCTGACCGGGGTCCTTGACCAGCAGACGGTTGATCGCTTCGGCGAGCGGGCCCGAGGCGGACGCGGGCGCGGCCGGCGTCGCGTTCAGGACGGACTGGAGCGTCGCGGGGGTGTTGGTGCGGCGGAAGGGCGAGACGCCCTCCGTCGCGGCGTACAGCACGACACCCAGCGACCACAGGTCGGACGCCGGACCGGGCCGCTGGCCCAACACCCGTTCCGGGGCGATGAATTCGGGCGAGCCGACGAAGCCGCCGGTGTCCGTCAGGTTCGTCTCGCCCTCGATCTGGGCGATGCCGAAGTCGGTCAGGACGACGCGGTCGTGCTGGCCGAGCATCACGTTGTCCGGCTTCACGTCGCGGTGCAGGATGCCGGCCTGGTGCGCGGCGTCCAGCGCGTTCAGCACGTCGAGGCCGACGCGGGCGGCCTCCCTGGCGCCCAGCGTGCCCTCCTGGAGCGCGGCGCCGAGCGAACGGCCCTGGACCAGCTCCATGACGATCCACGGCTGGCCCTCCTCGACCGCCACGTCGTGGACGTTGACGACGGCCGGGTGGTCGAGACGGGCCGCGGCGCGCGCCTCGCGGCGCATCCGCTCGAAGGCGTTGGCGCGCTCGCGCTCGGGCAGGTGGTCGGGGAGCCGCGGCTCCTTCACGGCGACCTCGCGGTCCACCGTCTCGTCCTTGGCGCGCCACACCGTGCCCATGCCGCCGTGGCCGAGCTTGGCGAGCAGCCGGTAACGGCCCGCGATCAGCCGCCCGGCGCCGGGCTCGGGTTCGGCGGACCGGTCCGGCCGACCCGCCGCGGCCTGGTGCGGCTGGTGCGCCGCGGCCTGCTGGGGCTGGTGCGGCACGGCCTGGGTGGGCTGCGCGTACGGGGAGGGCGGCGGCGTGGGAGCGGCGGCCTGCTGGGGCTGCTGCGACGGCGGTTGCTGCGAAGGCTGCTGCGACTGCGCGTACGGGTTGTCGGGGTGAGCACCACCGCTCTGGCCGGATTGCCCTGGTACGCCGGGCTGTTGCGGCGGCTGGAGGCCGAAGCTGGTGGGTTCGTACGGGCCGTAGGAGGCTCCCCCGTTGTTACTCATGCCCTCATGAGTACCTTGCGGGGCACCCCCGTTTCCAGCCAGGCCGCCCACTTGTGACCGGGGCGATGCACGGGGCCCTCCGGCATCGGCGTACGCGGGCGTGGCCCCCGCCCCGGCGGCGTACGGGGACGGCTCGGCCGCGCCCGTACGCCGCCGACTCAGCGGCGCACGAACGTGTCGACCGCCGCGTCGAAGTACCGCCGGCCCTGCGCCGCGTCCGCCACCGGCGCCGAGACCCACACGGAGTACATCCGGCCGCCCTCCTCCCAGCAGAGGTCGACCGTGCGCCGGGCACCCTCCGCCGCGCTGAAGCCGTTCCAGGTGAACTCCCGCAGGGCGGCGGGCCTGCCGTTGCGCGTGGTCTCCGAGACCCTGCCGTCGCGGTAGCCGGGGTTGCTCCGGGGCCCCTCGGCGGCGGCGCGGCGCTGCGCGGCGAGCGGGCCGCCGGGCTCGGTCGCCGTCCTCCTGATGCCGATGCGATAGGTGCCGCCGGGCGATACGTAGGAGACGCGGGGCCCGTCCGCCTGGCGCCGGAAGCCCTCCGGCACGGCGAGCGCGAAGCCCTCGGGGTCCTTCGCGATGCGGTAGCCCTGCGGGGCCTCGGGCGTCGAGGGCCCCGGCGTCGCGGTCGTCACGCTGACCGTGGGACTGGGCGAGGGCGCGGGCGCGGACGACGAGGTGCCCGGGGTGCCGCCGCCGTCGCCACCCCGGGCCAGCAGGAACACGGCGGAGACCCCGGCCCCGGCGACGGCGGCCACCAGCGCGGCGGCGATCAGGACGGCCCTGCCGTGCCCGTCGGGCCCCGGGCGGCCCGATGACCCCGCACGTCCGGGAAGCCCCGGGAGTCCGGTGCGCCACCCCGGTCTCTCCCGCGTCACCGCGGGCATCCGCCCCGTCTCGACGTACGCCCGCAGCAACCGCTCCGCCTCCGCCGCGTCGAGCCGCCGGTCGGGGTCGCGCTCCAGGAGGCCGAGCACGACGGGCAGCAGCGGGGCGGCCGCCGGCGGCGGGCGTAACTCCTCGTAGACGACGGCGTGCAGGACGCCGCCGATCGAGTCGCGGCGGAACGGCGACTCCCCGGCCAGCGCGGTGACGAGCAGCGCGCCCAGCGACCACAGGTCGGACTCGGGCCCGGTCCGCTCCCCCGCCATCCGCTCCGGCGCCGTGTACTCGGGCGAACCGACGAACGACCCCACCTCCGTGAGCGTCGTCGCCCCGGTGACCTGCGCGATCCCGAAGTCGGTGAGCACGACGCGGCCGGTGGCGCTCTCCAGGAGCACATTGGCGGGCTTGAGGTCGCGGTGCAGGATGCCCGACGCGTGGGCGGTGCGCAGGGCGCCGAGCAGGTCGATGCCGATCCGCGCGACGGCGTGCGCGTCCAGCGGCCCGGACCGCTGGATCCGCCCGGCCAGCGAGCCGCCCTCGATCAACTCCATGACGACGTAGGGATGTTCGTCCTGCACGACGACGTCGTGGACGACGATGATGTGCGGGTGCCGCAGCTGCGCCACCGCCCGCGCCTCGCGCAGGGTCAGCTCGCGCTGCTGCGCCGCCTCGGTGTCGGAGAGCGCCTCGCCGAGCGCCAGTTCCTTGACGGCGACCTGCCGGCCCAGAAGATGGTCGGTGGCGCGCCAGACGACCCCCATGCCGCCCCGGGCGAGCCGTTCCTCCAGGCGGTAACGGCCCGCGATCACACGGGTGTTGCCCCTGCCGGACCCGCCTCCGCCGACGCTGCCCCCGTCGGCGCCGGTGCCACCTGCGTGGTCTCCCAGGCTCCCCATGCGGCCATCATGCCCCACACGTGTGCGAACGGAATGGGTCTCACCGAGCGGCGGGCGGGTTCCGGCCGCCGGATCACGCCAGTTGGGGGCCGTACCAGACACCCCAGGGGTGGGCGCGGGCGCTCAGCGCTCCCGCCACCCCCGGAGCATGGCGTCGAACCGCTCCCGGTTGGTGTCCCAGTCGTCGGCGGGGGCCGACAGATAGATGGCGTACTCGACGCCGTCACGACCGAGATACGCCTGGTCGATGGCGCGGCGCGGACCCGCCGTCGTGTCGTTCGCCCCCGCCGTCCAGCTGAACTCCCACAGGGCGCCGGGCTGGTCGCGGAAGGTGTTCGAGTCCAGGTGCAGCCGCTTGTACTCGGGCAGCTTGACCCGCAGGCCCTTCTCCAGGGCCACCTGGTGCATGTAGGGGTTCTCGAACTGGGGGTTGTCGTCGACGCTGATGCGCAGGAAGGTCCGCCCCTCGTCGGGCGTGTAGTCGACCTGGCTGCCGTCGGCCTCGCGCTTCCAGCCCTTGGGCAGCATGAGGCTGAAGCCGTCCGGGTCGTTCACCCGCTCCCAGCCGTCGGGGATGCCGCCCACCGACTTGCCGGGGGTCTGCGCGTGGGTGCCGGTCTGCCCGTCGCCGCCCGTGAAGTGCAGATAGCCGAAGACACCGCCGCCACCGAGCAGCGCGGCCACGACGACGAGGGCGACGACGGCGAACCGGCTCCGCCGCCCGCCGCGTTCGTGCCCGCCCGTGGAGTGCGGGTCCGGCCCTGCGACGACGGTGGACAGCTCGTTCGGGGCGCCGCGGTGCGGGCCACCGGCCTGCCCCGGCGTCGCCGTGTGCGTCCCGGTGGCCCCGGCGCCGGACGCGTGCACCTGCGTCGGCACGTACGCCTGCGCCCCGCTCGGCCGCCGTCCCTCCGCCGCCTCGGCGAGCATCAGCTCGGCCTCCTCGGCGGTCGGCCTGGCCGCCGGGTCCTTGCGCAGGAGCGCGCTGATGACCGGGGCGAGCGCGCCCGCGTGTTCGAGGTGGGCGGGCTCCTCGGTGACGACGGCCTGCATGGTGCCGAGCGGCGAGGTGCGGCGGAACGGCGAGTAGCCCTCGACCGCCGTGTACAGCGTCGCGCCGAGCGCCCACAGGTCGGAGGCGGGCCCGGGATTCGAGCCGCTGACCCGCTCGGGCGCCAAGTAGTCGACGGATCCCACGACTTCGCCGGTCCGCGTGATCGTCGAGTCGCCCTCGATCGCCGCGATCCCGAAGTCCGTGAGCAGGATCCGCCGGTCCGTCGCCAGGAGTACGTTGCCGGGCTTGACGTCGCGGTGCAGGACCCCGGCGGCGTGCGCGGCACGCAGCGCCTTGAGGGTCCACAGGCCGATGCGGGCGGCCTCCACGGGCTCGACGCGGCCGTCGTCCTTCACGGCGTCCGCCAGCGAACGGCCCTCGACCAGCTCCATGACGATCCAGGGCCGGTCGTCGTACTGCACGACGTCGTGGACGGTGACGACGGCGGGGTGGTTGATCCGCGCGGCGGCCCGCGCCTCCGTCTGCGTCCGCGTGAAGAGGACCGCGCGGTCGGCCTCCTGCACGTACTGCGCGGCCGTCAGTTCCTTGACGGCGACCGCGCGGTGCAGCACCTCGTCCTGCGCGCGCCACACCCGTCCCATGCCACCGCGGCCGATGGACTCACCGAGTCGGTAGCGGCCCGCGAGGAGCAGGCCCTGCGTCTGATTCACGTTCCCCCGCATTGGTCTTGACAGGGCCAGGTTAAGGAGCGGGGGCCGCGCAGGGAACCACAGGGGGCCTTAGGAGACCGCACTGTTAGGTCACACCCGCCTCAGCGGGCCCGTGCGGGCCGGGACGCTGACGGTCCGTCGTCCGGGCACTCACGGTGGGTGTCCGCGGCACCGGAGCTCAGCCGGTGACCTGGTAGCTGGCAGAGGCCTGTTCGTACAGCCGCGTCACCTCGTCCCGCTCCGCCTCCGGCCCGCGCACCTGCACCACGTGGTACTTGCCGCCGACGACCATCACCAGATTGCGTACGTAGACCTCGCGTCCCCCGGTGTCCTGCCAGGTGAACTGCCCCTCCGCCATGGCCCGCCCGCCCACGTCGATGCGGCGCATGCCGCTGGAGGTGGCCCAGGAGGAGTCGCGGAACGGCTGCAGTTCGCGCTCGTCCTCGCGCTGGTACTTCATGGGGTCGCCGCCATAGCTGCCGGTGCTGTCGCGGCCGGGGACCACGAGGAGCTCGAAGTCGCCGTGCGTGTAACGGACCTGCCCCCGGCCGTTCTTGGGCTGGCGGTCCCAGCCGCTCGCGACGGCGACGCGGAAGCCCTCGGGGTCCTTGCGCAGCGTGAAGCCCTGCGGCAGCTCGGGCCCGGTCTGCGGCTCCTGCGAACCGGGGCTCTTGCCGGGCTTGTCCTTGTCGGGCTTGCCTTTGTCGGGCTTCCCCTTGTCCGACTGGTCCTTCTCCGGCTTGTCCTTGCCGCCGTCGGTCCCGCCGCTCGCCTCCGGCGCCGAACTGACCTCGCCCGCGTTCCCCGCCCGGTCGCCCGAACCGCTCTCGCCGGACTTGGGCATGAACATCATGGCGTAGACGACGGCCGCGGCGAGACCGAGGAGGATGGCCAGCAGCAACAGCCGCCCCAGCGAACGGGGCCGGGCACCGCCACGGGCCTGCGGCGGCCGGCCCGGGCGCTCGCGGGCGGGACGGGGCGCGCGCGGCATCTCGGGGCGGCGGCCCGGTCCTTCGCCGCGGGAGGGGCCGGGCTCGCGGAACGGGCCGGAGTCACGGAACAGCCCCGGCTCGTGGGACAGTCCGAGGTCGCGGGAGAGTCCGGAGTCGTGGGACGGGCCCGGGTCGCGCGGCTCCCGCGTGTCGCCGGGCGGCTGCACGGGCGGGGCGGCGCGCAGGTCCCTGGTCCTGCCGGCCTGGCCCTTGTCCGCCCTGGCCTTCCCGCTCCGGCCCTTGCCCCGCTTGTGCCGCCCGTGTCCGTTCCCCTCGGCGGGCGCGGTGCCGCCCCGGCGCTTGCGGACGACCTCGCCGCGGCGGCGCACGATCGGCAGCCGCCCCGCGTCGTACGGCGGCACCGGCACGACGTGCGCCCCGGCCTCCGGCTCCGGCGCGGAGCGCACCAACGAACGCAGCCAGCCGCTCAGCTCCTCGAAGTCGAGCCGGTCGGTGGGGTCCTGACGCAGCAGGGACTCGACCACGGGGCGCAGCGGCCCGCACTCCTCGGCGAAGGCGGGCGGCTCGGCGCAGACGAGCTGGACCAGCTCGGCCGTGCTGTCCTCGGGGTACGGCGCGTGTCCCTGGACGGCGCGGAAGAGCAGCGCCCCGAGGGCCCACAGGTCGGTGGCGGGGCCGATCGGCGCGGCGAGGCGCCAGTTCTCGTGCACGGGTCCGGCCTGCTCGGGCGACCAGCGCTCGGTGACGGCCCCGACGACCACCATGCGGGCGTGCCGGGCGCGCTCGGCGGCGAGGGCGGTGGCGGGGCCGCGCGTGGCGGGCCCTTCGGCGCCGTCGTCGTCCCAGCTTCCGCGCGGCGCCGTCCCGGGCTCCGCCCCGCCGAAGCCGCCGACGCCCGTGTCCCTGTCCCTGCCGTCGGCCGGCTCCGGGTGCCGGCCCGCGCCGTTCGCGGCGCCGCCACCGCGTGTGTCCTCGGGTGCTCCCACGTCCGCGCTCCTGCTGCGCGGAACCGCGCCGTGCCAGGGCTTCGTCCCCGCCACGCCATAGGGATCGGAGATCCGCCCGTGCGTCCCGGGCTCGTCGTCCCCGCGCTCCCCGCCCCGTCCCTCGTGCTCGTCGCGCCCTTCGTACGCGGACGCGTAGCCGCCGGGCAGGGCGAGGGTGCCGGTGCGGTACGCGGAGACGGTCCGCCGCACCGCGGCGTCCGCGCCCCCGGCCGGCTCCGGAGCGGGATCGAGGGGCGCGTCCCCGTCCTCGTACTCCTCGTACTCCGCGTCGTACGCCGCTTCGTGTCCCGCCTCGTACTCCGCGACGTTCCCGACGGAGCCCGCCGAACCGGCGGGCTGGCCCGCCTCCACCGGCCGCGGGTCGTACCCGCACAGCGCCTCCTCGGCGGCACCGGCCGCGAGGCCGGTCAGCATCACGCGGCCGTCATCGCATATCAACACGGTCCGCGCCGTGATGTTGCGGTGCACCCAGCCGTGCGCGTGGAGCACCCGCAGCGCCGCGAGGACGTCGGCCGCGACCTCGGCGGCCCGGTAGGGGCTGAGCGGCCGGTCCGCCAGGAGCGCGGCCAGCGGTCTGGCCGCCACCAGCTCACTGACTATCCACAGCGAGCCGCCCTCGGCGAACACGTCGAAGACCTGGTCGAGCCGGGGGTGGTCCGGAATCTGCGCGGCGGTCTGCGCCGCCTCGATCGCGCGCCGCACCGCCGGATCCGTGGGCCTGCGCGTGGTCCGCGCCGAGGGCCTGCGCACCCCGGCCCCGCCCGCCCCGCCGCGCGGCACGAACCCGTCGGGCAGATCGGTCTCGTCGAGCACCTCGGCCTCGACGATCTCGGGCAACGGCACCTGTCTGACCAGGACTTCCTGGCCGCTGTAGGTGTCGAAGGCGCGCGACTCGGCGAGCTCGTACTCGTCCGCGGGAGGCAGCGGCAGGCGGTAACGGTCGGCGAGCACCCGTCCCGCATAGTCGTCCACGATGCCTCCCCCGTCCGCCCGGTGGTCAATTCCGTTCGTCTTGCGGCTCGTTGCGGCTGCTTACGGTCCGCAGGCACTCACGATACGTGCCGTGGGCGAACCGCAATGAGGGATATGAGATCTCAGGCCCGAACTCGGGGGCGCGCGGCATCACGGCGCCCCTTGGCCATGGGTTCTGTCCCTCCCCCGGAAGCGGGTTCCCTCAGGACTTCGGCTTGAACGTCTTCGTGAAGGTCTGCCACGCGGCCTTGCGCTGCGCGCCGCCCCAGTCGTCCGCCTTGGCGGTGTACATCATTCCGTAGCCGAGGCCGCCGTTGACGACGAAGCCGCGGTCTATGGAGCGGTACTTGGTCCCGCCGTCCACGTAGGTGAACTCCCAGTCGGCCGTGTTCCAGCCGCGGTAGTCCACCTTGTCTATCCGGATCCGGTCGTACTGCGACCGGACCATGTACTTCTCCTGGTTCTTCCAGTCGCTGACCGGGTCGTCCTTGGGCGTGGTCGTCCAGCCGATGAGCAGCTTCTGACCGTTCGGCCCGCCGAATCGCGTGCCCGCGCGGCCCGTGGACTGGTACTTCCACCCCTTGGGCAGCCCGATCCGGAAGCCCTGGCGGTCCTTGTGCGTCGACGCGGCGCCGTCCCCGGGCTTCTTGCCGTCGTCGTCCTTGCCCGCGTCGTCGCCCTCGCCCTCGTCGGGTCCCGCGCTCTCCTCCTTGCCCGGGTCCTTGGCCTTCTCGTCCCCGGAGGCGGAACCGTCGCCGGTGTCCTTGCCCTGGTCCTTGCCGGTGTCCGCGGCCTTGCCGTCGCCGCCGGCGCTCGCCCCGCTGGACGCGGCCTTGTCGCCGCCCTTGCTGTCCTCGCCCGCGCCGCCCTTGTCGTCGCCGGAGAGGGCGAAGGCGAGCACCGTGCCGAGCACCGCGAGCACGGCCACCACGGACACGATGACCAGCGTCCGGCGCGGCACCACGTCGGTGAGCGACGCCTTGGGCGGCACCCGCGGCGGCACACCGCCCGTGCCGGAGGGCGAACCGGCGGACGTCGACCGCGACGTGGCCGAGGTCCCGGTGCCGCGCGCGGTGGCGGACGCGGCCGCCTTGCGCACCGACGTGAGGGCACCCTTCAGCCGGTCGGCGGCCTCCTCGGTCCTGCTCCCGCCGGAGACACCGGCGGCGCTCGGCCCCGTACCCGTACCCGTACCCGCGCCCTGGCCCGCGCCGACGGCCGCACCGGTCCCCGCCGTCCTGGCGGGCTTGGTCAGCCGGGACGTCCTCGGGGACTTCGAGGGCCTGGAGGCCTTGGGGGTCTTCGGCGCCCTGCCCGGC
Source organism: Streptomyces sp. NPDC052114 (assembly GCF_040680155.1). Lineage (NCBI taxonomy): Bacteria > Bacillati > Actinomycetota > Actinomycetes > Kitasatosporales > Streptomycetaceae > Streptomyces > Streptomyces sp. NPDC052114. Next base: position 326,345 of record NZ_JBFAWC010000010.1, on the reverse strand, counting down.
GCCGGGGGCAGGGGGACCACCTTGGTGGCCTCCACCGGCTCCGGCTCGGCCGGGGTCTCCGGCGCGTGGACGACGTCCATCAGGAGCGCCCGCGCCCCCGTGTCGTCGAGCCGCTGCTCCGGGTCCTTGGCGAGCAGGCCGTAGATGACCTTCTCCAACGGACCGGCGTTCGTGGGCTGTTCCACGTCCTCGGTCATGACCGCGGTGAGGGTCGCGATGGCCGACCCCTTGTCGTACGGGGGAACGCCCTCGACCGCCGCGTACAGCAGGCCGCCGAGCGACCACATGTCGGCCGCGGGGCCCGGCTTGTGTCCGCGCGCCCGCTCGGGCGAGATGTACGAGGGCGCGCCGACGAGCATGCCGGTGGACGTGATCGAGGGGTCGCCCTCGACCTGCGCGATGCCGAAGTCCGTCAGGACGACCCGGCCGTCCTCGGCGATCAGCACGTTCGACGGCTTCACGTCGCGGTGGAGGATGCCCTCGCGGTGGGCGGAGCGCAGCACGTCGAGGACGGCGAGGCCGACCTCGGCCGCCCGCCGCGGCGTGAGCAGTCCGTCCTCGCGGATCGCCTCGGCCAGCGACTTGCCCTCGACCAGCTCCATCACGATCCACGGCCGGTCGTCCTCGTCGACCACGTCGAAGACCGTCACGGCGCCGGTGTTGCGGATCCGCGCGATCGCCTTCGCCTCACGCAACGTACGCGTGATGAGGCGGCGCTTCTCCTCCTCGTCGATGCTGGAGGGGAAGCGCAGTTCCTTCACCGCGACCGTGCGCCCCAGCGTCTCGTCCTTGGCGCGCCAGACCGTGCCCATGCCGCCGCGGCCGAGCACTTCCCCCAGCCGGTAGCGCCCGGCGAGGAGACGTTCGCTCTTGTCCTGACGGGCCTCACCCGTCTGCTCCGCGTCCGACATGCGTCCCCTCTGCTGCTACCGCTGCTACCCGAGCAACCCGCCCTGACAGAGCCTTCATTGTCCCCTACTCAAGGACCGGCCGACGCCCAGGGTCCACCGTCCCCCATGAGGGACCGCGCACAAGCGGGGGCCGCCCGTGCCGACACCGCGCTCACCGCGGGCCCTCCTCCCCACGGCCACCCCTGGCGGCGTGACGGCAGGCCGCCCACGACCGGCGCCACCGGCCTCTGACACCACTCTTCCGCTGCTCACGGCCGTGGGCAAGGCCCCACCGCGGCCGTCCGCGACGGCCGACACTCCCTCACCTTCCTGGTCAACACGGACAAGTTGGCCGATCGGGACCCGGAACCGGCCCTCCTGGACGCGGAGTTCCGCCCCGGGCCCGCCCGGGAGCCGACCTGGCCGACCTGGCCGTCCTAGCCGAGCGGCACGATGTCCGGCGCCCCCAGCCGCGCCGCGTCGGCCGTCAGGTCGTCCGGCTGCCGCTGCGACTCCCGCTCGGCCTCCACCCGCTTCTCGTAGTGCTGGACCTCCCGCTCGATCTGGTCCTTGTCCCAGCCGAGGACCGGCGCCATCAGCTCGGCGCACTCCTTCGCGCTGCGCGTGCCCCGGTCGAAGGTCTCGATGGAGATGCGGGTCCGCCGCGTCAGGACGTCGTCGAGGTGGCGGGCGCCCTCGTGGGACGCGGCGTAGACGATCTCGGCCCGGAGGTAGTCGTCCGCGCCGGGCAGCGGCTCGCCCAGCGTCGGGTCCGCGGTGACCAGCGCGAGGACCTCCTCGGCCAGCGAGCCGTAACGATTCAACAAGTGCTCCACGCGCACGACGTGCAGGCCCGTGCGCGCGGCGATCCTCGCGCGGGCGTTCCACAGCGCCTTGTAGCCCTCGGCGCCGACCAGCGGGATGTCCTCCGTGACGCAGTCGGCGACGCGCTGGTCGAGGCCGTGCACCGCCTCGTCCACGGCGTCCTTGGCCATCACGCGGTACGTCGTGTACTTGCCGCCCGCGACGACCACCAGGCCGGGGGCCGGATGCGCGACCGTGTGCTCGCGGGACAGCTTGCTCGTGGCGTCCGACTCCCCGGCGAGCAGGGGCCTCAGGCCCGCGTACACCCCCTGGACGTCGTCGCGGGAGAGCGGGACCGCGAGCACCGAGTTCACGTGCTCCAGGAGGTAGTCGATGTCGGCGCTGGAGGCGGCCGGGTGCGCCTTGTCGAGGTCCCAGTCCGTGTCGGTCGTGCCCACGATCCAGTGCCGTCCCCACGGGATGACGAACAGGACGCTCTTCTCGGTGCGCAGGATCAGGCCGGTCGTCGAGTTGATCCGGTCCTTGGGCACGACCAGGTGGATGCCCTTGGACGCCCTGACGTGGAACTGCCCGCGCTCGCCGACCATCGCCTGGGTGTCGTCCGTCCACACACCCGTGGCGTTCACGATCTGCTTGGCGCGGATCTCGTACTCCCCGCCGCCCTCCACGTCCTGCACCCGGGCGCCCACGACCCGCTCGCCCTCGCGCAGGAAACCGGTGACCCGTGCGCGGTTGGCGACCTTCGCGCCGTACGCCGACGCGGTGCGGACCAAGGTGGCGACGTAGCGGGCGTCGTCCATCTGCGCGTCGTAGTACTGCATCGCGCCGACCAGCGCGTCCTTCTTCAGGCACGGGGCCACGCGCAGGGCGTGGCGGCGCGTCAGATGGCGGTGCACGGGCAGGCCGCGGCCGTGACCGCGGGACATCGACATGGCGTCGTAGAGCGCGACGCCCGATCCCGCGTACAGCCTCTCCCAGCCCTTGTGCTGCAAGGGGTAGAGGAACGGCACCGGCTTCACGAGGTGCGGGGCGAGCCGCTCCAGGAGCAGTCCGCGCTCCTTCAGCGCCTCCCGTACGAGGGCGAAGTCGAGCATCTCCAGATAGCGCAGCCCGCCGTGGATCAGCTTGCTCGACCGGCTCGAGGTGCCCGACGCCCAGTCCCGCGCCTCGACCAGACCGGTGGACAGGCCGCGGGTGACCGCGTCGAGGGCCGTCCCCGCGCCGACCACTCCCGCGCCCACGACCAGGATGTCCAGCTCCCGGTCGGCCATTCCCGCCAGTGACTCGGCACGCTCCGCCGGCCCCAGTGTCGCTGTCCTCACCGCTGCCTCCCGTTGAGATCGGGTGTGGTCGGACTCACATCATGCCCAGATTTCCCCGCCGCCCGCTGACCGCGACCCCAGCCTGTGGACAACACTCCGGAGCCCCGCGCCACGCAATGCCGCAAATCGGTCATATTTACTCCTAGTCTGACATTGCGCTGGTCCGCCTTGTCCACAGGGCTTGCGCGCTCGTCCCGGTCCGGCTATTGGGAGGACGGCCCACCGCCATGCCCGCAGATCTCGCTGTCATCGGTCTCGGCCACCTCGGCCTGCCCCTCGCGCAGGCCGCCGTCGCGCACGGCATCGCCACCATCGGCTACGACCCCGTCCGCGCCGCCGACCTGGCCGGCGGGCGCCTGCCCTGCGACGGCGCCGAGGGGACCCTCACCGCCGCCGACGTCCGCCGGATGCTCTCCAGGGGCTTCGTGCCCACCGGCAACCCGGTCGAGCTCGGCCGGGTCCGCACCGCCGTCATCTGCGCCCCCACCCCGCCGGCCGCCGACCGCTCGCTCGACCTGAGCCAGGTGGCCGAGGCGGCACGGGCGCTGGCCGCACGACTGCGCCCGCACACCACCGTGATCCTCGAGTCACCCGCCTACCCCGGAGCCACCGAGGAATTCCTGCGCCCCATCCTCGAGGCGGGCTCGGGCCTGCGCGCCGGACGCGACTTCCACCTCGCCCACTCCCCCGGCCGCCTCGACCCCGGCAACCGCACCCACGGCTACGCCGGCACCCCCAAGGTCATCGGCGGGCTCACCCCGGCCTGCACCGAGTCGGCCGCCGCCTTCTACGGCCGCCTCACCGACAAGGTGGTCCGCGCCCGCGGCCCCCGCGAGGCCGAGACCGTGCACCTCCTGGAGACCAACTACCGGCACGTGAACATGGCCCTGGTCAACGAGATGGCGGTCCTCTGCCACGACCTCGGCATCGACCTGTGGGACGTCATCCGCTGCGCCGAGACCAAGCCGTTCGGCTTCCAGGCCTTCCGCCCGGGACCCGGCGTCGGCGGCCACGGAGTCCCGCTCGACATCCCCACCCCCGCCCGCGGCACCCGCCCCCTGCGCATGGTCGAACTGGCCCAGCAGGTCAACGACCGCATGCCCCAGTACGTGATCCAGCGCGCGGCGACCCTGCTCAACGAACACGGCAAGTCCGCCCGCGGCGCCCGCGTGCTCCTCCTCGGCGTCACCTACAAGCCCGACATCGCCGACCAGCAGGGCGCCCCCGCCCAGGAGGTCGCCACCCGCCTGATGGAGCTGGGCGCGGCCGTCAGCTACCACGACCCCCACGTCCCCAACTGGAGCGTACTCGGCCGCCCCGTCCCGCGCGCGGACTCCCTCTACGAGGCGGCGGCCGACGCCGACCTCACGATCCTGCTCCAGCACCACCGCACGTACGACCTCCAGGGCCTCGCCGTGAAGGCGCAGCTGCTCCTGGACACCAGGGGCGCGACCCCGGCGGGCGCCGCCCACCGCCTCTAGGCACGCGCGCGTGCCCGCACGCGTGAAGGGCCCGGACGCATCCGCGTCCGGGCCCTTCACGACGTCATGCGCTCGGCGCGGGCGTCACCGCTTGTGCTGGGCGTCCGCGACGGTCACCTCGACGCGCTGGAACTCCTTGAGCTCGCTGTAGCCCGTCGTCGCCATCGCGCGGCGCAGCGCGCCGAAGAAGTTCATCGAGCCGTCCGGGATGTGCGACGGACCGGTGAGGATCTCCTCGGTCGTGCCGACCGTGCCCAGGTCGACCTTCTTGCCGCGCGGCACGTCCTCGTGGACGGCCTCCATGCCCCAGTGGTGGCCCTTGCCGGGCGCGTCCGTGGCGCGGGCCAGCGGGGAGCCCATCATCACGGAGTCGGCACCGCACGCGATGGCCTTGGGCAGGTCGCCGGACCAGCCCACGCCGCCGTCGGCGATGACGTGCACGTACCGGCCGCCGGACTCGTCCATGTAGTCACGGCGGGCGGCCGCGACGTCGGCGACGGCGGTGGCCATCGGGACCTGGATGCCCAGGACGTTGCGCGTGGTGTGCGCGGCGCCGCCGCCGAAGCCGACCAGGACACCCGCCGCGCCCGTGCGCATCAGGTGCAGGGCGGCCGTGTAGGTGGCGCAGCCGCCCACGATCACCGGCACGTCGAGCTCGTAGATGAACTGCTTCAGGTTGAGCGGCTCGGCGGCGCCGGAGACGTGCTCGGCGGAGACCGTGGTGCCGCGGATCACGAAGATGTCCACGCCCGCGTCGACGACGGCCTTGGAGAACTCGGCGGTGCGCTGCGGCGAGAGCGCGGCGGCGGTGACGACGCCCGAGTCGCGCACCTCCTTGATGCGCTGCCCGATGAGGTCGGCCTTGATCGGCGCGGAGTAGATCTCCTGGAGACGGCGGGTGGCGTTCTCCGGGGCCAGCTCGGCGATCTCGTCGAGCAGCGGCTGCGGGTCCTCGTGCCGCGTCCACAGGCCTTCGAGGTTGAGCACGCCGAGGCCGCCGAGCTCACCGATGCGGATGGCGGTCTGCGGCGAGACCACGGAGTCCATGGGCGCGGCCAGGAACGGCAGCTCGAAGCGGTAGGCGTCGATCTGCCACGCGATCGAGACCTCCTTCGGGTCGCGGGTGCGCCGGCTCGGTACGACGGCGATGTCGTCGAAGGCGTACGCGCGGCGGCCGCGCTTGCCGCGCCCGATCTCGATCTCAGTCACGTTGTGGGGCCTTTCCCTCTTGGTCTGCCTGTCCAGTATCCCCGACACGCATGGAAGGGGCGGCCCCGGTGATACGGGACCGCCCCTTCCCCGCGCGCGTGGCGCCGGAAGACTACTTACTGCGGCTGTAGTTCGGTGCCTCGACCGTCATCTGGATGTCGTGCGGGTGGCTCTCCTTGAGGCCCGCCGACGTGATGCGGACGAAGCGGCCGTTGGCCTGCAGGTCCGGGACGGTGCGCCCGCCCACGTAGAACATCGACTGGCGCAGACCGCCCACCAGCTGGTGGACGACCGCCGAGAGCGGGCCGCGGTAGGGAACCTGGCCCTCGATGCCCTCGGGCACCAGCTTCTCGTCGGAGGCGACGCCCTCCTGGAAGTAGCGGTCCTTGGAGAAGGAGCGCTGGTCGCCGCGCGACTGCATGGCGCCGAGCGAGCCCATGCCGCGGTACGACTTGAACTGCTTGCCGTTGATGAAGAGCAGCTCTCCGGGGGACTCCTCACAGCCGGCGAGCAGGGAGCCCAGCATGACCGTGTCGGCGCCGGCGACGAGCGCCTTGGCGATGTCTCCGGAGTACTGCAGGCCGCCGTCGCCGATGACCGGGACACCGGCCTCCTTGGCGGCGAGCGACGCCTCGTAGATGGCCGTGACCTGCGGCACGCCGATGCCGGCCACGACGCGCGTCGTACAGATGGAGCCCGGTCCGACGCCGACCTTGATGCCGTCGACACCGGCGTTGATGAGCGCCTTGGCGCCGTCGCGCGTGGCGATGTTGCCGCCGATGACGTCCACGCCCGGGGAGTCCGACTTGATCTTGGCGACCATGTCGCCGACCAGGCGGGAGTGGCCGTGCGCGGTGTCGACGACGATGAAGTCGACGCCCGCGGCGACCAGCGCCTGGGCGCGCTCGAAGGCGTCGCCCGCGACACCTACGGCGGCGCCGACGAGGAGGCGGCCCTCCTTGTCCTTCGCGGCGTTCGGGTACTTCTCGGCCTTGACGAAGTCCTTGACCGTGATGAGGCCCTTGAGCACGCCCGCGTCGTCGACCAGCGGCAGCTTCTCGATCTTGTGGCGGCGCAGCAGCTCCATGGCGTCCACGCCCGAGATGCCGACCTTGCCGGTGACCAGCGGCATCGGCGTCATGACCTCGCGCACCTGGCGCGAGCGGTCCGACTCGAAGGCCATGTCACGGTTGGTGACGATGCCGAGCAGCTTGCCGGCCGCGTCGGTCACCGGGACACCGGAGATGCGGAACTTGGCGCAGATCGCGTCGGCCTCGGCCAGCGTCGCGTCCGGGTGCACCGTGATCGGGTCGGTGACCATGCCGGACTCGGAGCGCTTGACCAGGTCGACCTGGTTGGCCTGGTCGGCGATGGAGAGGTTGCGGTGCAGCACACCGACGCCGCCCTGCCGCGCCATGGCGATCGCCATGCGGGACTCGGTGACCTTGTCCATCGCCGCGGACAGCAGCGGGACGTTCACCCGGACGTTCTTCGAGACGAGCGAGGAAGTGTCGATCTGGTCGGGCGCCATGTCCGACGCGCCCGGCAGCAGCAGCACGTCGTCGTAGGTCAGCCCGAGTGTCGCGAATTTCTCGGGCACTCCGTCGACGTTTGCAGTCATGACACCTTCCCCAAATGGCCTTGATCGGTGCGGATGTCCATGCTAACGGGAACCGGGGGTGTCTCATTCCACGATCAAGATCATCGGCAAGCTTTGTACGTTCACACGTACGTCACGCGCCGTGAACCGCCCCGCCCGTCACTGCTCCGCGAGCGCCCGCAACCGGCTCAGGGCGCGGTGCTGCGCCACGCGCACGGCCCCGGGTGACATACCCAACATCTGCCCGGTCTCCTCGGCCGTGAGGCCGACGGCGATCCTGAGCAGCAGCAGCTCGCGCTGGTTCTCCGGAAGGTTGGCGAGCAGCTTCTTGGCCCACTCGGCGTCACTGCTGAGCAGCGCGCGCTCCTCCGGGCCGAGCGAGTCGTCGGGCCGCTCGGGCATCTCGTCGGACGGCACCGCGGTCGATCCGGGGTGGCGCATCGCCGCGCGCTGGAGGTCCGCCACCTTGTGCGCCGCGATCGCGAACACGAACGCCTCGAAGGGGCGCCCGGTGTCCTTGTAGCGCGGCAGCGCGAGCAGCACCGCGACGCAGACCTCCTGGGCCAGGTCCTCCACGAAGTGCCGCGCGTCACCCGGAAGCCGGGACAGCCGGGTGCGGCAGTAGCGCAGCGCGAGGGGGTGCACGTGCGCCAGGAGGTCGTGCGTGGCCTGCTCGTCGCCCTCCACGGCGCGACGGACGAGGGCACCGATCACCGTCGTCTTGTCATCGCGCATCGGTCCATGGTGCCTTGGCGGCGACTGGTCCGCGGCACCGCGGCCGTAGTTGTGCACTGAAGCGTTATGAGCAGGTGCGCCGGAACTCATCTCCTGCGCCCTCCCCTCCCGCTCGATCGACTCGTCCCCGAGGAACTCCACACATCAAGGATGCGGCATCGGCGACGAAACAAGCAGCGGCGGGCATCGGTCGCCCCGCCCACCACGCGGCGGGCGGGGAATGCCGTGCCCCCGCGGCGGCACACTTAGCGGACCAGACCCCAGCGGAAGCCCAGCGCCACCGCGTGCGCCCGGTCCGAGGCGCCGAGCTTCTTGAACAGCCGCCTGGCGTGCGTCTTCACCGTGTCCTCGGAGAGGAAGAGCTCGCGCCCGATCTCCGCGTTCGACCGGCCGTGACTCATGCCCTCCAGGACCTGGATCTCCCGCGCGGTGAGCGTGGGCGCGGCGCCCATCTCGGCCGAACGCAGCCTGCGCGGGGCGAGCCGCCAGGTCGGGTCGGCGAGCGCCTGCGTGACGGTCGCGCGCAGCTCGGCGCGCGAGGCGTCCTTGTGCAGATAGCCGCGGGCACCGGCGGCGACGGCGAGCGCGACCCCGTCCAGGTCCTCGGCGACGGTGAGCATGATGATGCGCGCACCGGGGTCGGCGGACAGCAGCCGCCGGACGGTCTCCACGCCGCCCAGGCCGGGCATGCGTACGTCCATCAGAATCAGGTCCGAGCGGTCGGCGCCCCAGCGGCGGAGGACTTCCTCGCCGTTGGCCGCCGTCGTCACACGCTCTACACCGGGCACGGTCGCGACCGCGCGGCGGAGCGCCTCTCGGGCAAGCGGGGAGTCGTCGCAGACAAGGACCGATGTCATGACTGTCCTCCGCGGCTCTCACAGCTGCTGCGCGTCACCTTGAGCCTCCAGGCTGGTACATATTCGTCACCTGTGCGGTTGACGCTCTCGGACACCTGCCCGAGCGCTTGTTCTTTCAACCGCCTCGCACTCTCAACGACGGTCACCCGAAAGAGTTACGGGGCGATCGGCCACCTTCGGCACTCTACGTGAGGGCGCGGACACAGCGCAGAGAGCGCGACGGACCCTCAACCTTTCATCACAAGCTATGCCCCATTTAGCGGCATTTCTTCCCTTTTCCTGGTGTCTGTGGCTAGATTCGCAATGAGTCATATTTTCATCTCCTTAGACAGTAGATGTACGGTCATCGACACCGTATCCGCGTCAGAACAGCTTCAATCCGCGTCAGAACGGCTTCAAGGGGACCAGCAATGGCAGATTTCTCCCGCCTTCCCGGACCGAACGCAGATCTCTGGGACTGGCAGCTCCTCGCGGCCTGCCGCGGGGTCGACAGCTCGCTCTTCTTCCACCCGGAGGGCGAGCGCGGAGCGGCACGCAGCGCACGCGAGAACTCCGCCAAGGAGGTCTGCATGCGGTGCCCGGTGCGTGCGGAGTGCGCGGCACACGCGCTCGCGGTGCGCGAGCCGTACGGCGTGTGGGGCGGCCTGACCGAGGACGAGCGCGAGGAGCTCATGGGCCGCGCGCGCCACCGCCTGGTCACGGCATCGGCGCCGGCGGGCGGGGCAGCCGTCCCGCACGGCTGAAGGAACGTTTCTTCGAAAGAGTCGCGGAGGCGGTGTCCCCGCCCCTCCGTCAGCGGGCCGCGGCCCGCGCGAGGTGGTCCAGCGTGGCGGCGACGGCCGGCACCTGCGCCAGGTCCGGCAGGGTGAGCGCGACGATCTCCCGCCGCACCGCGGGCTCCACCGTCACGGTGCGGGCGCCCCTGGGGCGCACCGGCTCGATCGCGAGCTCGGGCAGCACGGCCACCCCGAGGCCCGCGCCGACCAGCCCGATCACCGCCGGATAGTCGTCGGTCGCGAAGTCGATCCGGGGCACGAAGCCCGCGCTCTCGCAGACCTCCACCAGCTGCCTGCGACAGCGGGGGCAGCCCGCGATCCACGGCTCGTCGGCGAACTCACCCATCGTGACCGCGTCCGCCCCGGCGAGCCGGTGCCCCTCGGGCACGAGCCCGACGAGGCGGTCCGCGAGCAGGGGGCGCACGACGAGGTCGTCCCACTCCTCCGCGGCGGTCGCCCCCTCGTACCGGAACGCGAGCGCCACGTCGCAGTCGCCCTCGCGCAGCATCTCCACCGAGCGCGGCGGCTCGGCCTCCACGAGCGAGACGCGGGTGCCCGGGTGGGCCGCGCGCAGCGCCGCAAGCGCGCCCGGGACGAGCGTCGAGCTGCCGCTGGGGAAGGAGACGAGCCGGACCCGGCCCGCGCGCAGGCCCGCGATGGCGGCGACCTCCTCCTCGGCGGCGGTGAGTCCGGCGAGGATGCCCGCGGCGTGCCGCACCAGGGCCTCGCCCGCCTGCGTCAGGCGCATCTCACGGCCGGTGCGGATCAGCAGCGGTGTGCCGGTCGAGGCTTCGAGGGCCTTCATCTGCTGGCTGACCGCGGGCTGGGTGCAGCCGAGCTCGCGGGCCGCGGCCGAGAAGGAGCCGGTGGCGGCCACGGCGCGCAGGACACGGAGATGACGGGCCTCGATCATGCCGCGAGCATAAGCGACGCTTGGGCCCGGCGCGAAATATCGCGTCGCCGCTTTGAGATCGACGGGCATAGCCTGCCTGCATGGAGCTTCTTTCGGTAAACGTGGGCCGTCCCAAGGCCGTCGAGTACTCCGACGCACCCGCCGGCACCGGCATCGACAAACAGCCCGTCGAGGGCCCGGTCCGGGTGACCGCCCCGGGGCCCAAGGGCGTCTCCGGGGGCGGCCTCGCCGGTGACGCGATCTGCGACCTGCGCCACCACGGCGGAAACGACCAGGCGGTGTACGCGTACGCACGCGAGGACCTCGACGTCTGGGAGCGCGAGCTCGGCCGGACCCTGACCTCCGGCATCTTCGGCGAGAACCTCACGACGTCCGGCGTGGACGTGAACGGCGCGAAGATCGGCGAGCGCTGGCGGATCGGCCCCGACCTGGTCCTCGAAGTGACGAGCGGCCGCATCCCCTGCCGTACGTTCCAGGGGCACCTCGACGAGAAGGGGTGGATGAAGCGGTTCACCCGGCAGGGCGCTCCGGGGGCCTATCTGCGGGTGATCGAGCCGGGCGAGATCCGGGCCGGCGACAGGGTCGAGATCGTGCACCGCCCGGAGCACGAGGTGACCGTCGCCCTCTACTTCCGGGCCGTCACCACGGAGCAGGAGCTGCTGCCGCGCCTGCTGGCGGCGGGCGACGCGCTGCACCCCGAGGCGATCGAGCGCGCGCACACGTACGTGGCGAAGTACGCGCGACACGGCGGTCACTAGATCTCACTAGCCTTGGCGCATGACTACGGCTCTGATTACGGGATCTACCGCCGGCATCGGCGCCGCCTTCGCGCGGCGCCTCGCCGGTGACGGGCACAACCTCGTTCTGGTGGCGCGCGACACCAAGCGACTGCAGGACCAGGCGACCGAACTGCACGACCGGCACGGCATCGAGGCGGAGGTGCTGACCGCGGACCTCGCCACGGACGCGGGCATCGAGGCGGTCGAGCAGCGCCTCGGCAACCGCAGGGACCCGGTCGACCTCCTGATCAACAACGCCGGATTCGGCAACAAGGGCCGTTACCTGGAGGTCTCGCTCGCCGACGAGCTGACCATGCTCAAGGTGCACTGCGAGGCGGTGCTCCGGCTGACGTCGGCGGCGACGCGGTCGATGCAGGAGCGGGGCCGCGGCGGTGTGGTGAACGTGGCGTCGGTGGCGGCGTTCGTGCCGCGCGGGACGTACGGGGCCTCGAAGGCGTGGGTCGTGCAGTTCACCCAGGGCGCGGCGAAGGACCTGGCCGGCTCCGGGGTGCGGCTGATGGCGCTGTGCCCCGGCTTCGTGCGCACGGAGTTCCACCAGCGCGCCGGGATGGGCACGTCCAACATCCCCGGCTGGATGTGGCTCGACGCGGACAAGTTGGTCACGACCGCGCTGGCGGACCTCTCGCGCGGCAAGACCCTGTCGATCCCCGACCCGCGCTACAAGGCGCTGATGGGGGTGGTGAAGGTGACGCCGCGGGGCCTGCTGGGCGGCGTCACGTCGAGGACGGGCAGGAAGTACGGCCCGCAGTAGAGCGCCCTGAAGGGGCGCGGGGAACTGCGCGACCGGCCGGGAACAACCTGCACTCGGCAACGGGAAGCAACCCGGCAGACGTATTCCCGAAAAGGGCTGAGGCCCGGCTCCCTCGTACAGGGAGCCGGGCCTCAGTCACCGTTCAAGCGAGCGCGGCGGTCAGTGCGAGTGACCGTGGCCGTGGCCGTGACCGGCCTCGGCCTCTTCCTCGGCCGGCTTCTCGACGACCAGGGTCTCGGTCGTGAGCAGCAGCGACGCGATGGACGCGGCGTTCTCCAGGGCGGAGCGGGTGACCTTGACCGGGTCGATGACGCCGGCCTTGACCAGGTCGCCGTACTCGCCGGTCGCGGCGTTGAAGCCGAAGCCCTTGTCGAGCTCGGCGACCTTCGAGGTGATGACGTAGCCCTCGAGGCCGGCGTTCTCGGCGATCCAGCGCAGCGGCTCGACGGCGGCGCGGCGGACGACCGCGACACCGGTGGCCTCGTCGCCGTCCTTGTCGAGGTTGCCCTCGAGGACCTTGACGGCGTGCACCAGGGCGGAGCCACCACCGGAGACGATGCCCTCCTCGACCGCGGCGCGGGTCGCGGAGATGGCGTCCTCCAGACGGTGCTTCTTCTCCTTCAGCTCCACCTCGGTGGCGGCGCCGACCTTGATGACGCACACGCCGCCGGCCAGCTTCGCGAGGCGCTCCTGGAGCTTCTCGCGGTCCCAGTCGGAGTCCGTGGCCTCGATCTCGGCCTTGATCTGCGAGACGCGGCCCTCGACGTCACCGGCGTTGCCGCCGCCGTCGACGATCGTCGTGTCGTCCTTGGTGATGGTGACGCGGCGGGCGGTGCCCAGCACGTCCAGGCCGACCTGGTCGATCTTGAGGCCGACCTCTTCGGCGATGACGGTGCCGCCGGTGAGGGTGGCGATGTCACCGAGCATGGCCTTGCGGCGGTCGCCGAAGCCGGGGGCCTTCACCGCGACGGCGTTGAAGGTGCCGCGGATCTTGTTCACGACCAGGGTCGACAGGGCCTCGCCCTCGACGTCCTCGGCGATGATCAGGAGCGGCTTCGAGGCGTTGGCCTGGATGACCTTCTCGAGCAGCGGCAGGAGGTCCTGGATGGAGGAGATCTTGCCCTGGTGGATCAGGATGTACGGGTCGTCGAGGACGGCCTCCATGCGCTCCTGGTCGGACACCATGTACGGCGACAGGTAGCCCTTGTCGAAGGCCATGCCCTCGGTGAAGTCCAGCTCCAGGCCGAAGGTGTTGGACTCCTCGACGGTGATGACACCGTCCTTGCCGACCTTGTCCATCGCCTCGGCGATGAGCTCGCCGACCTGCGGGTCCTGGGCGGACAGACCGGCGACGGCCGCGATGTCGGCCTTGTCGTCGATCGGACGGGCGGTGGCGAGGAGCTCCTCGGAGACGGCCGCGACGGCGGCGTCGATGCCCTTCTTCAGGGCGGCCGGGGAGGCGCCGGCGGCGACGTTGCGCAGGCCTTCCTTGACCAGGGCCTGGGCGAGCACGGTGGCGGTGGTGGTGCCGTCACCAGCGATGTCGTTGGTCTTGGTCGCCACCTCCTTCACCAGCTGGGCGCCGAGGTTCTCGTACGGGTCCTCGACCTCGACCTCACGGGCGATGGTGACGCCGTCGTTGGTGATGGTCGGGGCGCCGAACTTCTTGTCGATGACGACGTTGCGGCCGCGGGGGCCGATCGTCACCTTGACCGTGTCGGCAAGCTTGTTGACGCCGCGCTCAAGGGCGCGACGGGCGTCCTCGTCGAACTTCAGGATCTTCGCCATGGGAGCGATTCAGCCCTCTCGAAAACTCGGGTGAACGAACTGCGCCCCTCGCCGCCCGGCAATCAGCGGGGTGACCAGGGGCGCAGCTCAAAAGCAAATCTGCTGGTGAAGCAGGTAAAGCAGTGAAGCGGTGAATTACTTCTCGACGATCGCGAGCACGTCGCGAGCCGAGAGGACGAGGTACTCGTCGCCGTTGTACTTCACCTCGGTGCCGCCGTACTTGCTGTACAGCACGACATCGCCGACCTTGACGTCGAGCGGCAGGCGCTCGCCGTTCTCGAAGCGGCCCGGACCCACGGCGAGGACGGCGCCCTCCTGGGGCTTCTCCTTCGCGGTGTCCGGAATGACCAGGCCAGAGGCCGTGGTCTGCTCGGCGTCGAGCGGCTGGACCACAATGCGGTCCTCGAGCGGCTTGATGGCAACCTTGGAGCTGGCGGTCGTCACGATCCGGTCTCCCCCTTCGGAGATCTCACGGGGTTAAGAGTCTGAGTGTGGCGACCAGGTGGATCCGTCGTCGCGGGTGCCGGACCTGCCCGTCGCTGTTGGCACTCTCCAGTGGGGAGTGCCAGAAGCGAGACTAGGACGGGGATTAGCACTCGGTCAAGCGGAGTGCCAATCGACTGCGTCGGGCTTTACGGGGACGGGGTGCCCCGCGCCGGGGCCGGCGGCGTCTTGCCCCTGTCGGGGCAGCGGGTTCTCGGAGGGGTGGGCCCTTCTTCCGCAGATCCTTGGTGTCCCTCTGCGATGTGGGGGCGCCTCGGTTCCCCGTACTCGGCACCGGGGGCTGTGCCCACCCGTTCCGCCCTGCGGAACGCCTGCCCACAGCGGTGCGGAGAACCTGGCTGGCCCGTCGGCTTGCGCTGGGGCATCTTCTGGGCCGCCTTCCTGCCCAGCCTCTCGATCGGGTCCACCGACTCCGCGCATCCCGTGAGCAGCGCGGGCGCGAGTACGCCGCAGAGGAGGGCCCCGGCGAGGAGGCGGCGGCGCGCTCGCGCCCGGGGGGTCACAGGTAGTCCTCCAGCCTGGCCACCGCGTACCCCTTGTCCGTGACCGTCTTCATGACCCTGCGGACCATGTCGGGCATGGTGCCCTTCCAGTCCTCACGGCCCCGGAAGTGCGTGAGGATGATGTCGCCGGGGTGCAGGTCGCGGTCCCACTCGCGCCACTCCATGTGGTCGGCGAAGCCCTCCGACGCCCACAGCGGGACCGCCTTGACGCCGCAGGACTTGGCGGCGCGCAGGGTGTCGGCGTTGTAGTTGCCGTACGGCGGGCGGAAGAGCTCGGGGCGCTTGCCGTAGCGCTTCTCGATGGTGTCCTGCATGCCGCAGATCTCGCGGCGCTGCGCCTCGTACGAAAGTCCGGGCAGATAGCGGTGGTTGAGGGTGTGGTTGTTCAGGGAGACACCGCGGTCCCGCATCTTCTTGAAGTAGCCGTAGTCCTCCTTGACCAGGTAGTCGCTGAGGAACGCCGTGTACGGGATGCGCAGCTCGCTCATCATCCTGAGCAGCTCCGGGTCCTTCTCGGCGCCGTCGTCGATGGTCAGGAAGACGACCTTGTCCTTCGTGGGGATCGTCGTGAAGACCGGCGGCAGGCTCGACTGGCCCTTCACCTCGAAGCCCTTGCGGGTGGTGATCCGCGGCTTGGCCTTCGGCGCGGGGGGCGCGGCCAGCGGGGTGCTCGCCAGGCCCCAGCGCTTGGCGGCCGCGGCCCGCGCGGCCTGGGCGGCGGCGAGCTTGTGGGCGTAGGAGTCGAGGGCGCGGGCGGGCGGGGCCTGCAGGGGCTGCTGGCCGTGGGCCGGCTTGACCGCGTCCGAGTCGGCACCGGAGGCACAGCCCGACGCGATCGCGGCGACGACCAGGACGGCCAGCGCGGTACGCGTCTGGTTCTTCCGTCTTCTGGCGGATTCTTCCTTTTGTCGTACTAGTTGCATGGCGCCGGATCTTTGCAGCTCACAGCCCCTTCGGGGCGCCGACACCGCCACCGGCCGCGCACCATCCACCGACTGGCCCACAATGGGGCGGGTGAACGACCCGAACACGCCGAGCGGCCGCGACGCCGGCCTCGACGACCCCCTCGCCGCCTTCGCCGCCCTTCGCACCGAGGAGGGCCGGGCCCTGCTCGACGAGGTGCGGGACGTCGATCCCGCGCAGGAGCTCGCCGCCGCGACCCGGCTGCGCCGCGAGCACCCGGCGCCGCTGGTCTCGGCGGCCCTGGCACAGGCGCGGCTGCGGCAGCGGGCCGTGGCGAAGTTCAGCGCCGAGGACGCGGCCCGGATGTTCTTCACGCCGAACGGCGTCGAGCAGGCCACCCGCACCTCCGTCGCCGCCTACCGCGCCGAGCGCTTCAAGGCCCTGGGCGTGCGCTCCCTCGCCGACCTGTGCTGCGGCATCGGCGGCGACGCCATCGCGCTGGCGCGGGCCGGTGTCTCCGTGCTCGCCGTCGACCGGGACCCGCTGACCTGCGCGGTCGCCCGCGCGAACGCCGAGGTGCTCGGGCTCGACGGGCTGATCGAGGTCCGCGAGGCCGATGTCACCGACGTGGACACCTCGGCGCACGACGCGGTGTTCGTGGACCCGGCGCGACGCTCCTCCAAGCGCGGCCGCATCTTCGACCCGGAGTCCTACTCCCCGCCCCTGTCCTGGGCGGTCGGGACGGCGCTCAAGGCCCCGCGCGCCGCGCTGAAGATCGCGCCCGGCATCCCGCACCAGGCGGTCCCCGCCGAGGCGGAGGCCGAGTGGATCTCGGACGGCGGCGACGTGAAGGAGGCGGTGCTGTGGTTCGGCACGGGCGCGCCCGCCTCGCACCGCGCGACGCTCCTGCCCGGCGGCGCCACCCTGTGGAGCCCGCTGGCCACGCTGCCGCCCGACCCGGAGGTGCGGCCCGTGGGGCGCTATCTGTACGAGCCCGACGGCGCCGTCATCCGCGCCCACCTGGTGGCCCGGGTGGCCGAGGAGGTGGCGGGCGGGCTGATCGACGAGACGATCGCGTACGTCACCTCCGACGCACGGCACGATTCGCCGTACGCCACCGCGTACGAGATCACCGACCAACTTCCCTTCAACGTGAAGAAGTTGAAGGCGCTGCTGCGGGAGCGGGAGGTCGGCATCCTGACGGTGAAGAAGCGGGGGTCGGCGGTGGAGCCGGAGGAGCTGCGGCGGAAGGTGAAGCCGCAGGGCAGGAACGCGGCGACCGTCTTCCTGACGCGGGTGGCGGGGGCGCCGACCATGCTGATCGGGCACCCGGCCCCGTGAGGGGCGCGGGAACCGCGCGACGCCCTCCCGGATACGCAGAGCCTCAGCAGTCGTCCGCCCGCGCCCGCAGCAGTTCCCGCTCCCGCTCGTTCCGCGCCAGCGCCGCCGCCCGTTCGAACTCCGCGCGCGCCTCGGCCCGACGGCCGAGGCGGGTGAGCAGGTCGCCCCGCACGCTGGGCAGCAAGTGGTAGTCCTTCAGGGCCGGTTCGGCGGCGAGCGCGTCGACCAGGGCCAGGCCCGCCTCGGGGCCCCGCGCCATCGCGACCGCGACCGCGCGGTTCAGCTCGACGACCGGCGAGGGTGCGCGGGCCGCGAGCAGGTCGTAGAGGGCGGCGATCTGGTGCCAGTCGGTCTCCTCGTACGTGTGCGCGTGGGCGTGGCAGGCGGCGATCGCGGCCTGTAGGGCGTACGGGCCGAGGGGGCCGCTCGCCGTGGCCTGGGCGCGCGCGAGCGCGGCGAATCCGCGCCGGATCAGCATCTGGTTCCAGCGGGTGCGGTTCTGGTCCTTGAGCAGCACGGGCTCGCCGGACGGGCCCGTGCGGGCGGCCGAGCGCGATGCCTGGAGCTCCAACAGGGCGGCCAGTCCGTGCACTTCGGGTTCCTTGGGCATGAGTCCCGCGAGCACCCGGGCGAGCCGGAGGGCGTCCTCGCACAGCGCAGGGCGCAGCCAGTCGTCGCCCGCCGTGGCGGCGTACCCCTCGTTGAAGATGAGGTAGATGACCTCAAGGACCGAGCCGAGGCGGGCCTCGCGGTCGGGGCCGTAGGGGACCTCGAAGGCGACGGCCCTGGCGGCGAGGGTGCGCTTGGCCCGCGAGATCCGCTGCGCCACGGTCGGCTCGGGCGTGAGCACGGCGCGGGCGATCTCCGCGGTGGTCAGGCCGCCGAGCAGGCGCAGGGTGAGCGCCACGCGGGCCTCCGTGGAGAGCACCGGGTGGCAGGCGGTGAAGACGAGGCGCAGGAGGTCGTCGTCGATGGCGTCGGGGTCGGCGGGCTCGTCCAGGTGGGGCGGCGCGGACTCCAGGTCGCGGCCCATCTCGGCCAGCTTGCTCGCGTAGCGCTCGCGGCGCCGGACCAGGTCGACGGCGCGGCGCCGGGCGGTGGTCATGAGCCAGGCGCCCGGGTTGTCGGGGACGCCCTGCTCGGGCCACTGTTCGAGGGCGGCCACCAGGGCGTCCTGCGCCAGTTCCTCGGCGATGCCGACGTCCCGTACGATCCGCGCGACACCGGCGATGATGCGCGGCGCCTCCATGCGGAAGACGGTCTCCACGGTGCGGCGGGGGTGCTCCGGAAGGTGGCTCACGGCCACCCATCAGAGCACCCCGGCGCCACGGCCGCAAAGGCGGGGGATCAGCCCTCGATCTCCCGGACCTCGGCGGTGATCGTCCAGTAGTCCTCGTGGGTCTTCAGGAACCGCTTGGTCCACTCGACGGCCTCGGCCATGTCCTTGGCCTGGCAGATGGAGTAGCCGCCGATGACCTCCTTGGTCTCGGTGAACGGGCCGTCGGTGACGGACAGTTCACCCTTGTCCCAGGTCACACGGGCGCCCTCGGCGGTCGGGCGCAGGCCCGCGGTGTCGAGCATCACCCCGGCCTTGGTGATCTCTTCGAGCAGCGCGCCCATGCGCTCCTGGAGCTCGGGGCTCGGGCCGCCCTCGGGCGCGTTGTTCTCGTCGATGCGGATCAGCGTCATGTAGCGCGGCATGGTGGTCTCCCAGCGGGTGGCGGCGGGGCTTCTCCTCGCCTCTCACCCCTGCGTCGAACGGGAGACGCCCGTTTCGACATCGTCGCCGAAATTCTTTGAACTTTCTTCCGGGGAGTACGTTTCCGCAGGTCGCGGCGGTGTCGGGGCGGGCGTTCGGCGGCCGTGGAGCACCGCGGTGGCCAGCGCGGCCGCCACCAGGAGCCCCGCGGAGACCGCGAAGGCCGCCGCGTGGCCCTCGGCGAGGGCGGCCCGGTCCCGCCCGGCGCCCGTGGCGCTCGCCGCGACGGTGACCAGGACCGCGAGGCCCAGCGAGCCGCCGAGCTGGCGCGAGCTGTTGAGCAGCCCGGAGGCCATGCCGGTCTCCTCGGGGGCGACGCCGTCGGTCGCCGCCGTGCCCAGCGGCACGAAGCACATGCCGATGCCGACACTGGCGACCAGGGACGGACCCAGGATCGAGCCGAGGAACGTGCCGTCCGCCCCGGCGGTCAGCGCGAACCACCCGAACCCGGCGGCGCCGAGCAGCCCGCCCGCCACGAGCAGCGTCCGCGCGCCGAGGCGCCCCACGGCCTTCGTCGCCACCGTCGACCCGGCCACGACGCCCGCGCAGAACGGCAGGAACGCGGCGCCGGCCGCCGTCGGCCCGTACTCCATGACCTGCTGGAGGTGGAGCGAGGTGAAGTAGAAGGCGGCGAACTGCCCCGAGGACATCAGGAGCGCGAAGACGTTCGCGGAGAGCACCGGCCGGTGGGCGGTGCCGAGCAGGCCGAGGCGCAGCAACGGGGCGCGCTTGCGGGCCTCGACGGCGACGAAGGCGGCGAGCAGGACGAGGGCGAGGGCGAGCGTGCCCAGCGTGGTGCCCGATGCCCAGCCGTACGTCTCCGTGCGCACGAGGCCGAGCACGAGCACCGCCGTGCCGGCCGTGACGAGCAGGGCGCCGGTCACGTCGAGGCGGGGCGCGGGGCCCGTGCGGCGGTCGGCGGGCACCCCGCGGCGCGCGGCGAGCAGCGCGCCGATCACCACGGGGACGTTGACCAGCATCACGGAGCGCCAGCCGACCCAGTCGGTGAGCAGGCCGCCCGCCATGATCCCGACCGCGCCGCCGAGCGCCCCGGCGACGCCCCACAGCCCGAGGGCGCGCAAACGGGCGGGCCCCGCCGCGTAGTTGACGGTGATCAGGGCGAGCGCGACCGGGGCGAGCGCCGCCGCGCCCGCGCCCTGCACGGCCCGCGCCGCTATGAGCTGCCCCGGCGTCAGGGCGAGTCCGCCCGCGAGGCTCGCGGCGCCGAAGACGACGAACCCCCACACGAGGGTGCGCCGCCGTCCCACCAGGTCGGCGAGGCGCCCGCCGAGCATGAGCAGGCCGCCGAAGGCGAGCGCGTAGGCGTTGACGACCCAGAGCAGCGAGTCGGCGGCGAAGCCGAGGTCGTCGCCCATGTCGGGCAGGGCGATGTTGACGACGGACATGTCGAGGGAGACGAGGAACTGCACGGTGAGCAGCACCGGCAACAGCAGATTCCCTTGCGTGGCTTTGGAGTTCACCATGCGGGGCACATTACTGTACGGCGTACGGAAATTGCACGCACGATCGCAGGCTCCCCCGGCGGAAGGCCGCGACCAGGGGCGCGACAATGGACGTCGTGGCAGCAGAGGAAGCAGCACAGGAAGCGGCCGGGGCGCCGGCGGGGGAACCGGCGCGGACGGAGGCCGCGGACAAGGCGGCGGGGAGCGCGGCCGGGCGCGGCGGGAAGAAGCGGGGCGTCGGACGCCCCCGCCGCATCGAGCCGGAGGCCATCGCCGCCGCCGCGCGCCGGATCCTCCAGGAGGAGGGCCTGGCCGGGCTGAGCATGCGCCGGGTGGCCAAGGAGGTCGGCACCACGCCGATGGCGCTCTACCACCACGTGCGCGACAAGGACGACCTCCTGATGCTCACGCTCTCCGGCACGGCCGACACGCTCCCCCGCCCCGACCTGCCCGCCGACCCGCGCGAGCGCCTGCTCACCGTCGCCCTGCACATGCACGCGACGCTGCTGCGGATGCCGTGGGTGGTCGAGGTGCTCAGCCTCGGCGACCTGACCGACCGGGGCGCCCTGTGGATGGTCGAGGAGATCATCGGCACCTGCGTCCGCCGCGGCATGACGCCGGCGGAGGCCGTCCGCGCGTACCGGACCATCTGGCACTGCGTCTACGGCGACCTGGCCTTCCGCCGCGCGATGGAGCGCCGCGCCGCCGACCCGGAGCGCAAGCGGTACTTCCCCGACCTGCTCACGGACGCGGACGCCGCCGAACTCCCCCACCTGGCGGCGCTGGCAGGCCAGTGGGCCGAGCTGACCGAGGACTACGACCCGCCCGGCCAACTGGGCGCGGTCATCGACGGGTTGCTCGCCCGGACCGCACGCCCGGACCGGCCCGAGGGGATGTGACAGGCTCCCCCGCATGCCCTTCGACCACAACGACCACTACCACCGGCTGCTCCTGCGGAAGCTGCCGCCGCACGGCCGCACCGCCCTCGACATCGGCTGCGGCACCGGCCGGTTCGCCCGCGCGCTCGCGGCCCGGGGCTACGAGGTCGACGCGCTCGACCCGTCGACCGAGGTCGTCGCCGAGGCCGAGGCGGCCGGCGGCGGCCCCCGCTACCGCGTGGCGGACGTGACCCGGGAGGACCTGCCCGCGGGGCACTACGACGTCATCACGTGCCTGGCGAGCCTGCACCACATGCCGTTCGACACGCTGACGCGACTGCGCGCCGCCCTCGCCCCCGGCGGCACCCTGCTCGTCCTCGGCTGCTACGCGGGGACGACCCCGTGGGACGTCGTGGCGTCCCCGGCCAACGCGGTGGCCCGGGTGACGGTGTACGCCTCGGAGCGGCTGCGCGGCGCGTACCCGCCCCCGCTCAAGGCTCCCGTGCGGCAGCCGGACATGCGCCTGCCGCAGGTCCGTGCCGAGGCACCCCGCCTCCTGCCCGGCGCGACCGTGCGCCACCTGCTCTTCTGGCGCTATCTGCTGACGTACCGCAGGCCGCTGGGGACCTGACACCCCGCCGCCGGGGCGGATCCGGCCGCCCGGCCGTCACCGGAGCAGACGGTCGACCAGGCCGTCCACGTACTCCGGGGTGAGCGGGCCCGCGCCGAACAGGACGCGGATGTACATCGGGGCCATGACGTGGTCGAGGACGGCCAGCGCGTCGGGGGCCGGCTCCCCGCGCTCGCGCGCCCGGTCGAGCATGGACTCCATCTGCCGTGCGCGTTCGGCGAGGAAGCCGTCGCGCAGGCGCAGGCCCTCGGGTCCGGAGCCGGAGCCGGACAGGGCGACGGCCAGGCGGAGCACGGCCAGACCGTCGGGTCCGGTGATCTCGCGGGCCACGGCGGCCGCGTAGGTGCGCAGGTCGCCGACCAGGTCCCCGGTGTCGGGCATCGGCGACCGCGCGTTGAGGCGGGTCAGCGTCACATCGGTGAGCAGCTCTTCGAGGCTGCCCCAACGCCGATAGACGGTGGTGTCGGCGACTCCCGCGCGGGCCGCGACCTCGCTGACGGTGAAGCCCCCGTACCCGCGTTCGCCCACCAGGTCGGTGACGGCCTGATGCACCGCCGCGCCGACGCGGGCGCTCCTTCCGCCGGGCCGCCGGGTGCGCTGTTGCTCGTCCATGCCTCCCACCTTAAAGCAGCCCGCACTTGCGTTTGTGCACCCGACTGCTCTACGGTCTCGCTTAACGCAGCCGCTGGCTGCTTTTAGGCGCAGGGGGAAGGACGTCATGCTCGTAGTGACCTGCCTGGGGCAGTTCATGGTGCTGCTCGACAACACGATCGTCGGCGCGGCACTGCCCGACATGCAGGACCGCCTGGGCGCGGACCTGACCGGCCTGCAGTGGATCGTGGACGCCTACGTCCTGCTGGTCGCCATGCTGCTGCTGTCCGGCGGGGTCTTCGCCGACCGCTTCGGCCGCAAGCGCGTGTACCTGAGCGGTGTCGCGGTGTTCACCGCCGCGTCCGTGCTGTGCAGCGTCGCCCCCTCGGTCGGCTGGCTGGTGGCCGGGCGGGTACTGCAAGGGATCGGGGCCGCGGCCCTGAGCCCCGCCTCGCTCGCGCTCCTGGTGGCCGCGCATCCCGCCCCGCAGGAACGGGTCAGGGCGATCGGGCTGTGGGCAGGGCTCAGCGGCATCGGCCTGGCCGCCGGGCCCGTGGCCGGCGGCGCCCTGACGCAGGCGTTCGGCTGGCCCGCGATCTTCCTGGTCAACGTGCCCATCGGCGTGGTCCTGCTGGTGGCCGGCCGACGCGTCCTGGCCGAGTCCCGCAACCCGGACGCCCGCGCCCTCGACATCCCGGGCACGATCCTGTCCGTCCTCGGGGTCGGCACCCTGTCCTACGCCCTGATCGAGGGCGGCGCGCGCGGCTGGACCTCACCGGTGATCCTCGGCGGCTTCGCCGCCGCGGCCGTCCTCCTCGCCGCGTTCGTCGCCGTCGAGCGGCGTCACCCCGCGCCGATGCTGCCGCCGGGCCTGTTCCGCCGACGGCTGTTCACCGTCTCCAACTCCGCCATGGTCGTGGTGGGGTTCGCGCTCATGGGCTCGTCGTTCTTCTTCTCGCAGTTCTTCGTGTACGTCCAGGGCAGCTCGATCCTGCGGGCCGGACTGCAGACCCTGCCCATGACCCTCGCCATGGTCGTCGTCAGCCCCTTCGCGGGCCGCCTCGCCGCCGCGTACGGCTACCGGTCCGTCGTCACCGGCGGCCTGGCCCTGGCCGGGCTCGGGCTCCTCACGCTGGGCGGGGTGCACGCCGACACCGGTTACGCCGCCGTGTGGTGGCGGCTCGCCACGGTCGGCGTCGGCTTCGCCCTGGCCATGTCCCCGCTGACCGGCGCCGCCATCCAGGCGGTCGACCCGCGGGAGGGCGGCCTCGCCTCGGGCATCAGCAGCACCACGCGGCAGATCGGCGCGGTGCTCGGTGTGGCGGTGCTCGGGGCCGTGGTCCGCGCCCGGCAGTCCGGCGGCGCCTCCTTCGAGGACGGCCTCGACAGCGCCTTCACCGTGGCCGGAGCCGTCACCCTGGCCGCCGCGCTGTGCACCGGCCTGTGGCTGGTGACGTCCCGGCCGACGCCCGCGCCGCCGGGCCCCGGCCGCGCGCCCGCCGGGCACTCCGATGCGCCCGGCGAGCCGGTGCGGAGTGCACCGGATCAGACGCCCTAGCCCGCCTCGACCGGCTCGAAGCGCCAGCGGTGGACCGCCCGCGTGACCAGGTCCGGCGCGGGCTCGGCCAGCTCGGGCAGTGCGGCGTCGAACGCGGCGTCCCACCAGGTGATGACGAGGACCCGGTCCTGCGGCGCCCGGAAGGTCTCGCGCCGCAGCGGCTCGGCGGAGAGCCGCTGCGCCCGCGCCCAGTCGAGCAGCTCCTGCCCGCGCCCCTCGACGGCGCGGGCCTCCCACATCAGCGCGACGCTCACGAGTAGAGGTTCTCCTTGCTGATCTCGTGCACGTGGTCGTGATCGTGGCCGTGGCCATGACCGTGCCCCGGCACGTGCGGCTCCGTCACCGGCAGCGACGAGTCCGCCGACAGGTCCCAGGACGAGGCGGACCGGTTGCGCGCCACCATCTCGGCGCCGAGCGCGGCGACCATCGCGCCGTTGTCCGTGCACAGCTTGGGACGCGGCACGCGCAGCCGGATCCCGGCCTTCTCGCACCGCTCCTGCGCGAGCGCCCGCAGCCGCGAGTTGGCGGCCACGCCACCGCCGATCATGAGGTGGTCGACGCCCTCGTCCTTGCAGGCCCGCACGGCCTTGCGGGTCAGCACGTCGACGACCGCCTCCTGGAAGGACGCCGACACGTCCCGCACCGGCACCTCCTCGCCCGCGGCCCGCTTCGCCTCGATCCAGCGCGCGACGGACGTCTTCAGACCGGAGAAGGAGAAGTCGTACGCCGGGTCGCGCGGCCCGGTGAGCCCGCGCGGGAAGGAAATCGCGTTCGGGTCGCCCTCGCGCGCGTAGCGGTCGATGACGGGACCGCCGGGAAAGCCGAGGTTCAGCACCCGCGCGATCTTGTCGAAGGCCTCGCCCGCCGCGTCGTCGATGGTCGCGCCGAGCGGCCGCACGTCCGAGGTGATGTCGGCGGACAGGAGCAGCGAGGAGTGACCGCCCGACACCAGCAGCGCCATGGTCGGCTCGGGCAGCGGCCCGTGCTCCAGCTGGTCCACGCAGATGTGCGAGGCGAGGTGGTTGACGCCGTACAGCGGCTTGCCGAGCGCGTACGCGTACGCCTTGGCGGCCGAGACCCCGACGAGCAGCGCGCCCGCGAGCCCGGGGCCCGCCGTCACGGCGATGCCGTCGAGGTCCTTCGCGCTCACGCCCGCTTCCTTCAGGGCGCGGTCGATCGTGGGGACCATCGCCTCCAGGTGGGCGCGGGAGGCGACCTCGGGCACGACGCCGCCGAAGCGGGCGTGCTCGTCGACGCTGGAGGCGACGGCGTCGGCGAGCAGGGTGGTGCCGCGGACGATGCCGACGCCGGTCTCGTCGCAGGAGGTCTCGATGCCGAGGACGAGGGGTTCGTCGCGCGAGTCAGCCATGAATCTCGGTTCCTTGTACGGATACGGAAGTGGAGGGGTCGGTGAGGCGCATGACCAGGGCGTCCACATTGCCCGGCTGGTAGTAGCCGCGCCTGAAGCCGATGGGCTCGAAGCCGAAGCGCTCGTACAGCTTCTGGGCCCGCGTGTTGTCGACCCGCACTTCCAGCATCACCTCGGCGCACTCGAAGGCGCTCGCGGCCCGCAGCAGGTCGGTGAGGAGCCGGGCCCCGAGGCCGGTGCCCCAGTGGTCGCGGGCCACGGCGATGGTCTGGACGTCGGCGAGGTCCCCGGAGGCGGCGAGCCCCGCGTACCCGACCAGGCGGTCGCCGTCCATGGCCACCACATAGCGGCGGGTGGCCTGCGGCCCGCGCGCGTGGGCGAGCTCGGACCAGAACATCCCGCGCGACCAGGCGTCGTCCGGGAAGAGCCCCTTCTCCAGGGCGAACACCGGGTCGATGTCCCACCAGCGCATCTCGCGCAGCACGGCGGCCGCGGTCACCTGGGTCACTTGGGGGTGACCACCTTGTAGTTCTTGGGCACCTGCGCGTCCGGCCTGCGCAGGTACAGCGGCCGTGGCTCCAGGAGCTCCTCGCCCGCGGCCAGCTTCGCGGCGGCCAGCGACGCGAGCGCCGCCGCCGAGACGTGCTCGGGGGCGCGGGCGTCGGGGAAGGTGTCGGGGTAGAGCAGCGCGCCGGCGCCGACCGCGGGCAGGCCCGCGACCTCGGCGGCGATGTCCGCGGGACGGTCCACGGCGGGCCCGCTCGCGCGGGTGCGCACGTCGTCGTAGCGCGCCCAGTAGACCTCCTTGCGCCGGGCGTCGGTGGCCACGACGAAGGGTCCCGACTCGATGCCGGAGGCGTACGCGAGGCCGTCCAGCGTGCACACCCCGTGCACGGGGACGCCGAGCGCGAGGCCGAACGTGTCGGCGGTCATCAGGCCGACGCGCAGGCCGGTGTAGGGGCCGGGGCCCACGCCGACGACGATGCCGGTGACGGCGTCGAGTCTCAGTCCGGCGTCGGCGAGCACACGGTCGACGGCCGGGAGCAGCAGTTCCCCGTGGCGCCGGGCGTCCACCTGGCTCGACTCCGCGATGACGGAGGAGCCGTCGTGGAGGGCGACGGTGACGGCGGGCGTGGCGGTATCCAGAGCGAGCAAGAGCACGCGAACAGCCTACGGCTCCGGCGCGCCGCGCACGGCCGTACCGGCATGGGGTGCGGCTGCCCGGGGAAGGGGCGCGGCTGCTGCTACCGTCACTCCGTAGCCGTACGCAGTACGAAGAGGTGGGTGGCGCAAGGTGTCAAGGAGCAGCTCGGGATTCGTGGCCGGGCTCACCGCCGCCGCGGTCGCCGCGGTCGGTTTCCTCGCCTATCAGGCCTCGGCCAGCGTGCCGGACGACCTGGGCAAGCGCCCCGACACGTCGCCCTCGGCCTCTGCGCGCTCCCCCAAGGACAAGAAGAACCCGACGGCGGTCCCCGCGGAGTCCGGGACGGGCAAGCGGGTCGTGTACTCCCTGGGCGACGACCGCGTCTGGCTGGTCGAGGAGTCCGGGAAGGCGCAGCTCACGTACCAGGTCACGCCGGGCACGGTGGATCCCGCGCCGGGCACCTACCGGGTCAGCTCGCGTTCCGGGACGGTCACCGGCACGGACGGCGTGCCGATCGAGCACGTCGTGCGGTTCACGACCGTCGACGGGATCACGGTCGGCTTCAGCGCCGCGGTCGACGGCTCGACGCCGAAGCCGGACCCGGAGAAGAAGACGGGCGGCATCCGCGAGTCACGCGCGCACGGCAACGCGATGTGGGAGTTCGCGGGGATCAGCCAGAAGGTCGTCGTCGTTCCGTAGGGACGTCACCCTCAGGAGTGCCCCCCTGCGGGCGCCGGGTCGTGCGGAGGCGTGTCGCACGCGCGGGTGTCGTACGCAGGCGCGTCGCGCACGGCGGCGTCGCACGCAGGCGCGGTACGCGCAGGCGTGTCGCGCGGAGGAGTGTCGCGCGGAGGCGTGGAGACCGCGCTCGCCGCGGCGCACGACGCCAGCAGATCGCTCATGGACAGGCGCGTGGGGGCCAGCGCACCCGACGGTCCCCGCAGCCCGCGCTGCCGCGGCTGTGCGTCACGTTCTGAAGCCGACATGGATGCCTCCTGGGACTTCGGGAGCAGACGTGGTTAGGTAGACCTAACCAAGACCCGTAACCCATGTGACCACGTGCGGCGCGCACAGCGCAACATTTTCCCGACGTCTTGTCGGAACGTTCGGGCGAACGTACGAGAACCGCCGGTGACGCGGTGGTCTCAGGCCGCGAGCGAGGCCAGATCCGCGTCGGCCCAGCGCGCGCCGAGCGCGGTCAGCGTCACCTCGCGCACCTCGTCCGTCGTGTCGCCCACGGCCCGGTCGATGACGACGTGCAGCCGGTCGTCCGAGAGCTCCTCGACCTTGCCGTCGCCCCACTCCACGACGATCACCGAGTCGGGCAGGGACACGTCGAGGTCCAGGTCCTCCATCTCGTCGAGCCCGCCGCCCAGGCGGTACGCGTCGACGTGCACCAGCGCGGGACCCGCGCCCAGCGGCGGGTGCACACGGGCGATGACGAAGGTCGGCGAGGTGACGGCGCCCCGCACGTCGAGGCCCTCGCCGAGGCCGCGGGTCAGGGTCGTCTTGCCGGCGCCGAGCTCACCGGTGAGCATGACGAGGTCGCCGGGGCGCAGCAGTTTGGCCAGGCGGCGGCCCAACTCACCCATCTGCCCGGGGGAGTTGACGGTGATCTTGAGCGTGTGGGCGGGGGCCTGGTGGTGCGGTGCTTCCATACCGCCCACGGTAGCCCCTGCGGGCGGGCGCTCCGGCCCACCCGACGACGGCCGCGGGCCTCACAGGGCCGCGCTGCGCGCCTCCTCCACGGCCCGCACCAGCAGGTCCGCGAGCCGGTCCGTGACCACTTCGGGGTGCTCCAGCATGACCAGGTGCCCGGCGTCCGGCACCAGGACCAGCTCGGCGTCCGGTAGCCGGTCGGCGATCGCCTCGCTGTGCTCGCTCGGCGTGACCAGGTCCTTGTCGCCGGCCAGCACGAGCACCGGCAGCTCGGCGAAGTGCTTGAGCGCCTCCGCCTTCTCGTGCTCGGCGAAGGCCGGATAGAACTCGGCGACCACGTCGATCGGCGTCGCCTCGATCATCCGCTCCGCGAACCGCGCGACGGCCGGATCCACGTCCTTGCGCGAGAACGAGTAGCGCTTGATGACGCCCGCGAAGAGGTCCGCGGTGGCCCGCCGCCCCCGCTCCACCAGCTCGGCCTGCGAGCCCAGCGCCCGCAGGACGCCGGGCAGCACCCGCCGGACCGCGTTCATCCCGGCCACCGGGAGGCCGAAGTTCACCTCGCCGAGGCGCCCCGACGACGTACCCACCAGGGCGACGCCCACGACGCGCTCACGGATCAGCTCGGGGAAGTGGTCGGCGAGGGCCATGGTCGTCATGCCGCCCATGGAGTGCCCGACGAGGATGAGCGGGCCCTCGGGCGCCGCGGCGTCGATGACGGCCTTCAGGTCGCGCCCCAGCTGGTCGATGGAGACCGGCGCCTTCCGGTCGGCCTGCTCGACACCGCGCCCCGAACGGCCGTGGCTGCGCTGGTCCCAGTAGACGGCGCGGACGACGCCGCGCAGGGCGGCGCGCTGGAAGTGCCAGGAGTCCTGGTTCAGGCAGTAGCCGTGGCTGAAGACGACGGTGACCGGCGCGGGCGAGCGGCGGCCGAAGAGGCGGCGCCGGCGCGGGGCCTGGGCGCTGTCCGCCTCGACCTCCTCGACCTCGTAGCTCAGCTCGGTGCCGTCGTCCGCGTACGCCGTGCCGGGCATGCCGCGCAGGGAGCCGTAGGGCCCCGAGGCGTCGAGCGCGAGCCGCGCCTTCTTGCGCATGCCGCGGCCGACCGTGAGCCGCTCGATGGCGACACCGGCCGCCGCGCCCGCGGCGATCACTCCTATCGCGGCGCCCGCCACCCCGGCCCGGCGCCAGTTCCCGGTCGCGGCGGCGGCCCGTGTCACCGCTTCCGCCGCGGCCGCCCCCGTGCTGGTCTCGCTCACGTGCCGCTCCTCGTCAGTTCACCGATCAGTCGTCCGGCTGCTCGTCCACTCCGGGTCGCTCGTTCACATAGACGCGCGGGACGCGCGATCCGATGCGGGTGATGATCTCGTACGCGATGGTGCCCGCGGCCTGCGCCCAGTCCTCGGCGGTCGGCTCGCCGCGGTCGCCAGGACCGAACAGCACCGCCTCCGCGCCGACCTCGGGCTCGTCCCCGCCGAGGTCGACGACGAACTGGTCCATCGCGACGCGGCCCGCGACGGTCCGCCACTTGCCGTCGATGAGGACCGGGCCCGTGCCGGACGCCTGGCGCGGGATGCCGTCGCCGTACCCGGCGGGGACGAGCCCGAGGGTCGTCTCGCCGGGGGTGATGTAGTGATGCCCGTAACTGACGCCGTGCCCCCCCGGGGCGTGCTTCACATGGGCGAGCGACGCGGAGAGCGTCATGACGGGCCGCAGCCCGAAGTCCTGCGGGGCGCCGACCTCGGGGCTCGGCGAGACGCCGTACATCGCGATGCCGGGGCGGACCAGGTCGAAGTGGGTCTCCGGGAGCGTGAGCGTGCCCGGGGAGTTGGCGATGTGCCGCACCTCGGGGCGTATCCCCCGCTCCTCGGCGTACGCCACCATCTCGCGGAAGACCGTGAGCTGCGCGGCGATCGAGGGGTGGCCCGGCTCGTCGGCGCACGCGAAGTGCGACCAGAGGCCGGTGACCTTCACCAGTCCGTCGGCCTCGGCGCGCAGGGACTCGGCGATCAGCTCGGGCCAGTCGGCGGGCAGGCAGCCGTTCCGCCCCAGGCCCGTGTCGGCCTTGAGCTGGATGCGGGCGGGGCGCCCGGCCGCGCGGGCGGCGTCCGTCACCTCGCGCAGCGCCCACAGCGCGCTCACCGACATGTCCAGGTCGGCCTCGATGCCCTCGCGCCAGGGGCCGCCCGGCGTCCACAGCCAGCACATGATCCGGCCGGGCAGGCCCGCGGCGCGCACGGCCAGGGCCTCCTCGGGCGTGGCGGTGCCGATCCAGGTGGCGCCGGCCTGGCGGGCGGCACGGGCGCAGGGCACCATTCCGTGGCCGTACGCGTCCGCCTTCACCACGGCCATGAACGCGGCATCCGGCGCATGGGCGCGCAGCGAGCGCACGTTGGCGCGCAGGGCGGCGAGGTCGATCTCGGCGCGGACACGGAAAGGGGCTGTCTCGTTCATCGCGGACAAGTGTCTCAGAGGGCGCCGACAGCCCCCGCTCCCACGGGTCGGGCCGGGCCTCAGGTGCCCGGCTTGCGGCCCCACACGTAGACGCGGTCGCCCTTGAAGAGGGTCTTCCACAGCGCGCGGGCGTCGGCGACCCGCATGTTCACGCAGCCGCGCGAGCCGGGCGGGCCGTACACGTTGCCGTAGATGGCGTGGAACGCCTGGCCGCCGTTGAAGAACTGGCTGTACGGCATGGGGGTGTCGTACAGCGACGACCAGTGGTTCTTGTGCTTCCAGTAGACCTTGTGCCAGCCGGTGCGGGTCCGGTAGCCGGCGCGTCCGGTACGGATGGGCACGGGCCCGAGCAGCACCTTCTCGCCCTTCTGCACCCACATCACCTGACGTGACAGGTCGACGCAGGCGAGGCGGTACGCGCGCGTGGGGCACCGCTTCGCGGCGTTCGGGTTCTTGCGGGCCGTGATCAGCCGCATCCGGGCCCAGGTCACCGGCCCGGCGAACCCGATCGCGGGCCGGATCCCCTCCTTGCGCTGGAACGCCCGGATCGCCCGGCAGTCGGCCGCGGACTGCCGGCCGTCCACCTCGCGCTTCAGCCAGCGCTCGATCTGCCGCTGGTAGGGACCGGTCCGCTTGGTGCAGGCGGGCGCGGCCTTGGTGGCGACCTCGCTCGGCGGCACGTACTCGACGAGCTCGTCGGCGGAGTCCGGCGCGTCCATGGGCTCGATCGCGTCCTCGGCGGCGCTCGGTGTGTACACGTGCGGCGCCAGCGCCTGGTCGGGGGTGTCGAGCTGCCACGGGTGGGGCGCGGGCGCCGGGAGGCCGGGGACCAGCGCGGCGGTCCCGGGGGCCGCGGGCCGCGGCGGCACGGGGTCCGCGGACGCGGGGACGGCCGGCAGGACGGCGGCGAGGGCGAGCAGCACGGGGATTCCGCGCCGGGCTGTCTTACTGATCATGTGATGAGCGAACCCGGCCCGGTGCCGTGCGGCGGTCAGCCGCGCGGAGGCGTCACTCGAAGGGCCGCCTCCGCACCGGCTCAGCGGCGGACGTCCCGCCAGGCGGCGGGCAGCGCGTCGGCCACGTCCTGCGCCCCCACGGGGGCCCCGTCCGCCGCGAGGCGTCCGGCGAGCCCGTGCAGATACGCGGCGACGGACCCCGCGTCACGCGCGTCGAGCCCCGCCGCCAGCAGGGATCCGGCGAGCCCGGACAGCACGTCGCCGCTGCCCGCGGTGGCGAGCCAGGGCGTCCCGGTGGGATTGACGCGTACGGCGCCCGCGGCCGAGCCGACCAGCGTGGTGGACCCCTTGAGCAGCACGGTCGCGCCGTACCGCCCCGCCAGCTCCCGTACGGCGGCGAGCCGTCCCGCCTCGACCTCGGCGCGGGCGACGCCGAGCAGCGCGGCGGCCTCGCCCGCGTGCGGGGTGAGCAGGGTGGGCGCGGTCCTGGCCCGTACGGCCGCCTCGCCCGCGAGCCGCAGTCCGTCGGCGTCGATCAGCACGGGGACGTCGGCCGCGAGCACGTCCGCGAGGCGGTCGGCGTCGTCGCCCAGGCCAGGCCCCGCGACCCAGGCCTGGACGCGGCCCGCCCTCGCCGGGGGCCCGGCGGACACCAGGGCCTCGGGGAACCGGGCGATGACGGCGTCCGCTGCGGGGCCCACGTACCGCACGGCGCCCGCGCCGCCGCGCAGGGCGCCCGCGACGGCGAGCACGGCGGCGCCCGGGTAGCGGGCGGAGCCGGCCACGATGCCGACGACGCCGCGCCGGTACTTGTCGCTCTCGCCGCCGGGTGTGGGCAGCAGCCGCGCCACGTCCTCGAAGTGCAGGGCCTCCGCTGCCCGCTCGCCGGCGTCGAGGCGCAGCCCGATGTCGACGAGCCGCACGGCGCCCGCGTGCTCCCGGGCGGGATCGATCATCAGGCCCGGCTTGTACGTACCGAAGGTCACCGTCACATCGGCGCGCACCGCGGCGCCGTGCACCTCGCCGGTGTCGGCGTCGACGCCGCTGGGGAGGTCGACGGCGACGACCAGGGCGTCCGGCCTGGCGGCGGCGACGAGGCGGGCGGCGGGCTCGCGGAGTCCGCCGCGTCCTCCGATGCCGACGATCCCGTCGACGACGAGCCGCGCCCGTGACACGAGCCCTTCCGCGCGCGCGTCGTCGCTCGCCACGACCAGGCCGCCCGCGGCCCGGAGCGCGGCGAGGCCGCCGGGGTGGGCGCGGTCCGGGGCCAGGAGCACGGCGCTCACCCCTGCGCCCCGCCGGGCCAGGCGGGCGCCGGCGTACAGGGCGTCGCCGCCGTTGTCGCCGCTGCCGACCAGGAGTGCGACCCTCGATCCGTACACCTTGCCGAGGAGCTGTGCGCACTCCGTGGCGAGGCCTGCGGCGGCGTGCCGCATCAACGCGTCGGCGGGCCCCTGGGCCATCAACTCCCGCTCGGCCGCCCGAACGCTGTCCACCCTGTACGCACTCCGCATCCCCCTAGTCTCCCCCGCGCACAGTTCCCCGGCACGGTCCGGCTGCGCCGGGGCTGGAGCCACACTTCCCGCCACCCGGCACCGTGGGCTGTGCCCACCCGTTCCGCCTTGCGGAACGCCTGCCCACAGCGGGAGCGGCCCCCACCGGCCCGCAGGCGCCCCACGGCCCGAGGGGACGTGGGGGTATGTGCGAACGGAGCACTGAGCGGGCGATGGCGTCTTTGGACTTGAGGCGCGGCGCAGGGATGGCGAGTACGCACATACCCCCGCGGCCCCGCCCCACAGACGGACAAGAGGCGCAGACGCCCACCCAAGGCGCCCCGCCAGAACCCTCACGCCTCCGCCACCACCACCGCCGAAGCCACCCCCGCGTCATGGCTGAGCGAGACGTGCCACGAGCGCACCCCCAGCGCCGACGCCCGTTCCGCCACCGTCCCCCGCACCCGCACCCTCGGCTGCCCGCTGTCCTCCACGTACACCTCCGCGTCCGTCCAGCGAAGCCCCGCCGGCGCGCCCAGCGCCTTCGCGAGTGCCTCCTTCGCCGCGAACCGCGCCGCCAGCGAGGCGACCCCCCGCCGCTCCCCGCTCGGCAGCAGCAACTCACCGTCCACGAACAGCCGTTCGGCCATGCCGGGCGTCCGCTCCAGCGCCGCGCCGAACCGGTCGATCTCCGCGACATCGATGCCAACCCCAATAATCACCGGGTCAGCGTGACACACCCCACCCTCCGCCCCGTTCAAACAGCCGTAACAATGGACTGTGATCTCTTCGGTCTCCGAGCCCACCAAGGCTCCGCGGAGCGCCCACCGGCACAAGCCGGAGGCGACTCCCTACGTCGACCTCACCCGCACGGAGTGGAGCGCGCTGCGCGCCAAGACTCCCCTGCCGCTGACCGCCGAGGAGCTGGAGAAGCTCCGCGGCCTCGGCGACGTCATCGACCTGGACGAGGTCCGCGACATCTACCTGCCGCTGTCCCGCCTCCTGAACCTCTACGTGGGCGCGACGGACGGCCTGCGCGGCGCCCTCAACACGTTCCTCGGCGAGAAGGGCTCCCAGTCGGGCACCCCCTTCGTCATAGGAGTCGCCGGCTCCGTGGCCGTCGGCAAGTCGACCGTCGCCCGCCTCCTCCAGGCCCTGCTCTCCCGCTGGCCGGAACACCCCCGCGTGGAGCTCGTCACCACGGACGGCTTCCTCCTGCCCACCAAGGAGCTGGAGGCCCGCGGCCTGATGTCCCGCAAGGGCTTCCCCGAGTCGTACGACCGCCGCGCCCTCACCCGCTTCGTCGCGGACATCAAGGCGGGCAAGGACGAGGTCACCGCCCCCGTCTACTCGCACCTGATCTACGACATCGTCCAGAACCAGCGCCTGACGGTCCGTCGCCCCGACATCCTCATCGTCGAGGGCCTGAACGTGCTCCAGCCCGCGCTCCCCGGCAAGGACGGCCGCACCCGCGTGGGCCTCGCGGACTACTTCGACTTCAGCGTGTACGTGGACGCCCGCACCGAGGACATCGAGCGCTGGTACCT
This sequence comes from Streptomyces sp. NPDC052114, assembly GCF_040680155.1. Lineage (NCBI taxonomy): Bacteria > Bacillati > Actinomycetota > Actinomycetes > Kitasatosporales > Streptomycetaceae > Streptomyces > Streptomyces sp. NPDC052114. Next base: position 291,645 of record NZ_JBFAWC010000010.1, on the reverse strand, counting down.
GAACCGCTTCAAGAAGCTGCGCGACACGGCGTTCCAGAACCCGTCCTCGTACTTCCGCAAGTACACCCAGGTCTCGGAGGAAGAGGCCCTCGACTACGCCCGCACCACCTGGCGGACCATCAACAAGCCGAACCTCGTGGAGAACGTGGCCCCCACCCGCGGCCGTGCCACCCTCGTCGTACGCAAGGGCCCGGACCACAAGGTGCAACGCCTGAGCCTGCGCAAGCTGTAAGCCACCCGGAAGGCCCTGCCCCCATGCTGCATCTGCGCCTCATCACCCCCGCCGACAAGACGGACGACGTGGTGCGCCTGATCGAGAAGACGGTCGGCGCCACGCACCTCGCGGTGGTCCCCGGCGCCGCCCGCAACCCGGCGGGCGACGTCGTCATGTGCGACGTCGCGCGGGAGGCCGGCGACGAACTGCTCGGCGGCCTGCGCGCGCTGGAGATCGACAAGTGCGGCTCCATCGCGCTGGAGAACATCGACCTGTCGCTGTCGCTGCGCGCGGACAAGGCGGAGGACGAGGCCCCCGGCGAGGGCGCGGACGCGGTCCTGTGGGAGCAGCTGACCGAGGCGACCCACGAGGAGTCGACGCTCTCGGTCACCTACGTCGCGTTCCTCACGCTCGCCACGATGATCGCGGCCTGCGGCGTCGTGCTCGACAACGCGATCCTGATCGTGGGCGCGATGGCGGTGGGCCCGGAGTTCGGCCCGCTGGCGGGCTTCTGCACGTCCCTGGTGCGGCGGGCGCCCCGGCTGGCCCTGCGCTCGCTGATCGCGCTGCTCGTGGGCTTCGCGGTGGCGATGGTGATGACGGTGGGGTTCAGCTTCTTCATGGACGCGGTGAACCTGTTCAGCGACGACGCCCTGAAGTCGGAGCGCCCGAACACGAACTTCATCTACCGCCCCGACTGGTTCTCGTTCGTCGTGGCGGTCCTCGCGGGCACCGCGGGCACGCTCTCGCTGACCTCGGCGAAGTCGGGCGCCCTGGTCGGCGTCGCGATCTCCGTGACGACGGTCCCCGCGGCGGCGAACGCGGCGGTCGCCTTCAGCTACGACGAGTACCGCCAGGCCTGGGGCTCCACCGAGCAGCTCCTGCTGAACCTCCTCGGCATCGTCCTCGCCGGTACGGCGACGCTGCTGGCCCAGAAGTTCTTCTGGGCCCGACAGCGCGCGCGTACGGCGAGGACGCGGCACGTCCGGCCGTAGGAACTAGCCCAGCGCGGACTTCACGACGTCGGCGAGGCGGCCCGCCACGGACCGCGCCTGCTCGATGTCCGCGGCCTCGACCATGACCCGCACGAGCGGCTCGGTCCCCGAGGAGCGCAGCAGCACGCGGCCGGTGGTGCCCAGCTCACGCTCGGCGTCGGTGACGGCGGCGGACAGCTCGGCCGAGGTCTTCACGCGGGACTTGTCGACGTCCGGCACGTTGATGAGGACCTGCGGCAGCCGCTCCATGACCCCGGCGAGGTCCGCGAGCGTACGGCCGGTCTCGGCGACCCGCGCCGCGAGGAGCAGGCCGGTCAGCGTGCCGTCGCCCGTGGTCGCGTGGTCGAGGACGATCACGTGCCCGGACTGCTCGCCGCCGAGGGCGAAGCCGTGCTCCTTCATCGACTCCAGGACGTACCGGTCGCCGACGGCGGTCTGCACGAGCGAGAGCCCCTGCGCCTCCATGGCGAGCTTGAAGCCGAGGTTCGACATGACGGTGGCGACAACGGTGTCGTGCCGCAGCACACCGCGCTCCCGCATGGCGAGGGCGAGCACGGCGAGGATCTGGTCGCCGTCGATCTCGGCGCCGGTGTGGTCCACGGCGAGGCAGCGGTCCGCGTCCCCGTCGTGCGCGATGCCGAAGTCGGCCCGGTGCTCGACGACGGCTTCCTTGAGGAGCTCCAGGTGCGTGGAGCCGCAGCCGTCGTTGATGTTCAGGCCGTCGGGCTGGGCCCCGATGGTGATGATCTCGGCACCGGCGCGCGTGAAGGCCTCGGGCGAGACGCGGGCGGCGGCGCCGTGCGCCTCGTCGAGGACGATCTTCAGCCCGTCGAGCCGGTTGGGGAGCACACCGAGCAGGTGCGCGATGTACTGGTCCAGGCCCTGGTCGTACGACGTGACGCGGCCGACACCCGACCCGGTGGGCCGCTGCCAGGGAGCGCCGGTGCGGTGCTCCTCGTACACGGACTCGATGCGGTCCTCCAGCTCGTCGGCGAGCTTGTGGCCGCCGCGGGCGAAGAACTTGATGCCGTTGTCGGGCATGGCGTTGTGGCTGGCGGAGAGCATCACACCGAGGTCGGCGCCCAGCGCACCGGTGAGATGGGCCACCGCGGGGGTGGGCAGCACACCGACGCGCAGGACGTCCACGCCCGCGCTCGCGAGGCCGGCGACCACCGCGGCCTCCAGGAACTCCCCGGACGCGCGCGGGTCGCGGCCGACGACCGCCGTCGCGCGATGGCCCTCGAAGGTGCCCGCCTCGGCCAGTACGTGAGCCGCCGCCACGGAGAGTCCGAGCGCGAGCTCGGCCGTCAGATCCGCGTTGGCGACACCGCGCACGCCGTCCGTGCCGAAGAGTCGTCCCACTGCTGTCCTCCGAACGTTCAAGAAAACCACTTACGCCCTGGGCAAGAGGGTTCCAGGATCCCAGGGGTTCCGGATAAACGAACGCCCCGACAGCACAGTGCGTGCCGCCGGGGCGAACGAGAAGTACAAGCAGGCAGCGATTAGCGCTTGCTGTACTGCGGAGCCTTGCGGGCCTTCTTGAGACCGGCCTTCTTGCGCTCGACCGCACGGTCGTCACGCTTCAGGTAACCGGCCTTCTTCAGGGCGCCGCGGTTGTTGTCGACGTCGGCCTCGTTCAGCGCACGGGCGACACCGAGACGGAGCGCACCGGCCTGACCGGAGACGCCGCCACCCGAGATGCGGGCGATGACGTCGTAGCGGCCGTCCAGCTCGAGCACCTTGAAGGGCTCGTTGACTTCCTGCTGGTGGACCTTGTTCGGGAAGTAGTCCTCGAGCGTGCGCCCGTTGACCTTCCACTTGCCGGTGCCCGGGACGATCCGGACGCGGGCGATGGCGTTCTTGCGACGGCCCAGGCCGGCGGCCGGCTGCGGGTCGCCGAAGCGCGCGGCGTTCGACTCCGAGGTGTACTCGCCCTCGACGGGCGCCTCGGACTCGGTGGTGTACTGCTCGACGTCAACAACCTCGGTCTCTTCGACCGGCTGCTCAACGGTGGTCTCGGCCACGATTCTCCTCAGATTTCTTTACGTCTTTGGGGGTGGCCGGAACTACTGCGCGACCTGGGTGATCTCGAACGGGACCGGCTGCTGAGCGCCGTGCGGGTGCTGGTCGCCCGCGTAGACCTTCAGCTTCGAGAGCATCTGACGGCCCAGGGTGTTCTTGGGGAGCATGCCCTTGACGGCCTTCTCGATGGCCTTCTCGGGGCTCTTCTCGAGCAGCTCGTCGTAACGGACGGAACGCAGACCACCCGGGTAACCGGAGTGGCGGTACGCCATCTTCTGGGTCTTCTTGTTGCCGGAGAGGTGCACCTTCTCCGCGTTGATGATGATGACGAAGTCACCGGTGTCAACGTGGGGGGCGTAAATCGCCTTGTGCTTGCCGCGCAGGAGGGAGGCGGCCGTGGTCGCCAGACGCCCCAGGACGATGTCCTGAGCGTCGATGACGTGCCACTGGCGGGTCACATCGCCGGGCTTGGGGCTGTACGTACGCACTTCGTAGCCTTCGCTTCTTCAGTGGATGGGGTCCAGACACACGGCACCCAGGAAGCGATCATGCAGCTGGGGCTCACAATGCCGGGGACGCTGCCCGTATGCGAGCCACTGGTAACTGCTCCAGGGAACCTACGTAAGGGCCCTTTCGCGTGAGAACGAGGAAGCCAATACGTATCAGTCCACGAGACTACCCGCGCCGCCCCGTATGGGTCAAAACGCGGACCGGGAGACCGGCACCGCCGGCCCCACCGCCTCGGGCGGCCCTGTCATCTCCAGGGTAACCGGCTCCCTGCGCACACAGCACCGCGCGAGCGTGACCGCCAGGAGACACAGCGTGAGGCAGTCCTTGAAGGCCCGCCTGGTCCCGGGCTCCAGCCACGGCCAGGAGAACCCCGGCACCTGCGGCACCAGCGCCACCCAGAACCACGGGCTGCGCGCCGCTGCCCCCGGCACCAGGGCCCCGGCGAGCAGCAGCGGCAGGACGACCAGCAGATAGTGGTCGTAGGACGGCCGGGAGACGAGAAAGGCCGAAAGCATCAGCATCGTGGCGCACTCCACCACCCTCGACGGCCCCGCGTCCCCGCTCCCCCACCGCCGCCACGCACACCACACCCCGGCCGCCGCCGCGCACCCGGCGAGCAGCGTCGCCCCCGCCTGCGGCACCCCGAGCCGCCCCAGCACCGCCGACGGCGACGCCTCATAGAGACGTACGAAACTGTCGTCGCCGCGCAGCAGGAAGGGCAGCGTCCGCGTGAAGAACCCGGCCGGGTCCGGCAGCACGAGGGCAGCGGCCACGGACACCCCCGCGGGCACGCCCACGACGGCGCCCAGCGCCCGCCACCGGCGCGCGAGGACGAAGAGGAGCACGACGGGCGCGAGCAGCGGCTTCACGGCGACGGCGGCCCCGATGACGAGCCCCGCCGCCACCCACCGCCCCCGGCACACGAGCAGCAGGGCGAACGGCAGCGCGGCGGCGGACGCGACGGTCCAGTTGCCCAGCTGGACGAGGTGCCCGAAGGGCGCGAAGCCGAGCGCGAGGGCGAGCAGCCCGTACGCCGCGAACCGGCTGCGCCAGGACACCCCGTGGATCCGCAGCGCGCACGCCCACCCGGCGACCAGCCCCGCCGTGACGCCCGCGGGCACCAGGAAGCGTGCCACGGACACCGGAAGCAGGGCCTGCGGCACCGCCGCGAGCACGGCTCCGGGCAGATAGAGGAAGTGCCGGTCGGCGTAGGGCGAGCGGCCCTCCAGCCACGCCCGCGCGGCCCGCACCACGATGGCGTTGTCCATCCCGCCGTCCGGGACCTTCAGGCCCACCCGGACGACCCCGGCGGCCAGCACCACGGCGAGCACGCACCACACCTGCCACCCGGCCGGACGCGACAACCAACCACTAACAGCCGTTTTGCCCGTATTCATACGCCTCAGGCTAGGTCGGCAACCCCACGCGACCCCCGCTCAACATCCCCAACTCCCCGTCTAAGATGCGCCCCATGAGCTTTGGGCAAGGGGGACCTCAGTGGGGTCCGGGCGGAACGGGCGGACCCGGCGGCGGGCCCACGCCCGACTGGGCGGCACTCGCCGAGGCCTCCGAGGCGCGCACCCGCCGCCGCAAGTGGCTGATGATCGGCGGCGGCGCGTTCGCCACGATCGGCATCGCGGCGGCCGTGGCCATCACCGTCGTCACCGCCAACAGCGACGACGCCACCGCGTCGAACAAGCCGGCCAGCGAACTCCCCGCGACCGCGGACATCCCCGGCGCGAGCGACAAGCCAGGCCCGTCCTTCGAGGCGACCACCCCGCCGCCCCCGCCGGACCCCAAGGACTTCATCTCCAGCGCCAAGAAGGACAAGGCGCCGCTCACCCCCGAGGGCCTCTTCCCCGGCAAGACCTTCACGTCCGGCGAGAACGTCTACAAGAAGGGCGCGACCGACAGCACCAAGAAGTGCACGGCCGTCACCCAGAACTCCCTCGGCTCGATCCTCGCCAAGAACGACTGCACCCGCCTGATCCGCGCCAGCTACATCAAGGACGGCCTCGCGGTCACCATCGGCGTCGCCGTCTTCGACACCGCGGCCGACGCCGCGAAGGTCAAGGCGCAGGCGGAGAAGGGCCTGGTCGACTCCCTGCCGGGCAAGGGCGTCCCGGACTTCTGCCGCACGGGCGTGTGCCGCGGCACCTACAACGCCTACGGCCGCTACGCCTACTTCACCACCACGGGCTACACCAGCGGCAAGAACGTGACGACGACCGACCGCAAGGCGTACGGCGCCGGCGACACCCTGTCCCGCTTCGCCTTCCAGCGGATCAACCAGCGGGGCGAGGCCCAGGCATCGGCCGCGGCCGGCGCCCCGCCGCAGTAGGACGACCGACGCCCGGGCCGGGACTCAGCAGCACCCGGCCCCGGGCAGCGTCCGCTTGTTGCGCGCCTCCTTGCTGCGCGCGGCGAGCAACTCGTCGGCGGGATAGCCGACTTCCTCCAGCGTGAGCCCGTGCGGCCGCACGACGTGCACGGCCGAGTCGCGCACCCCGGCTTCGAGCACCTTGCCCGGCCACTCCGCGGGCCGGTGCCCGTCGCCCACGAACAGCATGGCGCCGACCAGCGAGCGCACCATGTTGTGGCAGAACGCGTCGGCCCGCACGGTCGCTTCGAGGATCCCGTCGTCCCGCCGCTCCCACCGCAGTTCCTGGAGCGTACGAATGGTCGTCGCGCCCTCGCGCCGCTTGCAGTAGGCGGCGAAGTCGTGCTCCCCGAGCAGCGGCTCGGCGGCGGCGTTCATCGCGTCGAGGTCCAACTCCCAGTCGTGCCACAGGACATGACCCCGCAACAGCGGATCGACGCCACCGGGGTGGTCGGTCACGCGGTACGCGTACCGCCGCCACACCGCCGAGAACCGCGCGTTGAACCCGGCGGGCGCCTCGGCGACCCGCCACACCCGCACATCGTGCGGCAGCCGCCCGGCGAGCCGCCGCAGCAGCTTCTCGCGGTGCTCGGCCCACACGTCCTCGGGCAGGTCGACGTGCGCGACCTGCCCGCGCGCGTGCACCCCGCTGTCGGTGCGCCCCGCGACGGTCAGCTCGTACGTCTCCTTCGACCGCGTCACGGTCCGCAGCGCGTCCTCGATCTCGCCCTGGACGGTCCGCTGCCCCTCCCGCTGCTTGGCCCAGCCGGAGAAGTCCTTGCCGTCGTAGCTCAGGTCGAGCCGCACCCGGACGAACCCGGGCTCCACATCCTCACTCACACACAGATCCTCTCAGGAACGCGAAAACGGGCCCGCCCCAAGGGGGCGGGCCCGCTCACGAGGGCTCAGCCTCAGGCGTCCTTGGACTCCTCGGCCGGGGCCTCGACGGCCTCGTCGGACTTGGCCTCGACGGCCTCGTCCTTCTTCAGGGCGTCTTCCTTGACGGCACGCTTGGTCGCCGCCTCGGCCTCACCGGTGGCCTGCTGGGCCACGGTCAGGGCCTCCACCAGCTCGATGATCGCCATGGGCGCGTTGTCGCCGCGGCGGTTACCGATCTTGGTGATGCGGGTGTAGCCACCCGGGCGGTTCTCGTAGCGCGGGCCGATCTCCGTGAAGAGCGTGTGCACGATGCTCTTGTCGGTGATGACCTGCAGCACCTGGCGGCGGTTGTGAAGGTCGCCCTTCTTCGCCTTGGTGACCAGACGCTCCGCGTAGGGACGCAGACGACGGGCCTTCGCCTCGGTGGTGGTGATGCGGCCGTACTCGAAGAGCTGCTTGGCGAGGTTCGCCAGCAGGAGCTTCTCGTGCGCGGCGCTGCCGCCCAGACGGGCACCCTTGGTGGGCTTCGGCATGGTGTTTCTCCTAGTGATCTGCCCCGGCCGTATCAGGTACCGGGGTCAGTGGACCGCGCCCCGTAAGGGGCGCGGGGAACTGCGCGACCAGCCACAGCGGACACGCAGCCAAAATCAGACCTAGTACTGCTCGGTCTCGACGAAGCCCGCGTCCGCGTCGTCGTCGGCGCCGAAGGCGTCGGCCGCGGCGGTCGGGTCGAAGCCGGGAGGCGAGTCCTTGAGGGCCAGGCCCATCCCGTTGAGCTTCATCTTGACCTCGTCGATCGACTTCGCACCGAAGTTGCGGATGTCGAGCAGGTCCGCCTCGGAGCGGGCCACGAGCTCACCCACGGAGTGGATGCCCTCGCGCTTGAGGCAGTTGTACGAGCGAACGGTGAGCTCGAGCTCCTCGATCGGCAGCGCCAGGTCGGCGGCCAGGGCGGCGTCCGTCGGGGACGGACCCATGTCGATGCCCTCGGCGTCGATGTTCAGCTCGCGGGCCAGACCGAACAGCTCGACCAGGGTCTTGCCGGCGGACGCCATGGCGTCACGCGGGCGCATGGCCTGCTTGGTCTCGACGTCGACGATGAGCTTGTCGAAGTCGGTGCGCTGCTCGACTCGGGTCGCCTCGACCTTGTAGGTGACCTTGAGGACCGGCGAGTAGATCGAGTCGACCGGGATACGGCCGATCTCCTGGCCGACCTGCTTGTTCTGCACGGCGGAGACGTAGCCGCGACCGCGCTCGACGGTCAGCTCCATCTCCAGCTTGCCCTTGCCGTTCAGCGTGGCGAGGACGAGGTCGGGGTTGTGGACCTCGACACCGGCCGGGGGCGCGATGTCGGCGGCGGTGACCAGACCCGGACCCTGCTTGCGCAGGTACATCACGACCGGCTCGTCGTGCTCCGAGGAGACGACCAGCTGCTTGATGTTGAGGATCAGGTCGGTGACGTCCTCCTTGACGCCCGGCACGGTGGTGAACTCGTGCAGGACACCGTCGATGCGGATGGACGTGACCGCCGCACCCGGGATCGAGGAGAGGAGCGTACGGCGCAGGGAGTTGCCGAGGGTGTAGCCGAAGCCCGGCTCCAGCGGCTCGATGACGAACCGGGAGCGGAACTCGTCGACGACCTCTTCGGTCAACGAGGGACGCTGAGCGATCAGCATGAAGTGATTCCTTCAGTCATGGGCACCCACTATTTGATGCCCGACCAGTTCTTACCAAGGGTACGGGCGGCACGGCCCCCGAAGGGTACGTACCGCCCGAATCCTCGAAGCAACCGCGCAAGCGGCGACGCGTCAGACGCGGCGACGCTTGGGGGGACGGCAGCCGTTGTGCGGGGTCGGGGTGACGTCCTGGATGGAGCCAACCTCGAGGCCGGTCGCCTGGAGCGAACGGATGGCGGTCTCACGACCGGAACCCGGGCCCTTGACGAACACGTCGACCTTGCGCATGCCGTGCTCCTGGGCGCGACGGGCAGCCGACTCGGCGGCCATCTGCGCGGCGAACGGCGTGGACTTGCGCGAGCCCTTGAAGCCGACGTGGCCGGCGGAGGCCCACGAGATCACGTTGCCGGTCGGGTCCGTGATGGACACGATCGTGTTGTTGAACGTGCTCTTGATGTGCGCGTGGCCGTGAGCGACGTTCTTCTTTTCCTTGCGGCGCACCTTCTTGGCAGCGCCCTGACGTCCCTTGGGGGGCATCTCAAACTCCTACGGGAGGTGGTCGGTCCTGCAGCGTCAGCTGTCGATAGACCGCTGAGCGAGGACTACTTCTTGCCCGGCTTCTTCTTACCGGCGATGGCGCGACGCGGGCCCTTGCGGGTGCGGGCGTTGGTGCTGGTGCGCTGACCGCGGACGGGCAGGCCACGGCGGTGGCGGAGACCCTGGTAGCAGCCGATCTCGACCTTGCGGCGGATGTCGGCCTGGATCTCGCGACGGAGGTCACCCTCGGTCTTGATGTTCGCGTCCACGTACTCGCGGATCTTGACGAGGTCTTCCTCGGTCAGGTCGCGAACACGGGTGTTGCGGTCCACCTCGGTGGCGTCCAGCGTCTGCTGGGACAGCGTCCGGCCGATGCCGAACACGTAGGTGAGGGCGACCTCGATGCGCTTGTCGCGCGGGAGGTCAACGCCTTCAACGCGTGCCATTCATGGCTCCTGTTGATTCTTCGGAGGTCTTCAGCAGAACCACTCCCAGGTGCCGTACGAGGTACATCCTGGGTCCTCGGCCTCCGACCGAGGGTGTCGCCCTCCATGACCGGTGGAACACCGGCGGAACTGAAGAGGGACGGGTCCTGCGTATGTGCTTATGTGCGTCGCGCGAAAATCTGCGAACTGCAGTGGTGCGTCAGCCCTGGCGCTGCTTGTGGCGCGGGTTGTCGCAGATGATCATGACTCGGCCGTGACGGCGGATCACCCTGCACTTGTCGCAGATCTTCTTGACGCTCGGCTTGACCTTCATTGGGTGAGGTTCTCCGGGTCAGTGCCACCACCCCGCCGGAGCGGGATGCGGGCAAGATCTACTTGTACCGGTAGACGATCCGGCCACGCGTCAGGTCGTACGGAGACAGCTCCACCACGACCCGGTCGTCAGGGAGGATGCGGATGTAGTGCATACGCATCTTGCCGCTGATGTGTGCCAGGACCTGGTGGCCGTTCTGGAGCTCCACCTTGAACATGGCGTTCGGAAGAGACTCGACGACAGTGCCTTCGATCTCGATGGCACCTTGCTTCTTGGCCACGCTTCGCCCTTCGAATCGACTACCTTGATCGACTCCGTTCCCCGCATGCAGACACACGGATGCACGAGAGCCGACGCGTCAGTCTACGTCAGTGCACTCGGAAAGACGAATCGAGGAATTGTGCCCCACTGACAAGATCCTTAAGCAGGAGGGTCCTGTGCGTGGGAAGGCGCGCCGCAAGGGCGGCACGGGTGGGTACAGCCCCCTGTGCCGGGCAGCGAAAAGGGAGGCGCCGGCCCCGGCGCGGCCGGGACCGGACAGAGGCAGGCCTCAGCCCAGCGGATCCGGCGCGACAGTGACCCCGTACTCCGCGAGCCGCGCCTTGCCGCAGTCGGGAGCGGTCAGCACGATCGGCCCCGCCTCCGTCAGCGCGACGGAGTGCTCCCAGTGCGACGACCAGGTCCCGTCCGTCGTGATGACGGTCCAGTCGTCCTCAAGGACCTCGGTCCGGGGCGTCCCCAGTGACACCATGGGCTCGATGGCGAGGCAGAGCCCCGGCACCAGCTTCGGCCCCTTGCCCCGCCGCCGCTCGACGTAGTTCAGCAGATGCGGGTCCATGTGCATCTCGGTGCCGATCCCGTGCCCGCCGTAGTCCTCGACGATCCCGTACTTGCCGCCGCCCGGCTTCGGCTGCCGGCGGATGTACGTCTCGATGGCACGCGAGATGTCGACGAGCCGGTTCCCCTGCTTCATCGCCGCGATGCCCGCCCACATCGACTCCTCGGTCACCCGGGAGAGCTCGACCAGGTCCGGGGCGTGACCGGTGCCCACGAACGCGGTGTACGCCGCGTCGCCGTGCCAGCCGTCGATGATCGCGCCCGCGTCGATCGAGATGATGTCGCCGTCCTTCAGGACGGTCTTGTCGTCCGGGATGCCGTGCACGACGACCTCGTTGACCGAGGTGCAGATCGTGGCGGGGAAGCCGCCGTACCCGAGGAAGTTCGACTTCGCGCCGTGCTCGGCGATCACCTTGCGGGCGACGTCGTCCAGGTCCTTGGTGGTGGCGCCGGGCACCGCGGCCTCACGGGTCGCGGCGTGGATGGCGGCGACGACCAGGCCCGCCTCACGCATCTTCGCGATCTGCTCGGGGGTCTTGATCTGCACCATGGGGCTTCCGCTCTCCGTCATCCGTCGAAACCGGCTACGTACACGAACCGGGTACGTAGACAACACTACGGCCGCGGTCCCCCGAACGGGCACCGCGGCCGAAACAGCGTAGTGGCTACTTGTCGCCCTGAAGGGCGTCCATCGCGCGCTTGGTGACCTCGTCCACCTTGCCGAGCGCCGAGATCGTGACGACCAGGCCCTGGGCCTTGTAGTGGTCGATGATCGGCTCGGTCTCGCGGTGGTACACGTCGAGCCGCTTGCGCACGGTCTCTTCCTTGTCGTCACCGCGCTGGTAGAGCTCGCCGCCGCAGACGTCGCAGACGCCTTCCTGCTTCGGCTTGCTGTACGTCACGTGGAAGACGTGGCTGGAGTCGTTGCGGCAGATGCGGCGGCCCGCGATGCGCTTGACGACCTCGTCCTCGGGGACCTCCAGGTCCAGGACGGCGTCGAGCTTCTGGCCGTCCGCCTTCAGCGCCTCGTCGAGCGCCTCGGCCTGCGACACGTTCCGCGGGAAGCCGTCCAGCAGGAAGCCGGCCTCGGCGTCCTGCTGCGCCATGCGGTCCTTCGCCATGCCGATGGTCACCTCGTCGGGGACGAGGTTGCCGGCGTCCATGTACGCCTTCGCCTGCTTGCCCAGCTCCGTGCCCTGGCTGATGTTGGCGCGGAAGAGGTCGCCCGTGGAGATGTGCGGGATCGACAAGTTCTTGGCAAGGAACGCGGCCTGCGTTCCCTTGCCCGCACCGGGCGGCCCGACGAGGACGATTCGCATCAGCGGAGGAACCCTTCGTAATTGCGCTGCTGGAGCTGGCTCTCGATCTGCTTCACGGTCTCCAGACCCACACCCACGATGATGAGGATGCTCGTCCCGCCGAACGGGAAGTTCTGGTTGGCCCCGAAGCCCACCAACGCCATCGTCGGCACGAGAGCGATCAGACCCAGATACAGCGAACCCGGCCAGGTGATCCGGTTGAGTACGTAGCTCAGATACTCAGCGGTCGGTCGGCCAGCCCGGATGCCCGGGATGAAGCCACCATACTTCTTCATGTTGTCCGCGACTTCCTCGGGGTTGAAGGAGATCGCGACGTAGAAGAAGGCGAAGAAGACGATCAGAACGAAGTACGTGGCGATGTAAATCGGGTGGTCACCCTTGGTCAGGTTCGCCTCGATCCACTGCTTCCATCCCGAGTTGCCGCCCGCGAACTGGGCGACCAGCGCCGGAATGTAGAGCAGCGAAGAGGCAAAGATCACAGGGATGATGCCCGCCTGATTGACCTTCAGCGGGATGTACGTCGACGTTCCGCCGTAGGAACGGCGGCCGATCATGCGCTTCGCGTACTGGACCGGAATACGGCGCTGGGCCTGCTCGACGAAGACCACCAGGCCGACCATGACCAGACCGACCAGGATGACGGTGCCGAACTCGATCCAGCCGCCGGCCAGGTCGCCCTGCTCCTTGATGGCCCACAGGGCGCTCGGGAAGGTGGCGGCGATCGAGATGAACATCAGGATCGACATGCCGTTGCCGATGCCGCGGTCGGTGATGAGCTCGCCGAGCCACATCACACAGGCCGTACCGGCGGTCATGGTGATGACCATGGTGACGGTGACGAAGATCGACTGGTCGGGGACGATCTCGCTGGCGACCGGGCAGCCCTGGAAGAGGGTGCCGGTGCGGGCGGTGGCCACCAGGCCGGTGCCCTGAAGGATCGCGAGCGCGATGGTCAGATAGCGCGTGTACTGCGTGATCTTCGCCGTGCCGGCCTGGCCCTCCTTCTTGAGGGCCTCGAGCCGCGGGATCACCACGGTCAGCAGCTGCAGAATGATGCTCGCCGTGATGTACGGCATGATGCCGAGCGCGAAGATCGTGATCTGCAGCAGCGCGCCACCGCTGAACATGTTGACGAGACCGAACAGGCCCTGGTTCGCATTGGCGTTGTCAATGCAGGCCTGGACGTTGCGGTAGTCGACACCGGGGATCGGCACATTCGTACCCACCCGGTAGATCACGATGATGCCGAGCGTGAAGAGCAGCTTCTTGCGCAGGTCGGGCGTCTTGAACGCCCGGGCGAACGCGGTGAGCACGGTGCCTCCTGCGACCCCCGCGCGCGTGCGTCAGAGGTGGTGGTCTGAGGTTCGACGAATACGTATCAGTCAAGAAAACCGTGCGGACAGACCGCACGGAGCTTAGACAGTGCACGCCACCTTACCGGCGACCGTGCCCCCCTTGGAACGACCAACCGGGGATGCCCCTTTTGTGGGGCATCCCCGGTTGGGAATCGCTCATGTCATCGACACGTCTGAGGGAATATCAGACGAGCTCGGTGACGGTACCGCCGGCGGCGGTGATCTTCTCCTTGGCGGAGCCGGAGACGGCGTCGACCGTCACCTGCAGCGCCACGGTGACCTCACCCTGGCCGAGGACCTTGACGAGGCTGTTCTTGCGAACGGCACCCTTGGCGACGAGACCCTCGACGGTGACCTCGCCACCCTCCGGGTACAGCGCGCTCAGCTTGTCGAGGTTCACGACCTGGAACTCGGTCTTGAACGGGTTCTTGAAGCCCTTGAGCTTCGGGAGACGCATGTGGAGGGGCATCTGGCCACCCTCGAAGCGCTCCGGAACCTGGTAACGGGCCTTGGTGCCCTTGGTGCCACGACCAGCGGTCTTACCCTTGGACGCCTCACCACGACCCACACGGGTCTTGGCGGTCTTGGCGCCCGGGGCGGGCCGGAGGTTGTGGACCTTCAGCGGGTTCTGCTCCGCCATGTCAGTCGACCTCCTCAACCGTCACGAGGTGGCGGACGGTGTGCACCATGCCGCGGAACTCGGGGCGGTCCTCCTTGACGACCTGCGTGTTGATGCCCTTGAGACCAAGGGAGCGCAGGGTGTCGCGGTGGTTCTGCTTGCTGCCGATGTACGACTTCGTCTGCGTGATCTTGAGCTGTGCCATTACGCACCCGCTCCCGCACGCGCACGAAGGAGAGCCGCGGGGGCGACGTCCTCGAGGGGCAGACCACGGCGAGCCGCGATCTCCTCGGGACGCTGCAGGCCCTTGAGGGCCGCCACGGTCGCGTGCACGATGTTGATCGCGTTGTCGGAGCCCAGGGACTTCGACAGGATGTCGTGCACGCCCGCGCACTCGAGCACGGCACGCACCGGGCCACCGGCGATAACACCGGTACCGGGGGAAGCAGGCTTGAGCAGGACGACGCCCGCGGCCTTCTCGCCCTGGATCGGGTGCGGGATGGTGCCCTGGATACGGGGGACCTTGAAGAAGTGCTTCTTGGCCTCCTCAACGCCCTTGGCGATGGCGGCCGGCACCTCCTTGGCCTTGCCGTAACCGACACCCACGGTGCCGTCACCGTCGCCCACCACGACCAGCGCGGTGAAGCTGAAGCGACGACCACCCTTCACAACCTTGGCGACGCGGTTGATCGCGACAACGCGCTCAACGTACGCGGTCTTCTCGGCGGCAGCAGCGCCACCGTCGCGACCCTTCCGGTCCCGCCGCTCGCCGCCACCGGCACCGCCACCGCGGCGCTGGGGTCCAGCCATTGGAATTACCTCTCTCTGTTTCCGCTAGCTACGGAACCGACTCAGAACTTGAGTCCGGCTTCGCGGGCGGCGTCCGCCAGGGCGGCGATGCGCCCGGCGTACTGGTTACCACCACGGTCGAACACGACAGCCTCGACACCGGCGGCCTTGGCGCGCTCGGCGACCAGGGCGCCGACCGACTTGGCCTGCGCGGACTTGTCGCCCTCGGCGCCGCGGATCGTGGTGTCCAGGGTCGACGCCGACGCCAGGGTGTGACCCTTGATGTCGTCGATGACCTGGGCCACGATGTGGCGGTTGGAGCGCGTCACGACCAGGCGCGGACGCTCAGCCGTACCCGAGATGTGCTTACGGATGCGGATGTGACGACGCTTGATGGCAGCACGCTTGTAAGCGTCGCCCTTAGCAATCTTGACACCGTATGCCATGGCTTACTTACCCGCCTTTCCGACCTTGCGGCGGATGACTTCGCCTTCGTACTTGACGCCCTTGGCCTTGTACGGGTCGGGCTTGCGCAGCTTGCGGATGTTGGCCGCAACCTCGCCGACCTTCTGCTTGTCGATGCCCTCGACCGAGAACTTGGTCGGCGACTCGACCTTGAACGAGATGCCCTCGGGCGCCTCGACCAGGATCGGGTGGCTGTAGCCGAGCGAGAACTCCAGGTTGGAGCCCTTCGCCAGGACGCGGTAACCGACACCGCTGATCTCGAGCTTCTTCACGTAACCCGTGGTCACGCCGGTGATCATGTTCGCCACCAGCGTGCGGGACAGGCCGTGCAGGGCCTTGTTCTGACGCTCGTCATTGGGGCGGGTGACGTTGAGAACGCCGTCCTCGCCCTTAGCGATCTCGATCGGCGCGACAACGGTGTGGGTCAGGGTGCCCTTGGAACCCTTGACCGTGACCGTGCGGCCATCGATGGTGACGTCCACGCCGGCGGGAACCGTGATGGGGAGCTTGCCAATACGCGACATTAGCTATTCCTCCGTTCCCGACTACCAGACGTAGGCGAGGACTTCCCCACCTACGCCCTTCTTGCCTGCCTGCTGGCCGGTCAGGAGACCGTGCGACGTGGAGATGATCGCCACGCCGAGGCCGCCGAGGACCTTCGGCAGGTTGGTGGACTTCGCGTAAACCCGGAGACCGGGCTTGGAGATCCGCTTGATGCCCGCGATGGAGCGCTCACGGTTCGGGCCGAACTTCAGCTCGAGAACGAGGTTCTTGCCGACCTCGGCGTCCTCGACCTTCCAGCCCGTGATGAAGCCCTCCTGCTGGAGGATCTCCGCGATGTGCGACTTGATCTTGCTGTGCGGCATAGCCACGGTGTCGTGGTACGCCGAGTTCGCGTTACGCAGACGAGTCAGCATGTCCGCGATCGGATCAGTCATGGTCATGAATTGGCCTTCGGCCTCTCTCGCCGGGGTTTCCTATCTGCGCCATCCCTCTCCCCACTCATGGGCGGGACGGGTGCGGCGCGGGGACCTACGGCGTAGTAAGTCGTACGGGGCGGCGGGCGCCCAACCACACAAGCCTAAGCCATGTGCGGCCGGGCCCCTGCCGACCCATTGCTTACCGAGAGCCTCCGGTAATCCCTCAAGTCCTCAGGACAGAAGGGAATTACCAGGAGCTCTTGGTCACGCCCGGCAGCTCGCCACGGTGAGCCATCTCACGAAGGCACACGCGGCACAGGCCGAACTTGCGGTACACGGAGTGCGGGCGGCCGCAGCGCTGGCAGCGGGTGTACGCACGCACACCGAACTTGGGCTTACGAGCAGCCTTGGCAATCAGAGCCTTCTTCGCCATCTCGCTCACGCCTCCTTGAACGGGAAGCCGAGGTGACGAAGGAGGGCACGGCCCTCGTCGTCGTTGGTCGCCGTGGTGACCACGGTGATGTCCATACCCCGGACGCGGTCGATCTTGTCCTGGTCGATCTCGTGGAACATGACCTGCTCCGTGAGACCGAAGGTGTAGTTGCCACGGCCGTCGAACTGCTTGGGGGACAGACCACGGAAGTCGCGGATGCGCGGGAGCGCGAGCGACAGGGTGCGGTCCAGGAACTCCCACATGCGGTCGCCACGGAGCGTGACGTGGCAGCCGATCGGCTGGCCCTCGCGCAGCTTGAACTGCGCGATGGACTTCCGGGCCTTCGTCACGGCCGGCTTCTGACCGGTGATCGTGGTCAGGTCGCGGATGGCGCCGTCGATCAGCTTCGAGTCACGGGCGGCGTCGCCGACACCCATGTTGACCACGATCTTGACCAGGCCGGGAACCTGCATGACGTTCTCGTACGAGAACTCCTCACGCAGCTTGCCCGCGATCTCCTCGCGGTACTTCGTCTTGAGACGCGGAGTGGTGGTGGTCGTCATCAGATGTCCTCACCCGTCCGCTTGGCAACGCGGATCTTGTTGCCCTCGTCGTCGAAGCGGTAACCGACGCGCGTGACGACCTTGTTGCCGTCCTTCTCCACGACCAGCTGGACGTTGGAGACGTGGACGGGGGCCTCGGTGGTCACGATGCCGCCGGCCTGCGAGCCGCTGGCGGTCGGGCCGGCCTTCGTGTGCTTCTTGACCCGGTTGACACCCTCGACCAGGACGCGCTCGTCGCGCGGGTAAGCGGCAATGACCTTGCCCTGCTTGCCCTTGTCCTTACCGGTGATGACCTGGACCAGGTCGCCCTTCTTGATCTTCATGCTTACAGCACCTCCGGCGCGAGCGAGATGATCTTCATGAACTTCTTCTCGCGCAGCTCACGGCCGACGGGGCCGAAGATACGGGTGCCGCGAGGGTCGCCGTCGTTCTTCAGAATGACGGCGGCGTTCTCGTCGAAGCGGATGTACGAGCCGTCCGGACGGCGGCGCTCCTTGACGGTGCGAACGATGACCGCCTTGACGACGTCACCCTTCTTCACGTTGCCACCGGGGATCGCGTCCTTGACGGTGGCGACGATGACGTCACCGATGCCCGCGTAGCGGCGACCCGAGCCACCGAGAACACGGATGGTGAGGATTTCCTTCGCACCCGTGTTGTCGGCGACGCGAAGTCGCGACTCCTGCTGGATCACGTCTATCTCCTGTTTGTCTGCCGGTTCCCGGCAGGGGCTTCGCTCTTACGAGCTGGGCCCCTGCCGAGCCTGGCGGAACTGATCCGAGGGGAAACCCCCTCGGAAATTACTTGGCCTTCTCGAGGATCTCGACGATGCGCCAGCGCTTGGTCGCCGACAGCGGACGCGTCTCCATCAGGAGGACGCGGTCGCCGACACCGGCAGCGTTCTGCTCGTCGTGCGCCTTGAGCTTGTTCGTACGGCGGATGACCTTGCCGTACAGCGCGTGCTTGACGCGGTCCTCGACAGCGACGACGACGGTCTTGTCCATCTTGTCGCTGACGACCAGGCCCTCACGGGTCTTGCGGAAGCCGCGGTCGGTCTTCGTCTCAGTCACGTTGCTCTCGCTCATCAGGCGCTCTCCACCGTCTCGATGCCCAGCTCGCGCTCACGCATCAGGGTGTAGATCCGCGCGATGTCCTTACGGACGGCCTTCAGCCGGCCGTGGTTCTCGAGCTGACCGGTCGCCGCCTGGAAGCGGAGGTTGAACAGCTCTTCCTTGGCCTCGCGAAGCTTGGCGACAAGCTCCTCGTTGCCCAGCTCGCGCAGCTCGGACGCCTTGGTACCGGCCGACATCACGACTCACCTGCCTCGCGCCGGACGATGCGGCACTTCATCGGAAGCTTGTGAGCAGCGCGGGTGAGCGCCTCACGAGCAATCTTCTCGTTCGGGTACGACAGCTCGAACATCACGCGTCCGGGCTTGACGTTGGCGACCCACCACTCCGGCGAACCCTTACCGGAACCCATGCGGGTCTCGGCAGGCTTCTTGGTGAGGGGGCGGTCCGGGTAGATGTTGATCCAGACCTTGCCGCCACGCTTGATGTGACGCGTCATGGCGATACGAGCGGCCTCGATCTGACGGTTCGTCACGTACGCCGGGGTCAGCGCCTGGATGCCGTACTCGCCGAACGCAACCTGCGTGCCACCCTTGGACATACCGCTGCGCTTCGGGTGGTGCTGCTTGCGGTGCTTGACCCTACGGGGGATCAGCATTTCGGTCAGGCCTCCGTTCCGGTGCTCTCGGCAGCCGGAGCGGCAGCGGCGGGAGCGTCGGCCTTGGGGGCCTCGGCAGCCGGCGCGGACTGCTGCTGCGGCTTGCGACCGCGGCCGCCACGCTCGCCACCACGGCCACCGCGGGCCGGGCGGTCGTTGCCGCCACGGGCCGGACGGTTGCCGGCGCGGGCAGCGGCGTTCTCGGCGCGGACCTCGGCGATGTTCTTGACGTCGCCCTTGTAGATCCAGACCTTCACACCGATGCGGCCGAAGGTCGTCTTGGCCTCGAAGAAGCCGTAGTCGACGTTCGCGCGGAGCGTGTGCAGGGGCACGCGGCCCTCGCGGTAGAACTCCGAGCGGGACATCTCGGCGCCGCCGAGACGGCCACCACACTGGATCTTGATGCCCTTGGCGCCCGCCTTCATCGCCGACTGCATGCTCTTGCGCATGGCACGACGGAAGGAGACGCGGGAGGACAGCTGCTCCGCGACGGCCTGGGCCACGAGCTGAGCGTCGACCTCGGGGTTCTTGACCTCGAGGATGTTCAGCTGGACCTGCTTGCCCGTGAGCTTCTCGAGGTCACCGCGGATGCGGTCGGCCTCGGCGCCACGGCGGCCGATGACGATGCCGGGACGAGCGGTGTGGATGTCCACACGCACGCGGTCACGGGTGCGCTCGATCTCCACCTTCGAGATGCCGGCGCGCTCCATGCCGGACGTCATCATCCGACGGATGGCGACGTCTTCCTTGACGTAGTCCTTGTACAGCTTGTCGGCGTACCAACGCGACTTGAAGTCGGTCGTGACACCGAGCCGGAACCCGTGCGGGTTTACCTTCTGGCCCATTACCGGGTTCCTTCCTTGCTGCTGACGACCACGGTGATGTGGCTGGTCCGCTTACGGATCCGGTAGGCACGGCCCTGGGCGCGCGGCCGGAACCGCTTCAGGGTCGGGCCCTCATCCACGTACGCCTCGCTGATGACCAGCGTGGAGGCGTCGGTGTGGTCGTAGTTGTGCGCGGCGTTGGCAATGGCGCTGTCCAGCACCTTGCCGACCGGCACGCTCGCGGCCTGCGGGGCGAAACGCAGGACCGCCTGAGCCTCCGTGGCGTCCATGCCACGGATGAGGTCCACCACGCGGCGGGCCTTCATGGGCGTGACGCGGATGTACCGCGCCTGGGCCCTGGCTTCCATGGTTGTCCCTTCAGTGTTCGTCATAGTCGTTCACACCCCGCTTAGCGGCGCTTCGACTTGCGGTCGTCCTTGACGTGGCCGCGGAAGGTGCGGGTCGGCGAAAACTCACCGAGCTTGTGGCCGACCATCGACTCGGTGACGAACACCGGGATGTGGGTCTTGCCGTTGTGCACCGCGATCGTGTGACCCAGCATGCTGGGGATGATCATCGAGCGCCGGGACCAGGTCTTGATGACGTTCTTGGTGCCTGCTTCGTTCTGGACGTCCACCTTCTTGATCAGGTGGTCGTCGACGAAGGGCCCCTTCTTGAGACTGCGCGGCATCTAAACCCGCTCCTAGCGCTTCTTGTTCGACTTGCGGCGGCGGACGATGTACTTGTTGCTCGCCTTGTTGCGATCACGAGTACGACCCTCCTTCTTGCCCCACGGCGAGACCGGGTGGCGACCACCGGAGGTCTTGCCTTCACCACCACCGTGCGGGTGGTCAACCGGGTTCATCACGACACCACGCACGGTCGGGCGGACGCCCTTCCAGCGCATGCGGCCGGCCTTGCCCCAGTTGATGTTCGACTGCTCGGCGTTGCCGACCTCGCCGATGGTGGCGCGGCAGCGCACGTCGACGAGACGGATCTCGCCGGACGGCATACGAAGGTGCGCCATGGCGCCTTCCTTCGCGAGCAGCTGCACGGAGGCACCCGCGGAGCGGGCGAACTTCGCGCCGCCGCCGGGCCGCAGCTCGATGGCGTGGATGGTCGTACCGACCGGGATGTTGCGCAGCGCCATGTTGTTGCCGGGCTTGATGTCGGCACCGGGGCCGCTCTCAATCCGGTCACCCTGCTGCGTGCCGCGCGGGGCGAGGATGTAGCGCTTCTCGCCGTCCGCGTAGTGCAGCAGCGCGATGCGCGCGGTGCGGTTGGGGTCGTACTCGATGTGCGCGACCTTGGCCGGCACGCCGTCCTTGTCGTGACGACGGAAGTCGATCACGCGGTAGGCGCGCTTGTGTCCGCCACCCTGGTGGCGAACGGTGATCCGACCGGCGTTGTTACGGCCGCCCTTGCTGTGCAGCGGGCGGACCAGCGACTTCTCCGGCGTGGACCGCGTTACCTCGACGAAGTCGGCGACGCTGGAGCCACGACGGCCCGGCGTAGTCGGCTTGTACTTGCGGATTCCCATTTCTCAGTCCTCGTCCGATATTCGGACCAGGGCACTCCGTTAGGAGGCCTGGCCGAAGATGTCGATACGGTCGCCCTCAGCAAGGGTCACGATGGCGCGCTTGGTGTCGGCACGCTTGCCGAACCCGGTGCGCGTACGCTTCCGCTTGCCCTGACGGTTGATCGTGTTGACGCCGGTGACCTTGACCGAGAAGACCGCCTCGACGGCCTGCTTGATCTGGGTCTTGTTGGCGCCCGGAGCCACGATGAACGTGTACTTGCCCTCGTCGAGCAGCGCGTACGACTTCTCGGAGACGACCGGCTTGACGAGGACGTCGCGCGGGTCCGAGAAGGACTTGCTCAGCGGGGTGGGCTCAACGGCGATCTTGCCCTCGGTCGCGATGCGCTTCGCCTTGGCGACGCGCGCGGCCTTGGCGGCCTTCGCAGCCTTGGACGCGATGCTCTGGTGACGGATGGCCATCAGGCTTCGCTCCCTTCGGTGTCAGTGGCCTTCGGGCCGGACACGAAGGACTCGAACGCGGCCTTGGTGAAGACCACGTCGTCCGAGACGAGCACGTCGTACGTGTTCAGCTGGCCCGGCTCCAGGATGTGGACCTGGGGCAGGTTGCGGGCGGAGAGCAGCGAGGCCTCGTCCGAGCGCTCGATGACCAGGAGCACGTTCTTGCGCTCGCTGACCTTGCCGAGCAGGCTCTTCGCGGCCTTCGTCGAGATCTCGCCCTCGACCACGCCGGAGACGACGTGGATGCGGGAGTTGCGGGCCCGGTCGGTGAGGGCGTGACGCAGAGCGGCGGCCTTCATCTTCTTCGGGGTCCGCTGCGAGTAGTCACGCGGCACGGGGCCGTGGACGACGCCACCGCCGGCGAACTGCGGCGCACGGGTCGAACCCTGGCGCGCGCGGCCGGTGCCCTTCTGGCGGTAAGGCTTCTTGCCACCACCACGGACTTCACCGCGGGTCTTGGTCTTGTGCGTGCCCTGACGGGCAGCCGCCAGCTGCGCGACGACGACCTGGTGGATCAGCGGGATGCTGATCTTCTCGACGTCGAAGATCTCCGCGGGGAGCTCGACGGTCCCGGCCTTCTCGCCGGCAGGCGAAAGGATGTCAATGGTGCTCATGGGTTACCTCAGGCCCCCTTGGCCGCGGTACGGACCAGGACGAGGCCGCCGTTCGGACCAGGAACTGCGCCCTTGATGAGCAGCAGACCCTTCTCCGCGTCAACGGCGTGGACGGTCAGGTTCTGGGTGGTGACCCGCTCGTTGCCCATGCGGCCCGCCATGCGCATGCCCTTGAAGACACGGCCGGGGGTGGCACAGCCACCGATGGAACCGGGCTTGCGGTGCACGCGGTGGGCACCGTGGGACGCCTTGCCGCCGTGGAAGTTGTGACGCTTCATCACACCGGCGAAGCCCTTGCCCTTGCTCTTGCCGGTGACGTCGACCTTGATACCGGCCTCGAACGTCTCGGCAGTCAGCTCCTGGCCGAGGGTGTACTCGCTGGCGTCAGCGGTACGGATCTCGACGAGGTGGCGACGGGGGGTCACGTCGGCCTTGGCGAAGTGGCCCTTGAGGGGCTTGTTCACCTTGCGCGGGTCGATCTCGCCGAAGGCGATCTGGACCGACTCGTAGCCGTCGCTGTCATTCGTACGGACCTGGGTAACGACGCAGGGTCCGGCCTTGACCACGGTCACCGGGACGACACGGTTGTTCTCGTCCCAGACCTGGGTCATGCCGAGCTTCTCGCCCAGGATGCCCTTGATCTGCTTGGTCATCTCTCTCGCGCCCTTCAGAGCTTGATCTCGATGTCAACGCCGGCCGGAAGGTCCAGGCGCATCAGCGAGTCAACGGTCTTGGGCGTCGGGTCGAGGATGTCGATCAGGCGCTTGTGCGTGCGCATCTCGAAGTGCTCGCGCGAGTCCTTGTACTTGTGCGGCGACTTGATGACGCAGTACACGTTCTTCTCAGTGGGCAGCGGCACCGGGCCCGCGACCGACGCACCAGTACGGGTCACCGTCTCGACGATCTTCTTCGCCGAGGAGTCGATGACCTCGTGGTCGTAGGCCTTGAGCCGGATGCGGATCTTCTGTCCCGCCATGGCTACTTAGTAGTCCTTCGTCTCGAAACGCTCTGGCTCCCGGAAGGCCCTTTTTTCTACTTCCTCCGACCCACGCGGTCGGGCGTGTCGCAGTCCCGCTCACACAGATCTCCCGAAGGATTTCCCTGCTAGGGGCTGCGGCCCTCGATGACCGCGGGTCCGGGGGAAGAAACCCACCGGGCGCCTGGTTGAACCACCGCACTGCACTTCCCGAAAGATTCCCGTACGTCCGCCACAGCGCTGCCTTACGGCAGATGGGGCGACGAGTACTGTGGGACTCGCTTCCGGTCCTCCCGGCGGGAGGCGCACAGCATCGGCACTCAACCGAGCAACCTGAACAGTGTGCCATACGTGGGATGCCGAAGGCCAATCGGGGCGAACTGTCAAGCTGCCACGGCCGGGATCGCGTACGCAAAGAGCCCCGCTCACCCAGAGGTGAACGGGGCTCTTCGCTGCGCTCAGTTCAGAGCGACCGGGTCTCCCCGATCCGCAAGCAAGCGAACTTACTTGTTGATCTTGGTGACCTGGCCGGCGCCGACGGTCCGGCCACCCTCACGGATGGCGAACTTCAGGCCCTCTTCCATGGCGACGGGCTGGATGAGCTCGACGGTCATCTCGGTGTTGTCGCCCGGCATGACCATCTCGGTGCCCTCGGGGAGGGTCACGACGCCGGTCACGTCCGTGGTGCGGAAGTAGAACTGCGGGCGGTAGTTGTTGAAGAACGGGGTGTGACGGCCACCCTCGTCCTTCGACAGGATGTAGGCCTGGGCCTCGAACTCGGTGTGCGGCGTGACCGAACCGGGCTTGATGATGACCTGGCCGCGCTCGACGTCCTCGCGCTTGATGCCACGGAGGAGCAGACCGACGTTCTCACCGGCCTGGCCCTCGTCGAGCAGCTTGCGGAACATCTCGATGCCGGTGACCGTGGTGGTGGTCTTCTCGGTCTTGATGCCGATGATGTCGACGGTCTCGTTGACCTTGAGGATACCGCGCTCGATACGACCGGTGACGACGGTGCCACGACCGGTGATCGTGAAGACGTCCTCGATCGGCATCAGGAACGGCTTGTCGACGTCGCGCTCGGGCTCCGGGATGGACTCGTCCACGGCCTTCATGAGCTCGAGGACCGAGTTGCCCCACTCCTTGTCGCCCTCGAGGGCCTTCAGAGCGGAGACCTTGACGACCGGAACGTCGTCGCCCGGGAACTCGTACTCGGAGAGGAGCTCGCGGACCTCGAGCTCGACGAGCTCCAGGATCTCCTCGTCGTCCACCATGTCGGCCTTGTTCAGGGCGACGACGATGTACGGAACGCCGACCTGGCGGGCCAGGAGCACGTGCTCCTTGGTCTGCGGCATCGGGCCGTCGGTGGCGGCGACCACGAGGATGGCGCCGTCCATCTGCGCGGCACCCGTGATCATGTTCTTGATGTAGTCCGCGTGACCGGGGCAGTCGACGTGCGCGTAGTGACGGCCCTCGGTCTGGTACTCGACGTGCGCGATCGAGATCGTGATACCGCGCTGGCGCTCCTCGGGAGCCTTGTCGATCTGGTCGAAGGCCGAGGCCTCGTTCAGGTCGGGGTACGCGTCGTGCAGCACCTTGGTAATGGCGGCCGTGAGGGTCGTCTTACCGTGGTCAATGTGACCGATGGTGCCGATGTTGACGTGCGGCTTAGTCCGCTCGAACTTCGCCTTCGCCACTGGGTCCTCCTGTGGAGTGGTTCTGTACGCCTTGCTTCATCGGCGCCAGGTGATCTTTGCTGGGAAGCCAGCCGCCGGGGTTCTCGCCTCTTGGGGTCGAACCCCGACGGATGGTGTCAAGCCTAAAGCGTGAACTCGGGTGAGTTACTCGCCCTTGGCCTTCGCGATGATCTCCTCGGCGACGTTCCGCGGAACCTCGGCGTAGGAGTCGAACTGCATCGAGTAGCTTGCGCGACCCGACGTCTTGCTGCGGAGGTCTCCGACGTAGCCGAACATCTCCGAGAGGGGCACGAGGCCCTTCACGACGCGGGCGCCACTGCGCTCCTCCATGGCCTGGATCTGGCCACGGCGGGAGTTGATGTCGCCGATGACGTCGCCCATGTAGTCCTCGGGCGTGGTGACCTCGACGGCCATCATCGGCTCGAGCAGCACGGGCTTGGCCTGCCGCGCGGCCTCCTTGAAGGCCTGCGAACCGGCGATCTTGAAGGCGAGCTCGGAGGAGTCGACCTCGTGGTAGGCACCGTCGAGAAGCGTGACGCGGACGCCCGTCATCTCGTAGCCCGCCAGGATGCCGAACTGCATGGCCTCCTGCGCACCCGCGTCCACCGACGGGATGTACTCCCGCGGGATGCGGCCACCGGTGACCTTGTTCACGAACTCGTACGACGCGTCGCCGTCCGTGATCGGCTCGATCGCGATCTGCACCTTGGCGAACTGACCAGTACCACCGGTCTGCTTCTTGTGGGTGTAGTCCACGCGCTCGACGGCCCGACGGATCGTCTCGCGGTACGCGACCTGCGGCTTGCCGACGTTCGCCTCGACGCGGAACTCGCGCTTCATGCGGTCGACGAGCACCTCGAGGTGAAGCTCGCCCATACCACCGATGATGGTCTGGCCGGTCTCCTCGTCCGAGTGGACCTGGAAGGAGGGGTCCTCCTCCGAGAGACGCTGGATGGCGACACCCAGCTTCTCCTGGTCGCCCTTGGACTTCGGCTCGATGGCGACCTGGATGACCGGCGCCGGGAAGTCCATGGACTCCAGGATCACCGGCTGCTTGTCGTCACAGAGCGTCTCACCCGTGGTGGTCTGCTTCAGACCCATGACGGCGACGATGTCACCGGCGCCCACCGACTCGATCTCCTCACGCTTGTTCGCGTGCATGCGGTAGATCTTGCCGATGCGCTCCTTCTTGCCCTTGACGGAGTTCAGCACCGCGGTGCCGGAGTCCAGGCGACCGGAGTAGATCCGGACGAAGGTGAGCTTGCCGAGGTGCGGGTCGCTCGCGATCTTGAACGCGAGGGCCGACAGCGGCTCGTCGTCGGACGGCTTGCGCTTGACGACCTCCTCCGGGTCCTTCACGCCGTGGCCCTCGATGGCCTCGACGTCCAGGGGGGAGGGGAGGTAGCGCACGACGGCGTCGAGCAGGGGCTGGACGCCCTTGTTCTTGAACGCGGTGCCGCAGAAGACGGGGGTGACGGTGGTGTCGCCGCCCTTGCCCGAGGCGATGGTGATGCGACGGATCGCCGCGTACAGCTGCTCCTCGGTGGGCTCCTGGCCCTCGAGGTACAGCTCCATCATCTGCTCGTCGTTCTCGGCCACGGCCTCGAGGAGCTTGCCGCGGTACTCGTCGGCAGCCTCGGTGTGCGTGTCCGGGATGTCGACGATGTCGTAGGCCTCGCCCATCTTGGTCTCTGCGGACCAGACGAAGGCCTTCATCGTGACGAGGTCGACGACGCCCTTGAAGTCAGCCTCCGCGCCGATGGGCAGCTGCATGACGATCGGGGTCGCACCGAGGCGGTCGACGATCATGTCGACGCAGCGGTGGAACTCGGCACCCGTGCGGTCGAGCTTGTTGACGAAGCAGATGCGCGGAACGCCGTAACGGTCCGCCTGACGCCACACGGTCTCGGACTGGGGCTCAACGCCGGCGACGCCGTCGAACACCGTGACAGCACCGTCGAGCACGCGGAGCGAACGCTCCACCTCGACCGTGAAGTCGACGTGCCCGGGGGTGTCAATGATGTTGATCGTGTGGTCGACATCGTTCAGCGGCCAGTGACAGGTGGTGGCAGCAGAGGTGATCGTGATGCCACGCTCCTGCTCCTGCTCCATCCAGTCCATCGTGGCAGCGCCGTCGTGGACCTCACCGATCTTGTACGAGACACCGGTGTAGAACAGGATCCGCTCGGTGGTCGTCGTCTTGCCCGCGTCGATGTGGGCCATGATGCCGATGTTGCGCACCTTGGCCAGGTCAAGTGAAGTGGTAGCCATGTTGGCTCAGTCTTCTCTCGGTCTCGATGTGGGTAGCGACTACCAGCGGTAGTGCGCGAAGGCCTTGTTGGACTCGGCCATCTTGTGCGTGTCCTCGCGCTTCTTCACAGCGGCACCCAGGCCGTTGGAGGCGTCGAGGAGCTCGTTGAGCAGACGCTCGGTCATGGTCTTCTCGCGACGGGCGCGGGAGTAACCGACCAGCCAGCGCAGGGCCAGCGTGTTGGCACGACCGGGCTTGACCTCGATCGGAACCTGGTAGGTCGCACCACCGACGCGGCGGGACTTGACCTCGAGGGTCGGCTTGATGTTCTCCAGCGCGCGCTTCAGCGTGATGACCGGGTCGTTGCCGGTCTTCTCGCGCAGGCCCTCCATGGCGCCGTACACGATGCGCTCGGCGGTGGAGCGCTTGCCGTTCAGCAGCACCTTGTTGATGAGGGAGGTCACCAGAGGAGAACCGTAGACCGGGTCGATGATGACCGGGCGCTTCGGGGCGGGGCCCTTACGAGGCATTCTTACTTCTCCTTCTTGGCGCCGTAGCGGCTGCGGGCCTGCTTGCGGTTCTTGACACCCTGGGTGTCGAGCGAACCGCGGATGATCTTGTAGCGAACACCAGGCAGGTCCTTCACACGGCCACCACGCACGAGCACGATGGAGTGCTCCTGCAGGTTGTGTCCCTCACCCGGAATGTAGGCCGTGACCTCGATCCCGGAGGTCAGACGCACACGCGCGACCTTACGGAGGGCCGAGTTCGGCTTCTTCGGGGTGGTCGTGAACACACGCGTGCAGACGCCACGGCGCTGGGGCGAACCCTCGAGTGCGGGCGTCTTGTTCTTCTCGACCTTGTCCTGCCGGCCCTTGCGGACCAGCTGCTGGATCGTAGGCACTACTTCTCCGGTTTCTGTGTGCCGAATAGTAAAGCTAACCTGGAACGTTGCCGACCCACGCGGTCGGGTGTGTCGAATGCTGCAGACTCCCGCCGCAAGACGGAAAGAAGCGCAGATTACGGCGGCCGTTCTCGGACTCCCGCTGCGGTTGAGGACACGCGCGCGAGCCCAGGCACACCCCAGGCACAAGGTCTGAGCGTACCTACCTCATCGAGTTCGGTCAAAACAAATGCGGTGGGGCGCGACACGCCGGACATCTGCGCCGATCAGCACCGCCGCAGAAAGTCCTTGATCAATTCGACGTCCGCCTGGTCCTTCGGCCGGAGCGAGCGCTCTTTCCAGACGAGGATCTGCGACAGCGGGCAGAACGGGATGCCGGAGACCCACTCCGCGCCCGCGATCAACTCGTCCGGCCCCGGCGTGCCCGGCAGCCACTGGTCGAAGACCTCGATGTCCCCGTCGCAGAGCAGCACCATGCGGCCGTGCCCGGAGGGCGCCGTGACCGGCTCGGCCAGCCCGGCGGCGATCTTCCATGCGGCACCCCGCGCGACGACGTCCAGATCGCCGATCCGGTCCCTGATGCCGTGTGCCAGCAGCGCGCCACTGCCCGCCACGACGTAGTCCGCGGTCGGCAGGTCCAGGGACAGCAGCTTCCGGACCAGAGGGTGCCTTCTCAGCTCCACGGCGGCGTCTCCTAAAGGACGGGCAGCCCGACCGCTGAGCGAGCAGCCATGCTCATCGCCAGCGAGGCGATGACACTGGCCAGCGTACCGATGAGGAAGTACTCGGACGCGTGTTTGCCGTGATCGTTCGTAGGGACACGGGCCAACGACTTCGCCGCAAGCACCAGGGCCGCGGCCTCCGGCCGGCCCGCGGCGAGGAACGCGAAGAGAAGTCCTCGTTCCAACAGTCCGATCGCCCGGCCCGCGCTCATGAATTCCACGGCCGCCCTGCGCTCCGGACTGTCCGGCAGCGCCAGGATCTCCCCGCGCACGGGCCCGGTAGCCGCCTTGGCCAGGGCCCCTCCCCCGAATACGGAAATGAGTGCGGCCGAAAGGAAGACGGTCACCTTGTCACTGAGGAACAGGTCCTTGGAGAGGGGTGCCACCGTCGCACCGGCGGACCACGCCGCGAGGGCCGCGGCCACCACGAGGGCCGCGACGCTCGCCCGCCGCGTACGGGCCAGCCGCCCCACCATCAGAGGCATCGTCACGGTGACGCCAGGCTCCGGCAGGCCCGCGGGGTGCTTCCACAGCACGCCTCCCAGAGACAGCAGGACGGCCACCGCCAGCGCCAGCCACGCCCTGTCCTCGCCGACGTACGGCGCTGCCGCGTAGAGCCCGTAGACCGACGTGAAGAGGACCGTCCCCCAGGGGCGCGGGCCCTGCCACGCGAGGCCCAACGGGATCAGAACCGCGGCCGCCAGACCGAAGGACAGCCGAGCCGTCTCCACACCCCTACCCCCAACTCCCCTGTGGTGCGCGGGACTTGGTCCAGCGCGACGCCGCCACGCATCCTAGCCACCACAACGCCGAAGGGCGCCCACCCCACCCACGGGATAAGCGCCCTTCAACAGAACCTCTAAGCCTTACTGGTTGTAAGGCCCGTAGTCGTAGTCCTCCAGCGGAACGGCCTGGCCGGAGCCCGTGCCGAACGGGGAGTAGTCGATGTCGTCGTAGCCGACGGCCGAGTACATCGCGGCCTTGGCCTCCTCGGTCGGCTCGACCCGGATGTTGCGGTAGCGGGACAGACCCGTACCGGCCGGGATGAGCTTACCGATGATGACGTTCTCCTTGAGGCCGATGAGGCTGTCGGACTTGGCGTTGATCGCCGCGTCCGTCAGAACTCGGGTCGTCTCCTGGAAGGAGGCGGCCGACAGCCAGGACTCCGTCGCCAGCGAGGCCTTGGTGATACCCATCAGCTGCGGACGGCCGGAGGCCGGGTGGCCGCCTTCCGTCACGACCCGACGGTTCTCGGTCTCGAACTTCGAGCGCTCGACGAGCTCGCCCGGCAGCAGCTCCGCGTCGCCGGACTCGATGATCGTCACGCGGCGCAGCATCTGCCGGATGATGATCTCGATGTGCTTGTCGTGGATCGACACACCCTGCGAGTTGTAGACCTTCTGGACCTCGCCGACCAGGTGGACCTGGACCGCGCGCTGACCGAGGATCCGCAGCACGTCGTGCGGGTTGGTGGCACCGAAGGTGAGCTTCTGGCCCACCTCGACGTGGTCACCCTCGCGCACCAGGACCTTGGCACGCTTCGAGATCGGGAACGCCGTCTCGTCGCTGCCGTCGTCCGGGGTGACGACGATCTTCTTGGTCTTCTCGGTCTCCTCGATGCGGACACGGCCCGCGGCCTCGGAGATCGGGGCGACACCCTTCGGCGTACGAGCCTCGAAGAGCTCGACGACACGAGGCAGACCCTGGGTGATGTCGTCACCGGCCACACCACCGGTGTGGAAGGTACGCATCGTCAGCTGGGTACCGGGCTCACCGATGGACTGGGCGGCGATGATGCCGACCGCCTCACCGATGTCGACCAGCTTGCCGGTGGCGAGCGAACGGCCGTAGCAGAAGGCACAGGTGCCGACCGCGGACTCACAGGTCAGGACCGAGCGGGTCTTGACCTCCTCGACGCCGTTGGCGACCAGGGCGTCGATGAGCACGTCACCGAGGTCGACGTTGGCCGGCGCGATGACCTTGCCGTCGATGACGACGTCCTCGGCCAGCATGCGGGCGTACACGGACGTCTCGACGTCCTCCGTCTTGCGGAGCACGCCGTCCTCGCCACGGACCGCGATCTTCAGCTTCAGACCGCGCTCGGTGCCACAGTCCTCCTCGCGAATGATGACGTCCTGGGAGACGTCGACCAGACGACGGGTGAGGTAACCGGAGTCGGCGGTACGAAGGGCGGTGTCCGCAAGACCCTTACGGGCACCGTGCGTCGAGATGAAGTACTCGAGCACGGAGAGGCCCTCGCGGAACGAGGCCTTGATCGGACGCGGGATGGTCTCGTTCTTCGCGTTCGACACCAGACCACGCATACCGGCGATCTGACGCATCTGCATCATGTTTCCTCGGGCACCCGAGTCAACCATCATGAAGATGGGGTTCGTCTTGGGGAAGTTCGCGTTCATCGCCTCGGCGACCTCGTTGGTCGCCTTGGTCCAGATCGCGATGAGCTCCTGCGTGCGCTCGTCCTTGGTGATCAGACCGCGCTCGTACTGCTTCTGGACCTTCTCGTCCTGGGCCTCGTAGCCCGCGACGATCTCCTTCTTGGCCTCGGGGACCACGACGTCGGAGATGGCCACGGTGACGCCGGAACGGGTCGCCCAGTAGAAGCCCGCCGCCTTCAGGTTGTCGAGCGTCGCCGCCACGATGACCTTGGGGTAGCGCTCGGCGAGGTCGTTGACGATCTCGGAGAGCTGCTTCTTGCCGACCGAGTAGTCGACGAACGGGTAGTCCTCGGGCAGCAGCTCGTTGAAGAGCGCGCGGCCCAGGGACGTACGCAGCCGGAAGCTGTCGCCCTGCTGGTACTCCTGCTCGCCCTCCTCGGCGACCGGCGGGGTCCAGCCGCGCGGCGGGATGGTGCCCACCGGGAAGCGGATGTCGACGGTCGACTGGAGCGCCAGCTCGCCGGCGTCGAACGCCATGATCGCCTCGGCGACGGAACCGAACGCGCGGCCCTCGCCCTTGGTGTCACGGAGCTCACCGTCGGTGGTGAGGAAGAACAGACCGAGGACCATGTCCTGGGTCGGCATCGTCACCGGACGGCCGTCGGCGGGCTTGAGGATGTTGTTCGAGGACAGCATCAGGATGCGGGCCTCGGCCTGCGCCTCCGCGGAGAGCGGCAGGTGGACGGCCATCTGGTCACCGTCGAAGTCCGCGTTGAACGCGGTGCAGACGAGCGGGTGGATCTGGATGGCCTTGCCCTCGACCAGCTGCGGCTCGAAGGCCTGGATGCCGAGGCGGTGCAGCGTGGGCGCACGGTTCAGCAGAACCGGGTGCTCGGCGATGACCTCTTCGAGGACGTCGTACACGACCGTGCGGCCGCGCTCGACCATCCGCTTG
Source organism: Streptomyces sp. NPDC052114 (assembly GCF_040680155.1). Taxonomy (NCBI): domain Bacteria; kingdom Bacillati; phylum Actinomycetota; class Actinomycetes; order Kitasatosporales; family Streptomycetaceae; genus Streptomyces; species Streptomyces sp. NPDC052114. The sequence goes on along the minus strand of NZ_JBFAWC010000010.1, from coordinate 259,268 downwards.
GCGCTCTTGATGTTCTGCGCGTGGTTCAGGTCGACCAGGCGCTTCATCACGAACGGCTTGAAGAGCTCCAGCGCCATGGCCTTGGGCAGACCACACTGGTGCAGCTTCAGCTGCGGACCGACGACGATCACGGAACGCGCGGAGTAGTCCACACGCTTACCGAGCAGGTTCTGACGGAATCGACCCTGCTTACCCTTCAGCATGTCGCTGAGGGACTTCAGCGGACGGTTGCCGGGGCCCGTCACCGGGCGGCCACGACGGCCGTTGTCGAAGAGGGCGTCGACCGCCTCCTGGAGCATGCGCTTCTCGTTGTTCACGATGATCTCGGGGGCACCGAGGTCGAGAAGGCGCTTCAGGCGGTTGTTGCGGTTGATCACGCGGCGGTACAGGTCGTTCAGGTCGGAGGTCGCGAAGCGGCCACCGTCCAGCTGCACCATCGGACGCAGGTCCGGCGGGATGACCGGCACGCAGTCGAGCACCATGCCCTTGGGGCTGTTGCTGGTCTGCAGGAACGCGGAGACGACCTTGAGGCGCTTGAGCGCACGGGTCTTCTTCTGGCCCTTGCCGGTACGGATGATCTCGCGGAGGCGCTCGGCCTCCTCGTCGAGGTCGAAGGTCTCCAGGCGCTTCTGCAGGGCAGCGGCACCCATGGAGCCGTCGAAGTACGTGCCGAAGCGGTCACGCAGCTCGCGGTAGAGCAGCTCGTCGCCCTCGAGGTCCTGGACCTTGAGGTTCTTGAAGCGGTTCCACACCTCGTCGAGACGGTCGATCTCGCGCTGGGCGCGGTCGCGCAGCTGCTTCATCTCGCGCTCGGCGCCCTCGCGCACCTTGCGGCGCACGTCGGCCTTGGCACCCTCGGCCTCGAGCTCGGCCAGGTCGGTCTCGAGCTTCTTGGCGCGGGCCTCGAGGTCCGAGTCGCGGCGGTTCTCGATCTGCTGACGCTCGACGGAGACGTGCGCCTCCAGGGACGGCAGGTCGCGCGTACGGCGCTCCTCGTCCACGAACGTGATCATGTACGCGGCGAAGTAGATGACCTTCTCGAGGTCCTTCGGCGCCAGGTCGAGGAGGTAGCCCAGGCGCGACGGGACGCCCTTGAAGTACCAGATGTGCGTGACGGGAGCGGCCAGCTCGATGTGGCCCATCCGCTCACGGCGCACCTTGGCGCGCGTGACCTCGACGCCACAGCGCTCACAGATGATGCCCTTGAAGCGGACGCGCTTGTACTTGCCGCAGTAGCACTCCCAGTCCCGGGTCGGACCGAAGATCTTCTCGCAGAAGAGTCCGTCCTTCTCGGGCTTGAGGGTGCGGTAGTTGATGGTCTCGGGCTTCTTGACCTCGCCGTGGCTCCACTGACGGATGTCGTCCGCGGTGGCCAGGCCGATCCGGAGCTCGTCGAAGAAGTTGACGTCGAGCACTATGCGTCAATCCCTCTCAGGGTCGTGTCTCAATCATGGTCTGTACGGGGTCCGGGGCGGGGCCGGGATCTCGCGGGGAGATCCCGGCCAGACCCGTCAGACCTCTTCGACGCTGCTCGGCTCGCGCCGGGACAGGTCGATGCCGAGCTCCTCCGCCGCGCGGAAGACGTCCTCGTCGGTGTCGCGCATCTCGATGGACATGCCGTCCGAGGACAGCACCTCCACGTTGAGGCACAGGGACTGCATTTCCTTGATGAGCACCTTGAAGGACTCGGGAATGCCGGGCTCGGGGATGTTCTCGCCCTTGACGATGGCCTCGTAGACCTTCACGCGGCCGGTCACGTCGTCGGACTTGATCGTCAGCAGCTCCTGGAGGGCGTACGCGGCGCCGTATGCCTCCAGCGCCCACACCTCCATCTCACCGAAGCGCTGACCACCGAACTGAGCCTTACCACCCAGCGGCTGCTGGGTGATCATCGAGTACGGACCGGTCGAGCGGGCGTGCAGCTTGTCGTCGACCAGGTGGTGCAGCTTCAGGATGTACATGTACCCGACCGAGATCGGGTCCGGGAACGGCTCGCCGGAGCGGCCGTCGAACAGCTGCGCCTTGCCGGACGGAAGCACCATGCGCTCGCCGTCGCGGTTCGGGATCGTGTGCTGCAGCAGACCGGCGAGCTCGTCCTCACGCGCACCGTCGAAGACGGGGGTGGCGACGTTCGTGCCCGGGGCGACCTGGTCGGCACCGATGGCCTGCAGGCGCTGCGCCCACTCGTCCGCGAGGCCGGAGACGTCCCAGCCGCGGCTGGCGAGCCAGCCGAGGTGGATCTCCAGGACCTGTCCCGGGTTCATTCGGGACGGCACACCCAGCGGGTTGAGGATGATGTCGACCGGAGTTCCGTCCTCGAGGAACGGCATGTCCTCGATCGGAAGGATCTTCGAGATGACGCCCTTGTTGCCGTGACGGCCGGCGAGCTTGTCACCGTCCGTGATCTTGCGCTTCTGCGCCACGTAGACACGAACCAGCTGGTTCACGCCCGGCGGCAGCTCGTCGCCCTCTTCACGGTCGAAGACGCGGACGCCGATGACCTTGCCGGTCTCGCCGTGCGGCACCTTCAGGGAGGTGTCACGGACCTCGCGCGCCTTCTCACCGAAGATCGCGCGGAGCAGACGCTCCTCCGGGGTCAGCTCGGTCTCACCCTTGGGCGTGACCTTGCCGACGAGGATGTCGCCGGCGATGACCTCGGCGCCGATGCGGATGATGCCGCGCTCGTCGAGGTCGGCGAGGACCTCCTCGGAGACGTTCGGGATGTCCCGGGTGATCTCCTCGGGGCCGAGCTTGGTGTCACGGGCGTCGACCTCGTGCTCCTCGATGTGGATCGAGGAGAGGACGTCGTCCTGCACGAGGCGCTGCGACAGGATGATCGCGTCCTCGTAGTTGTGACCCTCCCACGGCATGAACGCCACGAGCAGGTTCTTGCCGAGGGCCATCTCGCCCTCTTCGGTCGCGGGACCGTCGGCCAGGACCTGGCCCTCGATCACGCGGGCGCCCTCGTCGACGACGACCTTCTGGTTGACGGAGGTGCCCTGGTTCGACCGGGAGAACTTGGCGATGCGGTACGTGGTGTACGTGCCGTCGTCGTTCGTGACGGTGACGTAGTCCGCGGAGACCTCCTGGACCACACCCGCCTTCTCGGCCTTGATCACGTCACCGGCGTCGGTGGCGCAGCGGTACTCCATGCCGGTGCCGACGAGCGGCGCCTCGGCCTTGATGAGCGGCACGGACTGGCGCATCATGTTCGCGCCCATGAGGGCACGGTTGGCGTCGTCGTGCTCGAGGAACGGGATCATGGCGGTCGCGACCGACACCATCTGGCGCGGCGAGACGTCCATGTAGTCGACGTCGTCACCGGGGACGTAGTCGACCTCGCCGCCACGGCGGCGGACCAGCACGCGGGCCTCGGCGAACCGGAGCTCGTCGGTCAGCGGCGCGTTGGCCTGCGCGATGACGAAGTGGTCTTCCTCGTCGGCGGTCAGGTAGTCGACGTCGTCGCCGACGACACCGTCGGTGACCTTGCGGTACGGCGTCTCGATGAAGCCGAACGCGTTGATGCGGCCGTACGAGGCGAGCGAACCGATCAGACCGATGTTCGGGCCTTCGGGCGTCTCGATCGGGCACATGCGGCCGTAGTGGGACGGGTGCACGTCTCGGACCTCGAAGCCGGCCCGCTCACGGGAGAGACCACCCGGGCCGAGGGCGTTCAGACGACGCTTGTGCGTCAGCCCCGACAGCGGGTTGTTCTGGTCCATGAACTGGGACAGCTGCGACGTACCGAAGAACTCCTTGATCGACGCCACCACAGGGCGGATGTTGATCAGGGTCTGCGGCGTGATCGCCTCGACGTCCTGGGTGGTCATGCGCTCGCGCACGACGCGCTCCATACGGGCGAGACCCGTACGGACCTGGTTCTGGATCAGCTCACCGACGTTACGGATACGGCGGTTGCCGAAGTGGTCGATGTCGTCGGTCTCGACCATGATCGTGCGGCCGGACTCGCCGACCGTCTCGGTCTCACCGGCGTGCAGCTTCACCAGGTACTTGATGGTCGCGATGATGTCGTCCGTGGTGAGGACACCCGCGTCCAGCGGCTCGTCGGCGCCGAGCTTCTTGTTGACCTTGTAGCGGCCGACCTTCGCGAGGTCGTAGCGCTTCGGGTTGAAGTACAGGTTCTCGAGCAGCGTCTGCGCGGCCTCACGGGTCGGGGGCTCGCCCGGGCGCAGCTTGCGGTAGATGTCGAGCAGCGCGTCGTCCTGACCCTGGGTGTGGTCCTTCTCCAGGGTGGCGCGCATGGACTCGTACTCGCCGAACTCCTCCAGGATCTGCTCGGTCGTCCAACCGAGGGCCTTGAGGAGGACGGTGACGGACTGCTTGCGCTTGCGGTCGATGCGCACACCGACCATGTCGCGCTTGTCGATCTCCATCTCCAGCCAGGCACCGCGGGACGGGATGACCTTGGCCGAGAAGATGTCCTTGTCGGACGTCTTGTCGATGGAGGAGTCGAAGTAGACACCGGGCGAACGGACGAGCTGCGACACGACGACACGCTCGGTGCCGTTGATGACGAAGGTGCCCTTGTTCGTCATGAGCGGGAAGTCGCCCATGAAGACCGTCTGGGACTTGATCTCGCCGGTCTCGTTGTTGGTGAACTCGGCGGTGACGAAGAGCGGGGCGGCGTACGTGAAGTCGCGCTCCTTGCACTCGTCGATCGAGTTCTTCGGAGGCTCGAAGCGGTGGTCGCGGAACGTCAGGGACATCGACCCGGAGAAGTCCTCGATCGGCGAGATCTCCTCGAAGATCTCTTCCAGACCGGACTTGGTGGGGACGTTCTGTCCGCTGTCCAGAGCCGCCTCGACACGAGCCTTCCAGGCGTCATTGCCGAGCAGCCAGTCAAAGCTCTCGGTCTGCAGCGCAAGAAGGTTCGGAACCTCGAGGGGCTCCTTGATCTTTGCAAAGGAGATGCGCAGCGGGGCGGTGCTTGCGCCGTTGTTCGTATTCGCGGTCGAGGCAGTGCGCGAGGCGGCCAAGAGGGGGTCCTTCCGAGGGCTCGGACTCACTACGCGCGTACCGGTCCCAGGCTGGACACAGAGACAGAAATCCCTGGTCAGGGAAGTTTCGGTCCACAGTGCTGAAGCATGGGCATGCCCCTGGTGACGGGCAGGAGGCAGCTAACAGGCAGCGCAAAGGGTCAGTGTAGCCAGTTGGCCCACTGATGTCCAGTGCGGGTTCTGGGAGACCCTCGTTGTTCTCAACCCCTGCTGCAAGCCACGCCCTCGATGCACATCGATACTGCCCTCTTCGCCGCCGATCCATGCCTCGGATGCGGATCGTTGTGACGACGCGTCCTGAGAATTGCGCGCTGCGTGCGGTTCGTCAAGGCCCCCCTGCCCCGACCGGGCCCCGACGAGGCCCCGAGATCGTCACCGTCACGGGCCGTCCGGAGGCACAACGAAGATCACCATACTCGCCGCGACCGACAGCGCAAGGCACCCGCCACGAGAGCCCCCGGGAACGCCGAAAGGCGACCACCCACATGGGTGATCGCCCTAGGCGACCCGTTCGTTACAGCGTTTCCGCTACGACGGGTGAAAAGAGTCGGACGACTCGTGAAGTCACTTGACCTCGACGGAGGCGCCGGCGCCCTTGAGGGCCTCGGCGGCCTTCTCCGCGGCGTCCTTGGCGACCTTCTCGAGGACCGGCTTCGGGGTGCCGTCGACGAGGTCCTTGGCCTCCTTCAGGCCCAGGGAGGTCAGCTCACGCACGACCTTGATGACCTGGATCTTCTTGTCGCCAGCGCCGGTGAGGATGACGTCGAACTCGTCCTTCTCCTCGACGGCCTCGGCGGCGCCGCCAGCGGCACCACCGGCGACGACGACCGGCGCGGCAGCGGCGGCGGTGACGTCGAACTTCTCCTCGAAGGCCTTCACGAACTCGGAGAGCTCGATGAGGGTCATCTCCTCGAACTGCGCGAGCAGGTCGTCCTGGGACAGCTTCGCCATGGTGGCGTCCTTCCACTAATTCGGCTGGTGCCGGATGTACATGTGAGGCGGGCGTACGTTCGGCCCGCTACGACCTCCGCCTACGCGGCGGTGGTCAATGCGCGAGCCGAGTTACTCGGCACCGCCCTGCTCGGCCTGCTTGGCACGAAGCGCCTCCGCGGTGCGGACGAACTTCGACGGCAGCGCCTGGAAGACAGAGGCAGCCTGCGACTGCTTGCCCTTGAACGCGCCGGCCAGCTTGCTGAGCAGAACCTCGCGGGACTCGAGGTCCGCAAGCTTCTTGATCTCGTCGGCGGACAGCGCCTTGCCGTCAAGGACACCGCCCTTGATGACGAGGTTCGGGTTCTCCTTGGCGAAGTCACGAAGACCCTTCGCCGACTCCACCGGGTCACCGGTGACGAAGGCGACCGCCGTCGGACCCGTGAAGAGGTCGTCCAGCGTGTTGATCCCGGCCTCGTTGGCCGCGATCTTGGTCAGCGTGTTCTTCACCACGGCGTACTCGGAGTTCTCACCGAGGGAGCGGCGCAGCTGCTTCAGCTGGGCCACGGTGAGACCCCGGTACTCGGTCAGCACGGCGGCGTTCGAGCTGCGGAACTTGTCCGTGAGCTCGGCTACCGCGGCAGCCTTGTCGGGCGTCGGCATAGAGCGTCGGCCTCCTTCCGGGTGATGAGGACCGCTCAAAAGGAGGCTGGGAAAACGAAACGCCCCGGCGCAGGCGCACGGGGCGTGAGCTCGACCGGACGGAATCCGGGAGCACTTCCACAGTCACCTGCGCGGGTCGTCCGCAATTCAACGGATCCTTCGGCCACCGTACGCTCTTTCGAACGCACAGCAACGACCAGCGGTCTTTGGCTTCTGTGGAAGAGTACGCGAACGAGTCCGCGTCAAGCAAATCCGGTCAGGAGGCCGCCGGAAGGGCGGTCGACGGCTGCCCGGAGGGCCGCCGGGAGGGCGGCCCGGAGGCCCCGGCGGAGAGACGCCGGGAAGTCGCTCAGGAGGCGGTCAGGAGGCCGCTCAGAAGCCGCTGTCCGAACCGGCGCCGGAACCCGCACCGGCCTTGCCGATCTCCTTGAACATCTCCATCAGGTCGAAGGTCTGACCGGCCGGCGGGGCGGTCACCTTCGCGGCGGCGCCGTAGTCGGAGAAGGTCTGCGACATCTTCATCGTGCCCTCGGGGCTCTTGATGTCGACGTCCATGCGGACGGGCAGGTCGTCCTCGTTGACCCAGACCTCGGTGTCGTAGCCCTTGATGCCGCTCTTCTCGATGTTCTTGAACAGCTTCTCGCGCTCGCTCTTGCTGAGCAGGTCGTCGAGGTTCTTGTTCGTGTTCATCATCTCCTTGACGGAGAGACGGCCCTTGTAGCGCTGGGTCTGGACGCCGTCGACCTTCGCGGGGCCGACGTGCTTCAGGTTCGGCGACTCCAGGAGCATCGCGAGCTGCGCCGCCGGGTCCTGGTTCATGCTGTCCAGGCCGCTGGTCATCTGCTTCGCCATCTTCTCGTCGCCCGCCTGCTCGGCGATGGCGTTGAGGTCCATCTTCATCCAGCGCTTGCCGTCCATGTCCTTGGCCGCGGCGGCGCCCATGTCCATGTACATCACGTTGTCGCGCCAGAGCATGCGGACCTTCTCCGGGGCGTTCGGGTCGCCCTCGGTGAGCGCCGAGCCCGTCATGGTCACGTCCATGACCGTCGGGTCCCAGCCCATGACGCCGGACATCTTCATGTCACCGCCGCCGTCCATCGCGGCCGGCATCGACATCGTCATCTCGACCTTGGCCGACTTGGCGGCCGAGGTCTTCTTGTACGCGGCCGTGATGACCTCGGTGACCTGCGAACGGGACTGGGTCTTGGCCGAGTCCCCCGCCCCCTTGTCGGCCTTGTCGTCGCCACCGCAGGCGACCGCACCGGTACAGAGCACCGCGGTGGTGAGCACGGCACCCACCGCGCGCCGGCGTCCCGCGCGTCCGCGCATTACATCAACAGTCATGACCCCACCCCTAGGAACACATGATCGACACATTTCTGAGTGCCGAGGGTACCTGAGGGGTGAGGGAGCCGGCCTGCGGGTTCTTCGCGGGCTAGGCGGCGGGCTGCTTGTTCATGAGGTCCTTGAAACTCATGGTGTCCGAGGCCGGGGGCTTCTGGACGTCCAGCCGCGTGCCGTAGTCGCTGTAGTGGGCCGTCTGCTCGAAGGCGCCGTTCTTGGTGTCGGCCTTCTCGACCTTCTTGACCAGCAGGTCGTCGTCGTCGACCCAGATGTCGATCGACTCGGTGGTCATGCCGGTCTGCTCGAACTGCTTCTTCAGCTCGGCGAGTTGGTCCTCGTCGAGGTTCGCGCTCTTGGCCGTGAAGTCCGCGACGTCGACCTTGCCGGAGTAGTGGGTCGCCTTGGTGCCGCGGACCTCCTCCTGCCCCACGCGCTTCACGTCACCGGAGGCCAGCAGCATCTTCACCGACTGGTTCGGGGTGGTGTTCTGCATCTGGTCCTTGAACGCCTGACCCGCGGCGCCGCTCATCTCGGCCAGCGTGTCGTAGTCGTACGCGAGCCAGTGCTTGCCGCCGCCGGCCTGGGCGGCGAACGTGTCGCCCATGTTGGCGTAGAAGCCGTTCTTCAGATAGCGGTAGTCGATCTTCGACTGGCCGAGCTGCTTCATCTGCTCGGCCTGCGTACCGCCGGTGAAGGTGACCGTCACGTTGCCCGTGATGCCGTCCTTCCAGCCCATGACGCCCTTCATGTCCATGGTCGACTGCGTGCCCATGGTGGTCGTGCCGTCGACCCGGGCGGTGTCGGCCTGGTCGGTCGTCTTCTCGACGCTCCGCAGCGCGGCGATCGGGCTGACGCTGATGCCGCCCTTGTCGTTGCCCCCGTCCGCCTTGTCGGAGGAGCCTCCCGAGCCGCCCGAACCGCAGGCCGCGACGCCCGTGAGCGCGGCGGCCACCGCTATCGAGAGACCGGCGCGGCGCATGGTCGTGCTGTTCATCTAGTCCCACCCCTTGGCATTCGTGGTGAGCCTGCACGCTAGCGCAGGCCGCTGACAGCCCTGTCCCCAAAGCCCCCTGTACAAACAGGACGGGCCCCGCACCTCGAAAGGTTGCGGGGCCCGTCCACAGAACGCGTACGCGACGCGGCTGCCGTCAGATTCAGACGGCGGCCGGGTCCTCCTCGACGAGGAGGTTGCGGGTGCGGTTCGAGTCCAGCGGAATGCCGGGGCCCATCGTGGTGGTGATGGCGGCCTTCTTGATGTAACGACCCTTGGCGGCCGACGGCTTCAGACGGAGGATCTCCTCCAGGGCCGCGGCGTAGTTCTCCACCAGCTTGGTGTCGTCGAAGGACACCTTGCCGATGATGAAGTGCAGGTTCGAGTGCTTGTCGACGCGGAACTCGATCTTGCCGCCCTTGATGTCGTTGACAGCCTTCACGACGTCGGGGGTAACGGTGCCGGTCTTCGGGTTCGGCATCAGACCACGCGGACCGAGCACGCGGCCGAGGCGGCCGACCTTGCCCATGAGGTCCGGGGTGGCGACGACGGCGTCGAAGTCCAGGCGACCCTTGGCGACCTCGTCGATGAGCTCGTCGGCGCCGACGATGTCGGCCCCAGCGGCTTCCGCGGCCGCAGCACGGTCACCGGTCGCGAAGACCAGGACCCGGGCGGTCTTGCCGGTGCCGTGCGGGAGGTTCACGGTGCCACGGACCATCTGGTCGGCCTTGCGCGGGTCGACGCCCAGACGCATGGCGACCTCGACGGTGCCGTCGAACTTGGTCGCGGAGGTCTCCTTGGCGAGACGGACGGCCTCGAGCGGGGCGTACAGCTTCTCCCGGTCGATCTTGGCGTCCGCAGCGCGGAGAGTCTTGCTGCGCTTCACTTCTGCTCCTGGTGTGGTTCAGGTATGGAGTCGTGGTGCGGGCCAGCGCTTGGCCCTACCACTGAGAAAGGTCAGACGGGGAGGAGGCTCAGCCCTCGACCGTGATGCCCATGGAACGGGCGGTGCCGGCGATGATCTTCGACGCGGCGTCCAGGTCGTTGGCGTTGAGGTCTTCCATCTTGGTCTGCGCGATCTCGCGGATCTGCGCCTCGGTGACCTTGGCGACCTTGGTCTTGTGGGGCTCGCCGGAGCCCTTCTCGACACCAGCGGCCTTGAGGATCATCTTGGCGGCCGGCGGCGTCTTGGTGACGAAGGTGAAGGAGCGGTCTTCGTAGACCGTGATCTCCACCGGGATCACCCAGCCACGCTGCGACTCGGTCGCGGCGTTGTAGGCCTTGCAGAACTCCATGATGTTGACGCCGTGCTGGCCCAGCGCGGGACCGACCGGCGGGGCCGGGTTGGCGGCACCAGCCTGGATCTGGAGCTTGATCAGCCCCGTGACCTTCTTCTTCTTGGGAGGCATTGCTCTCTCCGGGTCCTAGTGAGAGTTTTCAGCCGACCATCCGGTCATCCGGATGGAGGCATACCGCACAAAGATAACGGGTATCGTCGCGCAGCTAAAAACCGAGCAGGTCAGACCGGCTTTGGCAGCCCGTCTGACCTGGTCGGAGGCGTATGTTCCAGCGGAAGCTAGTTCTTCTGGATCTGGTCGAAGCTGAGCTCGACCGGGGTCTCGCGACCGAAGATCTCGACGAGGCCCTTGACCTTCTTCGAGTCGGCGTTGATCTCGTTGATCGTCGCCTGCAGCGTCGCGAACGGGCCGTCGGTGACGGTGACCGAGTCGCCCACCTCGAAGTCCAGGACCTGGACCTCGACCTTGCGCTGCGGAGCGGGCTTGCCCTCGGCCTCGGCGGCCTCGCGGGCGGCCTTCTCCTCGGCCTCCGGGGCGAGCATCTTGACGATCTCGTCCAGGGTCAGCGGGTACGGGTCGTAGGCGTTGCCCACGAAGCCGGTGACGCCGGGGGTGTTGCGGACGACGCCCCAGGACTCGTTCGTCAGGTCCATGCGCACCAGCACGTAGCCGGGGAGCTTGTTCTGACGGATGGTCTTGCGCTCGCCGTTCTTGATCTGCGCGACCTCTTCCTGCGGCACCTCGGCCTGGAAGATGAAGTCCTCGACGTTCAGCGAGACGGCACGCTGCTCGAGGTTGGTCTTCACGCGGTTCTCGTAACCGGCGTAGGTGTGGATGACGTACCACTCGCCAGGGAGGGTGCGGAGTTCCTCGCGGAGGGCGACGATCGGGTCGACCGGCTCGGCCTCCTCCTCGTCGGTGACCTCGGCGACGGCTTCCTCGTCCTCCTCGGACTCGACGACCGCCTCGGCGTCGCCCTCCAGGTGGATGGCGGCCTCTTCGGCGGGCTCGCCGGCGGCGGCGTCGGCAGCTTCGGCCTGATCCGGCTCCTCGGCGTCCGCCGCCTCGACGATGTCGATCTGGTCCTCCACGGACTCCGCCGACTCGATGGCGTCGTTCAGGTTCGGGTCAGACACGGTGGCTGCTTCTTCCTGGATACATGGGGTGGAACACGCGAATAGGGGCGCCGGGAACGGCGCCCTTCGCTCTCGGCTCAGCCGAAGATGTACTTGACAGCGTGGCTGAAGCCATAGTCAATCACGGTCACGAGGCCGATCATGATGACAACGAAGACGATCACCACTGTGGTGTAGGTGGTGAGCTGACTGCGAGTCGGCCAGACGACCTTGCGGAGCTCCGCGATGATCTGCCGGTAGAAGAGCGCGAGACGGCCGAAGGGGCCCTTCTTGCCGCGCTTGCCGCCCTTGCGGGCCTTCTTCTTGGAGTCCGGCGCCTCGTCCTGGGCATCAGGCATGTCGATGGAGCCCACGGCGTCCGTCACGCGTCCTCACCTGATTCCGGGTCGTGGCCGTGCCGCGCCCGGTTGAGCCGCACGGCGGTGCATTGCAGTACGTACATGCGCACACATCCTGGCGAAGGAGTGTGTAGCAGGGCCGGAGGGACTTGAACCCCCAACCGCTGGTTTTGGAGACCAGTGCTCTACCAATTGAGCTACGACCCTTTGGTTTTCCCCAACCTACCGCATCCGCCCATGTGCACGGAGTGCGCTGAGAGGAGCGGCCGGTGAGGGCCAACGAGCAGTGAGTGTACGTGGTCCGAGGCCCTCCGTCGAACAGAAAGGGTTCCGATGGTCTTGGAATCCCGCGTGCCGGGGTCGTTTCGGGTCTGGAACGATGGGGCCATGAGCGCTGCTACTCCTCCGACCGAGCGCCGGGTGTCCGCGCGCATCGGCGCGATCTCCGAGTCCGCGACCCTCGCCGTCGACGCCAAGGCCAAGGCCCTCAAGGCCGCCGGGCGCCCGGTGATCGGCTTCGGCGCGGGTGAGCCCGACTTCCCCACGCCGGACTACATCGTCGAAGCGGCCATCGAGGCCTGCAAGAACCCGAAGTTCCACCGGTACACGCCGGCCGGCGGGCTGCCGGAGCTGAAGGCCGCGATCGCCGCGAAGACGCTGCGCGACTCGGGCTACGAGGTCGACGCGTCGCAGATCCTGGTGACCAACGGCGGCAAGCAGGCCATCTACGAGGCGTTCGCCGCGATCCTCGACCCGGGTGACGAGGTCATCGTCCCGGCTCCCTACTGGACGACGTACCCGGAGTCGATCCGTCTCGCCGGCGGTGTCCCGGTCGAGGTCGTCGCCGACGAGACCACCGGCTACCGCGTGTCCGTGGAGCAGTTGGAGGCCGCGCGCACGGAGCGCACGAAGGTCGTGCTCTTCGTGTCGCCGTCGAACCCCACGGGTGCCGTCTACAGCGAGGCCGACGCCGAGGCGATCGGCCGCTGGGCCGTCGAGCACGGCCTGTGGGTCATGACCGACGAGATCTACGAACACCTCGTCTACGGAGACGCGAAGTTCACCTCGCTCCCCGCGATCCTGCCCGAGCTGCGCGACAAGTGCATCGTGGTCAACGGCGTCGCCAAGACGTACGCGATGACCGGCTGGCGGGTCGGGTGGATCATCGGCCCGAAGGACGTGGTGAAGGCCGCGACGAACCTCCAGTCGCACGCCACGTCCAACGTGTCGAACGTCGCGCAGGCCGCCGCGCTCGCCGCCGTCTCCGGAGACCTGGTCGCCGTCGAGAAGATGCGCGAGGCCTTCGACCGGCGCCGCAAGACCATCGTGCGGATGCTCAACGACATCGAGGGTGTCTTCTGCCCGGAGCCCGAGGGCGCCTTCTACGCGTACCCCTCGGTGAAGGGCCTCATCGGCAAGGAGATCCGCGGCAAGCGCCCGCAGGACTCCGTCGAGCTGGCCGCGCTGATCCTGGAGGAGGCCGAGGTCGCGGTGGTTCCGGGCGAGGCCTTCGGGACGCCGGGCTACCTGCGTCTGTCGTACGCGCTCGGCGACGAGGACCTCGTCGAGGGCGTCTCGCGGATCCAGAAGCTGCTCGCCGAGGCCCGCGACTGACCTTCGCGGCGTTTCGCGGCGGTTCGCGGCGATTCACGGCGGAAAACAGCGCTCCACGCGTGCGTGCGGGCCGTCTCTCCCTCCGGAGAGGCGGCCCGTTTCTTCGTTCGGGAAAGGTCCCGAAGGTGGAAAGCCGCTACCGGGACGCCGCACCCGTACGGCAAGATCCTGGAATGGAGCGTGTACGAGACGTAAGAGAGCTGCCGAAGGCCCATCTGCACCTGCACTTCACCGGGTCGATGCGGCCTTCCACCCTGCTCGAGCTCGCCGACAAGTACGGCGTGCGGCTCCCGGAGGCGCTGACCGGCGCCGAGCCACCGAAGCTGCGCGCCACGGACGAGCGCGGGTGGTTCCGCTTCCAGCGCCTCTACGACGCCGCGCGTTCCTGTCTGCGCGAGCCGGACGACATCCGGCGCCTGGTGCGCGAGGCCGCCGAGGAGGATCTGCGGGACGGGTCGGGCTGGCTGGAGATCCAGGTCGACCCGACCTCGTACGCGCCGCGTCTGGGCGGTCTGATCCCCGCCCTGGAGATCATCCTGGACGCGGTCGAGAGCGCCTCGCGCGAGACCGGCCTCGGGATGCGCGTCCTGGTCGCCGCGAACCGCATGAAGCACCCGCTGGACGCCCGCACGCTGGCACGCCTCGCCGTGCGCTACGCAGACCGGGGCATCGTCGGCTTCGGGCTGTCCAACGACGAACGCCGGGGCATGGCGCGGGACTTCGACCGGGCCTTCGCCATCGCGCGCGACGGCGGCCTGCTCGCGGCCCCGCACGGCGGCGAGCTGACCGGGCCCTCCTCGGTGCGGGACTGCCTGGACGACCTGCACGCGGGGCGGATCGGGCACGGGGTGCGGGCCGCCGAGGACCCGCGGCTCCTGAAGCGGCTCGCCGACCGGGGCGTGACCTGCGAGGTGTGCCCGGCCTCCAATGTGGCGCTCGGCGTCTACGAGAAGCCCGAGGACGTGCCGCTGCGGACGCTCTACGACGCCGGGGTGCCGATGGCGCTCGGCGCCGACGACCCGCTGCTCTTCGGGGCGCGTCTGGCCGACCAGTACGAGATCGCGCGCCGGCACCACGACTTCACCGACGCCGAACTGGCCGAGCTGGCGCGGCAGTCGGTGCGCGGCTCGGCCGCCCCGGAGGACGTACGGGCGAAGCTGCTCTCCGGAGTGGACGAGTGGCTGGCCGACTGACGTCGCCGGTCAGCTGATGCCCTTCAGGAGGGTGCGGGCGAGGCCCGCGGCGAACTCGTCGACGGGCTGCGGGGGCTCCTTGCCGACCGTGGCGTCGTAGGCGAAGGAACGCTGCGCGCAGGCGCCCAGGAGGAGCGAGGCGGCCGCGAAGGTGTCGGCGTCGGGGGCGATGCGCCCCGCGTCGCGTTCGGCGCGCAGATAGGCGTCGAGGGCCTCGATGGGCATGTGGGGGCCCGTGCCCATCTCCCGCATGGAGTCCTCGTGGCGGCGCTTGAGCTTGGTCTCGGCGTACAGGGACGCGGCGATCGGGAAGCTCTCCGCGTAGAAGTGGCTGGCCAGCCGGGCGATCTCGGTGAGGTTCTCCTCCACGGTGCGCTCCCCCGGCTCCTCGATGAGCTGGCGCAGGCGCGGGTTGAGGCGTGGCAGTCGCTCCTGGAGGACGCTCACGAACAGCTCCTCCTTGCTCGCGAAGTGCTTGTAGAGCGCGGCTTCGGAGCAGCCCGCCGCCTTGGCGATCTCCTTGGTGGTGGCGCGGGCGAGGCCGAGGGTGAACATGAGTTCGTGGGCCGCGTCGAGGATGCGGGCCCGGGTGGGCTTCTGCTGCATGGCCGTCCAACCAGGCTTGACGAGTGGGTGAGTACTTACTCACCCTAGTGGTGAGTGAACACTTACCCACCCGAGGAGGGTGCGCGATGAAGCTCACGGTGTTCGGTGCCACCGGCGGCGTCGGCAGGGAGATCGTCCGGCAGGCGCTCGCGGCGGGCCACCAGGTCACGGCCGTCGTCCGCGATCCCGCGCGGCTGGAGGTGACGGGAGAGGGCCTGGAGGTCGTCCGGGCGGACGTGCGCGACCCCGAGGCGCTGCGCCCCGCGGTCGCGGGGCGGGACGCGGTGCTCTCCGGGCTCGGCGCCCGCAGGCGCGCCGACGCGGGCACGGGGATCGCCACGGAGCTGACGCGCTCCGTGGTCCGCGCGGTGGAGGCGGAGGGGGTGCGGCGGCTCGTGGTCGTGAGCGCGGGCCCCGTGGGCCGGGAACCGGCGGACTCGCCGCTCCTCGACCGTGCCCTGCGCGTCGTGATCGGCAGGATCTTCAAGGATGTGTACGCCGATCTGACCGTCATGGAGGCCGAGCTGGCGAACAGCGCGACGGACTGGACGTCCGTGCGTCCCCCGCGGCTCCTGGACAAGCCCGTGACCGGCACCTACCGCAGGGTCGTGGGCGGCTTCCCGCGCGCGGGGCGCACGATCGCGCGCGCGGACGTGGCGCACGCGATGCTGGCCGCGGTCGACGATCCGGCGACGGTGAAGCAGGGAGTGGGAGTGGCGTACTGAGCCCCTCTTCCAGGAGAGGGGCCCGCAGGCCGGCTACAGGCTGACGCCCACCGTCACCGGTTCGTTGACCAGCGTGATCCCGAAGGCGTCCCGCACGCCGGCGACGACCTCGCGGGCCAGCGCCAGGAGGTCCTCGGTGGTGGCGCCGCCGCGGTTGGTGAGGGCGAGCGTGTGCTTGGTGGAGATGCGGGCCCTGCCCTCTCCGTAGCCCTTGGTGAAGCCCGCCTTGTCGATGAGCCAGGCGGCGGAGGTCTTCACGTGGCCGTCGCCCGTCGGGAAGGCCGGCGGGGCGACGGCCGCCCCGAGGCGCTCCTCCACGCGCGCGTGGAAGGCGGCGAACTCGGCATCGGTGAGGATCGGGTTGGTGAAGAAGGACCCGGCCGACCAGCTGTCGTGGTCCTCGGGGTCGAGCACCATGCCCTTGCCCGCGCGGAGCTTCAGGACGGTCTCCCGCGCCACCGCGGCGGGCACCCGCTCGCCGGCCTCGACGCCGAGCGTGCGCGCCGTCTCCGGGTACTTGATGGGGGCGCTCATGCCCTGCGCGTCCTCGAGCGCGAAGCGGACCCGCAGGACCACGAAGCGGTCGGGATCGGCCTTGAAGCGACTGTGGCGGTACGAGAACGCGCACTCGGCGTTCGGAATCACGACCGTCTCATGCGTCTTCCGGTCGTACGCGATCACCTCGGTGATCGTCGACGAGACCTCCTGGCCGTACGCCCCCACGTTCTGGATCGGCGTCGCGCCCGCGGAGCCGGGGATCCCGGCGAGGCACTCGATGCCCGCGAGGCCGGCCTCGACGGTGCGGGCGACCGCGTCGGTCCAGACCTCACCGGCCGCCAGCTCCAGCTCGGTGCCGTCGAGTGCGAAGCCCCGGGTCGCGATGCGCAGGGCGGTGCCGTCGAAGCCCTTGTCCCCGATGACCAGGTTCGAGCCGCCGCCGATGAGCAGCAGCGGGGTCCCGGAGTCGTCGGCCTCCCGGACGGCGGCGATCACCTCGGCGTCGGTCGTCGCGGTGATCAGACGGGTCGCGGGGCCGCCGAGACGGAAGGTCGTCAGCGGGGCGAGCGGGGCATCGTGGAGTTCCTGCACGTGCTCAAGAGTACGAGAACGGCCCCGCCGGTTCGGGCGGGGCCGTTCTCGTAGGGGTCGCTCAGGCGGCGACCAGCTCGCCCTCCGGCTTCACGGAGCCCTCTTCGGGGGCCTTGGGCGCGGGTCGGCCGGACGGGATGAACAGCGCCGCCACGGCCGCGAGGACCACCGTCGCGGAGCCCACCCACAGCGCGGGCTCCAGGCCGTTCACGAAGTCGCCCGCGGACGCGTAGCCGCCCTGCGCCGAGAAGATCGAGGACATCACGGCGATGCCCAGGGCGCCGCCGACCTCGCGAAGCGCGTTGTTGGAGCCGGACGCGATGCCCTGCTCGTGCGTCCGGACGCTGGACATGACCAGGTTGGAGGCCGGGGCGAAGAACAGGGACATCCCGACGCCGCTGATGATCAGGGCCGGCAGCTGCACGGCGTACGAGGCGTCGGGCGCCACCACGGCGGCGTACCAGGCCAGGCCCAGGGCCTGGAGGAAGAGTCCGGCGGCGACGACCGGGCGGCCGCCGATCCGGTCGGAGAGGTAGCCCGCGAGCGGCGAGACGAGCATCGGCATCCCGGTCCACGGCAGCATCCGCAGCCCCGCCTCGGTGGGCGAGTAGCCGAGCACGATCTGCATGTACTGGCTGAGCAGGAAGATCGAGCCGAACATCCCGAGGAACATCAGCAGGCTCGCGGCGTTGATCCCCGAAAACGCACGACTACGGAAGAGGCGCATCGGCAGCATCGGCGCCTTGTTGTGGATGCCGTGGTGGACGAAGCCGCCCAGCAGCGCGACGCCCACGGTCATGCTGGTGAGCACGGTGACACTGGACCAGCCGTCCTGGGGACCGCGCACCAGGGCGTAGACGATTCCGAAGAGACCGCCGCTGGCGAGCAGGGTGCCGGCGATGTCGAGGCGCGCGCCCGCGCCGCGGGACTCGGCGAGACGGAGGCGGGCGAGCGGCAGCAGGGCGGCGCCGAGCGGGACGTTCAGCCAGAAGATCCACTGCCAGGAGACGTGCTCGGTGAGGCTGCCGCCGATCAGGGGGCCACCGGCGACCGCGAGGCCGTTCACGGCGCCCCATATGCCGTACGCCATACCGCGCTTCGCCTCGGGCACGGCCGCCGTCAGCAGGGTCAGCGTGAGCGGCATCATGATCGCGGCGCCGACGCCCTGCACCGCGCGGGCCGCGATCAGCTCGTCGATGCCGGGCGCGAGGGCCGCGGCGGCGGAGGCCCCGGTGAAGACCGTGACGCCGATGATGAAGAGCCTGCGGCGGCCGAAGCGGTCGCCCAGGGCCGCGCCGAACATGAGCAGCACGGCGAAGGTGAGGGTGTAAGCGCTCACCGTCCACTCCAGGTCGTGCAGCGCTCCCCCGAGGTCCTCGCGGATGGCGGGCAGGGCGGTGGTGACGACGAGGTTGTCGAGCGCCGCCATGAACCCGGCGACGCTGGTGATGACGAGGGCCCAGACCGCTCCCCCGCGTTGTGCAGTCTTCTCTGACATCGCTTCCCCCAAGGTTAGTTATTGATGACTAACTTTCATGGGCACAAAAACGCGCCCCTGCGACACGCGCACTCACTTCACTTGCCACACGCTTCACTTGCCGGACGGCTTCACCGCCCGGGCCGTACGCACTCACCCCTTGGGCTGCGCCGACTCGTAGAAGCCGGTCCACACCCGGTGGTCGCGCTGGAAGCCCATCGACACCAGGACATTGACCAACATCCCGTACGCGAGGAACTGCGTCGTCTCGTCGACCTCCGCCCCCAGCGCGAGGAGGACCGTGTCGTACATCTCCATCCAGGCGGCCCGCAGCGCGGAGCCGAGTTCGTGGTCGCCGGTCGCCTCCGCGGCGGCCGTGGCGACGTACATCTGCATCTGCATGAGCAGCTTGTCGGGGTCCTCGGCGATGAGCGCCTGGTAGGCCTGGCCCATGGCGTGCACGGCCTCCTCGGCGTCCAACCCCTCGGCCGCCGCCCTGAAGACCTCCGTGACCTCCTGGCAGCAGCGCTCGGCCGCGGCCAGGAAGATGGCCTGCTTGCCCGGGAAGAGCCGGAAGAGATACGGCTGCGAGACACCCACGCGCCTGGCGATCGACTCCGTGGAGGTGCCGTTGTACCCGGCGCGGGCGAACTCGACCATCGCCGCGCGGATGACGCTCTCGCGCCGCTCCTCTGCGCTCATCCTGACCATGCGAGTAAGTTAGTGTCCAATCACTAAGTAGTCAAGGTCACGTCGGGGATGCCCCTCTTCCACCCATGCGTAAGGGGCGCCCCCCAGTGGAGAACGCCCCTTACCTACGTCCACGTAGAGGAGTGACAGCCGTCAGGCCAGCTGCACGACCGCCCGCGACATGCCGAGCACCTTCTGGTCCCCGCTCTTGGCGAGGAGGTCGACGCGCACGCGGTTGTCGTCCAGCTTGACCGCGACCTTGGCGCTGACGTCGATGGTGGCGCCCTTGTCGTCGTTCGGAACCACGACCGGCTTGGTGAAGCGCACGCCGTACTCGACGACCGCGGCGGGATCGCCGACCCAGTCGGTCACGACGCGGATCGCCTCGGCCATGGTGAACATGCCGTGCGCGATGACGTCGGGAAGCCCGACCTCGACCGCGAACTTCTCGTTCCAGTGGATCGGGTTGAAGTCCCCGGAAGCGCCCGCGTACCGCACGAGAGTGGCACGCGTCACCGGGAAACTCTGGGTCGGCAGCTCGGTGCCGACCTCGACGTCGTCGTACGAGATCTTCGCCGTCATCGCCTCACGCCTCCTCTGCCGCACGCGCGACGAGCTTGGTCCAGGCGGTCACGACGTGCTCGCCCGCCTCGTCGTGGACCTCACCGCGGATGTCCAGGACGTCATTGCCCGCGAGCGACTTGATCGACTCGATGGTCGAGGTGACCGTGAGCCGGTCGCCCGCACGCACGGGGCGCGTGTAGGCGAACTTCTGGTCGCCGTGGACGACACGGCTGTAGTCGAGGCCCAGCTGCGGGTCCTCGATGACCTGTCCCGCGGCCTTGAAAGTGATCGCAAACACAAAAGTCGGCGGAGCGATCACGTCCGGGTGACCGAGCGCCTTGGCCGCCTCCGTGTCGATGTACGCCGGATTGGCGTCCTCCACCGCCTCGGCGAACTCACGGATCTTCTCCCGGCCGACCTCATAAGGATCAGTGGGGGGATAGGACCGCCCCACGAAGGACTGGTCGAGCGCCATGGACTCGGCACCTCCTGCGGTTGGTTTCGTAAACGACGCGAGGCCGCCCCCACAAACGGGGACGGCCTCGTGTTCGAGCCTGTGTTTAGCGCGTTTCGCGGTGCGCAGTGTGCGCGTTGCAGCGCGGGCAGTGCTTCTTCATCTCAAGACGGTCCGGGTTGTTACGCCGGTTCTTCTTGGTGATGTAGTTCCGCTCCTTGCACTCCACGCAGGCCAGCGTGATCTTCGGGCGGACGTCGGTGGCAGCCACGTGAGTGCTCCTTGACGGACGGATGGACGGATGAACGCAAAAAAGAGTAGCCGATCGAAGGACCGACCCCACAATCGGCTACTACCCGTAGCGGTGACCGGACTTGAACCGGTGACACAGCGATTATGAGCCGCTTGCTCTACCGACTGAGCTACACCGCTGCGATGCCGGATCCCCTCGCCCGAGAGCGAGGATCACGCGACATCAGAGCCCCAATGCGGAATCGAACCGCAGACCTTCTCCTTACCATGGAGACGCTCTACCGACTGAGCTATTGGGGCGAGCGATGAAGACATTACACGCTCGGTCGCCGATCGCCCAAATCCGTTTCGCCAGGGCCGTCCGGGGGCATCGGGGAGCCCGCCCCAGGAGTCCGCGAGCACCCCATCCGTGCGCTCGCACCACACCGGTACGACTATTCCGCTCCTCCTCGAAGCGGGCCTTTCGCCGTCCTAGGCTCGACGCACGCTGCGTGATCTTGATGCCCTTGAACGACTTGCAGCCGCCCCCGAACCTCAGGAGCGCGATGCCCGACAGCCAGCCGCAGCAGCCCCACTCCTCCGGCTCGTCCGGCCCTTCCGGTTCCTCCGGCTCCTCCGGGTCCTCCGGTTCCGACCCCGCGGGCTCCGGGGCCGTGCTGCTCTGCGGCGCCCGGCTCACCGACGGCAGGACCGTGGACGTCCGGCTCGGCGGCGGGCGCATCGAGGCGGTCGGCACGGCCGGCAGCCTGAGCGCCCACGGCTCCCGTGTGGACCTCGGCGGCTACCTCCTGCTGCCCGCCGCCGCGGAACCGCACGCGCACGGCGACACGGCGCTCTCGGCGGACACGGCGGGCCCGGTCTCCTACGACGTCCCCGACGTGCAGCGCAGGGCCACCGAGGCCGCACTGCTGCAGCTCGGGCACGGCGCCACGGCGCTGCGGTCGCACGTGCGGATCGGTGACGTCCAGGGGCTCGGCCCGATGGAGGCGGTGCTGCAGGCACGGCGCTCGCTGCGGGGTCTGGTCGATCTGACGGCGGTCGCCGTGCCGCGGCTGCTGACCGGCGTCGCGGGCGCCGACGGGCTCGCGATGCTGCGGGACGCGGTGAAAATGGGCGCCTCCGTAGTGGGCGGCTGTCCCGATCTCGACCCCGATCCCACGGGGTACGCGGAGGCGGTGCTCGACATCGCCGCGGAGCACGGCTGCCCGGTCGATCTGCACACGGACGGTGACGATCCGGCCCGGCTCGGGCGGCTCGCGGCGATGGCAGGCGGGCTGCGGGCGGGCGTGACCTTCGGCCCGTGCGCCGGTCTTGGGCGGCTGCCCAGGGACGTGGCCTCGCGCACCGCCGAGCAGCTCGCGGCGGCCGGCGTGACGGTGGTGTGCCTGCCGCAGGGCGGGTGCGGCGGCGCGGAGCGGCGCGGCACGGCTCCCGTGCGGCTGCTGCGGGCGGCGGGGGTGCGGGTCGCCGCGGGCAGCGGGGCCATGCGGGACGTGTCGAACCCGGTGGGGCGCGGGGATCCGCTGGAGGCCGCGTACCTGCTGGCCTCGCGCTGCGGACTGCGGCCCGAGGCGGCGTACGACGCCGTGAGCGGGGCGGCGCGGACGGCCATGGGGTTGCCCGAGGTGCGGGTGGAGGCGGGTTTCCCCGCGGAACTGCTCGCCGTGCGCGGGGACCGGCTCTCGGGGGCGCTGTCGCTCGCGTACAGCCGGATCGTCGTGCACCGAGGGCGCGTTGTGGCGCGGACCAGCGCGGTGCGCGAGTACTGCGACTCGGCTGCCGCGGTGGCGCTGGACCTGCCGCGCCAGGGGCGGTCGACGGGGGCGGCTCCTGGGCGTCCGAAGGGCGACGAGAGCGCGTCCTGAGACGCGTACGGCAGGCCCGTCGGCCCCGCAGTCTCCCGTGCCTGCACGCGCGCGTGGAGCGCGCGCGTCCGCCCTGTCGTACGGTCGGGAGTATGCGCATTGTCATCGCTGGAGGTCATGGACAGATCGCGCTGCGGCTGGAGCGCCTGCTCGCCGCGCGCGGCGACGAGGTCGCCGGACTGATCCGCAGCGCCGGGCAGGAAGCGGATCTGCGCGCGGCCGGCGCCGAACCGGTGCTGTGCGACCTGGAGTCGGCGTCGGTCGACGAGGTCGCCGGACACCTGCGCGGCGCCGACGCGGCGGTCTTCGCGGCGGGCGCGGGGCCGGGCAGCGGCGCCGACCGCAAGAACACCGTGGACCGGGGCGCGGCCGTGCTCTTCGCGGACGCGGCCGAGCGCGCCGGAGTGCGGCGCTACGTGGTCGTGTCGTCGATGGGCGCCGATCCGGCCCACCAGGGCGACGAGATCTTCGACGCCTATCTGCGGGCCAAGGGCGAGGCGGACGCGTACGTACGCGCGCGTGCCGCCCTGGACTGGACGATCCTGCGCCCCGGGATGCTGACGGACGACGCGGGCACCGGTCTCGTGCGCCTGGAGGCGTCGACCGGGCGCGGGCCGATCCCGCGGGACGACGTCGCCGCGGTGCTCGCGGAGCTCCTGGAGACGTCGGCGACGGCCGGCCTGACGCTGGAGCTGATCAGCGGCTCCATGCCGGTGTCGGTGGCGGTCAAGTCGGTGGCGGGGAACTGATCACGGCCCCAGGAGGGCCTCCTGGGGCCCTCCTGAGCGCCTCTCAGAACAGCGGGAGCTGGCCGGGGCAGTCCGGGACCACATAGCCGTCCAGGGCGGGCTGCGCGGCGCCCAGCTGGGCGTGCCTGCGAGAGCCAGGACAGGAGATCAGGTCACCGGCGCCCCGCGGGCCCGGCGGGTCGTGGCGGGCGAACCGTCCGCCCACGACGGCGATCTCGCGGCGGCACTCCGGACAGTTTCTGCGACGGGACGACATGGGCCCATTTTGTGCCCAGTGCGCTCCGGAGGCATACGAAAAGACCCTCCCCGTCTTGCGTTTCCGCAAGTCGGAGAGGGTCTCCTTCGTGTGGCGGCGCCAGGATTCGAACCTGGGAAGGCTGAGCCGGCAGATTTACAGTCTGCTCCCTTTGGCCGCTCGGGCACACCGCCTGGGTTGCTGCCCTGGTCTCCGCTTTCGCGGCGCTCCGTGGCAACGACGTAAACGATACCTGATGCACAGGGGTGCTTCGCCACCCGATTGATCGGCACCCCGCGCGGGGGCGATGGCTAGGCTTTGCGGATGCGGCAGGCGTCAGTCGGCCGTGTATCCGCTGAGTACGCACACCCCGATACAAGGAGCCACAGGACATGGCCGACTCCAGTTTCGACATCGTCTCGAAGGTCGAGCGGCAGGAGGTCGACAACGCCCTCAACCAGGCCGCCAAGGAGATCTCGCAGCGTTACGACTTCAAGGGCACGGGTGCCTCGATCTCGTGGTCCGGCGAGAAGATCCTGATGGAGGCGAGCGGCGAGGAGCGGGTCAAGGCGATCCTCGATGTCTTCCAGTCCAAGCTGGTCAAGCGCGGCATCTCGCTGAAGGCGCTGGACGCGGGCGAGCCGCAGCTGTCCGGCAAGGAGTACAAGATCTTCGCCTCGATCGAGGAGGGCATCTCCCAGGAGAACGCCAAGAAGGTCGCGAAGATCATCCGCGATGAGGGCCCCAAGGGCGTCAAGGCGCAGGTCCAGGGCGACGAGCTGCGCGTCAGCTCGAAGAGCCGGGACGACCTTCAGGCCGTGCAGGCGCTGCTCAAGGGGCAGGACTTCGACTTCGCGCTGCAGTTCGTGAACTACCGGTAGGTCCGGGCGGGTCGGCGGTTCGGTGCCGGCCGGTCGGTTGCGGGAGTACGACGAAGGGCGGGCACCCCGGTGGGGTGCCCGCCCTTGCTGCTGGCCGCAGATCGAGGGAACGGTTCCTCAGCGGCGTGAGTGGCCGAAGAGGATGCGGTAGGCGACGAGCAGGACGAGTGAGCCGCCGATGGCGGCGGCCCAGGTGGCGCCGTCGTAGAAGTGGTTCTCGATCGGACGGTCGAGGTAGCGGGAGGAGATCCAGCCGCCGATGAACGCGCCCGCGATGCCGATGACGGTGGTGCCGATGAACCCGCCCGGGTCACGGCCGGGCAGCAGCAGTTTGGCGACGGCTCCGGCCAGCAACCCCAGAACGATCCAACTGACAATGCCCATACGGTGACCTGACCTTTCTGGCGCGGTGAGCTTCTCTGCGCTGCTGCCCTGAAGGACGTCTCCGTAAAGGTGTCCGGTTGCGGTGATCCGCACGATGCGGCGTATGACACAGCAGGCTGAGCCCCCCTCGGACGCTCGGGGGAGCCGGCTCACGCGCGCGTGCGGGCGTCCTGCCAGGCCGGCAGGTCCGCTCCGTCGTTGTCCTCCTCGTACCAGCCCGTGCCGTCGAGCCATGAGGTGAGCCAGGACGTGAGGCTCGGGGAGTCGACGAACCAGGCGTGGCGCGGGTCGCCGCCGTTGGGCTCGAAGAGGAGGACCTCGGCGGTGTCGCTGCGGCAGTCCACGCACGCGTACATCGCGCAGCCCCAGTGGGATATCGGCAGGACGCCCTCCGGCCAGCCCCAGTCGGAGGCGCGCATCCCGACGTACTTCTCGACGACGGCGGGCTCGCCTCCGGAGGACTTGCCTTCCAACAGGGGCAACAGGCCGTACTCCGGACCGAATCCGCCGTCTCCTATGCGGGTGTAGAGCGCGGCGAGCAGCGGCGGCAGGGCGAAGCCCAGGGTGGCCTCGGCGCGGGCCAGGGTGTCGGCGTCCGCGGGGGCGGGCAGACAGTCCCAGCCCCAGGGGCGGCCGGCGCGCGCCTCGGCGGCGACGCGGGCCAGCAACTGCTCGGTCTCGGTCATGAGTTCATCGTGGACCACGGCACTGACAATCCGCCCTGAGCGGCCCCTCCCCCGCCCCTGCCCCGCCCCCGGCGGCCTTCTCTCCGGTCCGCTCCCAGCGCCACCGCCCGCTCGCCCGTCAGGCCAGGACGACCTCGACGCCCGACAGGGCGAGGCGGTCGAGGAGTTCCTCGAAGCACGGCGGACGGTCGTCCGTGCGGGGTGTGACGCCCAGACAGGTCCCGGCGACGTGTGCGTCGTGCCAGACGAGGGTGAAGGGCGGCACCGCGCCCGTGCCGCCGCGCAGGCGCCGCGAGAGGGTGTCCAGGTCCCGCCCGGCGTAGCCTCCGGGCCCGTCGAGTGCCTCGCCGAGCGCGCAGTAGAAGGCCGGCTCGTCGGTGATGTGGCGGCCGTCGAGGTGGTACGTGGCTCCCGGCCCCGCGACCGGGCCGTGCCGCCCCGGTGCCCGCCGCGCGACGGCCAGCCAGTGGGCGCGGCCCTCCGCGCCGTGGCGCGCCCAGAGGTTCGGCTCGGTGGGGCGGCCGCCCCACCAGGTGTCCCAGACCTCACCGGCGGCGCGCGGGGGCCGTACGGTCCACGGGTCCAGGGTGAGGTCGACGAGGCCGCGCCCGCGCGCGGACGGGATCCAGGCGACGACCTCGCCCTCCACGGCGTGTTGCAGCGTCTGGCCGAGGCGGCCCAGGCGCAGCACGGATCCGTGCCCGAGGTCTCCCCTGCCGCTGCCCAGCGCGTCCTTCAGGGCGCCGCGCGGCGAGCAGCCGAGCAGTCGTACGGGTGGCTCGGCGAGCTCCTCCAGCGGGCCGTCACGCGCCTCGTCCCGCCCTCCGAAGACGGCCGGCCGGAGCGGCAGTTGATCGGCGAAGAGGTGCTCCGCGTCCGCGCACAGGGCCCAGATCGTGTCGTACGGAGCCGCCTCGGGGTCGTACGCGGCGAGGGCGTACCTGGGCCGTCGCACCGGAGTGCGCCCGCTCTAGTAGCGCGCGGCGAACGGCTGGTCGGTGCGGACGATCTCGCGACCCAGGGGCAGCAAAGAGACCGGGATCAGCTTGAAGTTGGCGACGCCCAGGGGGATGCCGATGATCGTGACGCAGAGCAGCACGCCCGTGACGATGTGGCCGAGGGCGAGCCACCAGCCCGCGAGTATCAGCCACAGGACGTTGCCCACGCAGGAAGGGGCGCCCGCGTCGCGGCGCTCCACCGTGGTGTAGCCGAAGGGCCACAGGGCATAGCGGCCGATGCGGAAACTGGCCAGGCCGAACGGGATGCCGATGATCGTGATGCAGAGCAGCACGCCCGCGAAGAGGTAGCCCAGGAACATCCAGAAACCGCAGAGGACGAGCCATATGACGTTGAGGATTGTCTTCACTGCTGGCGACCTGCCATCTGCTCGAGTCGGGCGATGCGCTCCGCCATCGGCGGGTGCGTGGAGAACATCTTGGACATGCCCTGCCCCGGACGGAAAGGGTTCGCGATCATCATGTGACTCGCCGTCTCCAGACGGGGCTCGGGCGGCAGCGGCAACTGCTTTGTCCCCGCGTCGAGTTTACGCAGGGCGCTCGCGAGAGCGAGAGGGTCGCCGGTGAGCTGCGCGCCGGACGCGTCGGCCTCGTACTCCCTGGAGCGGCTGATGGCGAGCTGGATGATGGAGGCCGCCAGCGGACCGAGCAGCATGATCAGGAGCATCCCGAAGATGCCGGGGCCGTCGTTGTCGTTGGAGCGGCCCACCGGGATCAGCCACGCGAAGTTGACCAGGAACATGATCACGGAGGCCAGGGCGCCCGCGACCGAGGAGATCAGGATGTCGCGGTTGTAGACATGGCTGAGCTCATGGCCGATGACGCCGCGCAGCTCGCGCTCGTCGAGGATCCGCAGGATGCCGTCGGTGCAGCACACCGCGGCGTTGCGCGGATTGCGGCCCGTCGCGAACGCGTTCGGCGCCTCGGTGGGCGAGATGTAGAGGCGGGGCATGGGCTGGCGGGCCTGGGTGGAGAGCTCGCGGACCATGCGGTACAGCTCGGGGGCCTCGAACTCGCTCACCGGGCGGGCGCGCATCGCGCGCAGGGCGAGCTTGTCGCTGTTCCAGTACGCGTACGCATTCGTGCCGAGCGCTACGAAGAGCGCGACGATCAAGCCCGTACGCCCGAAGAAACTGCCGATGACAAGGATGAGCGCGGACAGTCCCCCGAGGAGTACGGCGGTCTTCAATCCGTTGTGCCGGCGGTGCACGGTACGCCCTCCTGGTGGTGCGTGGGGGAACCCTCTACTGACTGGTGCTTCCACTGTTCAGTGGACCCTCCCGTACTGGTCAACGCCAGGCGGGGAGCACTAGTTCCCTTGTGCACGCAGGAGCGGTGTAGGCCGCGCGGGTGACGGCCCGGCGGCGGTCGTGGCCGGCGGGCGGGCCCTCGTGGGCGGACGGGTCAGAACAGGCCGGTGTCCGAGAACCTCAGGACCAGCTGGGGCGCTCCGGAGAGAACGATCCCGAGGATCGCCGTCAGCGCGATGGCCGCGGTGAGCGGGGCCGGGACGCGGTGCCTGACCGGCTCGCCCTCGGGGGCGCGGAACAGGAGCGCGGTCCACTGGAGGTAGTAGAACAGCGCGATCACCACGTTCACGGCCATCACGACGGCGAGCCAGCCCAGGCCCGCGTCGACCGCGGCCGAGAAGACCGTGACCTTCGCGAAGAGGCCGATGATGCCGGGCGGCAGGCCCGCCAGGCAGAGCAGGAAGAAGGCGAGGACCAGGGCGGCCAGCGGGCTGCGGGCGTACAGGCCGCGGTAGTCGCTGACGCGGTTCAGGCGCTGGGTGCGGCCGACGAGGGCGGCCACGGCGAAGGCGCCGAGGTTCACGGCCGCGTACATCAGGGCGTAGGCGACGGTGGAGCCGATGGCCCGCTCGGCGGCGGCGCCGTCGTCGGCGTATCCGGCGGCGGCGATCGGCACCAGGAGGTAGCCCGCCTGCCCGACCGAGGACCAGGCCAGGAGGCGTACCGCGCTGTACGCGCGCGTGGCCTGCTGGCGCAGCGCCGCCACGTTGCCCGCGGTCATGGTGAGCGCGGCGAGGACGGCGAGCGCGGGGCCCCAGACGTCCGCGTACGAGGGGAAGGCGACGACGGTGACGAGGATGAGCCCGGTGAAGCCGACGGCCTTTCCGACGACGGAGAGGTACGCGGCGACGGGCAGGGGCGCGCCTACGTAGGTGTCGGGTACCCAGAAGTGGAAGGGCACGGCCGCCACCTTGAAGGCGAAGCCGACGAGGGTGAGGGCGACGCCGGTCTGGGCGAGCGTGTGCAGCTGCCCGTCGACGTCCTGGAGCTCGGTGGCGATCTCCGTGAGGTGCAGGGTGCCGGTGGACGCGTACACGAAGCTGACGCCCATGAGGCTCACGGCGGTCGCGGTGACCGAGGAGAGGAAGAACTTCAGGGCCGCTTCGGAGGAGCGCTTGTCGCCGCGCCTGAGGCCGACGAGGGCGAAGGCGGGCAGGGAGGCGACCTCCAGGGCGACGATGAGCGTCGCCAGGTCGCGCGAGGCGGGCAGCAGGGCGGCGCCCGCGGCGGAGGAGAGCAGCAGGAACCAGTACTCCCCCGCGGGCAGTTCGTCCCCGGAGTCCTTGAGGGTGCTCATGGAGAGCAGCGCGGCCAGCAGGGCGCCGCCGAGGACCAGCAACTGGATGACGAGGGTGAAGCGGTCGGCGGTGTAGCTGCACGCGTGCGTGCCGCCGCCGGTCAGGCAGAAGGTCGAGCGGTCGTCGTCCAGGAGGGGCAGCAGGGCGAGCGCGGCGGCGGCCAGGCCCGCCACGGAGATCCAGCCGAGCAGTGCCTTCTTGCCGTCGGCCACGAAGAGGTCGGCGACGAGGACGAGGAGGCCGACGACCGCCGCGATGGTCGGCGGCGCGATCGCGAGCCAGTCGACGGACTGGACGAGGCTTGCGGCGCTTTCGGCGGCCACGGTCACGACTTGCCTCCAGTGAGGAGCTTCTGCACGGCGGGGTCGGTCAGGCCGAGGAGAGCCGCGGGCCAGAGTCCGGCGAGGACGGTGAGGGCGACGAGCGGGGTCCAGGCGGCGAACTCGTAGCCGTGGACGTCGGCGAGGGCCTTGGGCGCGGGGCCGTCGGGCGCGGGCTGCGACATCGGGCCCATGCAGACACGGCGTACGACGACGAGCATGTACGCGGCGGTGAGCAGGGTGCCGAAGGCGGCGATCGCCATGAAGGTGAGGAACGCGGGGCGGCTGAGGTCGTCGGCGGGCCTGAACGCGCCGAACAGCGCGAGCATCTCGCCCCAGAACCCGGCCAGGCCCGGCAGGCCGAGCGAGGCGACGGCGCCGAAGGCGAGGAGGCCGCCGAGGCGGGGTGCCTTGCCGTAGAGCGCGGCGCCGGACTCCTGCGCGAGGGAGTCGAGGTCGGTGGTGCCGGTGCGGTCCTTCAGCGCGCCGACGAGGAAGAAGAGCAGGCCGGTGATGAGGCCGTGGGCGATGTTGGCGAACAGCGCGCCGTTCACGCCGGTCGGGCTCATCGTCGAGATGCCGAGCAGCACGAAGCCCATGTGACCGACGGACGAGTACGCGATGAGGCGCTTGAGGTCGCCCTTCGCGCCCTGCCGGGCGAGCGCGAGGCAGGCGAGGGAACCGTAGATGATCCCGACGACCGCGAAGGCGGCGAGGTACGGCGCGAACTCCCGCATGCCGTCCGGCGCGACGGGCAGGATGATCCGGACGAATCCGTACGTACCCATCTTCAGCAGCACGCCGGCCAGCAGGACCGAGCCGACGGTGGGCGCGGCGGTGTGGGCGTCCGGCAGCCAGCTGTGCAGCGGCCACATCGGCGTCTTGACCGCGAGCCCGATCCCGATCGCCAGAACGGCGATGACCTGCACGGATGTGGTCAGGCCCCGGCCGTTGTCAGTGGCGAGTGCCACCATGTCGAATGTGCCGGACTTGAGCCCGATGAGGAGCAGGCCCAGCAGCATGACGACGGAGCCGAGCAGCGTGTAGAGGATGAACTTCCAAGCGGCCCGGACCCGTTGCTCACCGCCCCAGCGGGCGATGAGGAAGTACATCGGGATGAGCACCATCTCGAACGCCAGGAAGAACAGCAGCAGATCGAGGACGGCGAAGGTCGCGAGGGTGCCTGACTCGAGCACGAGGATCAGTGCCACGAATGCCTTGGGGGACGGGCCCGACGGCATTTTGAAGTAGCTGTAGAGCGCGCAGAGGAAGGTCAGCAGCGCGGTCAGGACCAGAAGGGGGAGCGAGATGCCGTCGATGCCGAGGTGGATGCGCACATCGAGTGCGGGGATCCAGCTGATATCGGTCGTGGCCTGCATCTTCGACGGCTGGTCGTGGTCGAAGCCGAGCGCGAGGACGATCGCGGCGACGAGGATCGCGCCGGTCACGGTCACGCCGTGGCGCAGCACGGCCTGGTCGGGGGACTTCCCCTTCAGTCCGGGCGGGGCCGGCAGGAGAGCCGCCACGGCGCCGATGAGCGGGCCGACGACGATCAACGCGAGAAGGAACTGCATCACGGACTCACTGATACCGATCACGGCTGCTCACGCTCCGGCGGTGGCGACGAGGACGGCGGCGACGGCCAGGACGACCGTGCCTGCGAGCAGCGCGCTCAGATAGGTCTGCACATTGCCGGTCTGGGCGCGGCGGACCGCCGCGCCGAGCCAGCGGGGTGCCGCGCCCGCGCCGTGCACGTACGTGTCGACGACCGCGCGGTCGAGGAAGCGGACGAGGCGCGCGGATGCCTGGACGGGCCGTACGAACAGGGCGGTGTAGACGGCGTCGAGGTGGAAGCCGACGGCGGCGTGCCGGTGCAGCGG
Source organism: Streptomyces sp. NPDC052114 (assembly GCF_040680155.1). NCBI lineage: Bacteria > Bacillati > Actinomycetota > Actinomycetes > Kitasatosporales > Streptomycetaceae > Streptomyces > Streptomyces sp. NPDC052114. The sequence continues at coordinate 228,262 of NZ_JBFAWC010000010.1, read as the reverse complement.
GCCGAGCAGCAGCCGGCCGGGGTCGGCCGGGTCGGGCGCGGAGGCGACGTCGCCGTACGCGGGGGCATGGGTGGCGATGGCCTCCGCCTCGACCTGGCCGCCGTCGCCGTCCGCAGTGGCGGCGACGGCGCCCATCGGGACGCGGGCGGCGAGCGCCGTGGTGTGGCGCCAGGCCCCGTAGGTGACGAGGCCGCCGACAAGCGCGAGGCCCGTGCCAAGGACGGAGGTCGTGAGCGTCGGGGTGAGCGAGTGGCCGTCGAACCAGTCCGGCAGGGCACCGACGGACAGACCGAAGGCAAGGGAGGGGACGGCGAGCACCCAGAGCACGGCCGTCATCGCGACGGGCTGCTTCCCGTGGTCGGGGGCCTGCGCTCCCCTGCCGTGGAAGGCGAGCAGCCACAGGCGCGTCGCGTAGGCGGCGGTGAGAAGGGCGGTGAGCAGACCGGCGACGAGGACGATCCAGCCCGCGGCGGTGGGCGCGGACTCGGCGTGGCCCGTGGCCGTGTGCTCGGCGGCGCCGAGCACCGCCTCCTTGGAGAAGAAGCCGCTGAACGGCGGGATCGCGGCGAGCGCGAGGAGCGCCACGGTCATCGTCCAGTACGCGTCCGGGATGCGGTCGCGCAGGCCCTTCATGCGGGACATGGCGGCCAGCGAGTTGGTGCCGGCGGCATGGATGATCACGCCCGCGGCGAGGAACAGCAGCGCCTTGAAGGCGCCGTGCGACAGGAGGTGGAAGACGGCGGCGCCGCGGTCGCCGACGGCGAGCGCGCCGGTCATGTAGCCGAGCTGGCCGATCGTCGAGTACGCGAGGACGCGCTTGATGTCGTCCTGGGCGAGCGCCGCGAGGGCCGAGCCGGCCATCGTGACGGCGGCCATGACGGCGAGGACGACCAGGGCCGCGGCGGAGGCGGCGAAGACGGGGAGGAGCCGGGCCACGAAGTAGACACCGGCGGCGACCATCGTCGCGGCGTGGATCAGCGCGGAGACGGGCGTGGGGCCCGCCATCGCGTCGGGCAGCCAGGTGTGCAGCGGGAACTGCGCGGACTTGCCCGCCACGCCCGCGAGGAGCAGCAGGGCGATCAGGGTCGGGTGGTCGAGGCCGCCGTCCGCGACCGTCGCGAGGATCGTCGTGATGCGGAAGGAGCCGGTGTCCACGGCGAGCGCGAACAGACCGATCAGGAAGGGGACGTCGCCGAGCTTGGTGACCAGGAAGGCCTTCAGGGAGGCGGCGCGCGCCTCGGGCGTCTCCCAGTAGTGGCCGACCAGGAAGTACGAGCAGATGCCCATGATCTCCCAGCCGACCAGGAGCACCATCAGGTCGCCGGAGTAGACGACGAGCAGCATCGCGGAGGTGAAGAGGGAGACGAGAGCGGCGTACGAGGGGTAGCGCGGGTCGTCGCGCAGGTAGCCCGTCGAGTAGATCTGCACGCAGGAGGCGACGACGCCGACCAGGACGGCGACGAGGGCGGCGAAGCCGTCGACGTGCAGGGCGAGTTCGATGGGGACCGAGCCGGTCGGGGTGAGCTCGGTGGCGGCGTCCAGCGCGGCCGTCCCGCCGCCGGTGCCGCCGCCCTGGCGGACGGCCACGAGCACGGCGAGCACGAGGGCCGTCAGCGTGGGCAGCACGGCGAGGGGGCGGACGAGACCGGGGACCCTGCGGCCGAGCAGCAGGCCGGCGGCCGCGCCCAGGAACGGCAGGAGGGGGACGAGGACGGCGAGGGTGGTCGTGGTCACGCGGTGGCCTCAGCCTTCTGCGACGTCTGCGCCTGCCGGGACTTCGGGGCGGGCTCCTCGGCTGCGCCCTCGGCGTCGTCGCCGCCGTCGGGGCCGTCGGGGAGCTCGGCGGTGTCGCGGAGGTCGTCGACGGCGGAGCTGCCGCGGTTGCGGTAGACCGCCAGGACGATCGCGAGGCCGATGCCGATCTCGGCGGCGGCGATGGCGATGGTGAAGAGGGTCAGGGCCTGGCCGGCGTGGAGGGAGTCGCGGAGCCAGACGTCGAAGGCGACCAGGTTGAGGTTGACGGCGTTGAGCATCAGCTCGACGGACATCAGGACCAGGATCGCGTTGCGGCGGGCGAGGACGCCGTAGAGGCCGACGCAGAAGAGGAGGACGGCGAGGACGGCGGGATAGGCGAGGTGGAGGTGCATCAGCTGTTCTCCTCCTGGTCCTGAGCGACTTGGTCCTGGGCGCCTTGGCCCTGGGCGCCTTGGCCCTGGGCGCCTTGGCCCTGGGCGCCTTGGCCCTGGGCGCCTTGGCCCTGGGCGGCCTTCTTGCGGGACAGGACAATCGCGCCGACGAGGGCGGCGAGGAGGAGGACCGAGAGGGCCTCGAAGGGAAGCACCCAGTGCCGGAAGAGGATCGATCCGGTGACGTCGGTGGAGCCCTGGGCGGCGCCGTCCAGGTCGATCACCGTGGTGCGGAAGGCGTCCACGACGACCCAGACCAGGGCGGCGGCAGCGGCGAGGGCCACCGCGAGCGCGACCGGACGGTTGCCCGAATCCGCGTCCGGGGAGCGGCCGATGGGCGCCCTGGTGAGCATCAGTCCGAACAGGAGGAGGACGACGACGGAGCCGACGTAGATGAGGACCTGCACCCAGGCGATGAACTCGGCGGTCAGCAGGAGGTACTCGACGGCGAGCCCGCCGAGCGCGACCACCAGCCACAGCGCGGCGTGCACCAGCTGCTTCGTCGTGACCGTGATGACCGCCGCGCCGAGGGTGACGAGGCCGACGAGCAGGAAGGCGATCTCGACACCGGTCGGGGACAGGAAGCCGTGGGTCTCGGCGGCCCGGGCCGCCGTCGTGGAGGCTGCTGCGAAGGTCACGCGTCCCCCTGCGGTCCGGGCTCGGACGTCTCCTGGGCGGCGGCGAGCTTGTCCGCGGCCTTGCGGGCGGCGGCGAGTTCCTTGGGCTCCTCGGCGCCGGGGTCCAGGGCGGGCGGGGCCGGGACCGTCCACATCCACTCGCGCAGCTTGTCGCGCTCGTGGGTGAGTTCGTGGATGTCGGTCTCGGCGTACTCGAACTCCGGGGACCAGAAGAGAGCGTCGAAGGGGCAGACCTCGATGCAGATGCCGCAGTACATGCAGAGGGAGAAGTCGATGGCGAAGCGGTCGAGGACGTTGCGGCTGCGCTCGCGGCCGCCGGGGGCGGCGGGCGGGACCGTCTCCTTGTGGGAGTCGATGTAGATGCACCAGTCGGGGCACTCGCGGGCGCACAGCATGCAGACCGTGCAGTTCTCCTCGAACAGGCCGATGACGCCCCGGGTGCGGGGCGGCAGTTCGGGCTGGACGTCCGGGTACTGCTCGGTGACGGACTTCCGCGTCATCGTGCGGAGGGTGACGGCGAGGCCCTTGGCCAGGCCGCTTCCTGGGATCGGGGGCACTAGTTGATCGCCACCTTCACGATTCCGGTGAGCGCGATCTGCGCGAGGGCGAGCGGGACGAGGAGGGTCCAGGAGAGCTTCTGGAGCTGGTCCTCGCGGAGACGGGGGTAGGACACGCGCAGCCAGATGACCACGAAGGCCAGGACGGCCGTCTTCAGCAGGGTCCAGACCCAGCCGAGGCCGTCGGCGCCCCACGGGCCGTGCCAGCCGCCCAGGAACAGGACGGTGGTCAGGCCGCACAGGACGACGATCCCGGCGTACTCGGCGAGGAGGAAGAGGGCGAAGCGCAGACCCGTGTACTCGGTGTAGGCGCCGAAGATGATCTCGGAGTCGGCGACCGGCATGTCGAAGGGCGGGCGCTGCAGTTCGGCGAGGCCCGCCACGAAGAAGACGAGGGCGCCGACGATCTGCCACGGCAGCCACCACCACTCGAAGGCGTCGACGATGCCGGGCAGGGAGACCGTTCCTGCGGCCATCGCGACCGAGGCGGCGGCGAGCAGCATCGGGAGTTCGTAGGCGAGGAGCTGGGCGGCGGTGCGCAGGCCGCCGAGGAGGGAGAACTTGTTGGCGCTGGCCCAGCCGGCCATGAGGGAGCCGAGGACGCCGACGCCCATGACGGCGAGTACGAAGAAGATGCCCGCGTCGACGACCTCGCCGACGGCGCCCTCACCGGGGCCGATCGGGATCGCGATCAGGACGAGGAGGTAGGGCAGGAGGGCGATCGCGGGGGCGAGCTGGAAGATGCGGCGGTCGGCCTCGGCCGGGACGACGTCTTCCTTCTGGGCGAACTTGACGCCGTCGGCGACGAGTTGGGCCCAGCCGTGGAAGCCGCCCGCGTACATGGGGCCGAGGCGGCCCTGCATGTGGGCCATCACCTTGTGCTCGGTCTGGCCGATCACGAGGGGCAGGACCAGGAACACCGCGAAGACGATGACGAGGCGCAGGGCGACGTCGAGGGCGTCGTTCACTCGGTGCCTCCGGTGCGGTCGCTGTCCTGCGGGGCGGGTGCGGGCGGGCGGTCCGCCGCCGGCTCGGGCTTGGGGTCCGGGTGGGAGCCGGGCTTGGGGTCCGGGTCGGCGCCGGACTTGTGGTCCGAGTTGGCGCCGGACTTGTGGTTCGGGCTCGGGTCCGGTTCCGACTTCGGTTCCGCGCTGGGCTCCGGCTTCGGGTCCGCGTTCGGCGTCGGCTTCAGGTCCGCGTTCGCGTTCGGCGTCGGCTTCAGGTCCGCGTTCGCGTTCGGCGTCGGCGTCGGCTTCGGCTGCTCCGGGGTGTCGAACGCCGGGCGGGCGTGGTGCCACGGGGCGTCGGAGCTGCGCGGGGTCGACGGCTGCGCGGCCTTGGGCTTCGCCTCAGGGGTGGCTGCGGGCTGCGCCTCGGAGGCGGCTGCGGGCCTCTCCTCAGGGGCGCCTGCGGGCTTCGCCTCGGGTTCGGCCTTCGAGTTCGGCTCGGGAGAGGCGTCCGGGACCGTCGCCGGAGTCGCCGGCGTCGCCGTCCGCTGCGATGCCGAGCCCTGGCTCGCGCTGCGCGAGCGCCTCGGCGGGCGGGCCGGGGCCTCCGGCTGCCCTGCGGAGGCGGCCTCGCCCGTAGGGGGAGCCTCCCCCGCGGGGGCCACCTGGCTCGCCGAGCCCTGGCTGGCCGAGCGGGTCCGGCGGGGCGGGCGTTCACCGGCGGCCGCCGCACGACCGGCGGCACCGGCACCGGCCCCCGCCGCCCTGCCCGCGGCCCCCGCGCCCGCGGCGCGTCCCGCGCCGCGGGCCGGGCGGGCCGGGGCGGCGGGGAGCTGGCCCTTCAGCGGACCCCACTCGTTCGGGTCGGGCACGCCCGGAGGCAGCATCTGGCGGCGCTTGGGGCCGCCGTGCTCGGACTCGCCCGGCTCCTTGGCGCCCGGCCAGGCCTTCGCGACGCGGGCCGCGAGCACGAAGTCCTTGCGCAGGGGGTGGCCTTCGAAGCTCTCGGGCAGGAGCAACGGAGTCAGTCCGGGGTGGCCCTCGAAGGTCACGCCGAACATCTCGTGGGTCTCGCGTTCGTGCCAGGCGGCGCCCGCGTAGACGTCGACCGCGGAGGCGAGCGCGGGCGCGTCGTGCGGGACGGTCGTGCGCAGGAGGAGCCGGCGTACCGGTGAGAGGGCGACGACGTGGGCGGCGACGCGGAAGCCGGTGCCCGGTTCGTCGACGGCGCTCAGCCAGTCGAAGTAGGTGCAGGAGAGCGTGGTGCGGGCGGTCTCCAGGGCGGTGGTCCAGGAGGCGGGCGGGACGTCGACGGTCAGGACGTCGTACGACTCCTCGGCCGTGGCCTCCGCGCCGAAGAGCTCCTCGACGGGGCTCGGCAGCCAGCCGGTCATGTCGTGGCCTCCCCCGGCGTCTTGGCGCCCCCCGGCTTCGTGACGTCCCCCGGCTTCGTGACGTCCCCCGATGCCGTGGCCTCCCCCGGGACGGGCGCCTTCACGAGGCCGCTCCGCAGGGCTGCGGTGGAGGGGCGGGCGCCGGATCCGTTGCCGTACCGCTCCCCCAGCGATTCACGCGCGATCTTCTCCTGGAGCTTGAGGATGCCCTGGAGCAGCGCCTCGGGGCGGGGCGGACAGCCGGGGACGTACACGTCGACCGGGATGATCTGGTCGACGCCCTTGGTCACGGAGTACGAGTCCCAGTAGGGGCCGCCGCAGTTGGAGCAGGCGCCGAAGGAGATGACGTACTTCGGTTCGGGCATCTGCTCGTACAGACGCTTCACGGCGGGGGCCATCTTGTCCGTGACCGTGCCGGACACGATCATCAGGTCGGCCTGGCGCGGGCCCGGCGCGAACGGGATGACGCCGAGCCGGATGAAGTCGTGGCGCGCCATGGAGGCGGCGATGAACTCGATGGCGCAGCAGGCGAGGCCGAAGTTGAAGACCCAGAGCGAGTAGCGGCGGCCCCAGTTGAGGACCACCTTCATCGGCTCGGGGGCGAGGCGGGCGAGCGCGCCCAGCTTCTTCGGCTCGGGGAGCAGAACGGGCTCGGGGGTCACGTCCACGTCAGGACGCCCTTCTTGTATGCGTACAGCAGGCCTACGGCGAGGAAGCCGAGGAAGATGAACATCTCCACGAGCGTCGTCGCGCCGTAGCCGGGCGCGGCGAAGACCGTCGCCCAGGGGAAGAGGAAGATCGAGTCGACGGCGAAGATCACGTAGAGGAACGCGTAGACGTAGTAGCGGACCTGGGTGTGGGCCCAGCCCTCGCCGACGGGGTCGACCCCGCACTCGTACGTCAGGAGTTTCTCCGGGGTGGGCACGACGGGGCGCAGCAGCCGTCCCGCGCCGAAGGCGACGGCGACGAACAGCACGCCCACGACGGCGAGCAGTCCGACGACGGAGTACGACTGGTAGTAGCTCGCCGCGACGTTCGTCACGTGCACGTCAGCCCCTCACTCCCTGACCGTCCTCGACCGTGATCTGTTCGACGATCTGTACGCACGGGAGTCTAGGGCCTGCTAAAGCTTCGGTAAGCAGAGCGTCACGCATCCGTCAGGGCACGGCGTCACGGTTCGGACAGGTACGGCGGCCCCCGGCGCGGCGCCGCGTGGTGGGGTTATCCCCCCGTCGTCCTGGCGGCCGCCCTCATGGCGTCGCGGCGGCGGTCCGTGCACTCTTGCGCGTATGACCGCACGCACGACGTCCCCGCAGGACCCGCTGGACCGGAAGGACCGGAAGGACCAGCAGGACCCGCACAACCGGCTGGACCCGCAGGACCGGCAGGACCGGCAGGCCCCGCACAACCGGCAGGCCCCGCGCGGCCCGCGCGACCAGCCGCTGCCGCGCCCGCGCTTCGCGTACGACGGGCACACCCGGAAAGAGCTCGCCCACCTCCTGGTGAACCTCCCGGTGGGGGTCGCCGGTTTCGTCTACGCGGTGACCGCGCTCGCTCTCGGCGTGGGCCTGACGGTGACGGTCATCGGTCTGCCGCTGCTCGCGGCGGGGCTGGCCGGCGCGCGCCTGTTCGGCAGGGCGGAGCGGGCACGGGCCAGGAAGCTGCTCGGCCTGCGGATCGACGAGCCGAGCCCGATGCCGCGGCTCGGCGGGCACGGGTTCCTGAGCTGGCTGTGGTCGAGCCTGAAGGACCCGGTGGGCTGGCGCACGCTGCTGTACGCGTTCATCCGGCTGCCCTGGGGCGTGCTGACCTTCGCCGTCGTCGCCGCCGGGCTCTTCGTGCTCTGGCCCGTGCTGCCGTTCATCGCGCGCGGGCTGACCAACGTCGACCGGGCGATGGTGCGCGCCCTGCTCTCGCCCTCCGACGAACTGGAGCGGCGCATCGCCGAACTGGAGTCCGACCGCGGGGTGGTCGTGGACACCGCCGCCGCCGACCTGCGCCGCATCGAACGCGATCTCCACGACGGCGCGCAGGCCCGCCTGGTCGCCCTCGCCATGGGGCTCGGCCTCGCCAAGGAGAAGCTCCTGGAGGACCCGGAGGTGGCGGCCTCGATGGTCGACGAGGCGCACGGCGAGGTGAAGCTGGCGCTCCAGGAGCTGCGCGACCTGGCCCGCGGCATCCACCCCGCCGTCCTCACCGACCGCGGCCTGAACGCCGCGCTGTCCTCGGTGGCCTCGCGCTGCACCGTGCCGGTGCAGGTGACGGCCGACCTGCCGGCCCGCCCGGCGGCCGCGATCGAGGGCATCGCGTACTTCACGGTCTCCGAGCTCCTGCAGAACATCAGCAAGCACAGCGGGGCCAGGTCCGCGAGCGTCGAGGTGTGGCGGGCGGACCACCGGCTGCTCATCCAGGTGCGGGACGACGGGCGCGGCGGGGCGCGGCTGGACGGCGGCACGGGCATGGCGGGCCTCGCGGACCGGCTCGGCGCGGTCGACGGCCTCTTCGTGATCGACTCGCCGCCGGGCGGGCCGACGACGATCACGGCGGAGCTGCCGTGGCGCGACCGCGCCGCCTAGGGGACACGGCGACCCGCCGTGCCCGCTCGCGCCGCGACCGAGGCATCCGTCCGCGCGGCGCAGGCGTCTTCCCAGGGGTAGGGAAAACCCCCGGTTCGGAACGCCGACACGCTCCATGGTCCGGAGCCGCCCCGGCCGCGAGGCTGGAACCAGGACATCCAGACGGCCCAGGACGTCCGGACAGACAGCCCGGGACGTCCAGACAGACAGCCCGGGGCATTGAGACAGCCCAGGACGTCCTGACAGCCGACGACATCAGGCAGCCCAGGACATCAGGCAGCTGGGACAGACCCGCCGGAACAGACTTGAGCAGAAACGGACGGCAGCGATGGCCACGGATTACGGACAGGGGTACGCGCGGATGGACCGGCCGGACTTCCGGGGAACCGACGTCGAGGGGCGGCGCCACCGCCTGCCCGCCGGACTGCGCGCCCCGATCGAGGCCCGCACCTGGAAGGAGCTCGGCTACACCCTGCTGAGCGTGCCGATCGGCATCGCGTCCTTCGTCCTGGCGATCACGATGCTCTCGCTCGGCGTGGGCCTGCTGATCACGTTCATCGGCATCCCGGTGCTCGCGGCGGGTCTGGCCTGCTGCCGCGGCGTCGGCGCACTGGAGCGGACGCGGGCCCGCGCGCTGCTCGACCTGGAGGTCTCGGCTCCGGAGCCGCTGCGTCCCAAGGACGGCGGCGCGCTGGCGCTGATGGGCGCCGTCCTCAAGAGCGGCTCGTCCTGGCGGCACGTGCTCTACTCGCTGATGCTGATGCCGTGGTCGCTCTTCTCGTTCATGGTGGCGCTGCTCTTCTGGTCGTACGGCTGGCTGATGCTCACCTACCCGCTGTGGTTCTGGCTCTTCCCGATGTACGGCGGCCAGGACGGCATCCAGCTCTACAACGACCACGGCCACAGCATCTACCTCGACAACCCCTTCGAGATCGGGATCACCGCCGCGACGGGTCTGCTCGTCACGCTGGCCACGCCGTGGATCCTGCGGGCGCTGACGACCGTGGACCGGCTGCTGGTGCTCGGCCTGCTCGGCCCCTCGCGGCTGGCGACCCGCGTGGTCGAACTGGAGTCGGACCGCGGGGTGGTCGTGGACACCGCCGCCGCCGACCTGCGCCGCATCGAACGCGATCTGCACGACGGCGCGCAGGCCCGTCTGGTCGCCCTCGCCATGGATCTGGGCCTGGCCAAGGAGAAGCTCGCCGAGGACCCGGAGGCCGCGGCGCGCATGGTGGACGAGGCGCACGGCGAGGTGAAGGTCGCCCTCCAGGAGCTGCGCGACCTGGCGCGTGGCATCCACCCCGCCGTCCTCACCGACCGCGGCCTGGACGCGGCCCTGTCCGCGCTGGCCGCCCGCTGCACCGTCCCGGTCCAGGTCGAGGTGGACCTGGCGAGCCGTCCGGCGGCCGCGATCGAGGGCATCGCGTACTTCACGGTCTCCGAGCTCCTGCAGAACATCAGCAAGCACAGCCGCGCGACACAGGGCTCGGTCGACGTCTGGCGGACCGAGAACCGGCTGATGCTCCAGGTCACCGACAACGGCGCCGGGGGCGCCGACGTGAGCGCGGGCTCGGGCCTCGCGGGCCTGGCGGAGCGGCTCGACGCGGTCGACGGGATCCTGGTCGTCGACTCGCCGGCGGGCGGTCCGACGACGATCACGGCGGAGCTGCCCTGGCGGCAGGCCTAGTCGGCCGCCGACCTCGCCGCCACGGGTGTCCCCCGCCCCCTGTTCGTACACCGGACCGGGGGCGGGGGTCTGCCGTGGGGCCGGGCCGCGTACGCACCGAGCGGGGCCGACGCCGCGTACGCACCAAGCGGAGCCGACGCCGCCCGCACACCAAGCGAGGCCGACGCCGCGTACGCGCAAACGGAGCCGACGCCCCGTACGCACAAGCGGAGAGGGACCAGCGCGTCGGCCTCATGACACCGGACGGGAACCGGACCAGAACCGGGCCGGAACCAGCGTGGCACCGGAGACGAACCGGCACTGAACCAGGCCGGCACCGGAGCAGAACCGGCGCGGCACCCGGGAGCGCGGCGGCCCCGCCCGACCAGGCACGGGGGCCGTCAGGCCGATGACAGCGCCGTGTCAGACCGTCGGGGCAGTCTGGCGAGCGGCCGGTGGTCCGCCACGGATCGCGCGATACTGAGGTGCCGGGTTCGTCCGACGCGAGGGGTGTCGGGCGGGTGCGGGACGGACAAGCGCGCCGGGGGGCCAAAAAGTGGAGGAAAAAGTGCGGGTGGTCATCGCCGAGGATTCAGTGCTGCTTCGGGAGGGCCTGACCCGGCTGCTGACCGACCGCGGGCATGACGTGGTCGCTGGTGTGGGTGATGCCGAGGCACTGATCAAGACAATCACGGACCTGGCGGCGCAGGACACGCTGCCGGACGTGGTCGTCGCGGACGTTCGGATGCCTCCCACCCACACCGACGAGGGGGTGCGGGCCGCGGTGCAGCTGCGTCAGCTGTACCCGGGCCTCGGGGTCCTGGTCCTTTCGCAGTACGTCGAGGAGCAGTACGCGACCGAGCTGCTCGCCGGCTCCAGCCGGGGCGTGGGGTACCTGCTCAAGGACCGGGTCGCGGAGGTGCGGGAGTTCGTCGACGCGGTGGTGCGGGTCGCCCAGGGGGGCACGGCGCTCGACCCGGAGGTCGTGGCGCAGCTGCTCGGCCGCAGCCGCAAGCAGGATGTCCTCGCGGGGCTTACACCGCGCGAACGCGAGGTACTCGGCCTGATGGCCGAAGGACGGACGAACTCGGCGGTCGCCCGGCAGCTCGTGGTGAGCGACGGCGCCGTCGAGAAGCACGTGAGCAACATCTTCCTGAAGCTCGGCCTGTCCCAGAGTGACGGGGATCACCGCCGGGTGCTCGCGGTCCTCACCTACCTCAACTCCTGATCAACTGACACTCTGTCAGATAAGTCGGGATCGGCGAGGACCATCGACGAGGCCATCGACGAGGACCTCGGACAGGCACCCCACCCGTCACGCACGGCCAGAGAGACAGCAAGAGCCACAGAGGCAGCCAGAGAGCCGGCGAGAGCCGGAGAGTCGGCAAGAGCCGGAGAGTCGGCAAGAGCCAGAGACAGCCAGAGACAGTCAGAGACAGCCAGAAAGAGCCAAGACAAGTCCTAGAACCAAAGGATGAGCGGGGGCGGCATCAATGAAAGGCCGGGGGGCGAGGCAAACCATGGCAAACCAGTGCATCACGGCGTCTCAAAAGTGCGTCCGGAATGCGAGCGACTCCGGGAAGGCGACCCTTACAGACGTAGGGTGGACCTTGGGAACGCTGGTCGTCCTGGCGTTTCCGCTCAGTCGCCTCGAGGGAGGTCCAGTTCAGTGACCAGCCAGGTCAGTAGCCAAGCCGAGCAGGCCGACGGAGCAGTCGTCGGAGAACAACGCAAGCCTGCGGGTGACAAAGATGTGCGCCGACTGGACCGGGTGATCATCCGCTTCGCGGGTGACTCCGGTGACGGCATGCAGCTCACGGGCGACCGGTTCACTTCGGAGACGGCGTCCTTCGGCAACGACCTGTCGACGCTGCCGAACTTCCCGGCCGAGATCCGGGCCCCCGCCGGCACGCTGCCCGGCGTCTCCTCCTTCCAACTGCACTTCGCCGACCACGACATCCTCACGCCGGGCGACGCGCCGAACGTACTGGTCGCGATGAACCCGGCGGCGCTGAAGGCGAACATCGCCGACGTGCCGCGCGGCGCGGAGATCATCGTGAACACCGACGAGTTCTCCAAGCGCGCGATGCAGAAGGTGGGTTACGACCAGTCGCCGCTGGAGGACGGCTCCCTGGACGGCTACAGCGTGCACCCGGTGCCGCTGACCACGCTGACGGTGGAGGCGCTCAAGGACTTCGACCTCTCGCGCAAGGACGCGGGCCGGTCCAAGAACATGTTCGCGCTCGGCCTGTTGTCGTGGATGTACCACCGGCCGACCGAGGGCACCGAGCGGTTCCTGCGGGCCAAGTTCGCCAAGAAGCCGGAGATCGCCGAGGCGAACATCGCGGCGTTCCACGCGGGCTGGAACTTCGGCGAGACGACCGAGGACTTCGCGGTCTCCTACGAAGTCGCCCCGGCCGCACAGGCGTTCCCGACCGGCACCTACCGCAACATCTCCGGGAACCTGGCCCTGTCCTACGGTCTGATCGCGGCGGGCCGCCAGGCGGATCTGCCGCTGTACCTGGGCAGTTACCCCATCACGCCGGCCTCCGACATCCTGCACGAGCTGTCGAAGCACAAGAACTTCGGCGTGCGCACCTTCCAGGCCGAGGACGAGATCGCGGGCATCGGCGCGGCGCTCGGCGCGGCGTTCGGCGGCTCGCTGGCCGTCACCACGACGTCCGGCCCCGGTGTGGCGCTGAAGTCGGAGACCATCGGCCTCGCCGTCAGCCTCGAACTGCCGCTGCTGATCGTGGACATCCAGCGCGGCGGCCCCTCGACCGGCCTGCCGACCAAGACCGAGCAGGCGGACCTGCTCCAGGCGATGTACGGGCGCAACGGCGAGGCGCCGGTGCCGATCGTGGCCCCGAAGACGCCCGCGGACTGCTTCGACGCGGCACTGGAGGCGGCCCGCATCGCGGTGACGTACCGGACCCCGGTCTTCCTCCTGAGCGACGGCTACCTGGCCAACGGCTCCGAGCCCTGGCGGATCCCCGAGGTCGACGAACTGCCCGACCTGCGCGTGCAGTTCGCCTCGGGTCCCAACCACACCGACGTCGACGGCACCGAGGTGTTCTGGCCCTACAAGCGCGACCCGCAGACGCTCGCCCGCCCGTGGGCGATCCCGGGCACGCCGGGCCTGGAGCACCGCATCGGCGGCATCGAGAAGCAGGACGGCACGGGCAACATCTCCTACGACCCGGCCAACCACGACTTCATGGTCCGCACCCGGCAGGCCAAGGTCGACGGCATCGACGTGCCCGACCTGGTGGTCGACGACGCGAACGGCGACGCCAGGACCCTTGTCCTCGGCTGGGGTTCGACGTACGGGCCGATCACCGCGGCGGTCCGCCGGCTGCGCGCGGCGGGCGCGCCCATCGCCCAGGCGCATCTGCGCCACCTGAACCCCTTCCCGCGGAATCTGGGCGAGGTCCTGAAGCGTTACGACAAGGTGGTGGTCCCCGAGATGAACCTCGGTCAGCTCGCCACGCTGATCCGCGCGAGGTATCTGGTGGACGCGGTCTCGTACAACCAGGTCAACGGAATGCCGTTCAAGGCCGAGCAGCTCGCCACGGCTCTCAAGGAGGCCATCGATGGCTGACACGAAGACGGCCGAGTCGGAGGGGACCGGGAGCACGATCGAAGCGCTTTCCCTGGTGCCCAAGGCCGAGGCCAAGCAGTCCATGAAGGACTTCAAGTCCGACCAGGAGGTGCGCTGGTGCCCCGGCTGCGGCGACTACGCCGTGCTGGCCGCGGTGCAGGGCTTCATGCCGGAGCTGGGCCTGGCGAAGGAGAACATCGTCTTCGTCTCCGGCATCGGCTGTTCCTCCCGCTTCCCGTACTACATGAACACGTACGGGATGCACTCCATCCACGGCCGCGCCCCGGCCATCGCCACCGGCCTCGCCTCCTCGCGGCGGGACCTGAGCGTGTGGGTGGTCACCGGTGACGGAGACGCCCTCTCCATCGGCGGCAACCACCTCATCCACGCGCTCCGCCGCAACGTGAACCTGAAGATCCTGCTCTTCAACAACCGGATCTACGGCCTCACCAAGGGCCAGTACAGCCCCACCTCGGAAGTCGGCAAGATCACCAAGTCGACGCCGATGGGGTCGCTGGACGCGCCCTTCAACCCGGTCTCGCTCGCGATCGGCGCCGAGGCGTCGTTCGTGGCGCGGACGGTGGACTCCGACCGCAAGCACCTCACGCAGGTGCTCCGCGAGGCCGCGGCGCACCCCGGCACCGCACTGGTGGAGATCTACCAGAACTGCAACATCTTCAACGACGGCGCCTTCGAGGTCCTCAAGGACAAGCAGCAGGCCGAGGAGGCGGTGATCCGCCTGGAGCACGGGCAGCCGATCCGCTTCGGCACCGACCTGTCGAAGGGCGTCGTGCGCGACGCGGCGACCGGCGACCTCAAGGTCGTCGCCGTCACGCCGGAGAACGAGGGCGAGATCCTGGTCCACGACGCGCACTCCACGTCGCCGACCACGGCCTTCGCGCTCTCCCGGCTCGCCGACCCGGACACGCTGCACCACACGCCGATCGGCGTCTTCCGCAATGTCGAGCGCCCCGTCTACGACACGCTCATGGCCGACCAGCTCGACACCGCCATCGAGCAGAACGGCAAGGGCGACCTGGCCGCGCTGCTCGCCGGCGGCGACACGTGGACGGTCGTCGGCTAGCCCGAACCACTCGCCGCGAAGCCCGGTCCTGTCCCTTCAGGACCGGGCTTCGTCGTACGCCGCGCGCGCCTTCTGTACGTCGTCCATGCGCCGTTCCGTCCAGGTGGCGAGGGTCCTGACCTGCTCGGCGGCCTCGCGGCCCAGCTCCGTCAGGGAGTAGTCGACGCGGGGCGGGATGACCGGCTTGGCGTCGCGGTGCACCAGGCCGTCGCGCTCCAGGGTCTGCAGGGTCTGGGTCAGCGACTTCTCGCTGACGCGGCTCGTCTCGTCGATGGCGCGGCGCAGCTCGCTGAAGCGGTACGAGCGCTGTTCGAGGGCGATCAGGACGAGGACGCCCCAGCGGCTGGTGACGTGCTCCAGGACGAGGCGGTAGGGGCACATCGCCTCGACGCGCGGCTTCCGGTTACTTACGGCCATGCAAGTACCTTACTTCAAGGTGGGTACTTACGAATAGTTAGTGCCGCAGCTAGGGTGGGTTCCAGACCGCACCGAAGCGTTACCCATCAGGAGATTTCAGACATGAGCATCGTCGTCACCGGAGCCACCGGACACCTGGGCCGTCTCGTCGTCGAGGGCCTGCTCACCGCGGGCGTCCCCGCCGGGGAGATCGCGGCCGTCGTACGCGACAAGGGCAAGGCCGCCGACCTCGCCGAGCGCGGCGTCGAGCTGCGCGTCGCCGACTACAGCGCCCCCGAGACCCTGCGCGGCGCGTTCGCCGCGGGCGACCGCGTCCTGCTGATCTCCGGCAGCGAGGTCGGCCGCCGGGTGCCGCAGCACCGCGCCGTGGTCGACGCCGCGCGCGAGGCGGGCGTCGCGCTCCTCGCGTACACGGGCATCCTCGGCGGCCCCGAGGCCGACTTCGACCTGGCGGCCGAGCACAAGGAGACCGAGCGGCTGATCCTCGACTCCGGGCTGCCGCACACCTTCCTGCGCAACGGCTGGTACCACGAGAACTACACCGAGCACCTCGCCCCGGTCCTGGAGCACGGCGCCGTCGTCGCCTCCGCCGGTGAGGGCCGGGTCGCCTCCGCCGCGCGCGCCGACTACGCCGCTGCCGCCGTCGCCGTGCTGACCGGCGACGGCCACGAGGGCAAGGTCTACGAACTGAGCGGCGACGTCGCGTGGAGCTTCGCCGAGTACGCCGCCGAGGTCGCGGCGCGGAGCGGCAAGGACATCTCGTACGCGAACGTCCCGGCCGAGCAGCACCTCGCCGTGCTGACCGGCGCCGGGGTGCCCGAGCCGATGGCCGCGGTCCTCGTCGACGTGGACGCGGCCGTGGCGCGCGGGCGGCTGGCCGGGACGAGCGGGGAACTGGCGCGGCTGATCGGGCGTCCGACGACGCCGCTCGCCGACGCCGTGGCCGCCGCGCTGCGCGGCTGAGAACCGATCCTCCGATGTCATGAGCGTCTCTTGTTTACGGGCATGACAGGTGACCGCTTCCGGCGCTACCTTCAGTGGGGCAGTGTGGGACTGCCGCGCACCGAGGAGGGGCCGTGGACAGCGGAGCAGCCGGGCAGTCGAGGAACGAGCAGCGCATAGGCCTGCTGAACGGCTTCGCCGCGTACGGGATGTGGGGCCTCGTCCCGCTCTTCTGGCCGCTCCTCAAACCGGCCGGGGCGGGCGAGATCCTCGCCCACCGGATGGCCTGGTCGCTCGTGGTGGTCGGCGCCGCGCTGCTCTTCGTGCGGCGCTGGGACTGGGCGCGGGAACTGCTGCGCCAGCCGCGCAGGCTGGGCCTGGTGGCCATCGCCGCGGCGGTCATCACCGTCAACTGGGGCGTCTACATCTGGTCCGTGAACTCCGGCCATGTCGTCGAGGCGTCCCTCGGCTACTTCATCAACCCGCTGGTCACCATCGCCATGGGCGTCCTGCTGCTCGGCGAGCGGCTGCGGCCCGTGCAGTGGGCGGCGGTCGGCGTCGGAGTGGCGGCCGTGCTGGTGCTCGCGTTCGGATACGGCAGGCCGCCGTGGATCTCGCTCTGCCTCGCCTTCTCCTTCGCGACGTACGGCCTGGTGAAGAAGAAGGTCAACCTCGGCGGCCTGGAGTCGCTGGCCGCCGAGACCGCCGTGCAGTTCCTGCCCGCCATGGGCTACCTGGTGTTCCTCGGCACGCAGGGCGACCTCGTGTTCGGCACGGCGGGCGCCGGGCACGCGGCGCTGCTCGCGGCCACCGGTGTGGTGACCGCCGTGCCCCTGGTCTGCTTCGGGGCGGCGGCCATCCGGGTGCCGCTCTCCACCCTGGGGCTGTTGCAGTACCTCGCGCCCGTCTTCCAGTTCGTGCTCGGCATCGTGTACTTCCACGAGGCGATGCCCGCCGAGCGGTGGGCCGGCTTCGCCCTGGTGTGGCTCGCCCTCTCGCTGCTCACGTGGGACGCGCTGCGGACGGCGCGACGCAACGCGGCGAAGCTGGCGGCGGCGCGGCGGGAGGCGGCGACGGCGACGGCGCCTTCCGGGGTGACCGTCGGCGCCACTGGTAGCACCAGTAGCACTGGATCCACTGGCACTGCCGACACCGCCAGCAGCACTGGCACCACAGGAACCACCGGCACCGCTCGCGAGGAGCGGGAACCGGCGGTCTGACGGCCGCCCTCCCCGCCCGCGTCAGGCCCAGGAGCCCGCTGCCGCCGCCGACTTCACGTACTCCGAGAAGTCGCGCGGCGGGCGGCCCAGGGAGCGACCGGCGACCGCCGGATCACCGGGCGCAGGGCGCACCCGCCGGGCGGGCGTTCGTCGGTGCGCCGACGGCGGCGGGCCGAGCGCTGCCCGCGACCGGGCGCGCGGACCTGCCTCCGTCCCTGCCCCTGTCCCTGTTCTTGTCCGTGTCCCTGCCCCGGCCCCGGCCCCGGCGCACCCCGACCGCCGCGACGACCGTGCCCAGGGCCACCATGACCACCGGCACGACCAGCGCCCACCGGAACGCCGACAGGTCCGCCTCGGCGCCGCCACCCGCGCCCTGGTGCGTGGCGCCCGCCGCTACCAGGCCGTGGACGGCCGTCACCGCGGATATCCCGATCGCCGCGCCGAACTGCGTGGCGGTCTGCAGCAGCCCGCTCGCCAGGCCCTGCTCCCGCTCGGCCACGCCGTCCGTCGCCGCGATCAGCTGCGGGCCGAGCGTGAGCGCGAAGCCCGTCCCCGCGAGGAGCAGCGTCGGGAACATCGCCAGGTAGGGCCAGTCCATGCCGACCGGCAGGAAAAGGGCGTAGGCCGCGAGGGCCATCAGGAAGCCGCCGAGGATGACACGCGCGTTGCCGAACCGCCTGACCAGGCGCGGGGTGAGCGTCGGCGACAGGAACACGTCACAGCCCAGCACGACCATCGCGACGGCGGTCTGCCAGGACGACCAGCCACGCAGCTCCTGGAGGTAGATCGTCAGGACGAACTGGAAGCCCATGAAGGCCCCGAGGTACAGCAGCGCGCCGAGCCCGGCCCGCACCACGGACCCCGTACGGAAGATCCCGAGCCGCACCAGCGGGTCCGCCGCACGCCGCTCGATCCGCACGAAGAGGCCGAGGAGCAGCAGTCCGGCGCCCATCGCCCCGACGATCGACGGCCAGTCGGCAAAGCCGTGTTCGAGCCGGACGATGCCGTACGCGAGCAGGAGCATCGCCCCGGCCGCCGTGGCCGCGCCCGGCAGGTCGAACCCGCGCGGGCCGTGCGTGCGCGCGGCCCCGGCCCGCTCCTTCGGGGCCTCCCCCGGGATGAGCCGCAGCGCCCCCGCGAGAATCACGCCCGCGACGAGCACCGGCGTGAAGAACACCCACTGCCAGCCGAGTTCGGTGAGCAGCCCGCCCACCACCAGGCCGAGCGAGAAGCCGCCCGCCGACGTCCCTGCGAAGATCATCAGCGCCCTGTTCCGCTCGGGTCCCTCCGCGTACGACGTGGTGATGATCGACATCGCCGCCGGTGTCATGAACGCCGCGGCCACCCCGGTCACGAACCGCGCCACGACCAGCATCCACCCCTCGGTCGCGAATCCGCCGAGGCCGGAGAAGGCCATGAAGACGCCCAGCCAGAGCAGGAACATCCGCCGCCTGCCGAGCAGATCGGCCGCACGGCCGCCGAGCAGGGTGAACCCCGCGTACCCGAGGACATAGGCGCTGACGACCCACGCGGCCGTCCCCGTCGACAGGCCGAGGTCGGCCCTGATCGCCGGGATCGCTATCGCCAGCATGGCGATGTCGATGCCCTCCAGGAAGATCGTGCCGCAGAGGACCAACAGCAGCGCCCAGGCGCGTGCACTCATGAGGGAACTCCTTTGTCGGCATGGGCAGTTGCCCCGACGGGGGCGTGAGTGGTTACTCGAATGAGGGTCGGTTCCCTCTTGTAACCAATGGAATCCTGCGGCACCATCGGGAGCCATGGAAGAAGGCACTTCAAAGTCACCGAGTAACCCCGGAGTCACCGTGGACCACGAGGGCGCCGCCAACTACGAGAGCGCCGTGGACTACGGGGAGGCCGATCCCTTCCAGTGGGACACCCGCGAGGACTGCCAGGTGCGGCAGATCCTCGACCGGGTCGCCGACAAGTGGTCCCTGCTGGTCATCGCGCTCCTCGACCGCCGCCGTCTGCGCTTCACCGAACTGCGTCGCGAGATCGACGGGATCAGTCAGCGGATGCTGACGGTCACGCTGCGGCAGCTGGAGCGCGACGGCCTGGTCAAGCGCACCGTGCACCCCGTCGTACCACCCCGGGTCGAGTACGAACTCACCCCGCTCGGCGGCACCTTGCACCACACGATCCAGGCCCTGGTGTCCTGGACCGAGGAGCACCAGAACGAGATCGCCGCGGCGCGGGCCGACTACGACGCGCGGACCGCCGAGGAGGAGGCCGCGGTCGTCTGAGGAAGGCCGGGCCTCGCGGGCGCGAGCGCCTCCGGGCCCGTGCCGCCGGCGCGCCGCGCGGTCAGGAACAGGGAGACCACCCAGAGCAGTCCCAGGTCGATGCCCAACTCGATGACGGCAGCGAACTGGTCCATCGTGAACTTGAATATCTGGCCGATCAGGATGTCCGCGAGCAGCGCCGCCTGGAAGAGCCGGAAGGCGGCCCGCCGGTCCCCGCGCAGCCGTATCAGCCCGGCGATCCCCAGGGTGGCCGAGACGACCTCGGTGAGCGCGACGGCGAGGTTGGCGCCCGCCTGCGGCTCCTGGAACAGCTGACCGCCGAAGAGGTCCACGGACATCCAGACGGCGAACAGCAGCGCCTCGGCCAGCAGCAGGAACACGGCCAGCCCCAGCACGATCCGGGTCCGCGCCAGCCACCGCAGCGCGCGCCCCGCGCCGGACGCTCCCGTCCGCCACCACGAGGGGGCGGCGGGCGGTCGCGCGGGGACGGCGGCGAGCAGTCGCGCCAGCGCGGCGTCCACCTCGCGGTCCGAGCCCTCGACGAGTCGTATCGCCGCCCGGCGCTGCTCGTCCGTGAGGCCCGTGGTGACGCCGGCCAGGGCGAGGTCGGCGGCGTTCGCCGTGCGCTGCCGGGTGTCGAGCGTCCCGGGGTCCGCCGCGCGGCGGCGTATGCGGTGGGTGAGGAGGAGCAGCAGGGCGAAGCTCACGTAGATGATTCCGGCGGCCGGTTGGTAGAAGTACCCCGGCTCGTCCGTGATCTGCTTGCCGACCTCGTCGATGAAGAGCCCGAAACCGACGCCGCCGACGAAGGCGCCGGCGAGCCGGGCCGCGCGGCCGAGGAAGCCGAGCGTGAGCAGGATCGCCGCCATCATCAGCAGCCCGCCCCACAGCATGTGCGCGATGTGGATCCGGCTTCCGTCGCCCCCGCCGAGCTTGGGATAGCCGGCCTGGGCGAGGAAGGCGCGGGTGACGAGGACCGTGGCGATTCCGGTCAGCGCGAAGACGTTGACGTACACGGCCGCGTCCGTGGCGCGCACGAGCGATCGGCGTCGTCCTTCCGGCATGGCCCCGCCCCTCCCCTCCGGCCCGACTCCCCTGTCCGGCCATTCCAGAGTGACGCGAGCGACACCGCCGCGTGATCGGGGACCACCCCGAACCGACCCTCAATCACCCCCTAGGTGAGGGGAGTTCACGGACGACCGCGGAGCCCGCCGCGAACGCCTCCGCGCGATCCCCGCAATCCCTCGCACCGGAGACCTGTAACCGATATAACTGGTTACATGACCACCCTGCACTGGAAGCTCGTCATCGACGCCACCGACCCGCACGCCCAAGCCACTTTCTGGGCCGAGACGTTGGGATACGAGGTCGAGGACAACAGCGCGCTGATCGACCGGCTCCTCGGCCTCGGCGCGGCACCGAAGGAGGCGACCGTCGAGTTCCGCGGCCGCCTCGCCTGGCGCGACCTCATCGCCGTCCGCCACCCCGACGACCCCTACGACCAGGACAGCGGCACCGGCCTGGGCCGCCGGATCCTCTTCCAGCGCGTACCCGAGACCAAGACCGGCAAGAACCGCCTGCATGTCGACGTGCACTCCGAACCGGGCCGCCGCGACGACGAGGTGACCCGCCTCGAAGGTCTGGGCGCCGCCGTGGCACGGCGCGTGGAGGAGCCCGGCGGCGAGTGGGTGGTGATGACGGACCCGGAGGGGAACGAGTTCTGCGTCCACTAGCGTCCGCCAGCGCCTACTGGCGTCCGCGGGTGGACACGCGTGACTCCACCTCCGACACCGCCTCCGCCTCCAGCCGAGCCCCCAACCCAGGCCCAGGCCTCCGCAGCATCTCGACCAGCGCCGAGACGCTGTGCTCGCGGTGTCCCTCCGCGACCGCCCGGCGCACCAGGTCGTTCATCGGGGCGAGCCAGGAGACGTCGACGCCGCCCTCCTCGGCGATCTCCTGGTCGTACGCGGCCCCGTCGTGGAAGACACCGACGGTGGAGGCCGGGCGGGTGTAGTCGCCGGAGTCGATCTCGTCCGCCAGCGTCGGCAGGATCGAGGCGATCATCTCCAGCCACTTCACCTCGTACCGCACCATCGAGCCGACCTCCAGGCCGCGCGCCTGGAGCAGCGCCGCCCCCTGGAAGAAGCCGATGAGCGCGGGGAGCAGCGTGCTGCCCACCGCCAGCTCGTAGAGGGCGGCGAGGTCCGGCTCGGTGCCGAGGTGGACGGTGTCGCCGCCGAGCACCCGCAACGTCTCCTCGTACGCGTCGAACGTCGCCCGGTCACCGGCGTAATAGAGCAGCGTGTCCGGTGCGCCCACGGCGGGCGGCACGTTCTTGACGGCGCCGTCGAGGAACCGCGCGCCCCGCTCCGCGGCCCACTCGGCCATGCGCCGGGCGCCCGACGGCGTACCGGAGTTGAGCGTGACCAGGGTGCGCCCGGCGAGCGCGTCGGCGGCCGGTTCCAGGGCGGAGAGCGTCGCTTCGTACGTCGACAGACAGGCGATGACCAAGGGGCTCGCCGCGACCGCCTCCTCGACCGTGGCCGCGTGCGCCGCGCCCTTGGCGACGAGCGGCCCCGCCTTCTCCGCGCTGCGGTTCCACACGGTCGTCGGATGCCCGGCCTCGACGAACGCCTCCGCCAGAGCCGTCCCCATCAGACCGAGCCCGATGAGCGTCACGCGTGTGCGCGTGCGCGCGTGGGTGTCGTTTCCGTCCGCCATGTCCTCTTCCCGCGTTGGTGGTTGATCGTCCCGACCGGTCTCCTCATGCTGGGACCGACGTCGCACAACGCTCAAGTACGCACTAATAAGTGCGTACTCACCATTTGGTAAGCCGGGAACGTCGACGAGGGAGGCCGTCCGGCATGTCACCGCAGTCGCGCGCGCACCGGTCCCTCCTCGCCGTCTGCGGCGCCTTCGCCCTGCTGTCGCTCGCCCTCGTCCCGCTCACCCTGCCCCTCGGCTGGGACGAACTCGTCTACGCCAGCCGCTTCTCTCCCTACGCACCGGAGACACCGTTCAGCGCGCCGCGTACCCGGGGCGTGCCGTTCCTCGTGGCGCCCGTGGCCGCGTGGAGCGACTCCGTCGTGCTGCTCAGGGCATGGCTGACGCTGCTCGCGACCGCCGGCCTCTACCTGGGCTTCCGCCCCTGGCTGCGTGTCCTGCACCGGCCCTCGGCGACCGCCGTCGCGGCCGGTCTGTACGGCACCCTGTGGATCACGCTGTTCTACGCGAACGCGGCGATGCCCAACCACTACACCGCCATGGGCGCCGCCGCGGCGGTCGGCCTCTTCCTGTGGCCGCGCCAGTCGCCCGCCACGTACGCGGGGATCGCCGCCGGTCTCGCCCTTGCCGCACTGATGCGGCCCAACGACGGCGCCGCCGTCGGCGTCCCCCTCCTGCTCGCCGCGCTGCTGGTTCCCGCGTGGCGGGGGCGGGGCCGCGTGCTCGCCGTGCTCGGCGGGCTCGCCGCGGGCGTGCTGCCGTGGGTCGTCGAGGCGTACGTCCGCTTCGGCGGTGTCCGCGAACGGCTGGCGCTCGCCAGCGAGGTCCAGGGCCATCTGCGCCCGCTGCTCTCCTTCGTCCATCAGCTCACGGTCCTGGACGGTCCGCTGCTCTGCCGCCCGTGCGACGGCGACGGCCTGCGTCCCACGGCGGCGGGGTGGTTGCTGTTGCTGACGGTCCTGGTGGGGGTGGGGTTGTGGAGCGTGCGGGGCGGGGGTGTGGGTGGGGGCGGTTCGGCTACCGGTGTGGGTGGCCGCGGTACGGACACCGGTGTGGGTGGCAGCGGTACGGACACCGGTGCGGATGGCCGCGGTACCGGTACCGGTCCAGGTACCCGTACCGGTATCCGAACCGCCCCCACCGCCCTCCGCGACTGCCTGCTGGCCGTCGCCGCCGCACTGACCTCCGCCCTCCCCTATCTCCTCCTCGTCCCGTACGCCGCGCCCCGCTTCCTCCTCCCCACCCACGCCCTCCTCGCCCCGGCCGCGGCGCTCGGGCTGCTCGTGCTGGCCGACCGGGCGCGTGCCGCGCGGTGGCCACGGGCCGCGACCGCCGCCCTGGCCCTGGCCCTCGCCGGCCATCTCACCGCCCAACTCCTCCTGGTCCACGGCAACGCCCGGATCCAGGCGGGCGCCCGCGGCGACTGGGCACGGGTCGCCGCCGTCCTCCACGAACACGGCGTCGGCGGCACGGACAGGGGGACCGGTACGGGTACCGACACAGACACGGGTACGGGTACCGACACAGACACCGGCACGGGTACGGGTACCGGCACCACCCCCTGCGTCCTGCGCGGCAACACCTCCGTGATCCCCATCGCGTACGCCTCCGGATGCGTCCCCGGCAGTCCCGGCGACGGGCGCCGCCCCACCGCCCTCGTCCTGCGCCAGGCGGCACCCCCGCACTGGGCCCGCCACTGGCCACGCCATGCCGTGCCGGACACCTACGCCCCCGGATGGGTCGTCCACGTACGCCCGTGAGGCTCCACCCCCGCCGCGGCGATCCGCCCGACATCCGCCCGCCGCGCCCCGATATCCGGAACTCCCCGTCCGCACAAAGCCCTTGACGCGACGTGAACCTCCCCCTCACCATCAGGGCACTCGGAAACCCGTACGCCCCACGCGTACCCCCCACACGGAATCCGGAGACTCCACATGAAGCTGTCCGTTCCCGGACGCGCCGCCGCGGCCGCAGTCATAGCCGTCGGCGGACTGGTCGCCACGACCGCGATATCCAACGCGACGCCCGCACCGAAGTCGGCCACGCCTCAGGCGTCCGCACCGAAGGCGGCCGCCGCGCCCGACATCTCCGTCGACAACGTCAAGGCCCACCTCGCCGACCTCCAGTCCGTCGCGGACGCCAACGGAGGCAACCGCGCCCATGGCAGCGCGGGCTACAAGGCCTCCATCGACCACCTGAAGAAGAAGCTCGACGACGCCGGATTCACCACCTCCGTACAGGAGTTCACGGCGAGCGGCGAGACCGGCTACAACCTGATCGCCGACTGGCCGGGCGGCGACGAGGGCCAGGTCGTCATGGCCGGCGCCCACCTCGACAGCGTCTCCGACGGGCCCGGCATCAACGACAACGGCTCCGGGTCCGCCGCCGTCCTGGAGACCGCGCTCACCGTGGCCCGCGAGAAGTACGAGCCCAAGAAGCACCTGCGGTTCGCCTGGTGGGGCGCCGAGGAGATCGGCATGGTCGGCTCCTCGCACTACGTCGAGAGCCTGCCCGCCAGCGACCGCACGAAGATCAGCGGCTACCTGAACTTCGACATGCTCGCCTCCCCGAACGCCGGGTACTTCGTCTACGACGACGACCCCACGATCGAGAAGACCTTCAAGGACTACTACGCGGGCGTGAACGTCGCCACGGAGCCGGACGACGAGGGCGACGGCCGCTCCGACCACGCGCCCTTCCAGCAGGCGGGCGTCCCGGTCGGCGGCCTGTTCTCCGGCGCCGAGACCACCAAGTCGGCGGCCCAGGCGGAGAAGTGGGGCGGCACGGCGGACGAGGCGTTCGACAAGTGCTACCACTCGTCGTGCGACGGGGCGTCGAACATCGACGCGAAGGCACTCGACCGCAACAGCGACGCGGTGGCCTACGCGGTGTGGGGCCTGTCCTCGTAATCCCCCTCGCAGTCCCCCCTCGTAGCCGAACCTCCCCTTAACCCAACCTCCCCGTAACCGACCCCCCTCACAATCGAACCCCCTGGACGACATTGGATGCGCGTGCATATAGTGCACACGCATCCAATCGTCGTGCGCAAGCACTGGCGAGCGACAAGCGTCCCCAGGGGGATCCCATGACCCGCAAGTTCCTCTTCGTGCTCGGCAGCGCCCGCCCCGAGGGCAACTCCGAGCTCCTGGCCCGCAAGGCCGCCGAGCAGCTGCCCGCGGACGTCGAGCAGCGCTGGGTGAACCTGGCGGAGCTGCCCCTGCCCGACTTCCGGGACCAGCGGCACGACGACAGCACCCCGCGGGCCCTCGCCCGCCCCACCGAGGGCAACGAGGCACTGCTCCTGGACGCCACCCTCGACGCCACCGACATCGTCATCGTGTCGCCGCTGTACTGGTACTCGCTGTCGGCCACCGTCAAGCGCTACCTCGACTACTGGGACGCCTGGCTTGAGACCCCGGAGGCCCACTTCAAGGACACCCTGAAGGGCCGCACCCTGTGGGGCGTGACGGCGCTCGCGCACCAGGAGGAGGAGGTGGCAGAGCCGCTGATCGGCACGCTGCGCAACTCCGCCGCCTACTTCCCGATGCGCTTCGGCGGCGTCCTGCTGGGCAACGGCACCCGGCCCGGCCACGTGCTCGACGACACCGAGGCGCTGGCGCGCGCCAAGACGTTCTTCGCGCAGGAGCCGCCGCTGGCCCGCTACCCCTACGACCAGGCGTAGTCACCCACGGCCAGGCGCAGCCACCCCTGGCCAGGCCCGGTCACGCCCGACCGGTCACGCACGGCCGGTCACGCTCACGCCAGCACGTCCTTCGCCCCGAACCGCGCCCACGCCGCCGAGCCGAAGACGGCCGCGTACAGGCCCTGCATCTGCAGGTTCTTGACGATGTCGTCCCAGTAGACCGGCTCGCGCATCAGGTCGGCGAAGGACAGCCAGTAGTGCGAGAAGAAGTACGGGTGGAGGGCGTGCAGCTGCGGTATCTGGTCGAGGATCTGGACCGTGATCAGCAGGCCGACGGTCGTCGCCATCGCCGCGATGCCGCTGCTGGTCAACGTCGACACGAACAGCCCGAGCGCCGCCACGCCGACCAGTGACACGGCGACGGCGAGCGCGATGAGCAGGGCCCGCAGCAGCCCGTCGCCGAAGCTCATACGGGTACCGGAGATCGTGGTGACCTCGCCCAGCGGGAAGAGCAGCGCGCCGGTCGCGAGCGCGGACGCGGCGACGACCAACGTGGCGACCAGGCAGAACGTCAGCGCGGTCGCGTACTTGGCGATCAGCAGCCGGGTCCGGCCCGCGGGCGCCACCAGGAGATAGCGCAGCGTGCCCGCGTTCGCCTCGCCCGCGACCGCGTCGCCCGCGACGACGCCGACCGCCATCGGCAGGAAGAACGGCAGCGTCGCGGCGAGCGCGGTGAAGACCAGGAACAGGCCGTTGTTGGTGACCTGCGCGATGAAGGCGGGCCCGCCGCCCTCACCGCCCCCGCCGACCGTCGAGCCGTCGCTGGTCTCGATCTTGACGGCGACGCCGACCAGGACGGGCACCGCGGCGAGCACCACGAGGAGCGCGAGGGTCCGCCAGCGCCGGAAGGTGATCGCGAGCTCGCTGCGGAAGAGCCCGAACGTCCAGACCCACCGCTGCTCGCGCGCACCGCCCGGCGCGGTTCCGGGTACGTCCATGACCTCAGCCCGCGACATCGAAGCCCTCCCCGGTCAGTGCCACGAAGGCGTCCTCCAGCGAGGCCCGCTCCAGGCCGAAGCCGCGGACGCGGACGCCCGCCCGGACCAACGCGGCGTTCAGCTCGGCCAGTTCGACGTCCCCGCCCGGCGGTTCGCCCGTCACCCGGTCCTCCGCCACGACGAGATCCGCCACGCCCTGCTCCTTCAGGACCCGGGCCGCCTCGCCCGGATCCGGTGTCGTCACGACGAGCCTGCCGCGCGCGCCCGCCGCGAGGTCGGCGACCGGCCCCTGGGTGATCAGGCGGCCCCGGTTCATCACGGCCGCGTGCGTACAGACCTGTTCGATCTCGTCGAGGAGGTGCGAGGAGAGGAAGACGGTCGTGCCCTCCGCCGCCAGCTCCCGCACCAGGGTGCGGATCTCGCGCATGCCCTGCGGGTCGAGGCCGTTCGTCGGCTCGTCGAGGACGAGGAGCCTGCGCGGCTGGAGCAGTGCGGCGGCGAGTCCGAGCCGCTGCTTCATGCCGAGGGAGTACGCCTTCGCCTTCTTGCCGGCGGCCGCGGTCAGGCCCACCCGGTCGAGGGCGGCTTCGGCGCGGCGCCGGCGGGTGCGGGGGTCGGCGGCCGGGTCGGCGGAGTCGTAGCGCAGGAGGTTGTCGCGGCCGGACAGGAAGCCGTAGAGGGCGGGGCCCTCGATGAGCGCGCCCACGTGCGGGAGCACGGTGCGGGTGGCGCGGGGCATGGGGCTGCCGAGGACGCGGGCGGTGCCGGAGGTCGGCGCGATGAGGCCCATCAGCATGCGGATGGTGGTCGTCTTCCCGGAGCCGTTCGGTCCGAGGAAGCCGAAGACGCTGCCTTCGGGGACGGTGAGGTCGAGCCGGTCGACGGCGAGGTGTTTTCCGTAGCGCTTGGTGAGCGCGCGGGTCTCGATGACGCTCGGCGTCTCGTGCCGCGCCGACGGCCCTCCGGTGGTACCCGGCACCGCTCTCCTCCCGTCGAGCCGACTGGCTCTGGTGTACGTGTGCCCGGTGCGGCAGCGCGCCGGACCGGGTGGTGGGGCTGCCCGCCGCCGCGGCGGACCGAGGGGTGGCCTCCCCTCGGTCCGCCGCGGCCGCACGCCTACTGCGCCGCGTTCGCCGCCTTCACGAGCGCGTCCTTGGTGACCGCGCCCACGTAGACCTTGCCGTCGTCGGTGACGAGGGCGTTGATCAGGCGGGTCGAGAAGACCGTGCCGGAACCGAACTTGCCGCTCACCTGGTCGCCCAGCGAGTCGAGCAGCTTCTGCGCGTCCGGCGGGACGTCGCCCGAGCCGGCCGTCGGCAGGCCCTGGCCGCCCGGCAGCTTCAGCTCGGCGATCGTGCTCCAGCCCTCGCCGACGACGTTCAGGCCGTTGAGGTCCTCCTCCTTGAACTCCTTGCCGCCCTTGGCGTTCTCGCCCTTCGGGCCGCGCTTCCCGTCGGCGTGGTCGTCGGCCTCGGTGACCTTGGCGCCCTTCGGCGGCGTGAAGTCGAAGGTGGCCGCGGACGGCTTGCCGAAGTCGACCTTGGTGAAGCCCGCGTCGATGACGGCGGCGCCGCCGGAGGCAGGGGTCAGAGTGAACTTGAGCGGCGTACCGGTCTTGGCGTCCACGGCGACCGTGATCTGGCCGACCGTCGAACCGGACTGCTTCGGCTTGACGACCAGGCGGTACGCGTCGCGGCCCGCGACCTGCGCGGTGCCGTCGACCGTCACGGAGGTCGTGCTGTCCACGGCCTTCAGTGCCTGCTCGGCGAACTCGGCCGGGGTGGAGGGAAGTTCGCCCTTCAGGTCCTTGGGCACGTCCTTGCCGGTGCCCTTGCCGCCCTTGTTCGAGGAGTCCGTCCCGGCCCCCGCGTCCTTCGCGTGGTACGCCTCGTTCGACTTGCTGTCGTAGGCCCACACGTCGTCGCCGTTGTGGATCAGGCTGTACTCGGCGGCGTCCTCCAGGACGGACACCTTCTGCTTGTCGGGGCCGTCGGCGGCGACGCGCAGCGTGTGCGTGCCGGACGCCAGCTCCATCAGCTTGCTCTTGGGGTCGGCCGCCGAACCCTTGCTCTCGCCGTCGTCACCGCCGCCCGCCGCACCGCCGGCGAGACCGCCCGCCATGCCGCCCATCGACGGCAGGCCGAGATCGGTGCTGATCTTGACGTTGCCGGAGAGCTGCTGGGTGTCCGACGCGGCGATCTTCTCGATGAGTTCCTGGGCGGTGATCTTCGGCAGATCGGGGTCGCCCGAGGTGGCGAGCGCCGGGACGAGCCCGATGGTCGCCGCCGCCACCCCCGCCACCGCGACCGGGACGACGTACCGGGCCGCCTTGCGGCGGCCGGCGCGCAGATCCCCGGCCTCACTGGTGTCCTGCTCCGGTTCGTACGGTGCCATTTGTGCCCTACCTCCGTGGTCGGCGGCGGCCTTCTCCCAGTACGTGCCCACGTCCACCCCGCGCCGCCATTCTCACCCGAATTGGTCAGGAGTGGTGGTCCTTGTTCGCTTCCATACGACCAAATCGGCCGACAAGAAGCGTCAGACCCCGGGCGCAACTCCACGTACTGCCCTGGGATGACACACAAGGGCGGCGCCTCCCCCGTCCCGTAGGGGTAGGCGCCGCCGATCGTCGGGGGCATCAGGGGTGTTCGCCTCCGCGCACCGCGGACAGCCACGTCAGCGCACCACGGGCACGCGCGTCAGTGCCGCACGAACTCCCTCATCAGCGCCGCACGAACACGTAGTCGGCCTGGTACGGCACGCCCACGATCTCGCCCGGCGTGCAGGCGCGCGTCGGCTGGACGCCGCCGACCGTGTTCAGCCGGAGGATCTCCACCGTGTCGGCGAGCAGCCCGCCGCGCTTGCCGATCCGGGTGGCCCCGAGGTCCAGCTCGGGGATGTTCCCGTCGCCGTTCGGGGTCTTGGAGACCAGCCGGCCGGTGACGCCGCTGCCGTCAGAGGCGACCCACTGCGGGGTGCCGGAGCCGGGCGCGGTGAAGCGGTGCGCGATGTTCCGTTCGAGCCTGGCCCGTACGTCGCGCTGCGCGAAGGCGGGCGCCTTGGAGCCGTCACCGGCCTTCTTGCACGCGTAGATCTGCTCGCCCTTGACCACCGAGGCCTGGAAGCCGGCCGACGCGTGCCGGAAGTCGACGTCCGCGCTCAGCTTGTTGAGCTGGCCGCGGACGGCGCCGCCCGGGAACTCGGCCGTGTGCAGGTTGGCGTAGAAGCGGTGCGGGTCCGCCTTCAGGCGGGCGAGCACGCCGGCGTCATCGACCCGGACCGTGCCGGTGACGGTGTTGCCCTTGATCTTCGCGAGCAGCCCCGTGAAGTCGACCTTGACGGCGCCGTTGGTGCCCTTCGCTCCCTCGTGGAGGTGCAGGGCGGTGGGCCTGCCGGTGCCGCGCCAGGTGACGGCGACCGAGACCTTGTCCCCCTTGACCCGGACGAACTCCAGCGCGCGCCCGTCCTTGTCGCCGACGGCGGGCCCGCCCTGCACCGGCACCTCGTTCGCGCCGTTCATGCTCGCCGCGAGGACCGATCCGCCGCTCCGGCCCGCGGCGCTCCCGGTGGCCCGCTCCCCGGTGGCGCCGCTCGCGCTGCCCGGCAGGACCGCGACGGCCACGCCGGCCGCGAGGACGACGGCGGCACTCGAGGCGATCAGGGCGCGGCGCCGGCCGGTCCCTCCCGGCGTACCGCTGGACGCGCTGCTGGACACGCTGCTGGACGTCCTGCCGGACGTACCGCCGGACGCGCTGCTCGGCGTACCGCCGGATATACCAAAGGCACTCATGTCGTGACTTCTCCCCGTACCTGAGCCGACGCCCCCTGCGTCGGCTTCCGGCGAGAAGTACGGAATGGATCCGAGCCTGGACTCAATCCAGGACGGACCCGTCATGTGACGTGAATCACATGCGCGAGGTGAGGTCTGGGCGCTCAGCCCGCCCGGTGCACCACCAGGTCACAGAGCTCCACCAGCGCCGCCTTCGCATCGCACTCCGGCAGCGGGGCCAGCGCGGCGCGCGCGTCCTCCGCATAGCGCACGGTGTCCCTGCGGGCGTGCTCCAGCGCGGGGTGCACCCGCAGCCGGGCGAGCGCCTCGGCGTGCCGGGCGTCGTCGGTGAGGTCGGAGTCGAGCAGCTCGCTCAGCGCGATGTCCTCGGCGAGGCCGAGCCGCGCCACCCGCTCGCGCAGCCGCAGCACCGGCAGCGTGGGGATGCCCTCGCGCAGGTCCGTGCCCGGCGTCTTGCCCGACTCGTGCGAGTCGGAGGCGATGTCGAGCACGTCGTCGGCGAGCTGGAAGGCGACGCCGAGCCGCTCGCCGTACTGCGTCAGGACGTCCACGACGGTCTCGTCGGCGCCCGACATCATCGCGCCGAACCGGCACGCCACGGCGACCAGCGAGCCGGTCTTGCCGCTGAGCACGTCGAGGTAGTGGTCGACCGGGTCGCGGCCCTCGGTGGGCCCCGCGGTCTCCAGGATCTGGCCGGTGACCAGGCGCTCGAAGGCCTCCGCCTGGATGCGGACCGCCTCCGGGCCGAGGTCGGCCAGGATGTACGAGGCGCGGGCGAAGAGGAAGTCACCGGTCAGGACGGCGACGGAGTTGCCCCAGCGCTGGTTGGCGCTGGCGACGCCGCGGCGCACGTCCGCCTCGTCCATCACGTCGTCGTGGTACAGCGTCGCGAGGTGCGTGAGCTCGACGACCACGGCGGAGGGCACGACACCCGGCGCATAGGGATCGCCGAACTGCGAGGCGAGCATCACGAGCAGCGGGCGGAAACGCTTTCCCCCGGCGCGCACGAGGTGCTGGGCGGCCTCGGTGATGAAGGGGACCTCGCTCTTGGTGGCCTCGAGCAGGCCCTCCTCGACAGCCGCCAACCCTGCCTGGACATCGGCTTCGAGAGCCTGGTCCCGCACGCTCAGCCCAAAAGGCCCGACGACGGTCACGAGAGGTTCTCCTGTCTGCTGACGATCACATGGCGAACTCGGTCGATCATTGGATCTCGGTCGATGACACGGTTTGTCGATGTGTCGCTGCCATCACTCAAGTCAGCGTATCCGGTCGACTTTCGATCACGGCGAGCACCTGCCCGCCCGTCGCCCGCCGCCACCCCGGTCAAAGCGGTGCGAGGCGTTCCGCCCGCACCCGACGACCGTGACCGGGCGGAGTGCGTTCTCCCCCGGTATGTTCTTGATCTGCCTATAGGACCGAGAAGAGACATCACACACCAGAGGAACCGTAACAACCGGGAGAACCCGCTTTGTCCCGTCCCACGGCCGAGTACGAGCCGCCCGCAGAGCCGCCGACGGACCCGCCGCCGGGCGACGACCACGCCTTCTTCGGGCAGCCGCGCGGCCTGCTCACCCTCTCCGGCCTGGAGGTCTGGGAGCGCTTCTCGTTCCTCGGCATGCAGGCCATTCTGGTCCTCTACTTCGCCGACTCGGTCGCGAACGACGGCATGGGGATGGACCCCGGCACGGCCGCGTCGGTCTCCGCCGCGTACGGAACGCTGGTCTATCTGGTCTCCGTGGCGGGCGGCTGGCTCGCCGACCGCATCCTCGGCTCCTACCGCGCGGTCCTGTGGGGCGGCGTCCTCATCGCCTGCGGCCACTACTCGATGGCCGTGCCGACCCCGACCATGACGTGGGTGGGGCTCGGCCTGATCAGCGCGGGCACCGGCCTGCTCAAGCCCAACGTCGCCTCCATGGTCGGCAAGCTCTACCGCACCGAGGACGAGCGCCGCGACGCCGGCTTCGCGCTGTACTACATGGCGATCAACGTGGGCGCCTTCGCGGGACCGCTGATCACCGGCTGGCTCGGCGACCACAAGGGCTGGCACTGGGGCTTCTCCGCGGCCGCGATCGGCATGACCTTCGGTCTGATCCAGTACGTGGCGGGGCGCCGCCACCTGGCCGGGCGCAAGGCCTCCGCGGAGTTCGCGCTGCCCCGGGACGCGATGCGCCGGGCGGTCCTGACGATCGTCGCCGGGCTCGTCGCCGTCGCCCTGCTCGCGGGCGTCCTGGCCGCCGTCGGCTGGCTCACCATGGACCGCTTCGTCGACCTGCTCACCCTCGTCTCGGTGATCGCGCCGGTCGTCTACTTCGCGGTGATGTTCCGCAGCCCGCGCGTCACCCGCGAGGAGCGGGGCCGGCTGCGCCCCTACGTCGTCCTCTTCCTCGCCTCGGTCGTCTTCAACTTCATCCTCTTCCAGGCGTACTCGACGATGATGCTGCTGGCCTCGACGAACGCGCGCACGTCGATCCTCGGCTTCCACTTCCCCGCCAGCTGGTACGCCTCCGCGCTCGGCGCCTTCGAGGTCGCGCTCGCCCCCGTGGTCGCCGCCGCCTGGGCGCGGATGGGCCCGCGCCAGCCGCACGCCTCCAACAAGATCGCGCTCGGCGTGATCCTGGGCGGCCTGTCGTTCCTGCTGATGGTCCTGCCCACCTCCGGGCACAGCGGGGACTCGTACCGGATGGCCGCCTGGTGGATCGTCGGCTCCTACCTGCTGCTCGGGCTCGGCGACGTCCTCCTGGAGACCTCGGGCATGTCGGCGACGACCAAGCTCGCCCCGAAGGCCTTCGCCAGCCAGACGATGGCGCTGTGGTTCCTCTCCCTCGCGCTCGCCAACGGCATCCAGGCACAGGTCGTGAAGTTGTACGGAGAGGTCTCCAACCCCGCGTACTTCGGCGTGAACGGCGCCGTCGCCGTGGTCGCGGGCCTCGCCGTGATCGCGCTCGCGCCGTGGCTGCGCCGCACCATGCACCCCGTCCACTGAGGGCACACCGCCCGCCGGGGACATCCCGTCCACTGAGGTTCCTCCCATGCCGCACCCGAAGATCCGCACCGACTTCCCGTACGAGACCGCCCACGAGGACGTCCGCGTACCCCTCGCGGACGGGACCAGGCTCTACGCGCGCGTGTGGCGCCCGGTCACCGACGAACCCGTCCCCGTGCTCCTGGAGTACCTCCCCTACCGGCTCAGTGACTGGACGGCGCCGCGCGACCGGCAGCGCCACCCCTGGTACGCGGGCCACGGCTACGCCTCCGTGCGCGTCGACGTCCGCGGGCACGGCAACAGCGAGGGCCTGCCCACCGACGAGTACTCGGCGCAGGAGCTCGCGGACGGCGTCGAGGTGGTGAACTGGCTGGCCGCGCAGCCCTGGTCGAACGGCAGGGTCGGCATGTTCGGCATCTCCTGGGGCGGCTTCAACTCCCTCCAGATCGCGGCGCTCGCGCCCGAGCCGCTCAAGGCGATCGTCACGGTCTGCTCGGCGGACGACCGCTATGACAACGACGTGCACTACATGGGTGGTTCCGTCCTCGCGGTGGACATGCACGCCTGGGCGGCGACGATGCTCGCCTTCGTGTCGCGCCCGCCGGACCCCCGGTTCGTGGGCGACGCATGGCGCGAGATGTGGCTGACGCGCCTGGAGGCCGTCGACCCGTTCATCCACACCTGGCTGGACCACCAGACCCGCGACGCGTACTGGCGGCACGGCAGCGTCTGCGAGGACTACTCCGCGATCGGCGCCGCGGTCCTCGCGGTGGGCGGCTGGCACGACCCGTACCGCGACACGGTCCTGCGCCTGGTCGAGCACCTCCCCGACGACCGCGTACGCGGGCTGATCGGCCCCTGGTCGCACCAGTACCCCGACCGCGGCCTGCCGCCTGGACCGGCGATCGGCTTCCTCCAGGAGACGCTGCGCTGGTGGGACCACCACCTCAAGGGCATCGACACCGGAGTGATGGCCGAGCCGAAACTCCGCTCCTGGATCAGCGATTCGCATCCACCGGCGACGGTGTACGAGGAGATGAAGGGCGGCTGGGTCGGCGACCCGGCCTGGCCGTCACCGAACGTCACACCCGTCACGTGCGCCCTCCAGGGCAGCCCCCTTCTCGTGAACTCCCCCCAGCACACCGGCCTGGACGCCGGCCGCTTCTTCCCCTTCGGCAACGACGCCGACCTGCCGCCCGACCAGCGGGACGAGGACGCGAAGTCGGCGTGCTTCGAGTTCGAGGTCCCGTCCGAGGTACGCGTCCTCGGGCGGCCCAAGGTGACGCTGCGGCTGCGCATGGACGTGCCCTACGGCCAGGCCGTCGCCCGCCTCTGCGACGTCGCGCCCGACGGCTCGTCCACCCTGGTCACCCGGGGCGTGCTCAACCTCTCCGCCCGGCACGGCAGGGACCGCGCCGACGCCTGGCCGCCCGGCGCCACCGAGGACGTGGCCTTCGAGCTCAACGGCATCGGCCACACCTTCCCGGCGGGCCACCGCATCCGCCTCGCGGTCTCCTCCGCGTACTGGCCCTGGATCTGGCCGCAGGCGGACTCGGCGGGCTTCACCCTGGAACCGGTGGGCAGTTCCGTGGAACTGCCCGTGCGCGAGGGCGCCCCGGACCCCTCGATCACCTTCGAGGCACCCGAGCAGTCGGAGCCGCTCGGCGTGGTCCATCCGGCCACCCTGGACGGACAGCGCCCCGAACGCCTGGTCGTACGCGATGTCGCCAAGGGCGAGTGGCGCCTGGAGGTCGACCCGCGGTACGGCGGCACGCGCGTGTACCCCGACGGCCTCGAATTCACCGAGGACGCCCTGGAGACGTACACGATCCAGGAGAACGACCCGCTGAGCGCGCGCACCCGCTCGGACTGGACCATCCGCCTGCACCGCCCCGAACTCGCCTGGGACGTGACGGTGGAGACGCGCTCGGAGATCACCTGCGACGCGGCGGACTTCCTCACCGCGAACGAGGTGGTGTGCCGGGAAGGCGGAGAGGTCGTCTTCCACCGGACGTGGGAGCAGCGGATCCGCCGGACCGCGGGCTAGCCGCGATCCGGCCGTCCCGCAGGAGGCGTTCGAGCACGACGGCGATGCCGTCGTGCTCGTTCGAGAGGGTCAACTCGTCCGCCACGAGCTTGAGTTCGACATGGGCGTTGGCCATGGCCACGCCGTGCGCCGCCCACATGAACATCGGGATGTCGTTGGGCATGTCCCCGAAGGCGACCGTGTCCTCGGCCGTCAGACCGAGCCGCTCGGCGGCCAGCGCGAGCCCGGTCGCCTTGGTCACCCCGCACGGCTGGAGCTCCACGGTGCCGGGCCCCGACATCGTCACCGTCGCCAGCGAGCCCACCGCGCCCCGCGCGACCGCCGCCAACTCGTCGTCCGCCAGCGTCGGATGGCGCAGCAGCACCTTGCTGATGGGCGCCTCCCACAGCACCCCGCGGCCGGGCACGCGCACCGCGGGCAGCGTGGGGTGCGGCATCTCGTACCCCGGCTCGATGAGCGTGAGGCCGTCCACGCCGTCCTGGTCCACGGCCGCGTAGACCTGCCCGACCTCCGCCTCGATCTTGCCGAGCGCGGCCTCGGCGAGCTCGCGGTCGAGGGTCACCGACCACTCCATGCGCTCCGCCCCGGCGTCGTACAGCTGGGCTCCCTGCCCGCAGACGGCGAGGCCCACGTAGCCGAGGTCGTCGAAGAGGGGCCGTACGCGCGGCGCGGGCCTGCCGGTCACCACGAGGTGCCGGGCGCCCGCCGCCCCGATGGCGGCCAGGGCCCGCCGCGACCGGTCGGAGACCGTGTCGTCGCCGCGCAGCAGCGTCCCGTCCAGGTCAGTGGCAATGAGGGCATATGCGTGGGGAGCGGCCATGATCCAGAGAATACGGATCCTGGGCCCGACCGGAAGCGGCTTGACAAGGTGCGTGTGAAGCTGGGGGCGTCCGTGGCCTTCCTGGTTCACCGGAAAGCGGAAGAACACATTCCACATCAAGCGCCGTGACCATGCCTGATGCCTCCGCCGACGCGACGGACGGCGCCGCCACGGACATCGCCGAGGCCGTCGAAACCGTCGGAATCCCGATGCGCGGACCGGGGAGTCGCGACGTCGACGTGCGCGAGCGGCTGGCCCGTCACCCACCGGACTCCCCTTCGAGAGGGCCGATCCCCGCACCGGTGATGACCGGTGACCGCACCGGCGCTGACCGGTGGCCGGCCCCGCGTCACCGGCGAGGCGCCGCCGCCGTCACCGGTGACGCGCCGCCAGATGCCGTGCCAGGCGCGGTGAGGCGAACTCCGTTCCGCACACGAACCGCATCACCGGGCCGAACGACGAGCCGCCCAGCATGCCGGTGAAGTACAGGCCCGGCACCGACGACACGTACCCCGCGCCCAGCTTCGGCGTGCCCCGGCTCGCCGCGAGGCGGGCCCGCAGACCGTGGCCGAGGAAGTCCATCGCCGCGAGGTCCACGCGGTACCCGGTCGCGGCGATGACGTGATCGGCGCCCAGCTCCACCAGGCGGCCGTTCAGCCTCTCGACCGACAGGACGGGCTGTCCGTCCCGCACGCGCGTGGACCTGATGCGGCGCACCTCGCGCACGTCGACCTTGCCCTCGAAGCGGTCCCGCAGCCACCACGCGCCCAGCGGGCCAAGGACGCGCCGCACCAGGAAGTGCCTTGCCTGGGGCGGCAGATGGCGGTACGGGTCGGCGTGGTAGCTCAGTGCGTACAGCGACCAGGCCCGGCCGAAGGGCGACTCCGGGCGGAACCTCGGCTGCCGCCAGGGCGGCGCGCCGAAGGACACCGAACCCCGGCCGCGGGCCACCACCCGCACGCGCGCGCCCGCTTCGGCGGCGAGCGCGGCCGTCTCCAGGGCGGACTGCCCGGCCCCCACCACGATCAGGTCGCGCCCCGAGAAGCGGGACAGGTCGTGGTGCTGGGAGCTGTGCGAGACAGGACCTGTGGGGGTGGGCCCGTCCGGCACCGCCTCCGCGAGCTCGCGCGGCAGGCGCGAGAGCCCGGACAGGCCCGTCGCGACGACGACCGCGCGCGCGGTGAACGACTCCCCGGAGTCCAGCTTCAGGTCGAAGCCCCCGGCACGCCCCGCCCCTCCCGGACCGCCCGCCCCCCGACGGTCGACCGAGACGACCCGCACCCGCTCCAGACCTGGCACGAGCTCCTGCCGGAACCACTCCCCGTAGCCGACGAAGGTCTCCACCGGGATGATGTCCTCGTCCGTGACCAGGCGCGGGATGCCGGCCGCGTCGCAGTAGTCGACGAGGGTGTGGCCGCGCTGCGGGGCATCGATGTTCGAGGCCACGGGGGTCGATTTCAGCAGCATCCCCTGGGGCATGTGGGCACGCCAGCTCACCATCGGCTCGCCGAACACCCGCACCGGGATGCCGCGCGCCCGTAGGTGGGCGGCGGTGGACAGACCGTACGGCCCGGCCCCGATGACTGCTACCGGTTGCATCACGAAGTCCCTCCCCAGGACGTCACTCTGTACATGTGTCTACTTCGTGGTGGTGCGTATTGCTGTGGTGCGGTGGTGCGCGTACCGGCTCGCGCCGGTGGTGCGAGCGCCTCGCCCGGCGGCCCGCGCGAGCGGCTACCGCGCCGTGGCACCGCTGCCGCGGCGCTGGGTGCGCCACAGCTGGTAGAGGTGCTTCGCCCCCGGCCGGACGAACCGCGCGAGCATCGTGAAGAACGGCAGCATGTCGTCCGGGGCGAGCCACGCCAGCTCGGTGCCGCTCGCGCGGGCGGGCGCGTGCGGCGTCGTGTACCCGCTGCGGCGGTACGCGACGAGGGCGGGCAGGTCGATGTTCTCCACGACGTACCGATGGCCGGTGCGTTGGTTCCCCTCGGGGACGGCGCGTCCCGTCAGGTCGAGATGCATGGCACGGACGACGTCCATTCCCGCGTCGCTCTCGAAGAGCCGGAACTGGGCTCCCATGCGGGGGTTGAAGTCGAGCAGTTTGTACTGACCGTCGCGCCGGTCGAAGCGCAGGTCCAGGTCGATGATGCCGGTGAAGCCGATCTGCTTGATGAAACGCGTGGCGAGGTCCGCGAGTTCCGGGTTGTCGACGACGTACGCGTTCGCCGTCATCCCCGCGTGCGGCGGCCACGAGCGGACCTTGACGCCCGTGAACAACGCGCGCGGGACACAGTCCGCGCCGAAGTACCCGTGCACGATCCAGTCCTCGGCGTCCTCCCTCGGCAGGTACTCCTGGAGGATCACGCCGGGCCGCTCGCCCCAGTCGCGCGCGAGCGCGAGCAGACCCTCGGGGGTCCCGATGCGGGTGGTGCCGTTCACCGCGGGCCGTTTTCGACGGGTGAAGGCCTCCCGGTTCTTGGCCACCACCGGGAAGCGGGCCGTACGGGCGAAATCCACGATGTCCGCCTGGCTTTCGGGGAACACCGCGACCGGCGAGGCGATGCCGTGCTGCACGCACAGCTCGTGCAGACCCTGCTTGCTGGCGAGCCGCCGCGGAAGTTCCGCTTCCACGCGCGGGAAGAGGAATCCGCCGAACCCGGTGTCCTGTGCGGACAGCTCGTCCTGGTGCTCGGCGATCAGGACGGCGGCCTCTTCGTCGGTGGGGATGAGCACGGCCGGCCTGCCGATCCTCCGGCCGACGCGCAGCAGCCCCTCCACCAGGCGTTCCGGCTCTTCAGTGCCGGTGGTGGACCAGGGGAAGGCGCGGGTGAGGTGCCGGGACGCGGCGGCGGGGGTGTAACGGTCCTCCGTGATCGCGTACATGGGGACGCCGAGCCTGCCGAGGCTCCTGATGGCGCCCACGCCGCCGTGGTGCAGGGGATAGTCGCCGAACTTGACGATCAGGCCCGGGACATTCCGGTTCGGCGAGCACGGCACACTGCTGGTCTTCATGGCCACGGGTCCCCCCACGTACGCCCGATCCGACCCGGACCCACCCCGTCCGCGTCCGTGTCCCGCCAAGGACGCTAAGCCGGAATTGACCACTCCAGCAAGACTTATTCGGACATTACGAACTCTTTAGGCACTGCCGAAACAGGGGGGTC
This sequence comes from Streptomyces sp. NPDC052114, assembly GCF_040680155.1. NCBI lineage: Bacteria > Bacillati > Actinomycetota > Actinomycetes > Kitasatosporales > Streptomycetaceae > Streptomyces > Streptomyces sp. NPDC052114. Next base: position 188,607 of record NZ_JBFAWC010000010.1, on the reverse strand, counting down.
CACACGTAACGTGTGGCACATCCCTATGGAAAGCGAGGCAGGTACGCATGTCCGAGCAGACCCCGCTCGACCCGGCCGCCGGTGACTCCACCGGACTCCCCGAGGGTGGCTCCACCGGCCTGCCCGGGGGCGACCCCTTCGGCCTGCCCGAGGGCGACCCCTTCGGGCCGCACAACCTCCCCTACGGCGTCTTCTCCCTGGCCGGGGAGGAGGACGACCGGCGCAGGGTCGGCGTGCGACTCGGCTCGTACGTCCTGGACGCGGGCGCCGCGGCGGCCGCGCTCGGCTCCCCCTACGTCTCGCTCCTGGCACGGCCCACGCTGAACCCGCTGCTCGCCGCGGGCCGCACGGCCTGGTCCGACGTACGGCGCGCCCTGACGGCCTGGGTCACGGTCCCGTCCCACCGCAACACCGTGCGCCCCTTGCTGCACCCCCTCTCCGAAGTGACCCTGCACCTGCCGTTCGAGGTCGCGGACTACGTCGACTTCTACGCCTCGGAGAACCACGCGACGAACCTGGGCAAGATGTTCCGCCCGGACTCGCCGACCCCGCTGACGCCCAACTGGAAGCACCTGCCCATCGGTTACCACGGCCGCTCCGGCACCGTCATGGTCTCCGGTACGGATGTCGTACGCCCCACGGGCCAGCGCAAGACGCCGACGGACGAGACGCCCGTCTTCGGCCCGTCGGTCCGGCTCGACATCGAGGCGGAGGTCGGCTTCGTCGTCGGCGCGCCGTCGGCCCACGGGACCCCCGTTCCCCTGACGGACTTCCGGGAGCACGTCTTCGGCCTCACGCTCCTCAACGACTGGTCCGCGCGCGACATCCAGGCCTGGGAGTACGTCCCGCTGGGGCCGTTCCTGGGCAAGTCCTTCGCCACCTCGGTGTCCGCGTGGATCACCCCGCTGGAGGCACTGGACGCGGCACGCGTCGCTCCCCCGGAGCGCACGCATCCGCTCCTGCCCTACCTGGACGACTCCGCGGAGACGGTGGACGAGCCCGGCGGCTACGACCTGCGCATCACGGTGACGCTGAACGGCCGGGTCATCTCCGAGCCGCCGTTCGCCGGCGTCTACTGGACGGCCGCGCAGCAGCTGGCGCACATGACGGTCAACGGCGCGTCGCTGCGCACCGGCGACCTCTACGGCTCGGGCACGGTCAGCGGCACCTCGGCCGACCAGTACGGCTCCCTGATCGAGATCACCTGGAACGGCCGCGACCCCCTCGAACTCCCCGACGGCAAGCGGACGTTCCTGGAGGACGGCGACGAGGTCACGCTCTCCGCGTGGGCGCCGGGCCCCGGCGGGACCAGGGTCGGCCTGGGCGAGGTGACGGGCCGCATCGCGTCGGCGCGCTGAGCCGGGCGCCCCGATCGCAGGGGCAGCGCGAATTTGTACCGACTGCTTGACACAAGCCCCCGAGCGAGGTGAACTTGTACTCAGCGCTTGATACAAGCGGGCGCTGAGCACAGGGCCGGACCGACCACCCGGCCCCACTCACTCGGGGGTTCACGCATGCACGGCACCGATACCGACACCCGCACCGCGCCACCGCTCCCACCGGAAGCGGCCGCGCGCGCCCGCGTGGATCTGTACGCACGCTGGGCCGGCCTCGCCGCCGGAGCCGCCGCCGCGTGGGCGGTGGCCTCGCGCGACGACGGCCTGGGCGTCGGGATCCTCTACGCCATACCGGCGTTCGGCCTGTGCGCCGTCGCCGGTGTCCTCCTCGGCGACGCGCTCACCCCGCCGCCGCGCGGTCCGGTGCGCAGCGCGGGCCTCACCCCGCGCAGGGCCCGCGACTATGTGCCGCACCGCGTGCTGCGCTTCCTCGCCGCGCAGGCGCTCGCGCTCGTCGCCCTCCTCGCCGTGGCGGCGGCCGTCGCCGCGCCGGACGACCAGGGCCGCGCCGGGCGCTCTCTCTCCGCCACCTGCCAGGGCCTGACGCAGACGGTCGGCCCGTGGCCCGGACTCTTCTACGGCGCCCCGGTCCTGGCCTCGCTCGCCGTCGGCACGGCCGCCTGCGCGTGGTCCCTGCGCAGAATCGCCCGCCGCCCTTCGGAGGAACAGCCGCGCCGCGACCGGGCGTTGGCGATCACGGCGGCCTGGGGGCTGCTGGTCTCCACTCCGCTGCTCGGCGCCGCCACGTTCGCCGCAAGCTCCCTGCTGAGCCTCGACTGCATGGGCACGTCCGGCTCGGCCTGGCTCCTGATCCCGGTGGCGCTCTGCGCCATGGCGACCATGACGTGGTGCCTGACCACGATCGTCTTCCCCCGGGCCGACCGCCGATGACGGGCCAGGGCGCGGGCCCCGCCGTCCGGGTCGACACCACCAGCCCCGTGCCGCCCTACGAACAGATCCGGGCCCAGCTCTCCGCCCTGATCACCTCGGGCCGCCTCCCCCAGGGCGAGCGCCTCCCACCCGTCCGCCAGCTCGCCGCCGACCTGGGCCTCGCGGCGGGCACGGTGGCCCGCGCCTACCGCGAACTGGAATCGGCCTCCCTGATCCAGACCCGCCGAGGCGCCGGCACAAGAGTGGCCCCCCTCCCGGCGGGCCCGCCCCACACCGACCCGAGCCGACTGACCTCGCTGGCACGCGAGTTCACCCAGGCGGCGCGGGCCCTGGGAGCGGACGACACGGAGGTGCTGCGGGCGGTGAGGGAGGCACTGGCAGAGGGCTGAGCCCCGACTCCGGGACCCGCCTCCTAAGACGCCCAGTCCGGCTCCTCGTCCCCCCAGTCCGGCTCCATGTCGTCGGTCAGGGGCAGGTCCGGGCCCGTGGACGCGTCGGCACCGGCGGGTGCGCCGCCCCCGGCTCCGGCCGCCGGCGCGTTGCCCAGGAACTCGGCGACGACACCGACCACCCCCTCGCCGTACGTCGCCCGCTTCTTCTCGCCGACTCCGCTGATGCCCGCGAGGTCACCCACCGCCGCGGGGCGCAGGGAGGCGATCTCCCGCAAGGTGGCGTCGTGGAAGATGACGTACGCCGGGACGCCCTGCTCCTTGGCCTGTGCGGCGCGCCAGGCGCGCAGGGCCTCGAAGAGCGGCACGGCCTCCTGCGGCAGCTCGGCCGCGGCAGCCGCCGACTTGGCCTTGCGCTCGCTCTTGGACGCCCGCGCGGCGGGAGCCCGCTTCGGCTCCTTGCGCAGCCGCACCTCCCGCTCGCGGCCCAGAACGGAACCGCTCGTCTCGGTGAGCACCAGCGTGCCGTACTCCCCCTCGACCGCGATCAGGCCCTGGGCCAGCAGCTGCCGCACCACGCCCCGCCACTCGGCCTCCGCCAGCTCCTCGCCGATGCCGAAGACGGAGAGCTGGTCGTGGTCGAACTGGATGACCTTCGCGGTCTTCTTGCCCAGGAGGATGTCGATGATCTGGCCCGTGCCGAACTTCTGGCCGCGCTCGCGCTGGAGACGCACGACGGTGGAGAGCACCTTCTGCGCCGCGACCGTGCCGTCCCAGGTCTCGGGCGGGGTGAGGCAGGTGTCGCAGTTCCCGCAGGACTGCTCGGCCGCCTCCTGGCCGAAGTAGGTGAGGAGCTGGGCGCGGCGGCACTGGGCCGTCTCGCACAGCGCCAGCATCGAGTCCAGATGGGACGCCGCCCGCCGGCGGAACGCCTCGTCGCCCTCGCCGCCCTGGATCAGCTTGCGCTGCTGGACGACGTCCTGCAGGCCGTACGCCATCCAGGCCGTCGAGGGCAGGCCGTCGCGACCGGCGCGGCCCGTCTCCTGGTAGTACCCCTCGACCGACTTCGGCAGGTCGAGGTGGGCGATGAAGCGGACGTCCGGCTTGTCGATGCCCATGCCGAAGGCGATCGTGGCGCAGACGACGAGGCCCTCCTCCCGCAGGAAGCGGGACTGGTGGGCCGCGCGCGTGCCGGCGTCCAGGCCCGCGTGGTACGGGACGGCCTCGATGCCGTTCTTGCAGAGGAACTCGGCGGTCTTCTCGACCGAGTTGCGCGACAGGCAGTAGACGATGCCCGCGTCGCCCGCGTGCTCCTCCTTCAGGAAGGACAGGAGCTGCTTCTTCGGCTCGGCCTTGGGCACGATGCGGTACTGGATGTTGGGCCGGTCGAAGCTCGCCACGAAGTGCTTGGCGTCCGGCATGCCGAGCCGCTGGGTGATCTCCCGGTGCGTGGCGTGCGTCGCCGTGGCCGTCAGGGCGATCCGCGGCACGTCCGGCCAGCGCTCGCCGAGCAGCGACAGGGCCAGATAGTCCGGGCGGAAGTCGTGGCCCCACTGGGCGACGCAGTGCGCCTCGTCGATGGCGAAGACGGAGATCTTGGCCCGCCCCAGAAGCTCCAGGGTCGAGTCCAGGCGCAGCCGCTCGGGGGCGAGATACAGCACGTCGAGCTCGCCCGCGAGGAACTCCGCCTCCATGACGCGGCGCTCGTCGAAGTCCTGCGTGGAGTTGATGAACCCGGCCCGCACGCCGAGTGCCCGCAGGGCGTCCACCTGGTCCTGCATCAGCGCGATGAGCGGGGAGACCACCACGCCTGTGCCCGGCCTGACCAGGGCCGGGATCTGATAGCAGAGGGACTTGCCGCCGCCGGTCGGCATGAGGACGACGGCGTCCCCGCCGCCCACCACATGCTCGATGATCGATTCCTGCTCGCCACGGAACGCGTCGTACCCGAAGACGCGATGGAGCGTCCGCAGTGCGTCGCTCTCCGTCACCGAACCCGCCACCGGGTCCGGTGCCGTCACCTCGCTCATGCCCTTGATCCCATCCATCGCCCTGTCCCCCGCCGTACCGGTCGTCCCCGTCGTACGTCCTGCCTCGACCACTGCCTCCACGATAGGGCTCCGCACCGACAGCCCGGAAAGTTATCCACAGGCCCGCACCCGCCACACGCCACCGCCCGGCACCCCAGTCGAACAGGGTGCCGGGCGGCGGCGTACGGAAGGGCGCGGCTAGCGGACGAAGACCCCCGCCTGGCTCGCCAGGTCCAGGAAGTACTGCGGGGCCACACCCAGCACCAGCGTCACCGCGACGCCGACGCCGATCGCCGTCATCGTCAGCGGCGAGGGCACGGCGACCGTGGGGCCGTCCGCCTTCGGCTCGCTGAAGAACATCAGGACGATCACGCGGATGTAGAAGAACGCGGCGATCGCCGACGACAGGACACCGACCACGACCAGCGCGCCCGCGCCGCCCTCCGCCGCCGCCTTGAACACCGCGAACTTCCCGGTGAACCCGGACGTCAGCGGAATGCCGGCGAAGGCGAGCAGGAAGACCGCGAAGACCGCCGCGACCAGCGGGGACCTGCGTCCGAGCCCCGCCCACTTGGACAGGTGCGTGGCCTCGCCGCCCGCGTCCCGCACCAGCGTGACGACGGCGAAGGCGCCGATGGTCACGAAGGAGTAGGCACCCAGGTAGAAGAGGACGGAGGAGACGCCGTCGGGGGTGGTGGCGATGACACCGGCGAGGATGAAGCCCGCGTGCGCGATGGACGAGTACGCGAGGAGCCGCTTGATGTCGGTCTGGGTGATCGCGACGATCGCGCCGCCCAGCATCGTGATGATCGCGACGCCCCACATGACCGGCCGCCAGTCCCAGCGCAGGCCCGGCAGGACCACGTACAGGAGACGCAGGAGCGCGCCGAACGCGGCCACCTTCGTCGCGGCCGCCATGAAGCCGGTGACCGGCGTCGGGGCGCCCTGGTACACGTCCGGGGTCCACATGTGGAACGGCACCGCGCCCACCTTGAAGAGCAGCCCCATCACGACCATCGCGACGCCGATCAGGAGCAGCGCGTCGTTGCCCATGGTGTCGGCGAGCGCCGGGTCCACGGTCTTCACGTTGCCCTCGACGACGTTCGCGATCGTCGCGTACGAGACGCTGCCCGCGTAGCCGTACAGGAGCGCGATGCCGAAGAGCGTGAACGCCGAGGCGAAGGCGCCGAGCAGGAAGTACTTGACGGCGGCTTCCTGCGACATGAGGCGCTTGCGGCGGGCCAGCGCGCACAGCAGGTACAGCGGCAGGGAGAAGACTTCCAGCGCGATGAAGAGCGTCAGGAGGTCGTTGGCCGCGGGGAAGACGAGCATGCCGCCGATGGCGAAGAGCGCCAGCGGGAACACCTCGGTGGTGGCGAACCCGGCCTTGGTGGCGGCCTGTTCGCCCTCGCTGCCCGGCACGGAGCCGGCCTGCGGGACGAACGAGTCGACGCGGTTGCCGTGCGCCACCGGGTCCAGGCGCCGCTCGGCGAAGGTGAAGATCGCGACGAGCCCCGCGAGCAGGATCGTGCCCTGAAGGAAGAGCGCCGGACCGTCGACCGCGATCGCGCCCATGGCCGCGATCTGGGCCTTCGTCGTGCCGAAACCGCGGGCGGCGAGCCCGACGACCGCGGCGAAGGCGGCGGCCAGGGCGACCACGGAGACGAACAGTTGGACGTAGTAACGGGACTTGCGTGGGACGAAGGCTTCGATGAGCACTCCGATGACGGCCGCGCCGATGACGATCAACATCGGCGAGAGCTGCCCATACTCGATCTTGGGCGCGTCGATCTTGTCGATCGGATCGGCCGCCATTGTCCACAGGCTGTGGACGGCTGATGCGCTCACTTGGCCGCCTCCACCTCGGGCTTGGGGTCCTTCTTCTGTACGTCGGACATGGTGTGCTTGACCGCCGGGTTCACCAGGTCGGTGAGCGGCTTCGGGTAGACCCCGAGGCCGATCAGGAGCGCGATCAGCGGGGCGACGACGACCAGTTCACGCACCCGCAGGTCGGGCATGGCCGAGACCTCCGCCTTCACGGGGCCCGTCATCGTCCGCTGGTAGAGGACGAGGGTGTACAGGGCGGCGAGCACGATGCCGAGGGTCGCGATGATCCCGACCACCGGATAGCGCGCGAAGGCACCGACCAGGACCAGGAACTCACTCACGAAGGGCGCGAGCCCCGGCAGCGAGAGCGTGGCGAGACCGCCGATCAGGAACGTGCCCGCGAGCACCGGGGCGACCTTCTGCACGCCTCCGTAGTCCGCGATCAGGCGCGAGCCGCGCCGCGAGATCAGGAAGCCGGCGACCAGCATCAGCGCGGCGGTCGAGATGCCGTGGTTGACCATGTAGAGCGTCGCGCCGGACTGGCCCTGCGAGGTCATCGCGAAGATGCCGAGGATGATGAAGCCGAAGTGCGAGATCGACGCGTACGCCACCAGGCGCTTGATGTCGCGCTGGCCCACGGCGAGCAGTGCGCCGTAGATGATGCTGATCAGCGCGAGGACGAGGACGACGGGCGTCGCCCACTCGCTCGCCTCGGGGAAGAGCCCGAGGCAGAACCGCAGCATCGCGAAGGTGCCGACCTTGTCGACGACGGCCGTGATCAGTACGGCGACGGGGGCCGTGGACTCCCCCATCGCGTTCGGCAGCCAGGTGTGCAGCGGCCACAGCGGCGCCTTCACCGCGAAGGCGAAGAAGAAGCCGAGGAACAGCAGCCGCTCGGTGTTGGTCGCCATGTCGAGCGAGCCGTCCGCGCGCGCGGCGGAGATCTCCTGGAGGGAGAAGTTCCCCGCGACCACGTAGAGCCCGATCACCGCGGCCAGCATGATGAGGCCGCCGACCAGGTTGTAGAGGAGGAACTTCACGGCCGCGTACGAGCGTTGGGCCGAGGCGTTCTCGTCGCTGCCCGTGTGGGCACGGTCTCCGAAGCCGCCGATGAGGAAGTACATCGGGATGAGCATGGCTTCGAAGAAGATGTAGAAGAGGAAGACGTCGGTGGCCTCGAAGGAGATGATCACCATCGCCTCGACGGCCAGGATCAGGGCGAAGAAGCCCTGGGTGGGACGCCAGCGCGACGACTTGGTCTCCAGGGGGTCGGCGTCGTGCCAGCCCGCCAGGATGATGAAGGGGATCAGCAGGGCGGTGAGCGCGATGAGCGCGACGGCGATGCCGTCCACCCCGAGCTCGTAGCGCACCCCGAAGTCCTTGATCCAGGAGTGCGACTCGGTCAGTTGATAGCGGTCGCCGTCCGGGTCGAACCGCACCAGGACGGTCACGGCCAGCGCGAGCGTGGCGAGCGATACCAGCAGCGCGAGCCACTTGGCGGCGGTCCGCCGGGCGGCCGGAACGGCTGCCGTGGCGATCGCGCCGACCGCGGGCAGGGCCGCCGTCGCTGTCAGGAGAGGAAAGGACATCGGTATCAGACCGCCCTCATCAGCAGGGTCGCGGCGATGAGTACCGCAGCGCCGCCGAACATCGAGACCGCATACGAGCGGGCGTAGCCGTTCTGCAGTTTGCGCAGCCGGCCGGAGAGGCCGCCGACCGAGGCCGCCGTGCCGTTGACGACTCCGTCGACCAGGGTGTGGTCGACGTAGACCAGGGACCGCGTGAGGTGCTCGCCGCCCCGCACCAGGACGACGTGGTTGAAGTCGTCCTGGAGGAGGTCGCGGCGGGCCGCGCGGGTGAGCACCGAGCCGCGCGGGGCGGTGACCGGGACGGGCCGGCGCCCGTACTGGACGTAGGCCAGGGCGACGCCGATGACGAGGACCACCATGGTGGCGCCCGTGACGGTGGCGGCGCTGAGCGGCGAGTCGCCGTGGTCGTGCCCGGTGACCGGCTCCAGCCAGTGCATGAAGCGGTCGCCGATGCTGAAGAAGCCACCCGCGAAGACCGAACCGAAGGCGAGCACGATCATCGGGATCGTCATGGACTTCGGGGACTCGTGCGGGTGCGGCTCGTTGCCCTCCGCGTCGGGCTGCCAGCGCTTCTCTCCGAAGAAGGTCATGATCATCACGCGCGTCATGTAGTACGCGGTGATGGCCGCGCCCAGGAGCGCCACCGAGCCGAGGATCCAGCCGTCGGTGCCGCCCTTGGCGAACGCCGCCTCGATGATCTTGTCCTTGGAGAAGAAGCCGGAGAGCCCCGGGAAGCCGATGATCGCGAGGTAGCCGAGGCCGAAGGTGACGAAGGTGACCGGCATGTACTTCCGCAGGCCGCCGAACTTCCGCATGTCGACCTCGTCGTTCATGCCGTGCATGACCGAGCCGGCGCCGAGGAAGAGCCCGGCCTTGAAGAAGCCGTGCGTCACCAGGTGCATGATCGCGAAGACGTAGCCGATGGGGCCGAGGCCCGCGGCCAGGATCATGTAGCCGATCTGGGACATCGTCGACCCGGCGAGGGCCTTCTTGATGTCGTCCTTCGCGCAACCGACGATCGCACCGAACAGGAGCGTGACCGCTCCGACGACGGTGACGACGAGCTGGGCGTGCGGGGCGGCGTTGAAGATCTCGCCGGAGCGGACGATCAGATAGACACCGGCGGTCACCATCGTGGCGGCGTGGATCAGGGCCGAGACCGGGGTCGGGCCCTCCATCGCGTCACCCAGCCAGGACTGCAGCGGGACCTGCGCCGACTTGCCGCACGCGGCGAGCAGCAGCATCAGGCCGATGGCGGTGAGCTTGCCCTCGCTGGTCTCGCCCGTCGCCTCCAGGACGGGCCCGAAGGCGAACGTCCCGAAGGTGGTGAACATCAGCATGATGGCGATCGACAGGCCCATGTCGCCGACCCGGTTGACCAGGAAGGCCTTCTTCGCGGCGGTGGCCGCGCTGGGCTTGTGCTGCCAGAAGCCGATCAGGAGGTACGAGGCGAGGCCGACGCCCTCCCATCCGACGTACAGGAGCAGGTAGTTGTCGGCGAGGACCAGCAGGAGCATCGCCGCGAGGAAGAGGTTCAGGTAGCCGAAGAAGCGGCGGCGCCGCTCGTCGTGCTCCATGTACCCGATCGAGTAGATGTGGATCAGGGTGCCCACACCGGAGATCAGCAGGACGAACGTCATCGACAGCTGGTCGAGCTGGAAGGCGACGTCCGCCTGGAAGCCCTCGACGGGGATCCAGCTGAACAGGTGCTGCGACAGGGTGCGGTCCTCCGCGCCCTTGCCCAGCATGTCGGTGAACAGCACGACGGCGACGACGAAGGAGGCGGCCGCGAGCAGCGTGCCGAGCCAGTGGCCCGCGCGGTCCAGGACCCGCCCGCCGCACAGCAGTACGGCCGCTCCGAGCAGAGGCGCCGCGACGAGCAGCGCGATCAGATTCTCCACTTTTCAGCGACCCCTTACAGCTTCATCAGGCTGGCGTCGTCGACCGAGGCCGAGTGGCGGGAACGGAACAGCGACACGATGATCGCGAGCCCGACCACGACCTCCGCGGCGGCGACGACCATCGTGAAGAAGGCGATGATCTGGCCGTCGAGGTTGCCGTGCATCCGGGAGAAGGCCACGAACGCGAGGTTGCAGGCGTTGAGCATGAGCTCGATGCACATGAACACCACGATCGCGTTCCGCCTGATGAGCACGCCGGTCGCGCCGATCGCGAACAACAGGGCGGCGAGATAGAGGTAGTTGACGGGGTTCACTTCGACGCCTCCTCGGTCCGCCCGATGTCGGTCCGGCGCAGGTCGGTCCGCTCCAGGCGGTCGGCCGAGCGCTGTTCCAGCGCCCGCAGGTCGTCCAGGGCCTCGTCCGACACGTCACGGATCTGGCCGCGCTCGCGCAGCGTGCGGTTGACCGTGAGCTCCGACGGGGTGCCGTCGGGGAGCAGTCCCGCGATGTCCACGGCGTTGTGCCGGGCGTAGACGCCCGGGGCCGGCAGCGGCGGCAGGTGCTTGCCCTCGCGCACGCGCGCCTCGGCCATCTCGCGCTGGGTCCTGGCGCGCTCGGTGCGCTCGCGGTGGGTCATCACCATCGCGCCGACCGTCGCCGTGATGAGCAGGGCGCCGGTGATCTCGAAGGCGAAGACGTACTTGGTGAAGATGAGGGACGCGAGGCCCTCCACGTTGCCCCCGGCGTTCGCCTTGGCGAGGCCGTTGAACTCCTTCACCGAGGCGTTCCCGATGCCCGCGAAGAGCAGCACCGCGAAGCCGAGCCCGCACAGGGCGGCCAGCCAGCGCTGCCCCTTGATGGTCTCCTTCAGGGAGTCCGCGGCGGTGACGCCGACGAGCATGACCACGAAGAGGAACAGCATCATGATCGCGCCGGTGTAGACGACGATCTGGACGATGCCCAGGAAGTACGCGCCGTTGGCCAGGTAGAACACCGCAAGGATGATCATGGTCCCGGCCAGGCAGAGCGCGCTGTGCACGGCCTTCTTCATGAGGATGGTGCACAGGGCGCCGATGACGGCGACCGTGCCGAGCACCCAGAACTGGAAGGCCTCGCCGGTGGAGGTGGTGTAGGCGGCGAGCTCGCTCATGCCTCGGCCCCCTCCGACTCGGGGGCCTTCTCGCCCTTGGAGACGGCGACTTGAGGAACCGTCCCCGGCGCGGCCTCGGTCACCAGACCCCGGTAGTAGTCCTGCTCGTCCATGCCGGGGAAGATCGAGTGCGGCGAGTCGACCATGCCTTCGTCGAGGCCGGCGAGCAGCTGTTCCTTGGTGTAGATGAGGTTCTCGCGGCTGCTGTCGGCCAGCTCGAACTCGTTCGTCATCGTCAGCGCGCGCGTGGGGCACGCCTCGATGCACAGGCCGCACAGGATGCAGCGGGCGTAGTTGATCTGGTAGACGCGGCCGTACCGCTCGCCGGGCGAGTACCTCTCCTCTTCGGTGTTGTCCGCGCCCTCCACATAGATGGCGTCCGCGGGACAGGCCCAGGCGCAGAGCTCACAGCCGACGCACTTCTCCAGGCCGTCCGGATGGCGGTTCAGCTGGTGCCTGCCGTGGAAGCGGGGAGCGGTGGTCTTCTGCTGCTCCGGATACTGCTCGGTCAGCCGCTTCTTGAACATGGCCTTGAAGGTCACGCCGAAGCCCGCGACGGGGTTCTGGAACCCCTGCTTCGATTGGTTCGACTCGTGTGACTCCTGGTTCGACTCAGCCATCGGACGCCTCCTTTCCGTCACTTCGGGTTCCGTCACTTTGAGTATCCGGCCCACCACTGACAATCAACTCCCGCTCCTGGCGCGAGCGTCGGCGCGGAACGGGTGGCAGAGTCTGTCCGGGCAGCGGCGGCACGGGGAATCCGCCCGCCATCGGGTCGAACGCGACCGGCCGCTCCTCGGCCGCCGCTTCCTTCTCGCGCTTGTCGCGGAAGATGTCGACGACCACGGAGAGCAACAGCAGTGCGATGACGCCGCCGCCCACATAGAGCGCGATCGAGGTGAAGTCGTAGTTCTCGTTCCGCATCGCCCTGACCGTGGCGACGAGCATCAGCCAGACGACCGAGACCGGGATCAGGACCTTCCAGCCGAGCTTCATCAGCTGGTCGTAGCGCACGCGTGGCAGCGTGCCGCGCAGCCAGATGAAGAAGAACAGCAGCAGCTGGACCTTGATCACGAACCAGAGCATCGGCCACCAGCCGTGGTTCGCGCCCTCCCAGAAGGTGCTGATCGGATATGGGGCCCGCCAGCCGCCCAGGAAGAGCGTGACCGAGACCGCCGAGACGGTGACCATGTTGACGTACTCGGCGAGCATGAACAGCGCGAACTTGATGGAGGAGTACTCGGTGTTGAAGCCACCGACGAGGTCGCCCTCGGACTCCGGCATGTCGAACGGCGCGCGGTTGGTCTCGCCGACCATCGTCACGATGTAGATGAGGAACGAGACGGGCAGCAGCAGCACGTACCAGCGGTCCGCCTGCGCCTCCACGATCGCCGACGTCGACATCGACCCGGAGTAGAGGAAGACCGAGGCGAAGGCCGCGCCCATCGCGATCTCGTAGGAGATCATCTGCGCGCAGGAGCGCAGACCGCCCAGGAGCGGATACGTCGATCCGGAGCTCCAGCCCGCCAGCACGATGCCGTAGATGCCGACGGAGGCGACCGCGAGGATGTAGAGCATCGCGATCGGCAGGTCGGTGAGCTGCATCGTGGTGCGCTGGCCGAAGATCGAGACTTCGTTGCCCGCGGGCCCGAAGGGAATCACCGCGATCGCCATGAAGGCCGGGATGGCCGCGACGATCGGCGCGAGGACGTAGACCACCTTGTCCGCGCGCTTGACGACGACGTCTTCCTTGAGCATCAGCTTGATGCCGTCCGCGAGGGACTGCAGCAGACCCCAGGGGCCGTGCCGGTTGGGGCCGATGCGCAGCTGCATCCAGGCGACGACCTTGCGCTCCCACACGATGGAGAAGAGGACCGTCACCATCAGGAACGCGAAGCAGAAGACCGCCTTGACGACGACCAGCCACCAGGGGTCGCGGCCGAACAGGGACAGGTCCTCCGCCGCAAGCACCACAGTGTGCGTCACGACGTCACCTCCGGGGCCTCAGTGGGCTCCGGCAGGACCGCCGGGCCGATGCGGACGAGGTCGCCGGGGTGCGCGCCGGTGTCCGAAGTGACGCCTCCCCCGGCCGAGTTCAGCGGCAGCCAGACCACGCGGTCGGGCATCTCCGTGATCTGGAGCGGGAATTCGGTCGTCCCGGCGGGACCGGAGACGGCGAGGACGTCGCCGTCCTTCACGCCCGCCTCGACCGCCGTGGCGGCCGACACGCGCGCGTGGGCGGCGTGCCGGGTGCCGGCCAGCGCCTCGTCGCCGATCTGGAGGAGGCCTTGGTCGAGCAGCAGCCGGTGTCCGGCGAGCACGGCCTCACCCGCGGCGGGCCGCGGCGGCTGGGCCCCCGTCTCCAGGGGCTCCGTGGCGTGCGGCCCGTCCCAGCCGCCGAGCCGCTCCAGCTCGCGGCGCAGGGTCAGCAGGTCGGGCAGGCCGAGGTGGACGTCGCCCGCGTCGGCCAGCATGTGCAGCACGCGCGCGTCGGTCGGCGCCAGCCTGCGCGTCATCTGGTCGGGCTTGAGCGCGGCGTCGAACATCCGCACGCGGCCCTCCCAGTTGAGGAAGGTGCCGGGCTTCTCCGCGACCGCGGCGACCGGCAGCACCACGTCGGCACGCTCGGTCACCTCGCTGGGCCGCAGCTCCAGCGAGACCAGGAAGCCGACCTCGTCGAGCGCCTCACGCGCGCGTGCCGGGTCCGGCAGGTCGGCGACCTCGACACCGGCCACCAGGAGGGCGCCGAGCTCGCCGGTCGCGGCGGCCTCGACGATCTGGCCGGTGTCGCGGCCGAAGCGGTGCGGGAGTTCGGCGACGCCCCAGGCGGACGCGACCTCCTCCCGCGCGCGCGGGTTGGTGGCCGGGCGCCCGCCGGGCAGCAGCGACGGCAGCGCGCCCGCCTCGATGGCGGCCCGCTCCCCGGCCCTGCGCGGGATCCACACCAGCTGGGCGCCGGTCGCGGACGCGGCGCGGACGGCGGCGGTGAGCCCGCCCGGCACGGCCGCGAGCCGCTCGCCGACGACGATGACCGAGCCCGGTGTGCGCAGCGCCTCGGCGGCCTTGGTGCCCTCGTCCGCGAGCCCCACGCCCGCGGCGAGCGCGTCCAGCCACTCCGTCTCGGTGCCGGGCGCCGAGGGCAGCAGCGTGCCGCCCGCCTTCTCCAGGCCCCGGGTGGCGTGCGTGGCGAGGGAGAAGGTGCGCTGGCCGTGCTTGCGCCAGGCCTTGCGCAGCCTCAGGAAGACGCCGGGCGCCTCCTCCTCGGACTCGAACCCGGCGAGCAGCACGGCGGGCGCCTTCTCCAGGAGGGCGTACGTGACGCCGCTCCCGTCCAGGTCCCGGCCGCGCCCCGCCACCCGGGCCGCGAGGAAGTCGGCCTCCTCGCTGCTGTGCACGCGCGCGCGGAAGTCGATGTCGTTCGTGTCGAGCGCCACGCGCGCGTACTTGCTGTACGCGTAGGCGTCCTCGACGGTGAGCCGGCCGCCGGTGAGCACGCCGGCCCGGCCGCGCGCGGCGGCGAGACCGCGGGCCGCGGCCTCCAGGGCCTCGGGCCAGCTCGCGGGCTCCAGCTCACCCGTCGACGCGTCGCGCACCAGCGGAGTGGTCAGCCGGTCGGGCTTCTGCGCGTACCGGAAGCCGAAGCGCCCCTTGTCGCACAGCCACTCTTCGTTGACCTCGGGGTCGTCCTGCGCGAGGCGCCGCATGACCTTGCCGCGCCGGTGGTCCGTGCGGGTGGCGCAGCCGCCCGCGCAGTGCTCGCACACCGACGGCGACGACACCAGGTCGAAGGGCCGGGAGCGGAAGCGATACGCCGCCGAGGTCAGCGCGCCGACCGGACAGATCTGGATGGTGTTCCCGGAGAAGTACGACTCGAAGGGGTCGCCTTCGCCGGTGCCCACCTGCTGGAGGGCGCCGCGCTCGATGAGTTCGATCATCGGGTCGCCGGCGATCTGGTTGCTGAACCGGGTGCAGCGCGCGCAGAGCACGCACCGCTCGCGGTCGAGCAACACCTGCGTGGAGATCGGCACCGGCTTCTCGTACGTGCGCTTCTTGCCCTCGAAGCGGGAGTCCGGGTCGCCGACCTGCATCGCCTGGTTCTGGAGCGGGCACTCGCCGCCCTTGTCGCAGACCGGGCAGTCCAGCGGGTGGTTGATGAGCAGCAGCTCCATCACGCCGCGCTGGGACTTCTCCGCGACGGGCGAGGTCAGTTGCGACTTCACGACCATGCCGTCGGTGCACGTGATGGTGCAGGAGGCCATCGGCTTGCGCTGGCCCTCCACTTCCACGATGCACTGGCGGCAGGCGCCCGCCGGGTCGAGCAGCGGGTGGTCGCAGAACCGGGGGATCTCGATGCCGAGCAGTTCGGCGGCCCGGATGACGAGCGTCCCCTTGGGGACGCTGATCTCGATGCCGTCGATCGTCAGCGAGACGAGGTCCTCGGGCGGAACCGCCGCCTCCCCGCCCCCGGAGGGAGCGCTATTAGTGGTCACTGTCATGCGTTCACCTCCGTGGTGTGGGCGGGCCGGTCGGCCCAGAGGGTCGACTTGGCCGGGTCGAAGGGGCAGCCCCTGCCGGTGATGTGCTGCTCGTACTCCTCGCGGAAGTACTTGAGCGAGGAGAAGATCGGCGAGGCGGCGCCGTCGCCGAGGGCGCAGAAGGACTTGCCGTTGATGTTGTCGGCGATGTCGTTCAGCTTGTCGAGGTCGGCCATGACGCCCTTGCCGGCCTCGATGTCGCGGAGCAACTGCACGAGCCAGTAGGTCCCTTCGCGGCAGGGCGTGCACTTGCCGCAGGACTCATGGGCGTAGAACTCGGTCCAGCGGGTC
This sequence comes from Streptomyces sp. NPDC052114, assembly GCF_040680155.1. NCBI lineage: Bacteria > Bacillati > Actinomycetota > Actinomycetes > Kitasatosporales > Streptomycetaceae > Streptomyces > Streptomyces sp. NPDC052114. The sequence continues at coordinate 172,607 of NZ_JBFAWC010000010.1, read as the reverse complement.
ACGGCCCGCACGACGCACGTCGTCTCGTCGAAGCACTGGAGCGCCTTCGTGCCGAGCATCGATCCCGCGGCGCCCACGCCCTCGTAATCAAGGGGTACGTCGAGGTGCTCGTCGGTGAACATCGGCGTCGAAGAGCCGCCCGGCGTCCAGAACTTGAGGCGGTGGCCGGCCCGCATGCCGCCGCTCATGTCGAGCAGCTGGCGCAGTGTGATGCCGAGCGGGGCCTCGTACTGGCCGGGGCTGGTGACGTGGCCGCTGAGCGAGTAGAGCGTGAAGCCGGGCGACTTCTCGCTCCCCATTGACTTGAACCAGTCTTTTCCTCGATTGAGGATCGCGGGAACGGATGCGATCGACTCGACGTTGTTCACCACAGTGGGGCACGCGTAAAGGCCCGCGACGGCCGGGAAGGGGGGACGCAGTCGCGGCTGGCCGCGGCGGCCTTCGAGCGAGTCGAGCAGCGCGGTCTCCTCACCACAGATGTACGCGCCCGCGCCCGCGTGCACGGTGAGTTCGAGATCGAGTCCGCTGCCCAGGACGTTCTTGCCGAGGTAGCCCGCCGCGTAGGCCTCGCGCACGGCCTCGTGCAACCGCCGCAGCACGGGCACGACTTCACCGCGCAGATAGATGAAGGCATGCGAAGAGCGGATCGCGTAGCACGCGATCACGATCCCCTCGATGAGGGAATGCGGGTTCGCGAAGAGGAGCGGGATGTCCTTGCAGGTCCCGGGCTCCGATTCGTCGGCGTTGACAACTAGATAGTGCGGCTTGCCGTCTCCCTGGGGGATGAACTGCCACTTCATCCCGGTGGGGAAGCCCGCGCCGCCGCGGCCGCGCAGGCCCGAGTCCTTCACGTACGCGATGAGGTCGTCCGGCTCCATCGCGAGGGCCTTGCGCAGACCCTCGTAGCCCTCGTGACGCCGGTAGGTCTCAAGGGTCCAGGACTTCTCCTCGTCCCAGAAGGCCGAAAGGACCGGTGCGAGCAGCTTCTCGGGGCTGGTGTCGTTGTTGATCTCGGCTGCCAAGGTCATCACTCCCCCTCCTCGGCGGTCGGTCCGGCCGGGTGGGCCGGGTCGGATGCCGAGGTCTGCTGCGGTGCGTCATTGGAGCTGAGGTGCTCGGCGGGTGCCTCGTCCTGGGGGCCGCCCGTGCGCGGGTGGACCACACGCGGCTGCGTGACCTCGCCCTTGGCCAGGCGCAGGCCGATCAGCGAGGCGGGGCCCGCGCCACCGCTCGCGTCGACGGCGCCGGGCCGCTCGTCGGGGAAGCCCGCGAGGATCCGGGCGGTCTCCTTGTACGTGCAGATCGGCGCCCCGCGCGTGGGCTCGACCGGTACGCCCGCGCGCAGGTCGTCGACGAGCTGCCTGGCGGACTCGGGGGTCTGGTTGTCGAAGAACTCCCAGTTGACCATCACCACGGGCGCGAAGTCGCAGGCGGCGTTGCACTCGATGTGTTCGAGCGTGATCTTGCCGTCCTCGGTGGTCTCGTCGTTGCCCACGCCGAGGTGCTGCTTGAGCTCGTCGAAGATCGCGTCGCCGCCCATGACCGCGCACAGGGTGTTGGTGCAGACGCCGACCTGGTAGTCGCCGGAGGGCTTGCGCCGGTACATGGTGTAGAAGGTCGCGACGGCCGTGACCTCGGCGGTGGTCAGCCCCAGCATGTCGGCACAGAACTGCATGCCGGTGCGTGTGACGTGGCCCTCCTCGGACTGCACCAGGTGCAGCAGAGGCAGGAGCGCGGACCGCGACCCCGGATAGCGGCCGATGATCTCCTTGGCGTCCGCCTCCAGCCGGGTGCGCACCTCGGCCGGGTAGTCGGGGGCGGGGAGTTGGGGCATGCCCAGGCTGACGCCCGTGCCCTGCTCTGAAGGAGTGGTGGTCACCGGTCGACGCCTCCCATCACGGGGTCGATGGACGCGACGGCGACGATGACGTCGGCGACCTGGCCGCCCTCGCACATCGCAGCCATGGCCTGCAGGTTGGTGAAGGACGGGTCGCGGAAGTGGACCCGGTAGGGGCGGGTGCCGCCGTCGGAGACGACGTGCACGCCGAGTTCGCCCTTGGGCGACTCGACCGCCGCGTACGCCTGACCCGGCGGGACCCGGAAGCCCTCGGTCACCAGCTTGAAGTGGTGGATGAGGGCCTCCATGGAGGTGCCCATGATCTTCTTGATGTGGTCGAGCGAGTTGCCGAGTCCGTCCGGGCCGAGCGCCAGTTGCGCGGGCCAGGCGATCTTCTTGTCGGCGACCATGACCGGGCCGGGGGCGAGCCGGTCGAGGCACTGTTCGACGATGCGCAGCGACTGCCGCATCTCTTCGAGGCGGATGAGGAAGCGCCCGTAGGAGTCGCAGGTGTCGGCGGTCGGGATGTCGAAGTCGTACGTCTCGTAGCCGCAGTAGGGCTGGGTCTTGCGCAGGTCGTGCGGGAGACCGGCCGAGCGGAGCACGGGACCCGTGGCGCCGAGCGCCATGCAGCCGGCGAGATCGAGATAGCCGACGTCCTGCATGCGGGCCTTGAAGATGGGGTTCCCGGTGGCGAGCTTGTCGTACTCCGGGAGGTTCTTCTTCATCTGCTTCACGAACTCGCGGAGCTGGTCCACGGCGCCCGGGGGCAGGTCCTGGGCGAGTCCGCCGGGCCGGATGTACGCGTGGTTCATCCGCAGGCCGGTGATGAGTTCGTAGATGTCGAGAACGAGTTCACGATCTCGGAAGCCGTAGATCATGATCGTGGTGGCGCCGAGCTCCATGCCGCCGGTGGCGATGCACACCAGGTGCGAGGAGAGTCGGTTCAGCTCCATGAGGAGCACGCGGATGATCGAGGCGCGGTCCGGGATCTGGTCCTCGATGCCGAGGAGCTTCTCGACCCCGAGGCAGTACGCCGTCTCGTTGAAGAACGGCGTCAGATAGTCCATGCGCGTGACGAACGTGGTGCCCTGGGTCCACGTGCGGTACTCGAGGTTCTTCTCGATGCCCGTGTGGAGATAGCCGATGCCGCAGCGGGCCTCGGAGACGGTCTCGCCCTCGATCTCCAGGATCAGGCGGAGCACACCGTGGGTGGACGGGTGCTGCGGCCCCATGTTGACGATGATGCGCTCGTCGTCGGCCTTGGCCGCGGACTGGACGACCTCGTCCCAGTCGCCGCCGGTGACTGTATATACAGTCCCCTCGGTCGTCTCACGGGCGGAAGCGTGTGAAGTGCTCATCAGCTGTACGACCTCCGCTGGTCCGGAGCCGGGATCTGGGCGCCCTTGTACTCGACGGGGATGCCGCCGAGGGGGTAGTCCTTGCGCTGCGGGAAGCCCTGCCAGTCGTCCGGCATCATGATCCGCGTGAGCGCGGGATGGCCGTCGAAGATCAGGCCGAAGAAGTCGTACGTCTCGCGCTCGTGCCAGTCGTTGGTCGGATAGACCGGGACGAGTGAGGGGACGTGCGGGTCGGCGTCGGGCGCGCCGACCTCCAGGCGGATCAGCCGGTTGTGGGTGATCGAGCGCAGGTGGTAGACGGCGTGCAGCTCGCGGCCCTTGTCGCCGGGGAAGTGCACCCCGCTCACGCCCGTGCAGAGCTCGAAGCGCAGGGCCGGGTCGTCGCGCAGGGTCTGGGCGACGCGGACGAGGTGCTCGCGCGCGATGTGGAAGGTGAGTTCGCCGCGGTCGACGACCGTCTTCTCGATGGCGTTCTCGGGGACGAGGCCCTGTTCCTCCAGGGCGCCTTCCAGTTCGTCCGCGACTTCGTCGAACCAGCCTCCGTAGGGGCGCGCGGTGGCGCCGGGCAGGGTGACGGTGCGGACGAGTCCGCCATAGCCGGAGGTGTCGCCGCCGTTGTCGGCGCCGAACATGCCCCGGCGGACGCCGATGACCTCGCCGGCCTCGTCGCGCGGGGCGGGGACGCCGTTGCCGTTCAGGTGCTCGTCGTGCGCGTCGCTCACCGCAGCAGCCCCTTCATCTCAATGGTGGGGAGCGCCTTGAGGGCCGCCTCCTCCGCCTCGCGGGCCGCTTCTTCCGCGTTCACGCCGAGCTTGGAGCCCTGGACCTTCTGGTGGAGCTTGAGGATCGCGTCCATCAGCATCTCGGGGCGTGGCGGACAGCCCGGCAAATAGATGTCAACGGGGACGACATGGTCCACACCCTGCACAATCGCGTAATTGTTGAACATCCCACCGGAAGATGCGCAAACCCCCATGGAGATGACCCACTTGGGGTTCGGCATCTGGTCGTAGACCTGCCGCAGGACCGGCGCCATCTTCTGGCTCACCCGGCCCGCCACGATCATCAGGTCCGCCTGGCGGGGCGAACCGCGGAAGACCTCCATGCCGAAGCGCGCCAGGTCATAGCGCCCGGCGCCGGTCGTCATCATCTCGATGGCGCAGCACGCGAGGCCGAATGTGGCGGGGAACATGGATGACTTGCGCACCCAGCCCGCGGCTTGTTCGACGGTCGTCAGCAGAAAACCGCTCGGCAGTTTCTCTTCGATTCCCATGGTCTTGGCCCCTCAGCCCTTCAGTCCCATTCCAGGCCGCCGCGCCGCCATACGTACGCGTACGCGACGAAGACGGTGAGCACGAAGAGCAGCATCTCCACGAGCCCGAAAATCCCCAGCGCGTCGAAGGTGACGGCCCAGGGGTAGAGGAAGACGATCTCGATGTCGAAGACGATGAAGAGCATCGCCGTCAGGTAGTACTTGATGGGGAATCGCCCACCACCGGCCGGCGTCGGCGTCGGCTCGATGCCGCACTCGTAGGCCTCGAGCTTTGCGCGGTTGTACCGCTTTGGACCGATAAGCGTGGCCATGACCACGGAGAAGATCGCAAAGCCTGCCCCGAGGGCTCCCAGCACGAGGATGGGCGCATAGGCGTTCACGCTCCTCGCTCCTCTCAGTCGGCACTGACTGTTGGCGGTTGCGTCGGACCCGGCCCTGAATCCCATCGAAGATCGCTTACATGTGAAGCAGGTCACAAGCCCAACTGCCCCGCATCTTATGCCCGGCGGTCTGTGATCTGCGACACGGGGTACGACAACGGCTTTGTGATCTCCACCACCTGACGAAGGATCATGAAGTCGGATGAGCGGTGATCTTCGTACGCGAAGCGCCTGAGTGATCACTAGAGGTGACATCCTGACGCGTCATGCCTGGTCGAAGGGGTGTCGCCCTATCAAGAGATGGCGCTTGCAGGCAAATTGGCGCTGGACTCGATCAGTTGATAGAGGAGCCGCGTTCACACTTTGGCGGCAGAGGTGTGGACGGATGTGGACGCGTGCGCCGATTCACGAGCGGGACGCGCGAACCGAACCGCACTCCGCCACCCTCCCCTCGCGGGAGGAGTCACCCCCTCACGGGACCCCCTCTCACGAGAGAGGCCGCGCCCTTCCCCCCTCCCTCGCGCGCGAGGCCCCCGTCGAGCACCCGGCGACGGTTTGGAATCCGCCCCAAGGGCACCCGAAGGGCACAGGGCGAGCACCTGGAGCGCACCCGGAACACACCTGGGGCGCACGCGAAAACTCCGGGAGATCTCAGGGAGGTCTCAGCGAGATCTCAGGGAGACCCCGGAGGGGGCACCCGTGTGACCTGTGCCACAGGGCCCCCCGTGCCGAATAAGCCGGGCTTGGCCATCCGCCTCAACCGGTGGTAGACCGTGGGCAATTCGGACGTATCGCAGAAAACCCATGATCACAGGCGTGATCAGCGCTGTCCGGATTGCCCGTTACGGCGTCAATAAGAAGCGACACGCCCGGGATTCGGGCACGCGAACCGCAACTGTGGCGCAGCACACGTTTCTTGAAGGGAACCGTGGGTCCCTGATAGCGGTTGGTCTCATGTCCCACACCGCTCACATACCCAGCCACCGGAAGCCCCGTCGCAGCGCCACGAAGGTCGCCCTGCGCGCCGGAGTTGCCGGTGGCGTCCTCAGCACCCTGGCAGTGGCCGCGGCGGCCGGTACGGCGAACGCGGCCGAGCCGGTGACCGAGACCATCGAGATGCCCACGCTCTCCACCGATCTGTCCGCACAGATCGCGCAGTCGGCGGACGCCACCCAGCAGGCCGCCGACACCTACGAGTCGCGCGCCGAGCAGGACGCGGCCGCCTCCAAGGCCGCCAAGCAGGCCAAGGAAGACCGCGCCAAGGCCGAGAAGAAGGCCGAGGCCGAGCGCAAGGCCGAGGAAGCCGCCAAGAAGAAGGCCGAGGAGGAGCGCGCCTCGCGTTCCGCCGAGCGCACGAACCTCTCCACCCAGTCCGGTGGCGGTTCCTCCGCGAGCTCCGCCGACTCGGTCGCCCCGGCCAGCGGCAGCGTCGGCTCGGTCATCAGCTTCCTGAAGGCCCAGCTGGGCGACGCGTATGTGATGGGTGCCTCGGGCCCCAACGCCTGGGACTGCTCCAGCCTCGTGCAGGCCGCGTTCAAGCAGGCGGGCGTGGACCTTCCGCGCGTCTCGCAGGACCAGTCGACGATGGGCACCGAGGTCGGCACCTCGAACCTGCAGGTCGGCGACATCCTGTACTGGGGCGGCAAGGGCTCCGCGTACCACGTGGGCGTGTACATCGGTAACGGCCAGTACCTGGACGCCGCCAACCCCGGCAAGGGCGTTGTCATCCAGGACCTGTCCGGTTACCCCGCCTCGGGCGCCGTGCGCGTCCTCTGAGGGCCGCACACAGGCTTACGACGAAGGACCGGAGCCCCTGGCGGGGTTCCGGTCCTTCGCGCGCTCTCAGCGCCCTCTCACGCCCTCAGCGCCGCCGCGCGCCCTCCCGGAACGCCTTGCGTACGGAGGGACGGTCGACCCACATCGTCAGGAGCGTCGTCCCGAGGGCGGCCCAGAAGAGCACGGTGGGCAGTCCGCGTTCGGTCCACGGCACCAGGGTGAGCAGCAGCGTGCACGCCATCACGGCGGCGGACTGCCCGGCGGCGAGCCGCGCCCATCCGTCGCGGCGCAGCAGGGAACGCACGTTCAGGCGGACGCCCTTGCGCCGCCGGTGGAACCGCAGCGCCGCGCCGAGCAGCCAGATCACGGTGAGCGGCACCAGGTCCCACAGCCGCTGGCCGAGGGCGAGCGGCAGGTCGCGCGGGGTCTCGCCGTCCGTCGTGAAGAGGTCGAGGCCCGAGGCGATGAGGGCGAGGCAGAGCAGGGCGAGCCAGCGGGTGCCGCGCAGCATCCGGTAGGTGGCGGCGTCGAGTTGGTCCCGCATGTCCGCCGACTCCGGGGCGACGGCGAGCGCGTCGGCGTACAGGTCGGCGGCGTCGGCCGCCCGGACGCCCGGTGCCTCGGCGGCCCGGCGCGTCTGCCCGGCCAGCGCCTCCGCGTGGGTCGGGTCGAGCCGCAGGATGGCGCGCTCCATCGCGTCGGCCGTGTCCGTGTCCCCGGAGAGGCCGGCGATGAACAGCGCCTTCTCGTACGGGCCGATCTCCTCGGGGGCGAGCCGGATCGCCTCCTGGACCAGTTCCCTCGGCTCCCCCGCCACCGCGTCGATATCGGCGGCCTCGATGCGGCCGGTCGCGAGCTCCTGGCCCCGGCGGACGATGTTCCGCCGGAAGAGGAGATCGGCGAGCATCGAGTAACTGCCCCAGAAGTGCGGGCTGAGCCGGATCGCCGTGCGCAGCGCCGCTTCCGCTTCGTCGAAGCCCCGGCCGCTCAGGCGCAGCGCCTGTGCGTGCACGAGCAGCACGTTGACGTTCTCGGGCGTGAGCCGCAGGGCCCGCTCGGTCGCCTCCAGTGCCTGGTGCGGGCGGTCGGCCCCCAGGTGGCAGCGGGCGAGCTGCTCCCATGCCGCGACGTCGTCGGGCTCCTCGGCGAGCCGCCGCCCGAGGAGCTCCACCGCCTCGTCGTTCCGCCCGAGGGACACGAGCCCCTCGGCCCGCTCGACCGCCTGGTCCAGACTCATAGTTTCCGCTTCTTCTTCAGGTACGTGACGAGGTCGTCGTAGGCGCCGCCCTCGTTCGCGTACATCGCCACGTTGCGAGCCGACGCGAACCACGGGTCGGCGGAGGGCACGGTCTGCTTGACCGCGCCGAGGAGATCCTTCATCCCGATCATGCGGATGGTGCCGGTGCGCGCGGAGTCGAGCAGCGCGCTCTCGGCGGCCACCTCGCAGACGTGCGCGAGGTCGGCACCGGAGAGGCCTTCGGTGGCCTTGGCGAGCTTGCCCAAGTCGATGTTCTCGATGGGGCGTTCGCGCAGGTGGTAGCGGAGAATGGCCTCGCGGGCCGGGGTGTCGGGCGGCAGCACGAGCAGGGTGCGGTCGAAGCGGCCGGGGCGGCGCAGGGCGATGTCGACGTCCCAGGGAACGTTCGTCGCGGCGAGCACGAAGACGCCCTCGTTGGCCGCGGCGTCGACGCCGTCGAGCTCGGTGAGCAGCTGGTTGACGGTGTTGCGCATGCCGCTGCTCTGGGTGCGGCTGCGCTTGCCGCCCAGGGCGTCGAGCTCGTCCAGGAACACGACGCAGGGGGCCTGGCGGCGGGCGGTCTCGAAGACCTCGTGCATGTTGCGTTCGGAGTTGCCGATCCACATGTCGAGCACGTCGTTGACCGACACCGACAGGAAGCCGGCGCCGAGTTCACCGGCGACGGCGCGGGCGATGAAGGTCTTGCCGCAGCCGGGAGGCCCGTACAGGAGAAGGCCGCCGCGCAGGCTCTTGCCGTACAGCTTGCGCAGTTCGGGGTTGCGCAGCGGGGCGAGGAACGCGGCTTCCAGGCGGTCCTTCACGTCCTGCATGCCGCCGACGTCGGCGAGCCGTACGGCACCGGGCGCCGCCGTGTCCTCGACGTCCCACGCCTCCGCGTCGCCGGGGTCCCCGCCGCCGTCCTCGGCGAGCGGTGCCTCCACGAACCGGGGCGGGACGGCGTCGCCGACCTGGTCCTCGGCGGCCCGCCAGTCGAAGCCCCGCGGCGCGGCGGGAGCCCGTGCCCCCGGCGCGGCGGGAGCCTGCGTCACCGACTCGCCAGGAGTCTGCGGTGCCGGGGGCATCCCCATGGCCCGGCCCATCAGCTCCCGGGCCTGGGCGTCGCCCGGCGCGTGCTGGAGGGCGACCGCCACCTCGGCCACCGCGTCGTCGGTGTGCCCCGCGTCCAGGAGGAGTTGGGCGAGGTGCAGGCGGAGCGGCACGTCCTGGGGCGCCGCCGAGACAGCGGTGCGCAGACTGGCTATGAGGGGGGAATCGGCCGACATGGCGCCCACTGTACGAAGCGGGCGCCACTGTCGAGCGGGCGGGCTCAGGCTTCGACGGCCAGCTCCCCCATCGCGCCCCAACCCTCGTTCGGGATGTCGGCGTTGATGATCTCGGGGGTCGCGGCGATGAGCCCGGCCATCGTCTCCAGGCCCGCCTTGAAGTGGTCGGACTGCACGTGCACCGCGCCCGCCTCGGCGTCCCGGAAGCCTTCGAGGAGGACGTACTGGTTCGGGTCGTCGACGCTGCGCGACCAGTCGAAGAAGAGGTTGCCCTCCTCGGCGCGGGTGGCGGCGGTGAACGCGGCGGTGCGCTCCAGCCAGGACTCGACGTGCTCGGGGCGGACGGTGAACTTGACGGCGATGAAAATCATGCGGCCAGCGTGCCTCGGAACCGACGGGTGGGGCAAACCGGGCGCACACGCCTCTGACCAGCGTCGGAGTACCCACCCCGAAGAACCCGGCGCGGTGACCGTGCGGGGCGCCCCGGGACCTGCCCGCGGCGCCCCGGCACTCACGCCTTCGGAGCCACCTTGCTCAGACCGTTGATGACACGGTCCATCGCGTCGCCGCCCGTCGGGTCCGTGAGGTTCGCCAGCATCTTCAGCGTGAACCGCATCAGCATCGGGTGGGTCAGGCCGCGCTGGGTGGCGATCTTCATGACCTTCGGGTTACCGATGAGCTTCACGAAGGCGCGGCCCAGCGTGTAGTAGCCGCCGTAGGTCTCCTTCAGCGTCTTCGGGTAGTGCTGGAGCGCCAGTTCCCGCTGGGCGGGGGTGGCACGCGCGTGTGCCTGCACGATGACGTCGGCGGCGATCTGGCCGGACTCCATGGCGTACGCGATGCCCTCGCCGTTGAACGGGTTGACCAGGCCGCCCGCGTCGCCGACCAGGAGCAGGCCCTTGGTGTAGTGCGGCTGGCGGTTGAAGGCCATCGGCAGGGCGGCGCCGCGGATCGGCATCGTCATGTTCTCCGGGGTGTACCCCCAGTCCTCCGGCATCGAGGCGCACCAGGCCTTGAGGACCTCGCGCCAGTCGAGCTCGCGGAAGGCCTTGGAGGAGTTGAGGATGCCGAGGCCGACGTTGGACGTGCCGTCGCCCATGCCGAAGATCCAGCCGTAGCCGGGAAGGAGACGGTCCTCGCCGGGGCCGCGGCGGTCCCACAGCTCCAGCCAGGACTCCAGGTAGTCGTCGTCGTGGCGCGGCGAGGTGAAGTACGTGCGGACCGCGACGCCCATCGGGCGGTCCTCGCGGCGGTGCAGGCCCATGGCCAGCGAGATCCGCGAGGAGTTGCCGTCGGCGGCGACGACGAGCGGGGCGTGGAAGGTGACCGGGGTCTTCTCCTCGCCGAGCTTGGCGTGCACGCCGGTGATGCGGCCGGTGCGGTCGTCGATGATCGGTTCGCCGACGTTGCAGCGCTCGTGCAGGCGGGCGCCCGCCTTCTGCGCCTGCCGGGCGAGCTGCTCGTCGAAGTCGTCGCGCTTGCGCACCAGGCCGTAGTCCGGGTACGAGGCGAGCTCGGGCCAGTCCAGCTGGAGCCGCACGCCGCCGCCGATGATGCGCAGGCCCTTGTTCCGCAGCCAGCCCGCCTCTTCGGAGATGTCGATGCCCATCGACACGAGCTGCTTGGTGGCGCGCGGGGTCAGGCCGTCGCCGCAGACCTTCTCCCGCGGGAACGCCGTCTTCTCCAGAAGGAGGACGTCGAGTCCGGCCTTCGCCAGGTAGTACGCCGTCGTCGAACCGGCGGGCCCGGCTCCGACGACGATGACGTCCGCGGTGTGTTCGGAGAGGGGCTCGGTCACGGCGGGTTCTCCCCAGGGCTAGAGATCTGTGTGCCGACCGGCACGGGCTACGCGCAGTCTATGAGGCGGCGCCGATCCGTCGGCCGAAGGGCCACGTGCGAGCGGGGCACGGCACTTCCGACCCGTGGGGCGCCAGGGCTACCCTGCCCGTACCGCAGGGGGTGACAACTGTGCGCATACCGCCCGAGACACCGGGGCCGCCCGGGACGCCCGAGGTCCGTGTGCCGCGGCTGACCGGCCTGATGGCGCTGGACGCCCGCGAGACCGCGGCGCGGCACGGCGTGCGGCTCGTGGCGCCCGACCGCCCCGGCTTCCACGACGTCGTCGTCGACCACGTCGTACGCCAGTACCCGCCCCCGGGCGTCGCGGTGCCGCACGGCGCCGCCGTCACCGTCTGGTTCGACCTCGGACCCGGCGAGGGCGAGGGCGGCGCGGGCGTGCGCGAGCCGCGCCGCCCGGGGCCGCCGGACGGCGGGCTGCGCGCGGAACTGGACGAGCCGGGACACGAGCCGGGGGTGCCGGCGGCCTGGTGACCGCCGGGCACCGAAGGCTCCGGGCGGGTCAGTCCGTGAGGCGCCAGGTGTCCAGCGCGGTCGCGTGCGTCTTCGCGCCCTCGCCCGCGGGCCAGAAGTCCGCGCGCCACGAGAGCTGGATCGCGTACTCCGTGCCGTTCTCCGCGATGTAGCTCTGGTTGACGGCGTGGATCTCGCGGCCCGCCTCGTCGGTGTACGTGTACTCCCAGATGGCGCCGCTTCGCCCCTGGAAGGTGTTCGTCTCCAGCCGGATGCGCCGGTAGTCCGACTTGTCCGGGGCGGACTTGGTGTGCTTCTCGATGTTCGTGAAGTTCTCGTACGAGGTGTACGGCGCGTCCGCGACGACGCCGACGAGGAACTCCTCGCGGCCGGTCGACCCCGCGTAGGTGATCTGGCCGGGGCGCTCCGGGTTCACGGCCTGGCGCGTCCAGCCCTCGGGCACCGCGAAGGAGAACCCTTCGGGGTCGGTCACCCGCTCGGACCCGTCCGGGGCCTCGGGCACGCCGTTCACCCCGGCGTCCGCGCCGCCGGTCGACTCCGCGCTCGGCCGGGGGCTCTGCGGGGCCACCGGGCTCGGGGACCGGCTCGGCTCCTGGGACCGGCTGACGGCGGGCCGGTCGTCCTTGCCCTTGCCGTCCGCCGTGTCGTCGCCGGTGTCCTGCCAGAGCAGGATGCCGGCGGCCGCGCCACCGCCGACCACGAAGGCACCGGCGATGGTCGCCACCCACACACCGGCCCGGCCGCGCGGCTTGGCGGCGGAGGGCGGCTGCCCGCCGAGGTGGACGAGGTGCGGGGCGTAGGGAGGAGTGGCTCCCTGCTCGTACGAAGGAGAAGGAGTGGGGGTACCGGCCGGGGGCGTGCCGGGAACGGCGGCCGGGGCCGGGGTCGTGCCGTGCGCCGGGGTCGCGCCCTGCACCGGGGTCGCGGCACGGGCGTCCGGCGCCGCCAAGGGCGCCTGCATCGGCGGCATCCCGGCCGCCCCCACCGGCGGCGTCCCGCCCCGCTGCCCCGCCATCTGCAGCAGATGGGGCGCGAGCAGCGTCGCGGGGAAGACCCACAGCAGGCCGAACAGCAGCGTCTCCGGGATGCTGAGTCCGGCCTCGACACCGCCGCTGCCGGACGTGCCGCCCGACCCGCCGAGGCCCGAACCCCCGCCGAAGGCCTGTCCTGACACCTCGACGCCGAGGCCGCTGAAGGCGGCGAGCAGCAGGACGAGGCCGAAGAAGAGCCCGGCGGCGAGGAGTTGCTCGCCGCGGTGCGCGCAGCGCCGGGCGGCGAACACGCCGATCGTCAGCGCGCAGACCAGGCCGAGCGCCAACGCCCCCACGATCGCCCAGTCGTTGGTGACGTCCCCCAGTTCGGACAGACCGAACGACTCGCTCTCGTACCCGCTCCCGTACATCGAGCTGCTGCCCCGCACCGTCGCCTCCGCTCCCCCGCCCCAGCCGAGGCCGAGCGCCGTGACGGCGAGGTTCGGCAGGACGAGGAGCGCGAGCAGCAGCGGTGAGACGTCGGTGTCGTCGAGGTCGGTGAGTCCGGCCAGGTCGTCGACCTGGGTGAGGCTGATGAAGGCGACGACCGAGCAGAGCGCCAGCACCACGAGCAGGGCGCGCAGCGCGGTGCCGGTGGCCCGGAGGAAGGCCTGCGCGCCGGGCCGTGCGGCGAGCCGGTGCGCGAGGTCGGCGCGGCACAACACCCCGCAGGAGACGGCGAGTCCGAGCACCAGCGCGCCCAGCGCCGCGAGCACCGGCGACGCGGACAGCTCGACGCCCTCGATCTCGGGCTGCGCGAACAGGGCGAGCGCGAGGACGCCCACGGTCACCAGCAGCGCGACCCGCACGGCCGCTTCGAGCCCCGTGGTGGTGCCGCCCCGCCCGGCGCCGCGCGCCACCATGCGGGTGCGCAGGACGCGTACGCCGACGAAGAGGGCCACGATCCACAGCAGGGTCACCGTGAGCGGGACGAAGTGCAGGCTCGCGGTGCCTTCGAGCGCGGAGCCCGAACTGTCCGAGCCCAGGCCCGCGTCCGTGCCCAGGCCCGAGCCCATGCTGTCGGAGCCGCCGAAGAGCGGCTTCTGCTCACGGCCCGTCACCTCGAAGCCGCCGCCGACCGCCTTGAGCAGCAGCGCGAGGGCGATCCGCAGACGGTCGGTGAAGCCGACGACGACCTCGTCGTCCTGCCCGTACGCCGGGATCGCCAGGGACATCGCCCCGACGAGCAGCAGCGCCACGGGCCACAGCGCGGCCTGCACGGACCCGGCCCAGTCCCCGCGGAACGTACGGCCGAGGAAGGCACCGACGGGCGAGGGCGCGGTGGGGGCGGCGGCCGGGGCGTGGACCGGCGGGGGCGGCGAGGCGGGGGCCGCCGCCGGAGCCGCCGCCGGAGCGGGTGGCGTGTCCAGTGCCGTCGCCTCGTGCGGCGCGGGTTCGGGCGCCGTCGGCTCGGGCGCCGCGGGCTCGGGCGCCGCCGGTTCCGCGAGGCGCTCTTTGCCGCACTTCATGCAGAAGCGGGCCTCTTCAGGAGCGGGAGCCCCGCAGTGTGGGCAGTACGACGCCATCGAAACGCTCCGTCGGTCCAGGAGTTCACCAGCAAGAGACCGTCCCGTAAGAGCCGCATAAGGAAACGGGAGGGTCGCAACAACGGACACATCTTGCCCGTCGGCCGGTTCCCGTCGGTGCGGGATCCGTGTTCTCAACTGAAGCGTTACGCGGCGCGGTTCACCCGTGCGCCCCGCCAGGCGGTGGTCAGCCCTGCTTGAAGCCCCGGTGCAGCGCCACGACGCCGCCCGTCAGGTTCCGCCAGGCCACCTTCGACCAGCCCGCGCCCTGCAGCCGCGCGGCGAGCGCGGGCTGGTCGGGCCAGCTGCGGATCGACTCGGCGAGGTAGACGTACGCGTCCGGGTTGGAGGAGACCGCGCGCGCGACCGGCGGCAGCGCGCGCATCAGGTACTCCTCGTAGACCGTGCGGAAGGGCGCCCAGGTCGCGTGCGAGAACTCGCAGATCACGACCCGTCCGCCCGGCTTCGTCACGCGGTACAGCTCGCGCAGCGCGGCGTCCGTGTCCTGGATGTTGCGCAGCCCGAAGGAGATGGTGACGGCGTCGAAGGTGTCGTCCTTGAACGGCAGCTTCGTCCCGTCGCCCGCCGTGAACGGCATCCAGGGGTGGCGCTGCTTGCCGACCCGCAGCATGCCGAGCGAGAAGTCGCAGGGCACGACGTACGCACCGGCCCGGGCGAAGGGCTGCGAGGACGTGGCGGTGCCCGCGGCGAGGTCGAGGACCTTCTGCGCGGGGCGCGCGTCGACCGCCTTGGCGACCTCCTTGCGCCAGAGGCGGGCCTGGCCGAGGGAGAGCACGTCGTTGGTGAGGTCGTACCGTTCCGCCACGTCGTCGAACATCGTGGCGACTTCGTGCGGCTGCTTGTCCAGGGTGGCTCGGGTCACCCGGCCTATTGTGTCAGGCCGGTCTTCTGCCGTGGCGGCGCCCTTCTCGCCTGCGGCGAGCCCTTCGCACACGCGTCTGCCCGGTGCGGGCTCCCTGGCGGGTGCGGGCCCGTCGTCGGCCGGTCGCGTAGTTCCCCGCGCCCCTGAAGGGGCTACCCGTGCCTCAGCGGGACCGGTACACCAACCTGCCGCCGATCACCGTCGCCACGCACGTTCCCGGTCCGCGGCGCACCAGTTCCGCGCGGTCGGCCACGTCGAAGACCGCGAAGCGGGCCGGGCCGCCCTCGGCCAGGGGCGGGAGCAGGACCAGCGGGGTCGGGGAGAGGGACGGGGGCCCCGGCAGCCGCGGCGGACGGGCGCCCACCGCGAGGCCCGCCCTGCGGACCGCGTCCAGGACGGGCCGGGCCCGCAGCTCGCCCGCGACGGCCACCGTGCCGTGCGCGAGGAGCCGCTGCACGCCGCGCCGCGCGCTCGCGCCGAGGCGGGCGGGGTCGGCCCGGAAGATGCCCGCCGCGCGCTCCCCGCCGATGGGCTCGGTGCCCAGCCGGTCGGCCTCGCGCGGGTCGGGGTGGTAGGCGGCCTCCAGCAGCTCGGGGCCGTACGGGTTGAGCAGCCCCGGCGTCAGGATGCCGGGCCAGCGCCGGACGCGGGCGGTGGGGTGCGCGGCGGCCAGTTCGTCGTACGGGCCGACGGCGGCGATGGTCGCGCCGTCGGCCAGGACCGCCGCCTCCGGGGAGCGCTCGGCGACGTGAAGGGTCAGCAACAGGGCCTCAGTTGCCGGCGAGGAGCTTGAGCTCCGGGTGCGCCGTGCCGCCCTCGATCGCCGTGGAGGAGATGTGCGAGGCGACGCGGTCGTCGACCGGGTCGTTCGCCGGGTCGTCGTGCACGACGAGGTGCTCGTACGTGGTGGCGCGCTGGGCCGGGACGCGGTCCGCGGTGCGGATCATCTCGATCATCTCGCGGAGGTTGTTGCGGTGCTTGGCACCGGCCGAGGAGACCACGTTCTCCTCCAGCATCACCGAGCCGAGGTCGTCCGCGCCGTAGTGGAGCGTGAGCTGGCCGGCCTCCTTGCCGGTGGTCAGCCAGGAGCCCTGGATGTGCGCCACGTTGTCGAGGAAGATCCGCGCGATGGCGATCATGCGGATGTACTCGAAGATCGTCGCCTGGGTGCGGCCCTTGAGGTGGTTGTTCTCGGGCTGGTACGTGTACGGGATGAAGGCCCGGAAGCCCCCGGTCCGGTCCTGCACGTCGCGGATCATGCGCAGGTGCTCGATGCGCTCGGCGTTCGTCTCGCCGGTGCCCATGAGCATGGTGGAGGTGGACTCGACGCCGAGGTTGTGGGAGATCTCCATGATCTCCAGCCAGCGCTCGCCGGACTCCTTGAGCGGGGCGATGGCCTTGCGCGGCCGCTCCGGGAGCAGCTCGGCGCCGGCGCCCGCGAAGGAGTCGAGACCGGCGGCGTTGATGCGCTGGATCGCCTCCTCGACGGAGACCTTGGAGATGCGGGCCATGTGCTCGACCTCGGACGCGCCGAGGGAGTGGATGACCAGCTGCGGGAATTCCTTCTTGATCGCCGAGAAGTGCTTCTCGTAGTACTCGACGCCGTAGTCGGGGTGGTGCCCGCCCTGGAACATGATCTGCGTCCCGCCGAGCTCGACCGTCTCCGCGCAGCGGCGCAGGATGTCGTCGAGGTCGCGGCTCCAGCCCTTCTTGGTGTCCTTCGGGGCGGCGTAGAAGGCGCAGAACTTGCAGGCCGTCACGCAGACGTTCGTGTAGTTGATGTTCCGCTCGATGATGTACGTCGCGATGTGTTCCGTACCCGCGTAGCGGCGGCGGCGCACGGCGTCGGCGGTGGCGCCGAGCGCGTGCAGCGGGGCGTCGCGGTAGAGGTCGAGCGCCTCCTCGGGAGTGATCCGTCCGCCTGCGGCGGCACGGTCGAGGACGGACTGGAGGTCGGCCTTCTCGGTCACCGGGGGTCCCTTTCGTAAGGGTTGCGGACGTACCGGGCCAGCGTACGCCAGCCCTCCCGGCCCTCCGACGTCAGGCGGCGTACGCCCCCAGGAGCAGCCCGACGAACGCGCCCGACACCAGGAACGGGCCGAACGGGATCGCCGTCTTGCGCCCGGCACGGCGGGCCACCACGAGCCCCACGCCGTACAGCGAGGCCAGCAGGAACCCGGCGAACGTCCCGAGCAGCAGCACCCCCCAGCCGTACCAGCCGAGCACCGCGCCGAGCGACAGGGCCAGCTTCACGTCGCCGAAGCCCATGCCGTTGGGGTTGATCAGGAAGAGGACGAAGTACGCGCCCGCGAGCGCGAGCGCCCCGTACAGCGCGCCGAGCCAGCTGCCGCCGTGCTCGGGCAGCAGCGCCGCGCCGCCGAGCAGCGCGAGCGCGGCGCCCGCGAGCGGCAGCGTGAGCACGTCCGGCAGCCGGTGCACGGTGAAGTCGACGACGGCGAGAAGCACGCCGAAGGGCGCGAGCAGCAGCCAGACGCCCAGCTCGGGCCGGGCGCCGGTGGCGGCGGCGAGGGCGGCGCAGACGAGGGCGGTGGCGACGACGGTGCCGGAGGTGCGGGGTCCGTACCCGCCGCCGTCCCGGCTCCGCGCGAGCCCGACCCACGAGGTCAGGGCCTGCCCCTCGGGAGTCTCCCCGCGCCATCCCTCACCGGCCGGCACGGAGAGCCGGTAGGCGGCGCGGGGCACGAGAAGCCCGGCGAGGGCGCCCCAGAGAAGGGCGCCCACGATGAGAATCAACTGCAAGGCTTCCGTCGCCCCCTCACTGCCGTACGGGGGGCATCAGCCGACGGCCGTCAGGCCGGTACGCCACGTCGGCAGGAGCTCGTCGAGCAGCGCCTCCGTCCGGGGCGGCAGTCCACGCGCCCCGCTCCGGGCGACGAGGTCGGCGGCCACCTGCTGGAGCCGCGCCGGGTCCTCCGTCGCATGCGTGGCCCGCAGCAACTCGTTCCAGAGCCGCTCGTCTCCCGGCGCGGAGCCGAGCGCCGCGTTCAGCGCCTCGATCGCCTTCTCGGCACGCCCCTTCTCCAGGTGGAACTCGGAGAGGGCCAGACCGATGTCGGCGACGAGCAGCGGCAGCTGGGCGTCGATGATCTCGTGCGTGAGCCAGCCGTACCGGCCCTGCGGCCGGTCGGCGAGCAGCGGCCCGCGCACCAGCACCAGCGCGTCGGTGAGCATCCGCCCGCGCACCGCGCGGTTGCCTGCGCCGCGCCCCTGCGTGGCCTCGTGGTAGAGCGAGCGCAGCACGTCGAGGTCGGACACCACGGACTTGGCGAGCGTGAGCCGCCCGGTCCGGTCCGCCCGCAGCCGCGGCGAGCCGTCGGGCTCGGTGCCGAGCCACTCGCGCAGCCGCTCGACGAGCGCGTCGCGCACGTCGTCGGTGACGCCGCGCGGCCACAGCGCGGAAGCCAGCACCCGCGGGTGCACCCCTTCGCGGTGCAGCAGCAGAAGGGCCAGCGCCTCGTGCATCAGCGCGCTGCGCTCGCCGTCGGGGGTGTCGAGGCCGATGATCTCGTACGTACCGACGAGGCGGGCGTAGACCGCGGGCCTGCCCTGCTCGGTGACGTCGACGAGGAACGGCGGGGCGACCGCCGCGGAGCCGTCGCCGGGGCCGCCGGGGCCCGTGGCGCCGTCCGGGTCGGCGTCCGTGAAGAGCTGGACGACGGCGCGCTGCTGGGCCTCGGGCAGCGTCTGGGCGGTCAGTTCGAGGCCGAGCAGCGGCGCGAGCAGCTTGCCGTCCCGGGTGATCTCCATCTCCCAGGCGGCGCCGGGCAGGTCGCCCGAGTCCGTGCCGACGAGGTAGCCGATGCCGAGCCGGCCGGCGTCGGCGGCGAGCTCGGCGAGCGTGACGGCGTCCTCGCCGGTCGGCTCGGCGGCGAGCAGCACGAGGTGCGGGGCCCAGCGGGTGTGCTGGGCGGGGCCGGTGCGGCCGGTGAGCACGGAGTCGTGCCCGGCGGCGCCGAGCGCGCCGCGCCGCTGCCGCGTCTCGGCCTCCATGGTCTCGATGAGCGCCTCGACGTCCTCCAGGTGGCGAAGGCGGTTGGGCGCGAGCGGGGTGAGGTCCTGGCCGAAGCCGACGAGGGTGATGGTCATGCGGTCCGACCAGCCGTTGGTGGCCAGCTCGGCGGCGACCGAGGCGAAGACGGCGGCGCGGTCGGTCGCGCTGCCGCTCAGCGAGACGATGCCGGGCACGGACTCCAGGTTGAGCAGCAGCCGGGAGTCGTCGAGGGTGCCGAAGCTGACGAGGCCGGGGTAGGGGGCCGCGGTGTCCACGTCCTCGTACCGCTCGGCGTCGGTGCGCGCCAGCATCCAGAACGTCTGGTCCTGGCCGAGCTGCCAGGGCGCGGGCGGACGGCCCGCGGGCTGGGCGAGCTGGAGGTGCAGATCGCCGTTGCTCAGCCAGGCCGCGTACACGGTCGGCAGGGCGCGGTTCTCCTCGGCGAGCGAGGCGGCGAGCCCGCGCAGCGACAGGTCGAGCAGGCGTACGCCGTCGGGGTCGGCGCCCACGAGCAGCGCGTCCTGCACGTCGGCGGCGGCGCCGGTCGGCGTCGGCGGCTGCATGCCGCGGCGCCCGCCGACCGCGCCCATGGCGGACTGCCACAGGGCGTGCCGGCGGCGGCGGCCGAGCGCGCCGAGCAGGCCGGCGGCGAGGAGGGGCGCGCCGAGGAGTGCCTCGGGCAGCCCGAAGTCGAAGCCCTCGGACTCGCTGCCGGTGGTGGCGGAGGGCGCCTCGGCGGCGGGGGCGTCGGGGGTGGCCGGGGCCTCGGGCATGGCGGGGGTGGCGGGCTGGGCGGGCCGCTGCTCGGGCAGGACGATGTGGGCGGTGTCGCGGTCGACGGAGCTGCCGCCGCCCTGTTCCTGGCCACCCTGTTCCTGGCCACCGCTCCCCTGCTGGTGGTCCCCGGTCTTGGAGTAGTCGGAGATCTGCTCCTTGACGTCCTGGGAGACCTTCGGGGCCTCGTCGGGCATCTCGACGAGCTCGCCGCCGTGCGCGTCCGCGGGCATCTCCATGATCCAGCCGGGCCGGATGAGGCTGGCCTCGGAGAGCCGGGAGCCGTCGGGCTGCTCGCGGTCCTTGTTGAGCTGGTAGATCTCCTTGTACCGGCGGCCGTCGCCCAGGTGCCGCTCCGCGATCTCCCAGAGGGAGTCGTGGTGGCGGCCCTCGGGGGGCTGGATCCGGTAGTACTTCGTATCCCCGTCCTTGGCGCTGCTCCCGCCGTCGGCGTGCGCGGCGGCCTGGTCGGCCTGCGCGGCGAGCGCGTCGGCGGCGGTGGCGGCGGCCTGCTGCTGCTCCTGCCCGAACAGACCCGGGGTCTGCTGGGCGCTCGCGGCGGTGGCGGGCTTCTGGTTCCCCTCCAGCGACTGCCCGAACTGCGAGAGCCCCGGCGCGAAGCTGGCGGCGGTGGCGCCGACGAGCAGCAGGGCGGCGACGAGCTGGCGCGCGAGCATCTGGCTGCCGCCGGCACCGGGCACCCGGTTCGGGATCCCCACGCCGGAGAGCGCGGCCTTTATCTCGACGAGCACGCAGGCGGTGAACTGCGCCCAGGCGAACCAGACGACGACGGTCAGCACGTTGATGAACGTGCCGACGGTGATCTCCTGCTGCAGCCAGCTCAGCGAGGGCGCGCCGTTCGGCAGCGGCCATCCCACGAAGTACGCGAGGGCTCCGGGCACGCCGACCAGGAGCACGGCCAGCGCGACAAAGGCGAAGAACGCCTTGACGAAGTCCCCGAAGGAACGCCGGCGCCGCGGCAGAGGCTGCGGCGTCCGGTTCCGCGGGGCCTGCGGATTCGGCGGGCTCGTCGAGCGTCGTGAGGTGGTGCGCGCCATGGCGGGTGTCCTGGGTTCCTGTGGGGAGGAGTGGATGGGATGGGACGTGGTGGTACGTGATGAGACGTGCTGCAGGCTGCCGCGGGGTGGTGCCGGGTGGTGCCGGGTGATGCAGGGTGATGCCGGGTGATGCAGCGTGACGAGAAAGGTGCGGGGAGCCTACGGGGTGATGGTACGGAAGGTGTCGGAGCGCAAACAGGGGCGGAGCCCAGGACGTCGACCCGTTTGACAACCACTCGCCCCAAAAGCCCGATTCGCGCTCGGGGCGCCGGGGAGGGCGCCGCCCTCGCGGGGCGCATGACCAGACGCGGCGGCACAGCGCTGCCGCCGCCGCGCGTCACAGTTCCGGCACGGAATGCCTCCGGCCACGTAGGGAATGCCCCGATGGCGCACGGAACACCGCTGACACACTGGGAGCAGGGCGCACACTAGGACCGGCGCACACGGCGAACGGCCGTCGGCAGGGGGGAAGACACTCATGGGCAAGGGCAAGAGCGACCTCGCGGTTCCGCTCACCGACCTGGAGGACTACGGCAGCCGGCTGCGCTCCATCAAGGACCGCATGAACCGCACGAAGAAGATCTTCGAGTCCTACCGCGACGACATCGGCGACGGCGGCGTCTACGACTCCCTGGACGACTTCGAGTCCAACTGGGAGGACGGCCGCGAGGACATCGGCCAGCAACTGGACCAACTCGCGGACCTCTCCGACGCGGTCGTACGCGAGTTCAAGAAGCTGGACGACGACCTGGCGAAGAAGGTGAACGACGCGGTGAAGATGAACGAGAAGGGCGGGGGCGGCAAGGGCAAGACCGACGGCAAGTAGCCCGGTCCCCGGGGCGGGTTGCCTGGCTTCCTGGCTTCCTGGGTCAGGCGAGGGGGTCCTCGAAGCTGACGAGGTCGACAACGTTCCGCAGGATGCGGCGGTAGTCGTCACGGCGGTGCACGGCCTGCGTGCTCAAGGTCAGCACGGCGAGACGCCTCCCGTCCGGGTGGGGCAGGTGGGCGTGAACCTGGAGCAGCGGTCCCGCCGACCCGAACCCATGGACGCCGACGGGCGTCAGCACCGCCTCACGGAGACTGACCGGACCGCAGGCGACGCCCTCGACGTACTCGATACGGGCCTCCCCCTCTCCGCCCGACGCGACGGCCCGCGCGGCCGTGACGGAGGGCGGGGCGAGGGCGACGTCCCGCCAGGAGAGGGTGAGAAGGGACAGCAGAGGCTGTCCGGCACGCCCGCCTCCACCGCTGTCACGACCCACGCCATCCATGCCATCCACGCCATCCACGTCGTCGCGATGGAGACCGATGGCGCAGTAGACCGTCCCTGCCTCACAGAGCACCGACAACAACTGCTGCGCGGCACCGACCTGTCCCAGGAACCGCTGCCGGGCGAGCTCGTCGGGCGCCGAGTCCAGAACAGGCGCCAGCGCGGTACGCAACGCGTCCCTCCCGGACGCGTCCGGGACGTTCAGCAGAACGTCCAGCGGTACGACGGTGAAGCCGGCGGGCTCCGCGAACCAGATGTCGGCTTCGGGATCGCGGGCGGAGTCGTCGATGACGAACGACGACGAGGGCGGCGGATCGGTCCGCATGTGGCGATGTCCCCTACGTACGAGGCGGATACGGCGACGGGCAGCTGACGGCTGACGGCTGACGGCTGACGGCTCGATTCAGCGGGGCGGTGACTGGGGGTGCGCGGGCTCGGGAACGCGGGCGCCTGCGCGGCGGGCGCGGTCGAGGGCGACGGGGTCGGCGTTCCAGTCGACCGTGGGAACCCGGGTGTCCCAGCGGGCGGAACGCTGGTAGAGGAAGTGCAGCCGTCGCGGGGCATTGCCACCCCGCCCCGGGGCGGCGACCACCGCATAGAAGCGGGGGTCACCGGCGAACCACAGGGGTTCGATCTGCCCCTTGAGCTCCGGCTTGGTCTTGTTCGTACCAAAGCGCCGGACCCACCACAGGACTCGCATGTTGGCCAGGAAAAGAAGGGGAACCCCCTCTTCCGGCTTGTCCGGGTTGGGAATCTCGTACCAGAGCTCGTCCTCGTCCGCGCGCGGGTGCTTGGTCCTACCGCGCGGGACGTCGTGGAGCAGTTGCCACGGGTACTGCTGGAGCACGCGCTTGATGTTGATCGACCATGGGAAGTAGCCGATTTGCAGCACGGCGCGGTAGGTCGCGTACAACATCAACGGAATGAAGAGCACGAAATACACCGGCGACAGGAAAGAGACCGGCACCGCCAGGCACGCAATCCACACCACGCCCCAGCCAACCAATCTGCAGGGGATCGTGACCATGTGCAGAATCCAGGCGCGCCGCGTCGGCGAATGATCCCACGCGACTCGAACTTCAGTTGGGTGCATGCGAATCAATCCCTCTGAGCGAGAACCTACCGGCCAAAGACGTGCCGCGCGATATCCACGATTCCACCACCATCGACGCCGAGCCGTGCACCATCGATACCCGCCACAGCGCCTCCCTTGATTCCGTCGTCATCGGCATCGGCCATCTTCATCCCAAGACCCGTAGCTGCTGTGGCTGCACCCAATGAAGTCGAGGTGACCTGCACCGTCTTGATGACTGGTTCGGCGCGCGCCCCACGAATCGTCGATGCGAGCAGGGCGTTCTCCAGACTGGAGACGGACTTGGCCCCGTCCATGATCTCGCCCCCGAATCGGGCGAACTTCTGGCCGACCGTCACCGCTTCCCCCATGCCGCGCACCGCAGCAGCCCCGCCCCTGGCCACTGCTCCCAGCCCGGGAACGGCCCCGAGTGCGTCCCCGCCCACCGTGACCAGGTTGCTCCAGAAGTCCTGGTCAAGCTCGCCCTTGGTGAACCCGTCCTTCAGGGACGCCCATACGTCCGGATCCTGGGTGACGCGCAGTGCCAACGCCCCCGCACTCAACGCCGCCGCAGCCAGCAAAAGCACCGCCGCCGCCGTCCCGCCCGACACCACGAACAGCGCCACCAGGCCGACCACCGCCGCGACCGTGCTGAGGATGTCGGGAAGGTTCTCCTTGACCCAGTCCAGTGCCGACTCGAACCAGCCCGGCTCGTGCGGGGCGAGCTCGTCCGTGGCGTCACGGATCTTCGTGGCTCGCCGGCCCGCCTTCTCCTCGTGCTCGTAGGCGAGCTTCCGCGCCCTGCCGAGGATGCGCTCCAGCTCCGCCTCCGCGTCCTCCACACGGGCGTTGGCCCGCGTCAGCGCCTTCTTCGCGCTGTCGTGGCCCGCCCCCTGCTTCCCGTCCAGGTCCGGATCGTCACCCGCCGTCTCCGCGGCGCCCTTCGCCTTGCGCAGAGCCTCACGCGCGTCCTTCGCGTCCTCGTTCAGCCGTTTGGCACGGGACTGGAGGCCCTCCAACTCGCCTTCCCAACGGGACAGCTGCCGAGCGGCCCTGCCGATCGAATTCGCCGCGTTCTGAAGGTTCTTCGGCAACGGTCCGTCCTGCAACTGCTCCCGATAGGCGACCGCCGCGTCACCCTCCCAGTAGCTGCCGTCCATCAGCTTCGTGACCACTGCGTGGGTGTCGTCGAGGACTTCGGCGCAGCTGACGAGCTTCTTGTGGAGGGCCCTGACCGTGTCGCGATCCCCCGGGACCGGATTGAAACCGAGCGCCGGATAGTCCGGATTCTTGACCTCTCGGCCTGGCTCCGGCAGGACAGGCGGAGACTTCAGCCCTTCGGGGAGATCCGCGTTCCTGCCCGCGGGGGACTTCCCGTACGGGTCACCCTCCAGCCTCGGCGTGACCGTCATTTCCCGCCCCCGCCACGCTTGGACTCAGCCTTCTCCCTGGATTTCCTCATCGCCTCTTCCAAGGCCTTGTCGACCTCGAAGTAGCTTTCCTTGTTCTTGTTGATGATCTTCGCGAGGTCCTCGGTCTGCTCGCCGATCTGTTCCGTCCCGTACTTCCAGTCGTCCTGGAAGTCCTCACAGGCGCTGTCGAGATCATCCGTGCCCAGCCCGGAAACCGTGGCTTCGGACAGAGCCTTGCGCAGGCCCTTCAGCGAATCGTTCGACTTGTTCAACAGCCTCGCGAACCTGTCCAGTTCGGTGCCGTCGACCCTCAGCCTGGCGGCCATGCGGTACGTACGCTCCCTTCACACGGCGATCAGCGGTGGACGGCGATCAACGGTTGACGGACTGGATCTCCTGGACCGTCATGGCACGGGACGTCTCGAACGTGCCGTCCGGCAGGTCACCCCTCGCTCCCCCTGTGCCCCGCCAGGAAATGCCCCAGGTGATGGACGCCTTCAGCTGGTGCGGACGGCCGCCCGTGGCACGCAGATAGCTGATGCCGCACGGCGGCGGTCCCGCCTCGGCCGCGCCCCTGCTGTACGGCGTACCGATGCTGCCGTCCTCGTTGATCCCGCAGTCCCCGGAGGCGGGATGCGTCTCGGCGTCCCCCGTGCCGGGCTCCAGGTGCAGCGCCACCGGGCGGGCCGTCGTCACCGCCCACAGGCCCGTGCCGGGCAGGTCCGCGCGGACCGTGACGTCCCTGAACGTCCCCTTGTCCAGCCACGCCCAGGTCGGCAGGTTCACCGTCGACCGCCCCCGCGGCCGCAGTTCGACCTCGGTGTCCGGGACCTTGATCCTGTCGTACGCGAAGGCCGCGAGGGTCTCCGGCGTGGGGGCGTTCTTGTCCTTGGGCACGGTGCCGGCGTCCTGCCAGAACATGATGCGGCCGCAGTCCCACGCCCTGGAGTCCTGGTACATGCCCTCGCGGACCGTGCTGCGCCAGAACATGCCCTTCTTGCCGAGGTTGTAGTTCTCGTAGCCGTCGGCGCGGGAGTCCCCGGAAGGGTTCAGGTCGACGCCGCTGTCCGCCTCTCCCTTCTCGTAGTGGTCCACCCAGAGGCCGTTGCTCCACCACACGTGCGCGTTGACGAGCCCGCCCTCGCCGGTCGCGACCGCGTCCTTGAGCTGCCGTGGCGTGAAGACCGGCTCGTACCAGCACGCCGGGGGCCGCCAGTCGGGGTCCACAGCGGTGAGCGCGCCCACGGAGGCCTTGGCCGTACGGCCGCCGGGGTAGCTGAGCCTGATCTTCGAGTGGGAGACGGAGGCCATGAGCGAGCGGCCGGAGGCGGCGCCGTGTACGGACTGACCGGGCCTGTGCCCGCCCGTCGACTCCTCCCCTCCCCCGCCGATCGCCAGGGCGGCGGAGGGAAGCGACACGGCGGCCGTCACGAGCAGCCTCAGGACTCCACGAGCGGTGTGTCGGCCGAGACTCACTTGCGGCAGCCCCCTCGTTCCGTCTCCACGGCCGAGGTCTGCCACACGCCGTCGGCGCTCTTGCCCAGCCGCGTGCGGTACTGGACCGTCGGGTCGTCACCTTCCGGGGTTCCTTCGACCTTGCCCGTCCTGTTGTTCCGGGTGAACGCCTTGGCCTCGTCCACGCAGTAGAAGAGGACACCGAAGCCCTCGTTGCTGATGTGGACTTCGGGGTCGAAGACCCGCACGCTCCCCTTGAGGCCGAGGCCCTCGTAGGTCTTCACCCACTGCGGGGCGGACTTGAGGGCCGCACCCGTACTGAAGAACGTCAGCGAACTGTCCTGCGGGCTGCCCGCGATGATGGCGGCGTATCCGGCGCGCAGCCGTTCCTTTCCGTCGTCCAGGATCGACTGGAGCTTCGGGTCGCCGGTCGTCCAGCCCTCGAAGTTCGTCCGAAAGGACTTGGGGAGTGTGATCGTGGGGCGTTTCGCACCCGACTCCGTCGCGGGCGAGGCAGACGGGCTGTCCGTGACGGCCTGCTCCGCTCCCTTGATCTTGTCCGAACCCACGTCACCTCCTCCGGAACCGCAGGCGGACAGCAAAAGCACCGCAGACGTGGTGAGAACGGCCGCGACGAGCCGGGCAGGGCGGTTCACTCGGGTCTCCTGGAGGGTGGGGGCACTCAGGCGAAGGTCACGCCGACCACCATGGTCCAGTCGCACCGGAGCCGTCCCTGCCATGTCCGGCGCGGCAGAACCCCCGCGCCGCAGCCCGGAAGGCCGTCGCGGCCGGGCGCAATCCCGCCTGGCATAGGCGGAAATTCATCATCAATACGTGTGATCAGCCGACGCACACGCCGGTTGCCGCCCCTCCCCCAAGGCGACACCGCCCCACCTCCACCCCACAAAGCCCTTACGTAGCAAGGTGATTCCAGCGATCAGGGAGGGGCAGACCCGATGGACGGGTTGGGGCCGGATGACGCCCGGGAGACAGCCGGATACCGACTGCGGGCCCGGTTCGCCTACGTAGTGACGGCCCCCCCCCATGGAAGCCGGAGTGACGCCCGCCCCGCCGGGGTCGGCGAGGGAGGGCCTCGTCCTGCCTCAGCCGACCTCGTTCTCCGCGGCCGCACGGCCCTTCACGGTGACGTCCCCGCCGTAGAACATGCCCGTGAACACCGGGCTGTAGGTCATCTGGACCTCGACCTCGACCTGCTGCGCGTTCGCCGTCACGCAGTGCGTGTTCGCCACGTCGGAGGCGATGAGACCGGCCTCCTCGACGAAGGCGCGGACCCGGGCGCCGCAGTTCTGGTAGTTGATCGGGGCGCCCTTGGCACCCTCGTAGATGCCCTCGGTGTCGAGATCCTGCGCCGCGTAGCGCGCGGCCTGCTCCGCGATGTCGGCGGCCCGCTCGCGCTTGGAGATGGAGAGGCCGCCGTCGATCACGAACGCGGACAGCGTGAGGAAGACGATCGCGAAAATGATCACGGCTCCGGCGCCCGAGCCCCGGTCGTCGAGGCGTGCGCGGCGGGACGCGATCCAGTCGCGTACGACGGCTTCACAGGAAGGACGCGTCACGCCGACCTCCGGTACGGGTCGAGCGGGGAGCTGAAGCTGGCCTCCAGCGTCGTGGGGATGTCCAGGCCGAGCATCGCGAGTCCCCGGACCTCACAGCTCACTTCCACCGTGAAGAAGGGGTCCACGTCGGGGTCGAAGCCGTCGCTCTTCTGGACGACGGAGACCGGGCCCGAGCAGACGTCCGCGAGATCGGCCCGCGCCGCCTTCCTCGCCTCGGCCATCGCCGTGCCGTGCTCCTTCTGGATCGAGCCCGCGCGTGCCGCGTCCCGGGCCGCGCCGTCGATGGCGCCCCGGCCGTCGACGAGCTGACCGAAGGCCACCAGGACCAGGATGAAGAGGATCATCACGGGGGCGAGGATCACGACCTCGACCGTCGAAAGACCGCGGTCGTCCCGCAGCCCGCGGCCGTCCCGCGCGTCTTGGCCGCCCCGCAGCCCGCGGCCGTCCCGCGCGTCTCGGCCGCCCCGCAGTGCGCGGCCGTCACCGCACCGACCGCGGGCAGCGCTCAGTACCCGTCTGCGGGCTTCGGCCCGCACGTCGCGTACGTTCCGCATCAGCCGCCCTCTTCCACGAACCGCTCCACCGGTCCCGACGACTCCGCGTGCACCGTCAGGTCGAGTCCGGGAAAGACCGTGGGCACGCGTGCCGTGATCTCCACCCCGACGGTGTTCTGCTCCGGCTGGATGGTCTTCACGTTCGGGCCGAGCACCAGCTTCGGGCCGAGCTGGCGGATGTAGGCGTCCGCGACGTCGCCCGCCTCGCCCCGCCAGCCGCCGGGGTTCTCGTCCGCCGTGGCACGGGCCTTGCGCGCGCCCGCCTGGGCCGCGGCCTGGGCGACGTGGTCCGCGAAGAAGTACAGCGCGAACTGCACCGTCGCGAAGATCATGAAGAAGAGCACCGGAGTGAGCAGCACGAACTCGATCGCGGTCATGCCGGATTCGCCGCGGGTGGAGGCGGCCTCCACCCTGCGGCGCACGAATCCACGCATTCTCCGCACCCGAACCCCCGTCGTCCTTCCGATGTCCTCAGCTGCCGGTCAGCGGCGGCCCGTCGGCGGCCGCCGGTCGTCAGTTCTCTCGCGTGCCGCGGATCAGCAGGTGCTGCCTGCGTCGGCGCCCTTGATGCAGTCGCTGACCTTGTCGGCGCCACCCTTGAGCGCCGCGTTGATCACCGCCGCCACCACCCCCACGATCGCCACGACGACCGCCGAGATGATGACCCACTCGACCGCCGAAGCGCCCCGGTCCAGCTCTCCGGAGCGGGCGCGCTGCACGCGGCCCTGAAGGAAGGTGATCATGAAGTCCAGACCGGGGATCCCGGTGCTGAAGTTGCGTCCGTTCATTCCGTCCATGATGAGGTGTCCTCTCAGATTCGGTGGGGGGAAAAGCGCCGGCCCCCGTTGTCGCCGGCGCCCCGTCGTCGTGGGATCGCTGCCGCTAGACCTGGAACACGCGCATCGCCGCCGGGAAGATCAGGAAGACCAGGAACCCCGCGCACAGCAGCAGCTGCGCCACCAGCATCGACTGGGATTTCTCGCCCGCACTGCCCTCGATCTCGGCCAGCTCGCGGTGCCGCATCGTCTCCGCGCGGGAGGCGAGCGACTCGCGCACCTTCGCGCCGTCGTCCGCCACCAGCGCCAGAGACGCCGACAGGTCCTTCAGCTCTTCGACGCCCAGTTCCTCGCCGAGCGAGCCGAGGGCCTGCCACTGGCTGACGCCGGTGATGCGGGCGTCGGCCAGAGCGCTTCGGATACGTTGCGTCGCCCATCCGTCGGAGACTTCCGCCGCCGCCATGAGCGCCTCGGGGAGGCCACGGCCGCCCGCGAGGCTCATCGACACCAGGTCCAGATAGGCGCCGATGACGCGGCGCAGGTCGCGCCGCTTGTCTGCCGCGTCCCTGCGTACTTCCAGGTCCGGCAGGAAGAAGAAGAGCGCGCCGAACATCAGCGCGAGCCACACCGGGATGATCGGGCTCTTGCCGAAGCCGAGCGTCCAGATGACGGCGAAGAGGAACGGGCCGAAGAACACGCCGACCGCGGCCAGCAGCACCTTCGTCGCCAGGAACTTCTCCCAGCTGCGGTCAAGGACCGCGAGGTCGGCCCGCAACGACCGCTGCTCCCAGCCCTGTTGGAGGTAGAACTCCGCGACCCGCTGCCCCACGCGCGAGCGCATGGTGCCGAACCGGCCGGGGCTCTCCGTGTCCGCCGTGGCCCGCTGCGACTCGTACGCCGCGCCGCGCGCCCGCATCGCGTCGATGCGGGCCACCGTGGCGACCGCGCTGCGCTTCGACGGCATCAGGGCGCGTACGAGGGCGAAGATGCCGAGGCCGAGCACCGCGCCGATCACTATCGGCGTCGTCAGGCTCATCGACGTACCCCCTCGGAGGAGTTGGTGTAGCCCGGGACCTGCTGGGTCGCGCCCGGCCGGCCGAACTGCGGCGCCTGGTCCTGGCCGACGGCCGCCTGCTCACCGCCGGCGCCGCGCGGGCGCACGAACTGCACGCCCGGCTCGTCCTTGATCAGGAAGCGGTCCGGCGTCTCCACCGTCGACAGCTTCCGCAGCCACCAGAAGCCCAGCGCGAACAGCGCGCAGACCATGGCGAGCACGAGCTGGCCGACCGCCGTGCCGTACGGCGCGACGAACTCGCGGTTGAAGATGGACAGGCCGAGGACGAACGCGACCGAGACCGCCACGACGATCTGCACCGAGCGGCGGGTCGACGCGCGCTGCGCCATGACGCGCTGGCGCATGTCGACCTCCTCGCGCGCCGACTTGGCGAGCGCGCCGAGGACCTGGCGCAGGCCGGGGCCGCGCAGCTTGGCGTTGAGGATCAGGGCCGCGACGATGATGTCCGCCGAGGCGTCGTCGATCTCGTCGGCGAGGACCTGGAGGGCCTCGGGGAGCGGGGTGCGCGCCCGCAGGCGGTCCACCAGGGCGTCCAGGTGCGGACGGAGCACCGGCGCCGCCGCACGGGCCGACGCGGGGATGGCCTGCTCCAGGCCGACCGCGCCCGCGATGGTGTCGCGGAGGGATTCCGTCCAGGCGGCCAGCGCCTCGACGCGGCGCATCTGCGCGCGCTCCTCCGCCGCGCCGCCGAAGAGCTTGTCCCAGAAGAAGACGAGGATGCCGGCCGCGAGGCCCGCCACCGCCCAGCGGGTCAGGAGCAGCACGACCAGGCCCACGCCGATCGCCGCCGAGCCGCGCCGGCCGACGAAGCGGATCAGTTCGCTCGCGCGCTCGCTCGCCCGGTTCTTCTCGTGCGCGGGCTTGACGGGCAGGCCGCGGATCGCGAGCGCGAGCAGCGCGAGACCGCCGCCCGCGGCGACGCCGCAGCCCAGCGCGTACAGGACGGGCAGCGAGAACAGGCCGCCCATGGAGCCCAGTGAGTTCATGTCGTGCTCACCCCCATTGCCCGGCGGGGCGGTAGCCGAACGCGGCCAGCTCGTCCATGCAGGCGATCGGCGCGTGCGCGACGACACGGCCGTCCGGCGCCTCCGCGAAGACCTCGCTGGACAGTACGCGGCCGTCGACGCCGTTGACCTCGCGGACCGAGGTCACCATGCGCTGGAGCTTGCCGCCGGACTGGTAGTTGTTGCGCCGCTGGATGAAGACGACGAAGTTGACGGCGCCCGCGACGAGCATCTGGCTCGCCTCGATGGGCAGCCGCTCGGAGGCCTGCAGCGCGTACGTCGAGATGCGGTTGAAGACCTCGCTGGAGCTGTTGGCGTGGATCGTGGAGAGCGAGCCGTCGTTGCCCTGGGACATCGCGTTCAGCATCGTCACGATCTCGTCGCCGAGCACCTCACCGACGATGACGCGGGAGGGGTTCATACGCAGGGAGCGGCGGACCAGCTCCGCCATCGAGATCTCGCCCTGGCCCTCGGAGTTGGGCAGGCGCTCCTCGAAGGCGACGACGTTCGGGTGGAGGTCGGCGAAGGTGTCGAGGCCTAGCTCCAGGGCGCGCTCGACGGTCACCAGGCGCTCGTGCGGCGGGATCTCGTTGGCGAGGGCCCGCAGGAGCGTGGTCTTTCCGGCGTTCGTCGCGCCCGCGATCATGATGTTCTTGCGGGCGCGGACCGCGCAGGCCAGGAAGTGGCCGATCTCCGGGGTGAGCGTGCCGTTGCCGACGAGGTCGGACATGAAGACCTTGCCCATGCGGGCGCGGCGGATGGAGAGCGCGGGGCGGCGCGTGACGTCCATGACCGCCGACAGACGCGAGCCGTCGGGCAGGCGCAGGTCGAGCTGCGGGTTCGCCGAGTCGAAGGGGCGCGAGGACAGACCGGAGTAGGCGCCGAGCACCTGGATGAGCTCGACGAGCTCCTCGTCGGTCTCGGCGACGGGGTCGGCCTTGGTCTCGCGGCCGTCGGCGAATCCGACGAAGACCTGGTCGCAGCCGTTGATGTCGATGTTCTCGACCTCGGGGTTGTCGAGCAGCGGCTGGAGCCGCCCGACGCCGAAGAGCGCGGCGTGCACGGCGGCCGCGTACTGCTCCTCGGTCTCCGCGTCGAGCGGGGTGCGCCCGGCGTTGATCTCCGCGCGCGCGTACTCCTCCAGGATCTGCGCGATGACGGCGCGGGCGTAGTGCCGCTCGTCCTCGCCCGACATCGGGGTGACGCCGGAGACCTGGTCGAGACGCCGCTGCTCGGCGATGCGGTCACCGGCGTCCTGCCGGAACCGCTTGACCAGCTGGTGGTCGACGGGCGTGCTCATCGGCCCGCCCCGGGCTGCTGCGCGACCGGGTTGGTCCAGGCGGCGCCATACTGCTGGTAGAGGTCGACGGTGACCTTGCGGGCCGACCGGATCAGCAGCGACTTGTCGAGCCGTCCGCGCTTGCGGCCGGCCAACTGGTCGGCGCCCGCCGGGTCGTCGGCGAGCGTGCCGACGACGCGGGCGCCGGTCT
Source organism: Streptomyces sp. NPDC052114 (assembly GCF_040680155.1). NCBI lineage: Bacteria > Bacillati > Actinomycetota > Actinomycetes > Kitasatosporales > Streptomycetaceae > Streptomyces > Streptomyces sp. NPDC052114. The sequence goes on along the minus strand of NZ_JBFAWC010000010.1, from coordinate 140,160 downwards.
GCGCGGCCGCCAGCATCTCGTTCACCTGGTGGACGAGCTTGGCCGAGGTGGAGGGGTCGGCGATCAGGAGGACGCCGATGAGCGGCTGGGCGAGCGTGGCGGCGCCGCGCGGCCCGCCGTGCAGCTTGGCGGCGAGGGCGGCGGCACGGTCGCGGACGCGCGCGAGGGCCTCGGGCTCGGTGCGCGAGACGAGCAGCACGAGCGCGGCCTGCGGGAACAGTTCGACGGCCGGGGTGTCACCGCTGATGCGTCCGCAGTCGGCGATGACGTCGGCGGGCGCGTGCGGGGAGTCGGCGAGCTGCGAGAAGGCACGGCCGAGGGTGGGCCAGAGCCCGGCGAGCCCGGCGGCCTGCTCGGCCACGCCGAGACCGACGAGAACCTCGAGGCCGCCGCTCAACGGCTGGACGTGGTCCCAGAGTTGGTCGGGCACGAGGCCGCGGCGGGCGGTGGCCGCTATCGACAGCATGCCCGTGTTGGGGTTGAGCGGTCCGCCGTGCGCGGCGGCACTGCGGTAGACCAGGTCGCCGCCCGCGGGGTCGGTCTCGGCCACCAGCACGCGGCGCGGCCAGACGGCGGCGAGCGCGACGGCGGCGGTGGTGACGCCGGGAGACCCCTTGTCGGCGGCGAGAGCGATGAGCGCCATGTCTCTTCTACTCGCCTCTAGTTGCCGGAATCGGAGACACGCGCGACGACGACCTTGCCCTCGGACGCCGCGCTGGCCAGAGCCGCGACCTCCTCCTGCGGGACAAGGAGGGTGATGCTCAGGTTGCCCGTGCTCACGGTGGCGTCGCTCTTGGCGGCGATGGTGTTCACCTTGGCGGAGGCGACCAGCGGCGTACCGGAGGTGCCGCTGCCGGTGCCCTTGCCGGTGGAGGTGCCGGAGACGACGGGGAAGGCGGAGACGGTGTCGCCGGCCTTCAGGTCGGAGGGGTACTGGCCCTCCTTGAGGGAGAGGCCCACGGAGGCCTTTCCGGCGGGCAGCCCGCTCTTGGCGCCGAACATCTCGCCGACGGCGACGACGCCACCGGGGATGGTGCTCTTGGCCTTGAGCTTGGTGAGGGCGCCGCGCTGCTCCCACTTCACGTAGTGGATCGAGGTGTCCTCGGCGACCATCACGGAGGCGATGTTCTCGCCCTCGACGGGCGACTCGCCCGCCGGGATCTCCTTGGTCACCTTCACGACCTCGACGCGGTCACCGGCGCGCAGCACGAGCACGGTGGCGCCGAGCGCGCCGACGAGGATGAGGAGAACGGCCAGCGCGGCCAGTGCCGGTTTGCGCTCGCGAGGCGGCGCGGGAAGGCGCTCACCGACTCCGGGCTGAGCCGGCGCGGCAGAACGGTTGTTGCCCGCCCCCGTACGCTCCTGGATCTTCACGCAACTGCTCCCCGCACGCCCAAGAAGATTCGGTCAATTTCCGTCATCCGTGACACTCGCGATGATCTGTGGCGCTCGCGACTTCTCTCGCTCGCGCGACGTCCCCCGCTCGCCCCGGGCGGGCTATTCAGCCCCGGAGCCAGTGTCAAGTCATCGCACCGTATCAGCAGCACATAAGCCCCTCAAGGCGCGTTAAAGATCGCGAAGCTCACAGCCGCCATCGTTATCCACGCGCAATCCGCGCGCTCTGGTTCCACCCGGTTCCACGGTCATTCCTGGGCCGCAGGAGTTCACGTGCGTGTGCGTACGCGAAGATCGACGCTTTGCACAACGGGCGGCGCGGGGCCCGGTGACAGAGCCCCCACCAACCTCACACACGGCCCTCGCCGGGCCACACCGTGATCCATCGGCGAGAAGGGGGACGCCGGAAGGGGTGGCCCCGGTTCCCGCCTGCTACACCTCGGGGCGGGGACCGACCGAAGAGATTCGGCCGCGTTTCGGGCATCCGCACGGAAAGGTCGCGGCTTCTCCGCAGGATCCACGCAACCCTGAGGGGTGAATGCGGGGGCGAAGTGGGGCACGGCGAGGCGGTATCGACGTTTTGGGCGAATTGCACGTGATGCCGGAACTGTCGCCACCGGTACGGGAGTTGCCGCGCCGCAGCCTGTCACGGCGGAGCCACGGACGCACCCACCGCAATGAACCCACCCGCCCCATTCCCCCTCTCACATTCCGCGCGAAGGTTCGCGAGGAATGACGGGAAGACGAATTGGTTGAACACCTGACCAATTCACGGGCTGACCACCCGAGTTGCTGTCCGACCGCCACTCTGGTCCGGACCTTTCGCACGCACAACTGCCCTGCACCGCAGCGCGCTGCACCGCACCGCAACGCACCACCCCGCAACGCACCGAGATGCAGAGCGAATTCAAGTACCGCAATTCCTGTCGTACGAAAGAGAATCCACCCCCCATGAGAACTTCCGCACGCAAGACCAAGAAGTCCGTGTCCACGTCCGTGGCCGCAGGGCTCGCCGCGACCGGCGCCGCCCTGGCGATGGTCGCCACCTCCGCGCCCGCCGCGCACGCGATCATCGGCGGCACCGAAGTCTCCAACGACGCCTACCCGTTCATGACGGCACTCCTGGACAAGGGTCCGGGCAGCGCGCTCGACCGCCAGTTCTGCGGCGGCAGCCTGGTCACGCCGGACACCATCGCGACGGCGGCGCACTGCCTGGTCGACGAGGCGGGCAAGCCGGTCAAGCCGAAGACGCTGCAGGTCGCGGTGGGCCGCACGGTCCTCTCGTCCAAGCAGGGCCAGATACGCAACATCGCCAAGGGCGGCGTCCTCGTGCACCCGCGCTACCTCAAGGGCCAGGAGGCGTACGACGTCGCGTTCCTCCAGCTGGAGAAGCCGGTGCGCGGCATCTCCCCCGTGGCGCTCCCCACGCAGGGCACCGACGCGCTGATCCGCCCGGGCCAGAAGGCGACGGTCGCGGGCTGGGGCAACACGGACACGGAACTGCCCCACACCCCGGACCGCCTGCGCCAGGTGAAGGTCCCGATCCTCTCCCACGCGGAGTGCAGGACGAGCTACAAGGAGTACGACTCCAAGGTCAACTTCTGCGCCGGCGTGGAGACCAAGGACTCCTGCCAGGGCGACAGCGGCGGCCCGATCTTCCGCAAGGTCCCCGGCCGCCAGGCCCCGATCCTGGTCGGCGTCGTCTCGTACGGCGACGGCTGCGGCGCGCAGGGCGCCCCCGGCGTCTACACGTCCCTGAGCTCGGACAAGCTGTGGAAGACGCTGGGTGACTCGGCGTCGGCGAAGAAGGTGAAGAGGGGGCTGAACCGGCGCTGAGGTGCGCAGGGCCCGGAGCACGTCTTCACGCACTCCGGGCCCTGCCATCAAAGATTCAGCAGCGCCAGTCCTCACCGGCGCTGCTTGGTCCGCCTCTCAAAGAGGGGCCGGTGCTCGGTGCGCTCAGCCCTACTGCCCCGTCACCCAGGCCGTCATCCGGTCGACGACGGCCGCCAGCTGCCCCGCGTCGCCCAAGCGCAGATGCTCATCGGTCACGTGGCCGTCGGACATCTCTCCCAGCTGCAAGTGCGCTTCGCCGGTTTCCCACACCGTCAGTTCCGCGAGACGCTCGGGCCCGTCGACGCTGAGGGAAGCCCCTTGCTTGACGCGACCGGGCACGGGACCCTGCCAGGAGACCTCATACCGCGAAGTGTCGAGCTCGGCGACCAGCCGGTCGTACAGGGCGAGCAGGTCAGTGAGCTCCACCGGTGAATTCCTCCTTGGTCATGATCTTCTCAATGTTCCGCACCTCGGGGAACTCCGGCAGAGGCAAACCCTTGCGGGCGGCCATTCTGCCCCGAAGGGAATTCGGGCCTTCGATCTGGGACCAGCCGGGTTCGCCGCCGGGGCGCAGGGAACTCAACGGTACGTCGTACTCCACATAGCTCGTGCCCGGCGCCGCCTGACGCCCGTACGCAGAGGGATCCGGCGGATTCGCCACGTAGGAACGGTCACCCGCTCCCGGCTGAACCCTGCCCTCCGACACCATCTTGTTGTACTCGTCGTCGGACATCCAACGCCCCACACGCGTCCACTCCTCGTCGACCTCGTCGCAGGAGAGCCCGAGCGGGTCCACCCATGCGGTGGGATTGGGGACATAGGAGTGGTGATTCGGTGCCGGAGCGAGGCCGAGCGGATCAGGCGACTGATAACGCGCCGTATCCGGCTCGTAATAGCGAAAATGGTTGTAGTGAAGTCCCGTTTCCTCGTCGAGGTATTGGCCGGGAAAACGGAGAGGGCACGTTGCGCCACCGCGGGAATCACCGGTCACACGCGATCTGCCGGTGGAACTTCCCCAGAGAGCGTGGGCAGAGCTCCATGCCACCGATCCGCTCTCGTCGACCAGCTCTGTGGGTGTGCCGGTGAGGTCGGTGATGATGGCGTAGAAGCGGGCGTCGATCTCGTCCTGCGGAACCTCCACCCCGGTGTCCAGTGCGCGGTGCTCGCTCTGCGCGACGGGACGCAGCGAATCAGGCTTCCACTGCCACGTGGTGACGTTCTTCTCTCGTGTGCTTCCGTCGACCCGCACCTGTTCAGCGATTCGCGCGCCGTCCCAGACGAACGAGATGCGTTCGAGCTCCCGTCCGTCCGCTCCGTGGTGCCGCTTCTCCACACGGCGTCCCAACGGGTCGTAGCGATAGTGCCAGGTCGTTCCGTCGGGGACGGCCGCACGCACGAGCCGGTCCTCGGCATCCCATGCGTACGTCCAGACCCGGGACTTCCCGGAGAGGAGTTTCTGGGACTTACGGACGGTCCGACCCTGGGCGTCGTACTCATAGAAGGTGCGCCCCGCACGGTGCAGCAAGGTGCCGCTGTAGTGCCTGTCGCCCTGCACCGCGGAGTCGGCCGCGTCTCCTTCGCCGGCGGTGGGCCAGGAAGCCGATGAGACATTCCCCGAGCCGTCGTACGCGTAAGACTCGGACCAGTCCTTGCCGTTGACCTCGACCACACGGCCGGCCCGGTCCAGAACCAGACCTCGCGTGCTCCCGTCCTGCTCCGCGATCCCCGCGAGGTGCCCGTCCCGGTGGTAGCGGAAGTCTCGTCCCCATGCGGAGCCAGCGGCCGCAGCGCCCATGAGCGACTGCCGCGTCAGCCGATGATTGTCGTCCCACTCCTGCGCGAGCAGCACGCCCGGGAAGAGCAGCCGTTCGACCTCATGGCCCGATCCGTCGTAGGCCATCTCCATGCTCCGCTGGGCCACGCGCAGCCCGGTGGGACGGTTGCCTGCGTCGTACTCCCAGATGGCGGGGACGCCGCTGGGAGTGGTGAAGCTCGTCCTTCGACCGTTCGCGTCGTAGGAAGCCCTCGTGGACGCCCCGTTGCAGCTCTCCTCGACAACCCGGCCCAGACGGTCACGGACGAAGTGGATCCGCGTGTGCTCGTTCTCGGCTCCGATGAGTCGGTCCGCGGTGTCGTACGCGTACGTGGTGATGCGGTCGTCGCAGCTCTGCTCGACCACCTTGCCCATCGGGTTGCGGATGAATCGGGTGGTCTGCCCCGCGCCGTTGACCCGCTCCGCCAGCCTCCTCGCGGCGTCGTAACGGTAGGCGAGGGTACGACCGTTGAAGTCCGTCTCGGTGACGACGTCGCCGACCGAGTCTCGCGCGTAGGACCACACCAGGTCCCGCGCGTCGCGTACCTCTCGAAGACGGAGCTCGGTGTCATAAGTGAACTCGAACCGCGAGTCGTCGGGGTCGATCCGCGCCGTAGTCAGGTTGAAATGGCCGGTCTCGAAGCGGGTCAGGGCTCCACCAGGGGCCCGGTGCTCCACCAGGTTCCCTTCTCCGTCGTGGCCCCAACGCTCGGTGGTGCCATCCGCGTTCACCCTGCGGCTGAGCTTGCCTTCAAGCGTCCACGTCAGTGCGGTCGTGCCGCCCAGCTGATCCCGTACGGCGACTATCCGGCCGAACGTGTCCCGTTCGAACCTGGTCGTCCAGCCCAGTGGGTCGATCTCCGCGACAGGCAGTCCGTGGGCGTCGCACTCGATCAGGCGCTCCGCTCCCAACGCGTCCACCACCGCAGCCAGGTGGCCCTGCCCGTCGTAGCGGTACCGCGTCGGGGAGCCGGTGGGGTCTGTGGTCTCGACCAGGTTGCCCCGCTCGTCGTAACGGTGCCGCCAGACAGCTCCGTCGGAGTCGACGACCTCGACCGGTAGCCGCAGCTCGTTGAACGTGGCACTGAGCCCGGCTCCGTCCGGCCGCGTCACCGAGGTGAGGTTGCCGTATCCGTCATGGGTGTACTCGGTACGCGCCCCGTTCGCGTCGGTGCTCGACGTGAGGTTGTTGTACCGGTCCCATTCGTTGCGCCTGACGTTTCCAAGCGCGTCGGTCTCCGCCGTGACCTGGAGCAGATCGTTGTAGTCGTAAGTGGTGGTGAAGCCCAGGCTGTCGGAGTACCTCGTGCGTCGCCGTTCCGTGTCGTACGCGACGACGCAGTCGAGGAAGCCGTCGGCACCCTCGCCCCTGACGACACGGTGCCGCTCGTCGTACGTGAAGCGGTACCAGGAGCCATTGCGGTCCGTCCATGACGAGATGCGGGACTCGTCGTCATAGGCGAGGCGGAAAGGAAGCCCACTGGAGTTGTAGATCTCGGTCAGATTGCCACGGTCGTCGTACGCGTAGCGCAACAGCTCCGTGTCGTCCGGCTTCCCGCAAGCGGTGTCGCCCTTCACCCCCTGCGTCCCGGGCACACTGATGCGGATGATCCGGCCGCCCTCGCTCTCGACCACGACGCGATGTCCACCGGAGTGACGCATCGCCGTGGGAGTGCCGTCCTGCTCACGGTCCACGGTGACGCGGTGACCGTTGCGGTCCGAAATCGCCCGCAAGGGAAGTGTGAAGGCGGCTTGGTCCGCCCCTGCGCGGTCGAGCGGGGAGAAGTGACGGACGTGCCCGGTGCCGGGGTCGGTGATCCGCAGTGGCGCGCTGCCGCCGTCCCACTCCAAGGGCCAACGAGGACCTTCGGCCGGCATGACCACGGCCCCGGGGCTCGGGACCGGGTAGGACAAGATCATGCCGTCCTCGCTCGCGAACAGGACACCCTGCTCATCGAGCTCGAGGCGCTCGTCGAGGGTGGAGGCCCACGACTCGCCGAAGTACCGCCCCCACCGGTAGGTGGACAGGTGGGTACGGCGCAGGACCATCGGCAGCAATCCCGGAAGCGCGAAGTCCGTCTTACCCATGATCATTTCGCCCGTGACCATGTCGATGGGGTCGCCGTTCTTGCAACGGCCCTTGGTGGGCTTGCTCTTGGCGACCGCGTCGTCGGCGCCCTTACGGAGCCCTCCCTTGCCCAGCCCCTTGGCCATCCCCTTGAGACCGCCCTTGGCCAAGCCCTTCATGCCCTTGGCGAGTTTGGCGGCGGTGGTGAGGCCCTTGCCGCCCGGGATGCAGTCCATGGCGGCGAAGGCCACATCCATCAAGGTGGCTTGGCCTTTCGCGTATTTACTTAGTGTGTCCGCGAGGACAATGGCGCCCGCGACGATGACGATCGCGGCGAGGATCGGGCCGCCCACGATCATCGCGATGACGCCCACGACGGCGACGACGACCTTGCAGACGGCGACGATGGTGTCCCAGTTGTCGGAGACCCAGTCGCCGATCTCCTCCCACCACTTACGGTTCTGGATCCCCGCGTCGGAGGCCTCGTCGATCTTCCGCTTGGCGGTGCCCGCCGCGTCCTGCCGGATCTTGCGGGCGTCCTCGGCCATCTTCTTCGCGGCCTCAAGCGCGCTCTGCGCGGAGTCGACGTCGCCCTGCGCGGACTTCTGTGCCTTCTCGGCGGAGGCGGCGTTGCGGGTGGCGGCCTTGACCTTGTCCGGATCCGGCTTGGGCACGTCCTTGCCGGGCTTGTCCTGATACTTGTCGGCTTCCTTGCCGGCCTTGTCCACCCAGGAGTCCGCCGAGGACAGCCGGGTCTTGGCACTGCTGAGATCGGCCTGGGCCTCACGGCCCTTCACCAGGGCCTTGTCGGCCATGGTCTGGGCACGCTCCAGTTCCGGCCAGTACCCCGACAGCGCGTCGCCCGCCATCTCATAGCTCTTCTTGAGCTTCTTCAGCTTGCTCGGCGCGTCCTCGAACTTCTCCGTGAACGCCTCGGCCGTCTGCCCGGCCCACTGCAGGATGGCGTCCTCGCCCGCCATGCCCTTGATGTCCCGCAGGACTTTGCCCACGTCATCGGCGAAGTCATGCAGACTCCCGGCGAGCTTGCGCACCCGCTGCGGATCACCCGGCGTCGGATCCTTGTCCAGGTCCAGGACGTGCCAGTCCGACGGCCGATGGCCCCCCATGTCTCTACCCCCGTCACGTTTGCAACTTCGATCACCGTACGCGAGTACGAAGCTACTAGCCGAGACATGACAGGTGGAAGGCGATCGGCCCCCAGGCGCGTCCCCGTCGGTGGCGTACCGGCGCTTCCTGCTCCGCGAATTACTCCGCGAAGCGGAACGTAGAAGTCACCGCGTCGAAGATGTCGAAGAACGAGTCCGCGAGGTCGAGGATCTGGCTGCTGCCCGAGACCAGGGCGACCTTGCCCTGTTCGCCCGGGAGCGGGATGAAGGTCTGCATCAGGACCACGCGCATCGTGCGGTCGTCGCCGGTCACGGTGACGTCCTCCACGCCGTACGTGCGGGCCGCGAGGCCCACGCCCGGGATGTCGACCGTCGTGACCTTGCGCCACGCGTCGCCCTCGCGCTTGGCCTCGCGCACGCCGAGCTGGGCGACGATGCGCTCGGGGTCCGTCGGCAGGACGTCGCCGTTCGGGGTGCGGGCGCCGACCAGGGAGACGGTGACCGAGCCCGTGATCGGCGTATCGCCGCCGAAGCTCTCCGCCATGCAGCCGCAGTACAGCGCCCCGGACTGCCACGCGTCCTTCGACGCCTTGCGCAGGAACGCCTCGAAGGTGTCGCGGTGCGGGGCCAGCTCCGGGCGGGCGCGGACCCGGTCGTTGAGCATCTGCCGGATGGCGGCGTCGCGCGACTCGGGACGCACGTCGAACTCCCACCACGTCTCCGGGACCTTGATGCTGAATCCGCCGCGCGCGATGGTCTGCGGTGCTGTGTAGCGGGCCATGGCTGGCACCCTCTCCGTCCCCCGGTCCGTCCCCCGGTGTGGCTGTTCTCCGGTCGGCCAGCCTACGTGGGCTATTCCCCGGTGGCTCCGTCGATCCGCTCCCTCAGCAGGTCGGCGTGGCCGTTGTGCCGGGCGTACTCCTCGATCATGTGCGTGAGGACGTAACGCAGCGAGTACGTGTCGTCACGGAAGTCGACGGTCGTGTCCAGGGAGTCCAGGACGTCCACGATCGCGCGGGAGCGCGCGCACTCGGCGTGCCAGACCTCGAACGCCTCGTCGGGGTCGGCGTCCGTCACGTCGAAGTCGGCGTGCTCGCCGGGGACGCGGCCCTGCCAGTTGGACGTGAGGGCCTCGCCGTTCAGGACGTTGCGGAACCAGCTGCGCTCGACCTCGGCGAGGTGCCGGACCAGGCCGAGCAGCGACATGTCCGAGGGCGGCACGGACCGCTCCCTGAGCTGCTCGGCAGTCAGGCCCGCGCATTTCATCGCGAGGGTTTCCCGTTGGTACTGCAGGAAGGCGGTCAGCGAGGCGCGTTCGCCCGCGACGGCGTGCGGGGGTTCGGTTCTCCGGGGCGCCTGGGGCAGGGTCTCGTCGGGCATCGGGCCATCATGCCGAGGGGGCGGCGGGTGGCGCTCGGGATTTCGGGGCGGGGCCACGTGTCTCCTACGTCACTGACGGCGCACCCACCGCTTCTGTAGCGTCGGACTCTCTGAACGCTCTCAAAAACCCTCGCCCCACCGGGAGTTGCCCGTGAAGCGCCGCCGTGTCCTGCCCGCCGCCACCGTCTCACTGACGGCGGCCACCGCTCTGCTCCTGACCGGGTGCGGAGGTGACGACGGTGATTCCGCCGACGGCGCGAAGGGACGGGAGTCGCAGGGCTCCTCACGCGCGGACGGCGACGGGAGCGGGGGCGGGGGCGGCTCCGCGGCGCCGGAAGTCGACCGCCCCGCCATGCATTTCCCCTCGGACATCAAGCTCACCTTCGAGAAGACGGAACTCTCCGACCCGAAGGAGGCCGCGGCGCTGAAGGACGCCGAGAACTACGCGCGTTCCACCGTGTACGGAATCGTCAAGCAGGACCCGGAGAACGCGGCGTACAAGTTCTACTCGGTGCCCAAGAGTCCCGCTCGCGAGTACGGGAAGTACCAGATCGGCAAGCACGCGTCGGGCGACCTGAGCCTGGCCGGCCAACGGCGCCACAGCGACGCGAAGGTCCGCCCGGAAGGGCCGGAAGGGAGCGGGGGCCGAAAGGGATTCGTCGTCACCTTCTGCTCCGACGAGAACGGCATCAAGGGGAAGGACCTGAAGTCCGGGGAGACGTTCTCCTTCGAGCCGGGCCCTCAGAACAAGTGGTTCTGGACCATCGACATGGTCCCCTCGAAGGACAAAGCGGGCCTTTGGCTCGCGAACCGTGTCGACGTGAAGACCAAGGCGGCGCAGTGCGGATAGTCGGCGCACGAATCGGCCGTTTTCACCCGGGATATCGGATATCGGATATCGGTGTCCGACCGGCGAGACATTCGCCGGTCGGCAAAGTTGGCCCTGGCGAAGGCCCTGGCCACTTCAGTACCTTCGGATGGCTTGTCGAACTGTCGCCCCCATGGGAGTCACACGTGAACCGCAGCCGCCTCCGCCCCATCGCCGTCTCACTCACGGCCACCGCCGCCCTTCTGCTCACGGCGTGCGGGGGCGGGGACGGGGACGGGGGCTCGGGGAAGGACAAGATCGCCGGGGCGGACGGGGGCGCGGAGAAGAGCACGTCGCCGAGCGACAAGGCCGGCAAGGACGCCGACATCATCCGGCCGGAGATGCAGTTCCCCTCGGACGTGGAGCTCGTCTTCGACAAGGGCACCGCGACCGCCGAGCAGTCCGCGGCACTGGGTGACGCCCAGAACTTCGTACGCGCCGTCATCTACGGAATCGTCAAGCAGAACGCCGACGACGCCACGTACAAGTTCTACTCGGAGATCCAGAGTCCCGCGTGGAAGTACGCGAAGCAGCAGATCAAGGCCAATGTCGACGCCGGCGTGACGGTCACCGGTGAGAGCCGTTACACCCGTACGCAGGTGAAGCCCGTCGAGGGCACCAAGGACGTCGTCGTCACGTTCTGCAGCAACGACTCGAAGTTCTACAGCAAGGACGTCAAGAGCAAGAAGACGCTCCGCACCAAGGAAAGCCTCAGGGACTACTCCCACTGGCAGATCGGCATGACTCCGGCGCACAAGACCAAGGGTCTGTGGCACGCCAAGGCGATCCAGGTGCAGGAATCAGCATCCCAGTGCAGGGGATGACGGGGACAACGGGGATAACGGGGAAAATCATGCGTAAGGCACTCACCGTATCGGCAATCTGTGCCTCTCTGATCGCGCTGACGAGCACTCCCGCCATGGCGGGCCTCGGGCCGGGCCGCGGAACCGCGGAAGCCACCGAAGGCCCCGACCGCACCTACGGGGCGAAAGTCACCATCAAGTACACGTCCTCCGGAAAAGGGGGAAACGGTTCGGGCCCTGTGACATCCGTCGACCCCAACTGGACGCCTCCCGCTTGCTGGTACGCCCCGGAGTGGAAGGCCACCGAGTTCCGGGACTGGCGGCAGCGTCTGAACTACATCGCGGTGCACGACCCGGGGGCCGGTGATGCCCGTACGGAGATCTCGGACGAGAACGAGAACTACGCCCGCGGCGATTACGACAACTTCAACATCGACAAAGAGAAGGAAGGCATGTGGTGGGGTGCGCAGCAGAACCCCGATGCCCCGCTCGATGAGCAGATGAAGTGCGACCGGGATCCGTTCTGGGTCAAGAACGGCGAGATACCGGAGGACGTTCCCGAGGTCATCAAGCCGGAGACCCTCGCGGGCCTCGCCTACAACCAGATCCAAGTCCCCGGCACCAAGGTGTCCCTCGCCCCCGGCGGCGCCTCCAAGGTGAACCTCCCCACCTGGGCCTGGCTCGACAAGGGTGAGTTCAAGCCCGTGTCCGTCACCGCCTCGCTCGACGCCCCGGGGCTGCACATCGAGGCGACCACCACCGCCACGCCCGTCTCGCTCACCATCAAGCCCGGCACGGACGACGCCAAGCTGCTGCCCGGGTCCGGTACGTGCGAGATCAACGACGACGGTTCGATCGGCGAACCGTACGCGAAGGGCAAGGCGAAGCAGACCCCGCCGTGCGGCGTCGTCTACCAGCGCTCCTCGGGCGACGGCACGTACGACCTCCAGGCCACCGCGACTTGGGAGATCACCTGGGAGGGCACCGGCGGAGCCAAGGGCACGCTGCCCAACGGCGAGTACGGCAACGACCAGGCCGTCAAGGTCGAGGAGATCCAGTCGGTCAACCGCTGAGGAGAGTTGACGGACGGGGATGGGCGGGGATGGACGGGGATGGGCCGGGGGGCGGCCGGCCGCACGCCCCGTCCCCCCGCACCCCTCATCACAGCCCCATCACCATCCTCGCCCTCATGGGCAACCGATCCGTCGCGGAAGTAAAGTGCGCCGAATGGATGAGGGGGACATCGGGACCATGGAGGCTCGGAACACAGGGGTTGCCGCCGCTCGCAGGCGGTGGCGGCGCGGGATTCGCAGTTTGCCCCTCCTCGCCGCCTACGTCTGTCTGCTCCTCCTCGGCACCGCGCTCACCGCTGCCGTCACCGCCGCGCCAGCCCACGCCACGAACAGCACGGACACCACCGCCACCACGGCCCACACCGCCACCACCCCCCGCAACAGCACCGGTACCCAAGCCACCACCCTCGCCGCCCACCTCCGCAAGAACCCCGTCTACCTCACCGACCAGCTCCCCCGCGCCGTCCCCCGCTCCACCGCCCCCGACTTCGCCGAGGTCGCCGAGCGGATCACCGAGCGGATCGGGGCTCGGACCTACGTGATCGTGCTGCCCGAATCCGGGACCTCCATGGAGAGCAAGGCCCTTCTCGGTGCCGTGCACGACCGGGTCGGGCGGGATGGGCTGTACGTGCTCGTCGACGAGCACTCCGTCGCGCAGGCCGTCGCCTTCGGGGTGCGCGCGCCCGCTGATGCCGCCTGGACGGCTCAGCTCTATGAACTTCCGTACGACGCCGGGCCGTTGCTCAGCTTCCAGCGGTTCGCCGATGTCGTCACGCTGGACGCGGACAAGGCCTCGAAGCGGGCCGAGGCCGCCCGTGAGAAGCATGCCCCCCGCGGTGCGAACGGTGGCGGCGGCGAGGAGCCCGAGCAGTTGCACATCGGTCCCACCGACCGCCGCAACCAGTCCTTCGTCACCGGCATCGCGCTCACCGGCCTCCCGCTGCTCGTCCTGTTGATCTCCCCGTACGTACGCCGATGGTGGCGGCGGAGGGGAACGTCGGCCGCGGACGTCGTCCCCCTGAGCAAACCCGTCTCCCTGGGCAAAGCCGTCTCCCTGGGCAAGGAGGACGGGGACTCGCCCCGGCCCCGCACTGGGCCCCGCCCCCGCCCCCGCCGGCTCCACTGGATCGAGGCCGCCGTCGCCGCGGCCCTCGCCGCCGCCGTCGCGGTCACGGCCACCGTCCTCTTCGACCAGACCACCTCCAGCGCCGCTCCCCCGCCCACCGCCGCCGACATGGCCTCCCGCGTGGACCGCGTCACGGACGGGCTGCGCCGCTCCCCGGTCTACAGCGACCCCGAGAGCCCCCGCCCGCTCACGGCCCGGCAGCTCTCCGACCTCCGTTCCCGTATGAAGGACGCCGACTACGGGCCCGTGCACGTCGCCCTCGTGCCCCAGACGACCGAGGACGAGTCCGGCGGCGACCCCGACGCCTTCGCCGACACCCTCCACCGCGAGCTCGGCAAGTCCGGGGTGTACGTCGTCGCCGATCCGCTCTCGGGCGACATCGACGTCGTCACGTACGGCGTACGCATCGACGCGAACCGCGTCGCCTTCGACCTGCCCGACGGCATCGCCTACGACGACGCGGACGACCGTTCCGCCGACCACCGGCTCGGTGAACGCCTCGGCGAACTCCTGACGTTCCTCGACGAATCGCCCCGCACGGACGCCCCAGAGACCTCGTCGGTCGGCTCCGGGGCGCCCGACCCGGTCGAGGACACGGCCCTGCCCCGCCTCTTCAGCACGGACTTCTGGCCCGGCCTCCTGGTGGGCGCGGTCGGGGCCCTGATCGTCCTTCTGGTGGTCGCCACCGTTCTCGGGATTCTGCGGCGCGCGGTGCCGGGGCTGCGTCCCCGCCGTCCCGGCATGGTGCGCACGGACGCAGGGAACGCGGACGAGGTCCGCATCGCCTTCCACGCGCCCACCGAGCCCACCGCCGCCTACCTCCGGCGGACCGCCCACGAGGAACTCGGCGCCCTGGGCTCGGAGTTCGACCCGGACGCGGCTCTGCCCTCCGCGCTCCGCACCCGCGTCTGGGACTGCCTCGACACGGCCACCCTGCTCGCCGACCGTGCCGCGGGCGGGCCCGACGGCCGTGTGGACGACGACGTGCCGCCCGCGGATCTCGCCGCCGCCGTCACGCTCGCCCGCATGGGCCGCGCCGCCCTCGCGAGCGGCGACACCAGCAAGCCGTGCTGCGCGCTCAACCCGCTGCACGGCCCCGCCACGGGCTGGCGCGACGCCCAGTACGCGCCCGAGGACACCCGGCGCCGCACCCTTCCCCTCTGCGACCCCTGCCGCACCTTCGTCGCCGAGAGTCCGGGCCTCGCCCACACCCGGCGCCTCACGCTGCCGCCGGCCGGCGGCGGGCGCGGCGCCGCCCGCGTCCTGTACGAGGACGCCGCGGGCCCACTGCCCGCCGCCCGCAAGGGAGTTCCCCGACTCATCCGCCAGGTACGGGAGTACGCCGGTGTCCAGTGACCCGAACCCTCCGAAGCGCCGTCGTCGCCCGGCGGCATCCGTCGCCGCGGCCCTCGCCGCCGCCGTCCTGGCCCTGCTGACGGCCACCGCGCCCGCGCTCGCCGCGTCACCCGGCCCCGGCCCCGGCCCCGGCCCCGGCCCCGGCGAGAAGATCGCGGAGGCGCTGGTCGAATCGCCGGTGTACGTCGATCCCTCGTACGCCGCGTCCGCCGTGACTCCCGCCCGGCAGAAGGAACTCGTCCGGCAGATCGACGCGACCGGCCTGCCCATCAAGGTCGTCCTCGTGCCGCTGGCCAAGGGCGACGCGTACAACGGCGACGCGGACACGCTGGCGGGCGTCGTACGCGACCGCCTCACGGACCGCAGCCCCGAGGCGGGCGGTGACCTCGTCCTCCTGACCACCGACGGCGAGTGGCGCGACTCGATCCGCGGCCATGAGTGGCCCGGCGACGCGCACCAGGCCGAGGCCGCGGCGAACGCCGTCGACCTCATGGACGAACTGGACGACGCGGGCCTCGCGGACCGGGCCGCCGAGGCCATCACCATGATCAAGCGGGGCAACGGCAAGGCGGAGTACGAGAAGCAGACGAAGAAGCTGGACGAGGACCTGGACCAGGACCGCGACGCCGCCGACAGGAACGAAGGCGGAGGCGGGAGCGGAGGCGACGGGAGCGGGCCCTCTTGGTCACTCATCACGGCCGTCGCCGCGCCGACGCTCGCTCTCGCGCTCCTCGCGGCCTTCCTCGTACGTTCCGCACGCCGCCGTCGCACCACCGCGGCGACCGGCGCCTTCGCCTTCCCCCAGGCCGTCTTCGCCGCCGCCCGCGCCGCCGACGAGGCCGAGCTGCGGCGGCGCGCGGAGGCGGAGGTCCTCGCGCTCGGCGAGGCCGCGCGGGCCGCGGACACCTCGGGCACGCCCGGTCTCCAGCGGGCCCTGGACGCGTACGACGCCGCGAACACCGTGCTCGACGGGGCGCGCGGGCTGCCCGACCTGGCCGGGGTGCTCGCCCTGGTGACGGAGGGCCGCGACGCCCTGGCCGGGGCGGCGGACCCGCTCCCCCTCTGCTTCTTCAACCCCCTGCACGGCCGCGCCGTGCGCACTGTGACCTGGCGCCCGCTCGGCCGCCGCGACCAGCTGCGCGTCTCGCCCTGCGCCGACTGCGCCGCCGCGGTGCGCGCCCGCCGGGCCCCCGAGGTGCTCACGGACACGGCGGGCCGCGACGGCCGCGCGATCCCCTACTTCGAGGCCGACGCGGAGAGCAGCGTGTGGGCGGCCACGGGGTACGGCTCACTCACCGGCCCCGACCCGGACGACGGGCTCGCGCGGCGGGTGGGGCGGGGGGACTTCTCGCGAGGGGGCATCTCGCGGAGGGACGGTTCGTGAGGGGGACGGTTCGCGGAGGGACCGCTCGCGGGAGCACGGCTGAGGCCGAACTCCGGTGCCCCCCGTGGTCATCCGCCCCGTCAGCCCGCCGCGGCGGCCACGCTGATCCGCCCGGCGAACGCGTCGAGCTCGTCCATGGCGCCGAGCACCCGTCGGGGGTCCGGGGCGCGTATCGCCTCGTCCACGCCCGCTCTCATGGGGATGCGGACCTTCGCGAGGCCACGGGAAAGGCTCAGCCGATCACGGCTTCCGGGCCGCCAGGACACGGAACTTGGGCAGCGCCCACTGGGTGAGCGGCGCCGCCAGCGGGATCAGTACGTAGAAGATCGAACCGGTGGCGAACCCGGTCAGACCGTTCAGCAGGGCACTGGCGAAGACCACCACCGGGATTCCGACGTCGCGCTGTGGTGAGCGCTCGTACTTCAGGATCAGTCCGATCACGAACGCGGTGGCGACGGCACTCGCGGGCCCCAGCACGTACCGCAGGACGACCATCGCGACGTCGTCCGACGCGGCGCCCGCGATCATGGCCGCGCAGTACAGGAGCGGGGGGACGAGGGAGATCACGCGCACCACGCCGACATCCTTGGCGTAAGCCCGCTCCGCCTCCTCGGCCGCCCTCTCCTTCTCCTCGCGGCTGCGGTCGAGCGCGGCGAAGTAGCGCGAGCCGGGCTCCCGCCGACGGCCGCGGCCCTCCCGGTGCTCCCGGCCCTCCTGACTCCCCCGGCTCACCAGGTGGATCCGACTTCGACGGTGTACTCGTTCTTGTAGTCCTTGTAGTCCTGGAACGACGCGAAGTACAGCTTGTCGGTCACGGTGTCGCCGGCCCGCGGCAATGCTTGGATTCCGTCACGGGGCCACGCCTGGCCCCGGTCACGGAAGCCCGCCTGACCTCAGTCATGCGGAACCTCCTCCACCACCGTCTCCCCGAACCGCCACGACCCCCGGTTCCCCGTCGCCTCCGCGCGCAGGCCCATCTCCCAGGCGATGCGGGCGGCCCGCCCGTGAGACACGTCGGGGAACTCCTCCGGCGGCACCTTGATGTACCCGCGCCGGTCGGCGGGATACGTACGCAGTGCCTCGCGCAGCCTCTCCTCCTGCTCGCCCGGCGCCGAGCGACCGCCGTTGCCGGCCTCGCGTACGGCGATGCAGCCCCGCCGGGTCATCCAGGCGACGGAGCCGAGAGCGGCCAGGGCCAGCGCCCCGGCGCCGAGCAGCTCGGCCGTGGCGTCCGCCTGCCCCGGGGTCTGCGGTGCGAGATCACCGTCCGGATCCTCTACGACGGTGAGGACCTGGCCGACGTCATAGAGGTCGGATGTCGTCTGCATCTCCGGGCCAGGGACCCTGGTGCCGTCCTGGTGCTCCAGGGTGTAGTGGGAGAGACGGCCTTTGCGGCCCTGAGGCGGGTCAAGACGTTCCTTCACGACCGTGGCGGTGACCTGTTCGCCACGCCCCTGAAGAGTGAGGTCGTCGCGCGCCATGCCGACGACGTGAGCCGCCGACGCGGAGGCGAACACGATGAACACCGCCGCGTAGGAGCTGGACTCCTTGGCCCCCAGCTTCTTGATGAACACGACAAGCAGCACGCCATGCGCAATCCAGAGGGGGATCTGGACAAGGGGGCCGAAGTCGTCCGCGACGAAGAACATGCCCACGATCACGGCGAGCACGTAGCAGCTCGTAGCGAGCGCCCACAGGAGGCGGTATCGCAGGCGCGCCGCGCCCACGTCACCCTTCGGATCGGCACTCACGCAGCTTCTCCGTTCATCAGGATTCGGGCTGCTCGGAGAACGGCCCTCATCGGGAATCGGGCCCGTCGGCCGACGAGGTGCCGTCCAAGGTCGGCTCCTCCGCCGAGACCGATTTCATGATGCCGCTGAGCATGTCGAGGTACTCGCTCCAGTGCTCTCTGTCCTCGGTCATGAAGACGAAGAGGACCGATCCGGGTCCGGTCCTCAGCGGCACGCAGACCTGCACCTGCCGGATCGTCGTGGGAAGGGGGTCGTCAAGGCCGAAGAGAACGCCCGGCAGTTGCAGGTCCTGATCCCGGATGCACAGGGCGGACGGACCGTACGGCAAAGCGATCAGCGCGACCTCGGCGTCCGGATACCGCTCGTGCCACTGGACGGCTGTGCGCCTGGCCGACCCCTGCCTGTCCTGGCTCTCCGGGCCGACGTCCGGTCGCTCCACGATGACGGACAGGGTTCCCTGGGAGAGCTCACCATCCGGCATGCGGACGAGGCAGGCCGAAATGTGCTCGGCTCCCGCCGCGATCACGGTCTGGAGTGCGTACTCCCCGGAGACGACCATGCTGAGCTTCTGCTCGGGCGTGGCGTCGGCGAACAGCCCGTCCACGCCCTCGGCCAACCGGAGCATTCGCTCCTCGGCGCCCTCCTCCAGATCGAACTCCCTGAAGCCCGGGGGAAGTTCGAACCAGAAGTCGGGGACCTCCGTAGGGGAGGGTGCGATCAGAGAGCCTGCGGCAGACGACGTGCCGGCCACTGTCTGACCGGCGACCAACGCCGAGTCGGCGGCTTCCATCAGTCCGTCAACTCCCAGGCTCCCAGACCGATGGCGCTGCCGATGGCGACGGTTCCGCCGAACTTGCCGCCGCCGGTTCCCGTGGCGATGTTGGCCACGCCTGTACCCCAGGTCGCGGCGTCGTACTTGCCGGTGCTCGTCCCGTACGCGTTGACCGCGGTCGGCGCGGTCCAGGCGAGCTGGGCCGCGGCCTGGACTCCTTCCGTGGTGGTCAGGGCCGCGCCGCGTGAGACTCCCAGCTTGCTCGCGGCGGCCATGATGGGCTTGTCGATCACCTTGGCGACCGGGTCCGCCTCCTTCGCCAATCTCTTCGTGACGGAAGTCGCCGTCTTGATGCCGACCTTGCTGCCCTTGGCGAAGCCCCCGGCTGATCTCGCCGCCTTGGCGCCGGCCAGGGCGCCGCCGAAGCCAGGCACCGCCCCCAGCGCGTCGCCACCCAGCGTGAGCCAGTTGCCGATGTTCTTGCCGGTGGGCGGGTAGAGCCCATTCCACCCATAAGCCGCCGCATGCGCGAAGAGTGCGACGGCGCTCAGCCCGACGGCCAGCGGCGCGAGCACCGGACAGAAGATGGCGATGACGCCGATGACGGAGGCCGCGACGGTGATCCAGTCCGCGTGACTCTTGATCCACTCGCCGATGTCGGCGAAGACGTCCGCCAGCTGTCCCGGCAGGTCGGCCAGCGCCTTGCCGAGGCTTTCGAGGGCGTTGCCGAGCTTCTCCCACATGCCGGGCTCGTTCGGCGCGATGTCCATCGCGGACTTCAGGCGATCGGCGATCTCCTTGCCGTACTCCTGATAGTTCTTCTTGATCCGGCGGCCCTTGCGGCGGAGCTCATCGAGTTCGAGGTCCTGGGTGTTGATGGCCCGATTGGCCTCTTTGACCTTGCCCTCGTGGTCCTTGGAGTCCTTTTCCTTCTTGTCCGCGTCCTTGAGCTCGTCCGCCTTGTCGTACGCGTCCTTCAGCGCCTTGCTGGCCACGGCCGCCTCGGCCTCCAGCTTCACGGCGGCCTTCTGCTTGCGCTCCATGTACTCGGCCCAGTCGGCCAACGCGGAGGCGGCGTCACGGAAGGAGTCGCGGGCCTCGTCCATCTTGGGGCGGAATTCGTCGTCGAACTTCTCCCGGAAGCCCTCCGCGGCCTTGCCCTTCCAGTCACCGACACCCGTGCCGTGCAGCACATGGCAGATCTCGACGAGCGCCTTCGCCGTCTTACCGACCTTCTTGGCCACGTCGTCGGCCACCGAGTGGTCGCCGGGACAGGGCACGAACCCCAGGGCGGGGAAGTCCTCAAGTACCGCTTCAGCCATGGCTACTTACCGCTCCCCTCGCCCTTGCCCTTGCCTTTCTCCCCGACCTTGGCGAGCTCGTCGTCCAGCTTCTCGAAGGACTCCTTGATCTTGAGCAGCGCCTCGGACGCCTTGCCGGAGAACTTCGTCAGCCGCTTGATCCCGTACGACCACTCGTCCCCGAAGTCGTCCATGCGCCGGGCGAGTTCGGGCACACCCATGGCGTCGCCGGTGACCCTCTCCATGTCCCGGCCCGGCTGTTTCATCAGGTCCGCGATGTGGTCGAGGTTGTGCCGTACGCGGTTCAACACCGCGTAGTCGACCGCCAGATCACTCATACCGATCCCCCGTCAACCCGTACTACTACACCCCTGTAGAGGAAAGCTATCATTGCCCGCACAGCCCCATCACGCCCCATCGCGCGCGGGTACGTGGACGCTCGAGAGCCGAGGTGCTCACGACTCGACGCGACCACCCGCCACCGAATTCGCATCAGTCATCCGTCAACGCCAGGGCAATTCATGCAGCCATAAAGAAGACCGGAAATACGTGGGATTCCATTCCCACCTTTTCTCGCTGCATGATGAAGCTAACATTCGCACAGGGAGACTTCCGCCCACTGGACGGGAAATTGACGGATCGCATACGCAGTCGCGCCGACTGAAACCGCGCCCGAACCTCCTCCGGCGTCGCGCCTCTAGTCGCACTGGCAAACGGGTACCGAACACCCGATACCCGGAAGCAACAAGCCAGACAGGGCCTCTCCACACGGGTTCTTCGCATCACGACACGATGACGGTCAACGAAAAGTCATGACTTGCCCGGAGATCTCCTCTGGCGGCGTCGGCAGCCCCTTGGATAACGTCGGCCCGTTGGAGACGCCATACGGGGAGAGTCCGCAGTGTCAGACCCAGACTTGACGGTCGATTTCGAGTTCCTCGCGGATTCGGAGCGCAAGCTCGGGCAGCTCAAGAAGACGTTCGAGGACATCGAGAAGCGTCGCGACGAGATGAACAAGCACTGGGGCTCCGGTGAGATCGCCGGGGCCATGGGTGATTTCGTCGACAACTGGGACGACTACCGCACCAAACTCGTCGAAGGCCTCGACTCGGTCGGCAAGCTCGTGTCCGGCACGAAGAAGGCATTCGAGGATCTCGAGAAGCAGCTGGGCAAGCGCAACGAGAAGAAGCCGAAGAAGTGACGACAGCGACATCCAAGCGCCGCCCGACGGACTGGCACCCGCTCTGCGACTCCGATCCGGTCCCCGGAGACCCGGAGGAGATCCGCGACGAGGTCAAGCACATGGTCTCGGTCGCCGAAAAGCTCCGGGCCCAGGCCAAGAACCTCAAGACCCTGAGCGAGGAGGACAAGCTCAAGGGGAAGTACGTCAAGCGGCTGCGCGAGGACTCCTCCACGCTGGAGAAGCACATGCGGGAGGTGGCCGGCCGCTACGAGCGCGTCCACGGCCACCTCACCACCTGGGCCAACGAGCTGGAGGACTTCCAGTCCGACGCGGACGACGTCCTGCGCCGGGCCAAGGAGAAGCAGGACGAACTCGAGACGGAGAAGGCCAAGAAGAGCGAGTCCGGCGACAAGGACACCCCGAATCCTTCGGTCAGCGGGACCGACCACGATCCGCTGCAGAAGTACCGCACTCAGCTGGACACCGTCACCGGTGATCGCGACACCCGTGCCAACCACCACGCGGGCAAGATCAGGGACGAGATCGACGACGTCATCGAGGACTCGTGGTGGGACAACGTCAAGGGGTGGTTCCACGACAACGCGGACTGGATCAAGACGGTCCTCGACGGACTCGGTTGGATCGCCACCATCGCGGGCATCGTCGCCATCTGGATCCCCGGCCTGAACGTCCTGGTACTCGGGATCGCCGTACTGACCATCCTGACCAGATCCATGCTGGTCGCCTCAGGAGACGCATCCTGGACCGACCTGGCCTTCGACGTCGGCGGCCTGCTCCTGATGGGCATCGGCCGCGGCGGCATCAAGCTGCTCAAGGGCGCGAACAAGGTCACCAGTACTGCGGCTCAGACCAGCCGGACCGCCGGGCTCAAGACGGGTCTCAGGTCGCACAAGGGGATGCTGAACGACCTGAGCAAGGCGATGGCGGGCGCGCAGGACGACGTGTCCCGGAAGTTCTTCTCGGACCTCCGCCACTTCACCCTGAAGAAGATCTCCAGGGAGGCCGGTCTGGTGGCCAAGGGCCCGACCGAGGTGTCCACGGCCTCCAAGTGGCTGCACCTCGGTGACGACGAGGCGGCCGGCCTGTTCGGCCAGCTCCGCTCGAACAAGGGTGCCTTCCCCGACGCCGTCGCGGGAGGAGCCTCCAAGCTCGGCCACGCGGGATACGTGGCGTCCGTGGGCGCCGCGTACGGTGGCATGGGCGTCGACGTCATGGACAAGTCGCTGAGCAAGAGCGACTCCATCGGCTGGCTGGACCAGCAGGGTCTGGTGCCGGGAGACAAGCCGTACAACGAGGACTACAACACCTGGAAGGAAAGCGGCTGGATGCCCGCCCCTGACACTCACTGGTGAAAAATCAGGTATGCCACCGGTCGACGCGGCAGAGAAAGCAGGAGACATGGCCGAGTCCCTCAGAGAGCAATTGGGCACGGGTCCCAATTTCAGAGTGCGCGTGACCATCATCGGCGCGCTGGTGTCCGTCGTCCCGCTGATCGGCATCGCGCTTCTGGTCCCGGACGGCAGCCGGGACGTCTTGTTCTGGATCTACTGGTTGCTGCTGACGGGATGTCTGCTCAACCTGGTGTGGATCCTGATCAAGAACCCCGTGCCCAGCAGGCGCCCCCCACTGTTGACCCGCGATCTCGCCATGGGCTGGGCACTCCTGTTGCCCAGTCTCTTCAGCTCCTTCTGGCCGGGAATCGTCGGAGCCCCCCTGTTCACCGTGCTGGTCGGCGCGACCTCGGTCGCAGAGAAGATGCGGAATCGCAGTGCAACACCCTGAAGACCCGGTGGCTCAGCCGGCGAGTTCCGTCGGGTCCGCCCGCGTGCCCAACGGCTTCAACCTCGTTCCACCGCCCGGCTGGGACACCATCCCGCTCCAGTCCGGAACCAGGGAAGCGATCCAGCGGATCGTGCGGAAGTCCGTGGCTCAACTCCCCGTGGGATTCCCGAAGGACGACATCCCCAAGGCCCGGCTGAAGCTCACGAAAGAGTTGAAGGAGACGGTGCGGCAGGCCCGTAAGTCCGACGGCCTGTCGCTCTACCTGCCCGTCGAGCCCATGCACGGAATGATCATCCCGGCATCGTTCGTTGCCTCCGAGCCGCTGACAGCCCCGCGGACAGGCATCGGGCCCGAGGCCGTACTCAGGGACTTGGCACGCGACGCGGAGAACGCGTCGGTACGCGAACTCGACGGAACGGCCGCCGTACGCACCCTGCAGAAGCTGCCCGCCGACCCCGCCAAGGGAGTAGAGGTGCCGTCCTGGCAGGTGCAGTACACCGTGCCGATCCCTGACAGTGCCCCCGCGCAGTGGCTGACGTTCTCCTTCAGCACGCTGGTCGCGCCGGACATGGACACCGAGTTCACCGAGACCCTGGTCGAACTCTTCGACGCCGTGATGACCACCTTCCGCTGGAGCTACGCATGATGATCGTCGTGACCGACTCCGACCCGGGCGTGTGGTTCCACATGCCGCTCACCGGCAGCAAATCGGAGTTCGCCCAGTGGCTGGACATGCACCTCGACGCGGTCGGCCTGGTCCACCGGCGCAAGCTCACCTGGCGTGAGAAGCGGCAGACGAAGAAGTTCCTCGAGGGCTCGGCCGCGATGCTGCGCGATCGGGTCGGGGCGGAGCAGGCGTTCGTCTTCGGGCCGATGCCACCGCAGGCCGCGCCGCTGGTGCTCTTCACCAAACAGTTCGCCTGCGATGAAGCGCACAGCCCCGAGCACCTCACCACTCTGGCCGTCCCCGCCCCTTCGGCTGCTCCGGGCCAGCGAGTGGAGACATCGTCGTTCACCTCTCCTCACTTCGGCGAGGGCCTGCGCTGCCTGCGCAGCTGGACCGGGCCCGACGGTGGCCTGATGCTCTCGGTCACGTACGCGTGGAACGACCCGGCCAACGACATCGACCTGGTCCTCAAGGGCCACTACGACGATCCGGCCCTCCTCGAAGCCTCCTTCGACGCCATCGACGACTTCGCCCGCACGATCCGACTGACCCCGGCCTCCGTGTGACCGTCGCCTTCTCCCTCGACACGGACAGCGACGCCACCGTCTGGCTCGGCATGCCCGTCCTCGGCGAAGGCCTGCTCGCCGCGCGGCGGCGCAAGAAGTGGGCCCGCCGCACATCGGAGCTGCTGTGGGCGCTCGTCGACGACGAGCCGGTCGACGCGAAGCAAGTCAAATCGCTGACGCATGAGTTGGAGACCACCGCCGAGGCGATCCCACGGACCGTGCCGGTGCACCAGCTCTTCCTCTACGTTCCGGACCCCCGCCAGGACTTCCTCATCCTCCTCGTGCACGCGGGCCCGAGCGAGGGCGCCGTCGACACGACGCTGGACGAACTGGTCCAGAAGAACGAGCCGGGCGCCGCCAGGCCTCCCGAGGTCATCGACTTCGACACCGAGCGCCTGGGCCGCGGCAAGCGCTCGATCCGACACTTCTACGCGTCCAAAGCCGAGGCCATGTGCTGCTCGGTGAACTACGCCTGGCGCATCGAGTCGCTCGGCATCGACGTCATCGTGCGGACGGTCGGTGAAGAGGTCGAGCGCATCACGTCGAGCATCGCGGACTTCGACGCATTCGCCCGAAGCCTTTTCGTGAACCCGGACGCTTGACGCTCCACGGCAGCCGAATCCACTGGCCTGTAAGCGAGTTGGGCTCCCTCATACCCGGCGGCATCCCCTACCAGTAAGGGACGTCGGCGCACAGTCACCTGTCGGCGACGAACGAGCCCATCCCGCGCGTGGTGACGATGAGGCCCTCCTCGCGGAGGGCGGCGGTGGCCTTGCGGACGGTGTCGCGAGCGACGCCGAACTCCTGCTCCAGCTTCACTTCGGAGATCAGCGCGCGCTCCGGGTACTCACCGCTCGCGATGCGCTCCCGGATCACCTCAGCGATCTGCTCCCACTTCGGCCTGGTCGGGTTGAATTCGAACACAAGCGAACTGTACGTACCGCCGTGCATCCGTTCATAGAGAGCCCCCTTGCTGGATATGGGTAGACAGGGGTCTGCAGATGACCCTACGGTGAACACAAGAGACCCCGGCGACGGATGGAGCCGTCCCGGGGCATGGCCGAACGCTTCAAAGGAGCGCCGACATGCTCGACTCTATCGCCCACCTCCTGAGGTGGGTTCTTGCTCTTGGCACCCCGCGCCCCCGCGCCCGCCGCCACGCCCTGTACCTGGCCACCCTCGGTATCGACGTGGGCCCGGACCACATCCACGGCGTACGGGTGGCCAGTCGGTGACGCCGCGCCCGCCGGTACGGATGTGCGTCCGCTGCCGCCGCACGACCGACGCCCCGGTCCTGATCCACGAAGTCCACGCGGCCACGGGCCCCGGCTTCAACGTCTACGCGTGCCAGGCCTGCGCCACGCTCTACCCTCCGCCCACCGACGCGCTGGAACTCCTCGCCACCATGCCCCGCCCCCGCCCCTCCCGGATGACGATCCGCGTCTACCGGGTCACTGGCGAAGGCGCGGCGATCGAGGACCGGCGCGAGACCCGCACCTGGACCGGCAGCAGCATCGACCCGCCGCCGGGCACCTCGACATGCCCGACGTGCGCCTGCCCGAGGTGCCGTCCCGCATAGCGCCGGCGAACACACGCCGAAACCCGACGACCCCGGCAGCCACAAGGCCGCCGGGGTCTTCCCCTGCCGCGCCCTTCGCGTCACGACACGGTGACAGTCGGCCGGGATGCGGCATCTTGTCCCGCTATCGAACCTGGCGGATCAACAACCACGCAGTTAACGTCGACCCGTTGGAGACACCCCTCGCCCCACCGGGAGCCGACCGTGAACCGCCGCACCATGCCCGTCACCGCCGCGCTCGCCGCGACCGCCGCCCTGCTTCTGACGGCCTGTGGCAGCGGGGACGACGGTGACTCCAAGGACAAGGACAAGATCGCCGGAGCCGACGAGAACTCGGCGAAGCCGGAGAAGTCCGAGGAGGCGTCGGGCGCCCCGGCCGCGGACAAGCCGGACGGCGTCGACGTATCGCTGCCCAAGAGCATGAACCTCGTCTTCGACTGGAACAAGCCGAAGGACAAGAACGAGGCGGCGGCGATGGACGACGCGGCCAACTACATGCGCGCCATCTACCGGGGCGTCGACAAGCGCACGACCAAGGACGCAGCCGTGACCGCCTACTCCACCGGCGACGGACTGCACTACGCGAAGGTGCAGATCAACAGCAGGATCGACGGCGGCTGGACGGCCACCGGCACCCGGCGCCACTACCAGGCCACCACCCGCTCGGGCCCGAACGGCAAGTCGGTGGAGGTCGCGTTCTGCGTGGACTCCAGCAAGTTCTACGGCAAAGAGGTCAAGAGCGGGAAGGTCCTGAAGAGCGAGCCCAGCATCAAGGACTTCGACCACTTCAAGATCGTGATGGTCAAGTACCCCACGGGTGACGACCTGTGGCAGGCCTCCAAGGTGTTCGTCGAGACGAAGGCGCAGAAATGCCAGTGAGCAGATCACGGCTGACAACGGCCCTCGGCAGCGGCGCGGCGACCCTGGCTCTCGCTGTCGGCACCATCACCTTCGCAGAGTCGGCATACGCGGCGGAGCCGTCCAGCAACGGCGACGGCGGCAGCACCGAGCAAAAGGGCGGCACCGACGAAACCGGCATCTACGCCGCCGCGAAGGTCCAGTACTCCGGCGCCGTCACCAAGAGCGGCGGCAGCGGCAACGTCGCTTCCGCGGACGTCAATTGGACTCCGCCGCCCTGCTGGTACGCACCGACGTACGGCGCCAAGGAATTCAAGAAGAAGATGTCCAAGGACCTCAAGGACGCCGCGGGCGCGCCCGGGATGACCGGGCACGCGGGCGCGGCGATCGCCGAGCTGCGGCGGCACTACGAGGACGACTACGGCTGGACCGATACCCCCGGCTACAAGGACTACAACGTCGACAAGGACGGCGAGGGGATGTTCTGGGCCGCCGTCGAGAACCCGGACGAGCCGGACATCCTCAAGCGGAGCTCGTGCAGCGACATTCCCTTCTGGGTCGAGAACGGCGAGGCCCCGCCGGCCCGGTACGAGCAGGCCATCTCCCCCGAGATCCTCGCCGGCCTCGCCTACCAGCACATGGAGCTGCCCAAGACGAAGGTCACCCTGGCGCCCGAGAACAACACCAAGGTGAACCTGCCCACGTGGGCCTGGCTCGACAAGGCCGCCTTCGACGAGGTCCGGGCGACGGCCGCCGTCGACGTCCCCGGCTTCAACATCCAGGCGACGACGACCGCGAAGCCCAAGTCGCTCACCCTCGACCCGGGCACCGAGGACGCCACGACCCTCCCCGCGAACGGTGAATGCCCCATCGTCGGCGGCAGGATCGGCGAGCCCTACGCGAAGGGCAAGTCCAAGGAGACCCCGCCCTGCGGCATCGTCTACCGCCGCTCGTCCGCCGGCGGCACGTTCCCGCTCAAGGCCGCCCTCACCTGGGAGATCAGCTGGACGGGGACCGGTCAGAACGACCCGGTCGGCATGCCCGACGGCACGATCGAGGTCGTGCAGGACATCGCGGTCGAGGAAGTGCAGTCGGTCAACCGGTGATCGCGGCGCCGCCCCTGCGTCGCGCCACGGCATCGGCGGCGGACACGACCACGGCCGACACGCGGCGGCCTCCGGGAAGCACCCACGCCCTCTAGAGAAGGAGCACGGCTCACATGTCGAACGAAGAAGATCGTGATCCCGGTCCGTGGGAGTACAGGGCTCATGCGGGAACCATCAGGAAGATGATTCCCGGCGATGTCATCGCCGCGGTACCGGCTGCCCGGGAGGCCGCCGAATCCGAGGGCCGCCGGTTGCAGTTCGACTTCTTCGACGACGACGCGGTCCTGAAGATGCTTCGCCTTCGCCATATCGACGACGAACAGCTGCGCAGCTCCGGGGTGAAAGCCGGAGTCCCCACCGCTTTGATCCTCTGCGGGCTCTTCTTCTACTGGGGCGGCTACGTCCAGTACTGGGAGTCCTCCAAGAACCAGTCCCTCTTCTACGCAGGGGCAGGCGTCGTCGTCGCGTGCACTCTCGCGTTCTTCATCACCAAGGCGATCCGGCAATGGAGCAACCGCCCTCGCCAGAAAGTCCGGGCCAGGGCGGCCGCGTACCGGAAGATCGCGCACATCGCGGCGGAGAACGGCGGCGATGTGCCGACCTTCTACCCGCACTACGGGCCGTACCCCTTCGCCGCGAATTTCCACGCGGATGCCGCCGAGCTCGACCTGCCGGAGAAGAACAGGTTCTGACGAGTTCCCTCCCCGGCTCACTCCGTTCAGGTCTTGGCGAGCGCCGTCACATCACCCAGCGCAGCGAGCCGGCCATGGCATCACACAACTGCTCCATGGGGCCGGACATCCCTGTGAGGGGCGCCGAGAAGGACAGCACCAAGTAGCCCGTCCCACCCGGCACATGGACGTGGATGTCCAGACTCGTGGCGCCCCGCACGCGCACAGCGGTGCCCGCAGCGAGATCCACCACGGACACCTGACGCCCGGCGTCGCCTTCGGGCTCTCTCGCTTCGAGCCACGTCGCGTACTTCCGTGGGTCCGCGGGCGTCTCTCTCAGCGGCACCAAGGACACCAGCAGCGAGGCGGGCAGGCCGCCGTTCTGCGAGGTCGTCAGCAGGAAGAACTCCATGGCACCCCGCGCCCGGCCTGCCTCGGCGGTGTTGCGCAGGGTGGTCCATACGTTCCGTGCGAGGTCCGGGGCGACGCCGCGTCCCTGCGCCTGGCGGTCCACGAAGGTCTTGAGCTGCCCGCGCCAGCGGTCTTGCGTGAGGTCGACGCGAAACCACTCGCGGGGGACCAGCAGACGGTAGTCCTTGGGCGCCGCGGCACGCGGCGAGGCCGCGGCCTCCGGTGATCCGCTCACCCCGGCATCACCAGCGGCAGTCCCTGCCCGTCGAAGAACCGGACGCTCTTCACGACACCGGCGAACATGGCGGAGAAGGTGTCCCACCCTTCGGGTGTCGGAGTTCCCATTTCCAACAGCAGCACGGTCTGATTGCTCAGCGGAATCTGAACCTGGATGAACTGCGTCCAGATGAATTCTTCCTTCCCCGACTCCGTGAGGCTGCCGTCCACACCGGCCTGCCGCGCGCCGATGCAGGTCACTGCCGGACCGCAGGGCAGCTTCACCTCGTCGACCTGCCCGATCTCCAGGTGTCGCATCGTGGTGGCGAGGAATCCCACCGGCTCGGCCCCGGCTCGTTCATCCAGATCCACGAGGCTGACGTTCAACGTGGCCGTGCAGCGGACACCGTCGACCTCCGTCGCGACGAAACCGGCGTACTGGACCCCCGCATCGATGTATTCGTCATAACTGGCCCCGCACATGGCGGCCCACTCGTACTGCACTTCCTCGCTGCCCCCGGGCAGCGCCCGCCGGGCCAACTCCAGGAGCTTGTCCACGAGTTCGTCGGGGCTCTCCGCCTCGAAGGGAAGCTCGAGGAACCCTTCGGGCATGACCCAGCGGACTTCGATGCCGTCGTTTCCCGCGAGACTGCGTCGGCTGTCCTCGATGGTGTCGGTCATCAGCTGTGGAACCTACTCTCGGTCTGCATGACTCCGAACACGATCTAGGCCGCCAGGGCCGCGTTGAACGGCTTCGGCGAAGCACGGGGCGTCGGTGAAGGTTGAGGAGAGGGAGAAGGCGTGGGAGCAGGAGCGGGAGTGGGCCGGGCCGGCTTCGGCTCCTGATATCCGGTCGTCCCGCCGTTCTCCCCGGTCGCCATCCGATGCAGGGCACTCGCGAGACCTGCCCCCTTGATGACCCCTGTGATCTTCAGGCCTTCGATGGCGGGCTTCCCGAAGCGCGCGCGGGTACTGTTGACGATGGTCACGCCGACGCCGTTCATGAACTTGTGCGCGACACCACTGGTAGCGGCTTTCCCGCTGAAGCTCCCGAAGCCCTTGAGCTTCGACAGGCCCTTGAGGCCCTTGAGCGCCGTGAACCCCTTCAGGGCACCGAGTCCCGGCAGCACTCCCAGTACGTCGGTGCCCAACTTCATGAAGTCGAGCTTTCCTCCGCGCGCCTTCATGTCGTACGCATGGCCGGCGAGTGCGGCGGCGCTGGTCACCACGGCGAGGACGGTGAAGAGAGGAACCAGGAACTGAAGGGGTGGCACGAAGGCACAGATCACCGCGAGCACGGACAGGACTGCGGAGATGTTCGAGAGCGTGTCCGCCCAGTCCGCGAGGAAGTTCATGAAGCCGCCGGGGTCCCGGACATCGTCGTGGTGCACGACGTTCTTGATGTGCCGAGCGGCCTTGTCCCCCGCGTCGTCGTAGATGTCCCTGGCGTCCTTCACTGCCTTTCTCGCACTGCCGAGGCCGCGTAGGGCTTCGTCACGCTTGTCGACCCAACGGTCGTAGTCTTCTTTGTCCGCCGCGGGGATGTTGCGGGTGGGGTACTTCTCCTCGTACTTCTTCACCTCGCGATCCGCGAGATCGTGATCGTCCTTGGCATCGCGATAGTCGCTGAGCGCCTTGTCGGCCTTCCGCTGAGCCCGACGCATTTCGCTGGCGAACTCGTCCGATTCCCCTTCACGGACTTTCTCTCCGACGGCCTTGGCGGCCTCGTCGTAGCGCTCGTAGGACTTCTTCAGCTTGTCGGCGGTGCCGCCGGCCATGTCATGGAAGCCCCTGCCGGCCTCGCTGTCCCAGCCCTCCACAGAGGAGAGCGCCTTGATGACCCGGGACTGCTCGTCGATCATGTCGGCCATCTTGCGCAACTTGCGCCCCAGTTCGGCCACTTCCTCCGGATCGCCCGGCGTCGGGTCGTCGTGCCACAGCGGCGGCCAGTCGGAATCCGTCCTGCTCACTTCTTGCCCTTGCCCTTCGCCTTGGCGTCCCGGATGGCCTTCGCCAGCTCATGGTCGATCTCGTCGTACGTCTTCGCGGCAGTCGAAGTGAACTCGGCCAGCTTCTCGAGTTCCTTCATGAGTTTCTTCCTGGTCTTCTTCCAGGTGTCACCGAACTCCGAAAAGGCATCCTTGAGGCCGCCGTGCCCCACGGCATCCCCGTACTCGTCCGCAGGATTTCCGTTGCGCTCGAACTCGTCGTGAATCCTGCCCAAGTCACGTGAACACTTCTTGATGGCGGCGAGATCTGCCTTGGTGTGGTCCCCCACGAAGTCCACTTCCCTTCCCACTGATTCCGGCTGACACCCGCACGAGGCCGGGTACGGCCACCGGGCACACCCGGACAGCACTTTTTGTGCCGTTCATGCCAATCACTGCGTTGTCGCCCCCTCGATCCGAGGGACGAGAAGGGGCGGTCACGCACCTGGGGCGGGACCGGAAAACAGCGGGAGGCCGTCATGCCGCACGAGGGCAATCGGGTCTTCGGCGGTGACTCGCAGAGCAACACCCCGCACGGCGCGGCACGTCGACATGGCCCCCCGTCTCCCCCTCAGACGGCGATGCGCCCCGGCGACCGACGACAGAGTCGCCCTGGCCGCCCTCCCTGGAAGCCGACGAGGGGCGCCCCGACCATCGGCAGGGGCGCCGCCCGGTCCACGGACCGTGGCACCGAGCGCGCCTCGCGGCTCCGGGACCGGCTACTTCCGCGCAGCCTTCCCCAGCTCATCATCGATCTGCTCGTACTTGTCGGCCGCGTTGGTCAGGTAGTCGCCCATGCCGTCCAGGCCCTCGAGGGTCTTCTTCGCGCCCTCGACGAACTCGTCGAAGTTCTCGTCGAACGCCTTCGAGGCGCTCTTGGTGACGAAGCCCGTCTCGACGAGGTTCTTGATGTACTTCTTCAGGCCGTCCAGCTTCTCGTTGAGCTTGTCCTTCTCCTTGACCACGTGCTTGGCCGCGTCTCGCATGTCCTGATATGTGACATCAAGGTCCTTGGCCATGAGGCTCACTCCTAATCGAATCGATCAACTCGCCGCAGGGCCAACCCCCGTGGCAACCCTTGAACGCTCGAACGGATGATGCGATAGATGCGATCTTCCGCTCGCGCGCCAGCAGCTTACGGGTGGGGCGGATGGGATCACAGTCCGGTTCAGTCACAGCTCTGCTATGAGCAAGTGCGAAGCGCTACCGGCCGCGGTGCCTTCGGTTCCGGTACGAGGGCGCCTTCGGTTCCGGTACGAGGGTGCGTGCGGCACCGGTGTGCCAGTGCGTGCGGCACCGGTGTGCGGGTGCGTGTGGTTCCGGTATGAGCCTGTGCACAGGCCGTTGCCTGCGGGAAGGGGGGAGCGGATATCGTCAGGCCCATTGTTCAGCTCCGGGGAGGACGATCGTGCGCCTGACTCTGACCGTCGTCGATCCGTTCGGCGGGGGCACCGCCGACGTGGTTCTCGACGCCGATCCCGAGTCCACCGTGCAGGACATCGCGGTGGAACTGGCCCGTCAGGTCGGGCACAGCGGCGCGCAGGTCATTCCGATCGGGCAGGGCCAGCACCATCACCAGGTCCCCGCCGGGAACGCGCCGATGGTCTACGTCGACGGGTACGCCGTCGACCCCGCCGCCACCGTCGTCACCTCGCCCCTGCGCGAAGGCGCCGTCGTGAGTCTGAACGACCCCGCGGGGTGCCTGCCCGGTGAGCCCTCCGGGCTCGTCGAGCTCCGCGTCGCCGGCGGGAGCGCCGCCGGCGCGGTGCACCGGCTCGGCATCGGGCGGTACGACATCGGCAGCGGGCCCGCCTCGTACCTCCGCGTCGACGACCCGGAGATGCCCGCC
This sequence comes from Streptomyces sp. NPDC052114, assembly GCF_040680155.1. Lineage (NCBI taxonomy): Bacteria > Bacillati > Actinomycetota > Actinomycetes > Kitasatosporales > Streptomycetaceae > Streptomyces > Streptomyces sp. NPDC052114. The sequence goes on along the minus strand of NZ_JBFAWC010000010.1, from coordinate 107,210 downwards.
CGCGCGCTGACGTTGTCAGTTGCAACCGACGGCACCTGCCAGGTCACCCTGCACGGGAGCGACAAGGACAAGGAGGGCGTGACCGTCGACGGCGCCCCCTTCGGCGAGGAGAAGGAAGAGCCCGAGCCGACCACGGCCGTCCCGCTCGAGGGCGAGTCCAAGAAGGACCGGAAGGCCCGGGAGAAGGAGGAGAAGCAGGCGCGGAAGGAGTGGAAGGAACGGAAGGAGGCGCGGGCCAAGGCGCGGGCCGCCGGGCCGCGCGACACCGTTCCCTGGCCCCTCGGCGCCCAGGTCGCCGTCGGCAACACCCTCTTCGAGCTCGTCCGCTACACCCCGCCGAACGCCGCCCTGAAATGGTCCGAGGACGGTGCCGGGCTCGACTACAACCGGCCCCCGCGCCTGCGTCCGCCCGAGCGGCAGACCACCTTCCGGCTGCCCACCCCGCCCCGGGAGTTCGAGGCGCGTCCGCTGCCCTGGCTGATGGCGCTGTTCCCGCTGGTCGGTGCCGTCGTCGCGGCGATGATCTTCAACCGCTGGTACTACCTGATCATGGCGGGACTGAGTCCCATCATGCTCTTCGGCAACTACTTCATGGACAAGAAGCACGGGCGCAAGTCCCATGCGAAGCAGGTCAAGGAGTACAAGGAGACCAAGGCGCGGATCGAGAAGGACGCGCAGGACGCGCTGGTCGCCGAGCGGCTCGACCGGCGCAACGCCGTCCCCGACCCCGCCGCCGTGCTCGCGCTCGGCACCGGGCCCCGTACGCGGCTGTGGGAGCGGCGGCGCACGGACGGCGACCACCTGCTGCTGCGCTTCGGCACCGGACAGCTGCCCTCCGAGGTCGTGCTCGACGACCCCGAGAAGGACGACCACCGGCGCCAGGTGACCTGGAAGATCGAGGACGCCCCCGTCGCGCTGCCGCTGAAGGGGCTCGGCGTCATCGGCATCGCCGGGCCCGGCGACTCCGCCACCGCGCTCGGCCGCTGGGCCGTGGCCCAGACCGCGACGCTGCACAGCCCCATGGACGTCCAGTTCTACGTCCTGACCGAGAACACCTCGCAGGACAGCTGGGACTGGGTGCGCTGGCTGCCGCACGCCCGTCCCTCGGGCGGCCAGGACATCAACGTACTCATCGGCACGGACGCCGAGACCGTCGGCGCCCGCGTCGGCGAACTGACGCAGATCCTCGACGCGCGCGTGAAGGCCGCCGAGGAGAACAAGGGACAGGGCGCCAACTTCAGCGACCCGGACATCGTCGTGGTGTGGGACGGGTCGCGGCGGCTGCGGTCCCTGCCGGGTGTGGTGCGGATCCTGCGCGAGGGGCCCTCCGTCGGCATGTACGCGCTGTGCCTCGACTCAGAAGAACGGTTCCTGCCGGGTGAGTGCCAGGCCTTCGTGGTCGCCGAGCCGAAGCCGGACCCGAACGCCTACGGCCAGGCAGCCCTGCAGCGTCCTCCCAACGCTCCCGCGCAGCCCCAGCAGGCCCCCGGCGGCTTCCCCTCCTTCCAGGCCTGGCACACCACCGCGCCCGACCCGCAGCAGTCCAGCGGCCCGCAGGAGCTGAGGCTGCGCGTCGAGATGTCCGGCGCCGAGCGGCTGAGCGACGTACGGCCCGACTTCGTGACGCCCGCCTGGTGCCTGCGCCTGGCCCGCTCCGTGTCGCCGCTGCGCGACATCAGCGGCGAGACCGAGGACTCCGCGCTGCCCGGCGCGAGCCGACTGCTCGACGTGCTGCAGCTGGAGCCGCCGACGTCCGGCGCGATCACGGCCCGCTGGCAGGCGGGCGGGCAGTCGACGATGGCGGTCATCGGTGAGTCGTACGACGGCCCGTTCGGCATCGACATGCGCAAGGACGGCCCGCACGGTCTCATCGCGGGTACGACCGGTTCCGGTAAGTCGGAGCTGCTGCAGACGATCGTGGCCGCGCTCGCCGTGGCCAATACGCCCGAGAACATGACCTTCGTCCTCGTGGACTACAAGGGCGGTTCCGCGTTCAAGGACTGTGTGAAGCTGCCGCACACCGTCGGCATGGTCACCGACCTCGACGCGCACCTCGTCGAGCGCGCCCTCGAATCGCTGGGCGCCGAGCTGAAGCGGCGCGAGCACATCCTCGCCGACGCCGACGCGAAGGACATCGAGGACTATCAGGACCTGGTGCGCCGCGACCCTTCGCACGCCCCGGTGCCCCGGCTCCTCATCGTCATCGACGAGTTCGCCTCCATGGTGCGCGACCTGCCCGACTTCGTGACGGGTCTGGTCAACATCGCGCAGCGGGGCCGTTCGCTCGGCATTCACCTGCTGCTCGCGACCCAGCGGCCCTCCGGTGTCGTCTCCCCCGAGATCCGCGCCAACACCAACCTCCGCATCGCGCTGCGCGTGACCGACGGCGGCGAGTCCAGCGACGTCATCGACTCCCCCGAGGCCGGGCACATCTCCAAGAACACTCCGGGACGCGCGTACGTGCGTCTCGGGCACGCCTCGCTGGTGCCCTTCCAGTCGGGCCGCGTCGGTGGCCGCAGGCCCGGCGCCGCCGACCCCACCGTGCTCGCGCCCTGGGTCGACGCCCTGGACTGGTCGGCGCTCGGCCGTGCCTCGCTGGTGAAGCCGAAGGCCGAGGCCCGCCAGGAGGAGGAGATCACCGACCTGAAGGTGCTGGTCGACGAGATCATCGAGGCCAACAGGACCCTCGGCATCCCCGCCCAGCACAGCCCGTGGCTGCCGGCGCTCGGCGAGACGCTGCTGCTCGACGAGATCCCGGTCCCCGCGGCCCTCACCGCCCCCGGCTCGCTCGCCCCGGCCGCGTACGGCATCGAGGACCTGCCCGCCGACCAGGCCCGCCGCCCGGTCGTCGTGGACTTCAAGACCTTCGGCCACCTGATGATCGGCGGCGCCCCGCGCTCCGGCCGCTCGCAGGTGCTGCGGACGATCGCGGGCTCCCTGGCCCGCACCCACTCGTGCGCCGACGTCCACCTGTACGGCATCGACTGCGGCAACGGCGCGCTGAACGCCCTGACCCGCCTGCCGCACTGCGGCGCCGTCGTCGGCCGTAACCAGACCGAGCGCGTGGTGCGCCTGATCAACCGCCTCAAGGGCGAACTCTCGCGCCGCCAGGACCTGTTGGCGGACAAGGGGTACGCGGACATCGGCGAGCAGCGGGCCGACGTCGGCGAGGACGAGCGCCTCCCGCACATCGTCGTGCTGCTCGACCGCTGGGAGGGCTGGCTGCCCACGCTCGGCGAGGTCGACCACGGCGCGCTGACCGACGAGATCACCACGATCATGCGCGAGGGCGCGAGCGTCGGCCTGCACATGGTGATGACGGGTGACCGGCAGATCCTGGTGGGCCGCATCTCCTCCCTCACCGAGGACAAGTACGGCCTGCGCCTCGCGGACCGCTCCGACTTCTCGACGCTCGGCATCCCGGCCCGCAAGGTCCCCGAGGAGATCGCGCCGGGCCGCGCGTTCAGGAACGAGTCCGGCACCGAGACGCAGTTCGCGCTGCTCTCCGAGGACTCCACGGGCCAGGGCCAGGCCGCCGCGATCACCGCGATCGGCGAGCAGGCCGCGGCCCGCGACGCCGACGTGCCGCGCCACCGGCGCCCGTTCCGCGTCGACACCCTGCCGAGCCGCATCTCCTTCGACGAGGCGTGGGAGCTGCGCGACCCGGACGCCTCGCGCTCCAGGCTGTGGGCGCTGGTGGGCATCGGCGGCGACGAGGTCATGGGCTGGGGCCCCGACCTCGCGCAGGGTGTGCCCGCGTTCGTCATCGCGGGTCCGGCCAAGTCGGGCCGCTCGACGGTCCTGATGAACATGGCACGCTCGTTCCGCGCCCAGGGCGTACGGCTGGTCGTCGCCGCGCCGCGCCAGTCGCCGCTGCGCGAACTGGAGGGCACGGACGGGGTGTTGAAGGTCTTCACCGGCGACGACATCGACGAGGACGAGTTCGAGGAGCTCATCGACGAGGCGGACGCGTCCGTCGAGGACCCGGTCGTCGTCCTCATCGACGACGCCGAAATGCTGGAGGACGCCGACGCGGCGAGCCAGTTCAAGCGGATCATCCAGCGCGGCACCGAGAAGGGCCTCGCGCTGGTCCTCGCCGGTGACGAGGAGGACGTGTGCAGCGGCTTCTCCGGCTGGCAGGTCGACGCGAAGAAGGGCCGCCGGGGCATCCTGCTCTCCCCGCAGGAGAGCTCCAGCGGTGACCTCATCGGCCTCAGGATCTCGCGCAGCCTGGTCGGCGGCCCGATCGCGCCGGGCAAGGGCATGCTGCACCTCGGCAACGGCGAGCTGGCGACGGTGACGACTCCGCTGTAGGGCGGCGGGATCCGGGGGGCCGGTCATGGGTGGTTCGGCGAGGAGGGCCCGGCGACGCGCCGCCGGGCCCGCGCTGCGGTACGCGCATGTGCCGGGGGCGAGGACCTCCGGCCGGTCGGGGAAGCGGAACCCCGAGCGGGGCGAAAGGAGGCGCATCAGCCTGCGCTCCGTGGGCTTCGCCTGCATGGTGATCGCCTGCGTGACCGCGGGGTCTGCGGTGTTCGTTCTCGGCCCCATCCGGTGGTCCGGCGCGATGTGGCACTCCCTGGCGCCGGACTGGCCCGGCGAGGGCTACGGCTTCGCGGCTACGGCGGGACTGCTCCTGCCGGTGGCGGGCGCCCTCGCGATCGTCCCGTTCACCCGTGTCGACTGGCGCAAGGACAAGGTGCGTTCGGCGCTCTGGACTGCCGCCGCGCTGCCCGGGTCGGGTGCGACGCTCCTCATCGCGTCCCTCGCGATGCAGACGATCAAGCCGAAGCGCAGCCGTCGGAACGGGGCGTGCTCCTCGGCGGACGAGTACTGCTGGATCAGCGGCCACTACCCCTACGTATGGCTCGTGGGCCTCGCGGCGACCGTCCTGGCCCTGGCCGCGCTCGCGGGGCTCTACGACCTCCGCACCAAGCGCCGCAGGGCCCGGCTCACTCCGTCCGCGACAGCCGAGCCCCTGGATCCCCCGCGTCCGGATCGTCGGACGCGTACATGAGGTCCTTGCCGTCCGGGCGCAGATACACCGTGTGAGCCGTCTGCGCGCACTGGCCGCCGTTGCCCTTCGCCCCCTTGCCCGTCGCCACCAGTTCCTTCTGCGTGACGGACGTGAGGGTGAGGACGTCCGTGCAGGTGTTGCCGATCGGGTCGTTCTGGAGGACCGTGCCGACCCGCTCCCCCGGCTTCGCCTGGCGCAGGGTGACCGTGAACGTGCCGAGCGGGACCGCGCCGTCGCTCGCGGCGGCCTTGCCGCGCCACTGGCCGAGGTAGGCCTCGGGGACCTTGCCGGTACTCGGCGAGGCGGATCCGTCGGCGGGGTCGCTGGGGGTCGCGGTCGCGGCGGGCGGCCGGCCGCCCGCGTCGTTGTTCGTGTCCTCGTCCTTCGGCAGCATCCCGAAGACGAAGACCGAGCCGACCGTGACGGCGGCCAGCGCGCCCGCCACCGCGAGGGCGACCGTGCAACTGACCTTGCGCCCGCGGCCGTCGGGCCCGTCGGGCGCGGAGGTGGCGGCCACCGAGACGGAGAGCTTTCCGGGGGCGGGCTCGGAACGGGGTTCCGGCACCGCGACAGGGGCCGCGTCGGCGTACGCGGGAGAGGGCGCGGAGGGTCCGGAGGATGCGTACGCAGGGTCCGGCGGCCCGAACGTCCCCTCCACGGAAGGGGTGTTGAAGGCCACCGGCCCGGAAGGAGCGTCCACGGCGGCCGAAGCCGGGGCAGCAGCCGCACCCGCACCCGTGTCCAGGTCGAGGAGCCGCACCGCGCTCCGGCTCACCCGCTCCACGACGGGACCCGGCAGCCAGCCCGCCGCCACCAGCGCCGCCGCGCCCTGCGGGGCGAGGCTTCGGGCGAGTTCCTCGGGGCGGGGCCGCGCGGTCGCGTCCTTGGCGAGGCAGGCCGCGGCGAGCTCCCTCAAGTCACCGGTCAGCGCACCCAGTTCGGGCTCCTCGTGGACGACCTTGTAGAGCAGTGCGGCCGAGGAGTCGCCGGGGAAGGGCGACTCGCCCGTCGCGCCGTACACGAGCACGGCCCCCAGTGAGAACACGTCCGCCGCGCCCGTGACGCCCTTGCCGAGGATCTGCTCGGGCGCCATGTAGCCGGGCGAGCCGATGGAGACGCCGGTGGAGGTCAGTGAGGCCGTGCCGTCGGTGGCCCGCGCGATGCCGAAGTCGATCAGGCGCGGCCCGTCCAGCGTGAGCAGCACGTTGGAGGGCTTCACGTCGCGGTGGACGAGCCCCAGGCCGTGCACGTGCGCCAGCGCCTCGGCGAGGCCCGCGCCCAGGACGCGTACGGAGTGCTCGGGCAGCGGCGCCCCCTCCCGCACCGCCTCCGTGAGCGAGGGCCCGGCCGCGTACCCCGTGGCGACCCACGGCACGGACGCCTCCGGGTCCGCGTCCAGGACGGGCGCCGTCCAGTCGCCGCCGACCCGGCGCGCGGCGTCGACCTCGCGGCGGAAGCGGGCGCGGAACTCCTCGTCGAGCGCGAAGTGCGGATGCACGACCTTGACCGCGACGGTCCGCCCGCCCGCGCTGCGCCCCAGATAGACCCGGCCCATGCCGCCCGAGCCGAGCCGGCCGAGCAGCCGGTAGGGACCGATCGCGGTGGGTTCGTCGGCTTCGAGCGGATGCATGACGTTGGCCTCCCCCGTTGGCCGCCCCCGGACACGTGGCCTCCCCCGGACACGCGGCCGGACGCGCGCGTCTCGCCACTCCGGATCAGCGTAGTGCGGCGGCCGCCGGGGAACGCCTCCGCCCGCATTCCCCTCTACATGTGAGTAATGACCGCATTCATCCTCTACGTCCCCGCTCCGAGGTCCCCATGAACCGCCGCCGCCCCGCCACCACCGCCCTCGCCGCGACCGCCGCGGCCCTGGCCTCGGCCCTGCTCCTGTCGGCCTGCTCCTCCGACAAGGGGCAGCCGATGAGCTTCGACGACCCGAAGGCGTCGGCCGCCCCCGGGCAGGCGCGGAGCGCGGCGGCCGCCAAGACGCTGCTCCCCACCGGTCCCAGGGCGGCCTTCACCACCGAGAGCACCCTGGAGGACGGCACCAAGATCGGCGTGACCACGCTGAAGGGAAAGAAGTCCGGATTCACCGGCAAGGTGTGGGTCTGGGCGCCCAAGCAGTACTTCGACCCGAAGTACGCGCACAGCGGCTTCCCCGTACTGATTGCCCTGCCCGGCGGCAACGGCTACCCCAACAACTATTGGATGGGGACCGACCTGAAGCTGGAGAGCAGCATCGCCAAGTGGTCACAGGAAGGGAAGAGCCTGCCGTTCATCGTCGTGATGCCCGTTCTCAATCCGGACGCCAAGAACTATTACGACGGCAGTGATATTCCGGGACAGCCGAAAATGGGCACGTGGATGACGGACGACGTACCCGATTTCGTCAAGGCGAATTTCCGTACGTTCAGGTCCCGTGACGGCTGGGCCTTCATGGGCTCCTCGTCCGGCGGCTTCGTCGGGCTGAAGTCCGTCCTGAAGCACCCCGACAAGTTCCGCGCGGTCATCGCGAGCGGCCCCGACACCGTCCCCGACTCCCCCCTGTGGGCCGGGCACGAGAAGGAGCGCCGGGCCAACGACCCGGAGCGGCTGGCCAGGCACCTCGCCGACCGCAAGGGCCCCGAGGTCGACCTCGCCTTCCAGATCGGCACGGAGGAGTCCGGCCAGGCGAACCTGCGGTCCTTCATCAAGACGTACGGGAAGGGCCCCGTGAAGACGCGGCTCAACGTCATCCAGGGCGGCGGCCACAACGCGCGCACCTACGTCCCCGCCATGGCCGACGGCCCCATCCAGTGGATCAGCGGGCACATGCAGGCGCCGATCCCGAACGACTGAGCACCCCCCGGAGCCCCCCCCCGAGGGCCTACGGCGCCAGCAGCTCCACGCGGACGTCCGCCGGGAAACCCGTCGTCGGGCCGACCCGGCGGGCGAACTCGCTCACGCCCGCGAGCTGCTCTCCGCCGAAGCGGAAGTCGAGCGTCGTGAAGTACCGCTCCAGGACGCCGGCGTCGAAGGACTCCCAGCGCGCGGCCTGCTCGGCGACCTTCGTGACCTCGGCGAGCGAGAGGTCGCGGGAGGACAGGAAGGCCTGGTGCACCTCGCGCACGACCTCCGGTTCGCGCGCCGCGTAATCGCGCCGCGCCGCCCAGACCGCGAAGACGAACGGCAGCCCCGTCCAGTCCTTCCACATCTGTCCGAGATCGTGCACCTCCAGGCCCAGGCGCGGCGCGTCGATCAGGTTCGCGCGCAGCGCCGCGTCGCCGATCAGGACGGCGGCGTCCGCCTCCTGCATCATCAGGCCCAGGTCGGGCGGGCAGGCGTAGTAGTCGGGCCGCACGCCGTACCGCTCGGCGAGCAGCAGCTGCGCCAGCCGCACGGAGGTGCGCGAGGTCGAGCCGAGCGCGACCCGGGCGCCGTCGAGGCGGTCCAGCGGCACCTGCGAGACGATCACGCAGGACATCACCGGGCCGTCGCAGCCGACCGCGAGGTCGGGGAAGGCGACGAGGTCGTCGGCGTTCTTGAGGAACTCGACGAGGGTGACCGGCGCGATGTCGAGGTCGCCCCGCACCAGCTGCTCGCTGAGCTTCTCCGGGGTGTCCTTCGTCAGCTCGAAGTCGAGGAGCGTCCCGGTCCGCGCGAGCCCCCAGTACAGGGGCATGCAGTTCAGGAACTGGATGTGGCCGACGCGGGGCCGGGGAATGCGGCGGGAGTCGGGCGGCTGTTCGGCGCCCGCCCCCGCGAAGGCGTCCAGGGGAGAATTGTCCACATCGGCGAGGCTAGCCCCACTGCGGTACGGTGCGGCCGCTGGGGCCCGGGTGCGCCCCGTCAACACCGTCGGGAGCCCCATCAAACCTCCGGGTGACGTGATCTTGCCCCCTATTGCATTCGGCTGGCTGCGTGCTAAGCTCGCCGCAAGTTGCAGTTTGGTTTCCCTTGCAGTACAGAGCCTGCGGAGCATGTGACCCCGCGGGCTCTCGTCGTTTTCAGACTTATGCAGTTGTTTAAACAATCGCTGGTTCTGGAGCAGGGCAACCCTTTGGCCCAAGGAGGGCTTATGGCTACCGGAACCGTGAAGTGGTTCAACGCTGAAAAGGGCTTTGGCTTCATTGCCCAGGAAGGCGGCGGCCCGGACGTCTTCGTCCACTACTCCGCGATCAACGCGAACGGCTTCCGCTCCCTCGAGGAGAACCAGGCCGTTTCCTTCGACGTGACGCAGGGCCCGAAGGGTCCGCAGGCGGAGAACGTCACCCCCATGTAATCGGACGCCCCACGTGAGTGGGGCGTGTGATTGCTCCGGTGACCAGATCCGGAGATGGATAGCAGTACCCAAGGAGCCCTGCTCCCTCGTTCGCGAGGGAAGCGGGGCTCCTGCCTTTTTCCGGCCCGGGGGCCTCAGAGGGACGCCCGGGCCCTGACCGCGTCCGCCGGATCCCAGCCCTCGCCGGGGACGGACGCCAGGAGCAGCCTCGTGTACGGGTCCTCGGGGGCGGTCAGGACCGCGTCCGTGGGGCCCTGTTCCACCACCCTGCCCCGGCGCATCACCAGGACCTCGTCCGTGACGTGCCGCACCACGGCCAGGTCGTGGCTGACGAAGACCAGGGCCACCCCGGTGTCCCCGCGGATCTCGTCCAGCAGCGTCAGGATCTGGGCCTGGATCGAGACGTCCAGCGCGGCGACGGCCTCGTCGAGGACGAGGATCCTCGGGTCCACCGCGAGCGAGCGCGCGATCGCCAGGCGCTGGCGCTGCCCGCCGGACAGCTCCCTCGGGCGGGCGCCGGCCTCCCTCGCGCCGAGGCCGACCCGGTCGAGGAGCTCTGCCACACGGCTCTCGTCCCCGCCGTGCAGGCGCAGGGCCGTGCGGACGCACTCCGTCGCGGTGAGGCGTGGGTCCAGGGAGATGTAGGGGTCCTGGAAGACCATCTGGATCTCCCGGGCGCGGGCCAGTCTCGCCTGTTTCCCTCGGGGGGTACGGGCTTCGCGGGGGCGGCCCGCGACGGTGACGGTGCCCTTGTCCGGGCGGACCAGGCCCACGAGCATGCGGGCCACGGTGGTCTTGCCGGAGCCGGATTCGCCGACGATGCCGAGGGCTCCGCCCCGGGGGACGGTGAAGGTGACCGCGTCCGCCGCGGTGTGGCTGCCCCCTCCGGGGAGGGGGTACGCCTTGGTGAGGCCTCTTGCCTCCAGCAGGGTGTGTGTGGTCATCCGTGGCTCGCCTTGTCTGTAGCGGTACTCGGCAACGGGGGTTGTGCCCAGGGGACAGGGCAGTTGACCGTTCCGCCGTCCTCCAGTCGCTCGGGTTGCGGGCGCTGTGTCTCGCAGGAGGGCTCCGCCCTGTCGCACCTCGTCACGAACGCGCAGCCCTCGAAGCTGTCCGACAAGGAAGGGGGGCGGCCCGGGATGGGGGTCAGGGGGTGGGATTCGGTCAGGGTCGGGGAGCAGGACAGGAGGCCCTGGGTGTAGGGGTGGGACGGGGTCGTGAACAGGGCCTTCGCCGTGCGTTGTTCGACCACTCGGCCCGCGTACATGACGTACACGCGGTCGCAGTACGCGGCCGCCAGGTGCAGGTCGTGGGTGATGAGGAGCAGGCCCAGGTCGCGGGTGGCGCGCAGGGTGCGCAGGAGGGCGAGGATCTCCGCCTGGGTCGTCACGTCGAGGGCGCTGGTCGCCTCGTCGGCCAGGAGGAGGCGGGGTTCGGCGGCCAGCGCGCCCGCGATGACGACGCGCTGGAGCATGCCGCCGGAGAGTTCGTGCGGGCGCTGGCGCAGGCGGCGTCGCGGCTCGGACAGGCCCACCGCTTCCAGGAGTTCGGCCGCGCGGGCGCGGGTCGCGCCGCGTTCGGTGAGGAAGTCGCCGATGCGGCGCACCGGGTTGAGTGCGGCGCGCGGGTCCTGGTGGACCATGGCGACGGGTCCGGCGCGGTGGGCGCGGAGCCGTTCGCCGGTGAGGGCGAGGACGTCCGTGCCGGCGAAGTCGACCGAGCCGGTCGCCGTCGCGCCCGGCGGGAGCAGTCCGATGGCCGCCTTCGCCGTCGTCGACTTGCCGGAGCCCGACTCGCCGACCAGGCCGACGACTTCGCCGGGCGCGACGTGGAGGGAGACCTCGTCGAGGACCGGGCGCGCGGCGCCGGGGAGGTGGACGGTGAGGTCCGTGATGTCGAGGAGCGTCATGGCTCACTGGCTCCCTAGCCGGTCGGCGGCCCAGACCCCGACCACGTTGAAGGACACGACGACGAGGGCGATGGCGGTGCCCGGCACCATGGCGGGCAGGAGCGCGCCCTGCACGATGGCGGCCTGGCCCTCCTGGACCATCAGGCCCCAGTCGGAGGACGGGGGTTGGGCGCCGAAGCCCAGGTAGGAGAGGGTCGCCAGGGACATCAGGGCCTCGCCGAAGAGGACGACGAGGTAGCCGAGGACGGCCCGCGCCAGGTTCGGGACGACGTGCGCGGCGCAGATGCGGGCGCCGCCCATGCCGAGGACGCGGTAGGCGTCGACGTACGGCTTGCGCGCCTCCGAAAGGGCCAGGGAGCGCGTGTACTTGGCGATGGTGGGGGTGAAGGCGAGGCCGAGGGCGAGGACCGAGGTGGTCGTGCCCGCGCCGAAGACGGCGATGATCAGGACGGTGAACAGCAGGCCGGGGAAGGCGTACATCACGTCCGTGAGGCGGGAGACCAGGGCGTCCACCCAGCCGCCGCGCCAGGCGGCGAGCACGCCGAGCGTGACGCCGAGGGCGGCCGCGACGGCGAGCAGCAGCACCGGGGCGATCAGGCTGGTGCGGGCGCCGTACAGGGCGCGCGAGAGCAGGTCCTGGCCGGAGGAGTCGGTGCCGAGGAGGTGCTCGCCGCCGGTGCCGACCAGCGAGGCGGAGAGGTCGATGGCATCGGGGGCGTAGGGGGCGAGGAGCGGGGCGAGGAGGGCCGCGAGGACCACCAGGGCGAGGAAGGCGCCGGCGGCCGTGACGCCGAGCGGGCGCCGGGCGCGGGCGGCCGGCGGGGTGAGGGCCAGGGCGGGGGTGGTCATGACGTGGCTCCCTTCACTCGGGGGTCGAGCAGCGGGTGCACCAGGTCGACCAGCGTGGTCACGACGATGTAGCCGGTGACCATGAGCAGCAGGACGGCCTGGGCGACCGGGAAGTCGTGGGTGTTGATGGCGCCGACGAGCAGCGAGCCGATGCCGCTGATGCCGAAGGCCGTCTCGACGACGACGGTGCCGGCGAGCATCCCGGCCATGACGAGTCCGCACATCGTGACGATGGGGCCCAGCGCGTTGCGCAGGACGTGGCGGCGGACGATGTCCCGCTCGGGCACGCCCGAGGCCCGTGCGGCCTCGACGTGGTCGGAGGCGGCGGCGTCGGCCATGGCCTGGCGGGTGACGCGGCTGATGATCGCGAGGGCGCCGAGCGCCAGCGACAGGGCGGGCAGGGTCAGATGGTGGAGGGTGCCGGTGAGTCCCTCGCCGCTGCCGGTCACCGGGAACCAGCCGAGCCGTACGCCGAAGAGCGAGACGAGCGCGATGGCGGCGACGAAGGAGGGGACGGAGGCAGCGAGCGTGGTGCCGCCGACGACCAGTGAGTCGACCCAGGTGGCGCGCTTGACGGCGGCGAGGACGCCCGCGCCGACGCCGAGGACGACGAAGAGCACGGTGGCGTACGCGACGAGCTGGAGCGTGGTCGGGAAGCGGGCCGCGACGAGGTCGGCGACCTGGTCGCTGTACTTGAAGGACCGGCCGAGGTCGAGGTGGACGCAGTCCCACAGCCAGCGCCCGTACTGGACGACGAGCGGTTCGTCGAGGTGGTACTGGGCGCGGACCGCTTCGAGGCGTTCGGGGGTCAGCTTGTCGCGGCCGCCGGCGAGGAACACCGCGGGGTCGCCGGGCGCCGCGTACACGGCGGCGAAGATGACGAACGACGCGGCGAAGAGGGTGGCCGCCAGGCCCGCCAGGCGGCGGGCGATCCGGGACAGGAGCGAGGTCATGCCGGTCACCTAGCCCTTCTTCGGGCCGAGTTCGGCGGCCCACGGGTAGTAGAGGTAGGACTGCGAGGCCGGCGGGCCCGTCAGGCGGTCGTCGAGGACGAGCGCGGTGGGCACCTGGGCGAGCGGGATCCACACGGCGGCGTCGACGAAGCGGCGCTGCACGTCGACGGCGAGTTCGGCCCGCTTCGCGTCGTCGAGGGTGCCGAGCGCCTCGCGGACCCGCTTGTCGTACGTGGCGTCCTTGAAGCCGACCCAGTTGTTGGAGGAGTCGGAGAGGCCGTTGTCGTAGAAGCCCATGGGGTCGGCCTTGGAGATGTACCAGTCGCCGACCAGGACGTCGATGTCGGCGCGGGCCCGCGGGTCGCTGTAGAACTCCTCGAACTGGGCGGTGGGCACGGTCTTGATCTGTCCCTTGACGCCGATGCGCTGGAGGGCGGCGCGGACGGCGTTGGCGACGACGGTGCGGCCCTGGCTGCTGTCGGTGCCGATGACGACGGGGTCGGCGGGGGCGCCCGCGGCCCGCACGAGCTTCTTGGCCTCGGCGAGGTCGGCGGCGGTGGGCGTGGCGGGCGCGAGGCGGTCGAGCTTCTTCTGCGCGGCGGCGAACCGGGACTTCTCGTAGCCCCACGCGCCGGAGCCGACGGGGGTGGCCCAGGGCTGGACGAGGCCGCCGTAGCCGGAGCGGGCGATGCCGGTGCGGTCGATGGCCAGGGAGAGGGCGCGGCGGATCTGCGGGTCCTTCAGGCCGCCGCGCGCGGTCGGGATGAGGACGAGGGAGGCCGTGGAGGGGCCGTAGTACTGGTCGATGCCCTTGGTGGTGCGCAGGGCGGACGCGGTGTTGGGGGACTCGGCGTAGGCGCCGTCGGCGGCGCCCGTCCTGAGGGCGTTGACCAGCGCGCTGTCGGAGGCCCAGCGGAAGGTCACCCGGCCGGTGTGCGGCTTCTTGCCCCAGTACCCGTCGTACGCCTTGATGGTGAGGGAGTCGCCGGACTTCCAGCCCGCGAGTTCGTACGGACCCGAGCAGGCGTCGGGCTGACCCGGCGTGCCGAACTCCTTTCCGGAGGCGGTGACTTGCCGCTTGTTCCAGACGATGCCCGCGTCTCCGGCGAGCGCCTTGGTGAAGAGGGCGTCGGGGGACTTGAAGCGGACGGTGATCTCGCGGGCGCCGGTCTTCTCCATGGAGCGGACGTTGCCGAACTCGTCGGCCTGCTCCATGTCGGGGTCGGCGTGCCGCTTCAGGCTCCACAGCACGTCGTCGGCGGTGAGCTCGGAGCCGTCGTGGAAGGTGACGCCGTCGCGGACGGTCAGGACGAGGGTCCTGTCGTCGGGGGTGCGGGCCTTGGTGGCGAGGTGCGGTCTGATGCTCATGTCGGGCTGGAGCTGGTAGAGGCGCTCGCAGACGTTGGTCAGGACGACGCGGCCCGCGCTGGAGCCCTGGGTGTCGAGGTCGAGCGAGTCGGGCTCGTCCTCCAGGAGCCAGTCCGCCTTGTCCAGCTGCCCTTTGGCGGCGGGGGTGGTGGCGGTCAGCCTCAGCTTCGCGGCGTCGGCGGGCGCGCCGCCCGGGGCCGTGGTGTCGGCGCCCGCGCACGAGGCGGTGGCGAGCAGGGCGGTGGCGGCGAGGGCCGCGGCGGCGGCGCGGCGGCGGTGTCCCGGGGTGCTCATGAGGGGTCTCCGTACGGGCCGTCGTAGAGGTTCCAGGGCAGGTGCTGGTAGTCGCGGTCGCAGGGGGTGCCGGCGGTCACGTGGTAGTCGCCGCCGGTCAGGTCCACGCAGGAGGAGACGAGTGTGGTCCAGTGCTCGACGGCGGGGCGGCGCGGGTCGGGGTGGGTGCACAGCGACTCGGGCAGGCCGAGGTGGTCGGACATGGCCTGCTTGATCAGCTTCAGGGACTCGTCGGGTCCGGTGGCGGAGCGCAGGGCCCTGAGGCCCTGTTCGGCGCGCGGGACGCGGACGAGGGAGTCGGAGGACAGCGGCCGGTAGTCGGCGGCGAGGGCGGCGGGGACGCCGGCCTGGTAGTGGTTGCCGTGCACGAGGAGGCCGTCGGTGGGGTACATCCAGCCGTGCCCGGCGGGCGTCGTCTCCAGGTCGACGGCGAAGCCCTCGCGGCAGGTCAGCAGCGCGTTGCTGGCGATGTGGGCGCGGGTGCGGCAGAGCACGTCGAGGGCGTCGGTGATGGTGGCCTGGTCGAGGACGCCGCGGCGCACCACGGTCTGCGGGAGGCCGACGGCGTCGTCGAAGCGGCCGCCGAGGCCGTTGGCGTTGAGGGCGATGCCCGCGGAGTTGGCGCCCTGGCGGCCGATCTGTCCGGCCTCGACCTGCATGATCAGAGTGGGTTTCGGCGGCTGTACGACGCGCAGCATGACGACGGTGTCGGCGACGCCCGCCCGCCAGTCCCAGTTCTGTCCGGCGTAGACGCGGCCGTCGCCGCTGGCCTCTCCGTAGGCGGCGAAGGAGGTGCAGCCCTCGGCGGGCTCCTCCTCGGCGGGCCCTTCCTCGGTGGTCATGTCCGCGAACGACTTGTCGTAGATGACCTCGCCGCGGGCGTTGAGGGCGAGCACGTCGAGCAGGGTCACTCCGGCGCCCTCGGCGATGCCCCGCATCTCGTCGACGAGGTGGGGGGCGTGGGCGCGCACGGGGTCGAGCCAGCGGGCGGCCCGTGCGGTGACGCGGTCCCAGGTCAGCCCGGCCGACCGGCCGAAGGCCTCCTCGTAGTAGGTGAGCGCGGCGCGTATGCGGGGGCGGACGGCCTCGCCGTACTGGCGGCCTCGGTCGGTCGGCGTACCGGAGATCTCGATCACGGGGAGCGTGCGGGGTGCCATTGTTCTCCTAGCGACGGAGAGGTCCGGCGACCGGCGTGCTGTAACGTCGGTTACGAGATTCTCTCCTCTTGGAATGCGTTGCCCAGGAGAGTAACCGCCGTCACACGAGAGTCAATAGCCGTAATGGAAATTTCAGAGGGCATGGAGCGGCTCCGCTCCGCCGTGCGCGACCAGTGGGAGAGCCTGTCCGCCTCCGAGCGTGCGGTCGCCCGGTACCTGGCGAGCGCGCCGCCCGAGTCCCTGCTCTTCGCGAGCGCGCAGGAGCTCGGCACGGCGAGCGGCACCAGCAACGCCACGGTCGTCCGCGCGCTCCAGCGCCTCGGGTACGCGGGGCTGCCCGCGCTCAAGCGGGAGCTGGCGTCGGACTTCACCTCCGCGGTGGCGCCCGAGGTCCGCCTCAAGCAGCGCATCGCGCACGTGGGCCGGGACCTCGGCGACATCTGGGGCGACGTCTTCGACGAGGCGCAGGAGCGCATCGAGCACGCCCGGCGCCTCACCCCGGACGACGCGCTGCGCACGGCGGTCGGGGCGCTCGCGGAGGCCGGCGAGATCCACTGCTACGGCGTCGCGGCGTCCGAACCGGCCGCGCGGCACCTGGCGTTGGCGCTCGGCCGCATCGGCCGCCGCGCCCGCCACACCGGCGAGACGGGGTTCGCGCTCGCCGACGCCCTGCTCGGCATCCGCCAGGGCGACGCGGTGGTGATCTTCCAGCCGGGCCGGGCACTGACCGAGCTGACGGTCCTGATCGAGCGGGCGCGGGCGGTCGGCGCGCGGGTCGTCCTGGTCACGGACGAGCTGGCGGAGCTGTACGGCGCGCGGGTCGACGCCGTCCTGACCGCACCGCACACCCCGACGGGCATCACGACGGAGGCGCTGACCGCGCTGGTGGTCGCGGACGTCCTGCTGCTCGCGCTGACCACGCTCGACGAGGCGCGGGCGGTCGACACCTCTCACCAACTGACCGCGCTGAGGGAGCAGTTGCTGTCACCGAAGCCGCGGAAGGGCTGACGTCCGCGTACCGCTCAGACGTGCTGCATGATCAGCACGAACGTCGTCCCGGGCACCAGCGCCTCGTACGCGTGCGGCACGTCCCCCCGGTACGACATGTAGTCGCCGGGACCCAGCTCCACCGCCTCGCCGCGCGGCCCCGCGAGCAGCCGGCCCGTGCTGACGACCAGGTGCTCCACCGACCCCGGGATGTGCGGGTCGGACTCGCGGGCGGCGCCGGGCTCCAGCGCGCCGTGGTAGATGTCGCGCCGCACGCCGGTGGGCCCGGCGGAGAGCAGCGTGCCCGCATAGGAGGAGTTCTCCGCGCGCATGGTCGGCCCCTCGCCCGCGCGGATCACCGTCACCGCGGGGGCCGGCGACTCCACGAGCACACTGAACGGCACCCCGAGCGCGACGGCCAGCGCCCAGAGCGTCTCGATGCCGGGGTTGCCGGTGGCCGCCTCCAGCTGGGACAGCGTGGACTTGGCGATGCCCGCGCGTTTGGCCAGCTCGGAGAGGGAGAGTCCGGCCCTGGCGCGCTCGCGGCGCAGGGCCGCTGCGACCCATTCGCGGGGCATGCGGGACCCGTCGGTCGTCACGTCGTTCGCTCCTGATTCTCCCCGTGCGTTCGCTGCAGGGGACCGATCGTTCGGCTTGACGAACGCACCCCATCGACCCCATCCTACGACCCATGCGTTCGCCACACCGAACAGAAAGCCCGCCACACCGAACGGACGAGGGTGTCGTCCGCCTCTCCCAGCTGCCTCCGGGCGTCCTGCGCGACATCGCCCTCGTCTGGCTCGCCGACGCGGTCGTCGGCCTCTCCTTCGGCGCCATCGCCGTCGCGGGCGGACTGCCGCTCTGGGTGCCGGTGGTCATGTCGCTGCTCGTGTACGCGGGCTCCGCCCAGTTCAGCGCGGTCGGTATCCTCACCGCGGGCGGCGGCCCGGTGGCCGCCGCAGCCACCGGGCTGCTGCTCAACTCCCGTACGGCGGCCTTCAGTCTGGCCCTCGCCGACGACCTCGGGCGGTCC
This sequence comes from Streptomyces sp. NPDC052114, assembly GCF_040680155.1. Classification (NCBI taxonomy): domain Bacteria; kingdom Bacillati; phylum Actinomycetota; class Actinomycetes; order Kitasatosporales; family Streptomycetaceae; genus Streptomyces; species Streptomyces sp. NPDC052114. The sequence continues at coordinate 89,382 of NZ_JBFAWC010000010.1, read as the reverse complement.
TGGGCGGCGCGGCTGATCGGCGCGCACCTCGTCACCGACGAGACCGCCGCGTTCGTGCTCGCCCAGAAGGGGAGCACGCAGCGCAAGGCCGCGTTCTGGATATCCGGCATCGGCCTGTTCGTCGCCTGGAACCTCAGCGTGCTCGTCGGCGCCCTCGCCGGATCCGCGCTCGGCGACACCGACCGGTTCGGACTCGACGCCGCGTTCCCCGCGGTGCTGCTCGCGCTGGTGCTGCCCGCGCTGCGCGCCGACAGCGCCGCCCGACGGGCCTCGGCGGCCGGCGCCGTCGTCGCGGTGCTCGCCGCGCCGCTGCTGCCCGCCGGGGTGCCGGTGCTGCTCGCCCTGCTCGGCCTGCTCGCGGCCCGCCGCGGGCCCCGCCGCCCCCGCCCCGCCGACCCGAGGAGCGCCGCGTGAACGCCACGCTCGCCTGCGTCCTGGCCCTCGCCGCGGGCACGTACGCCTTCCGGCTCGCCGGGCCCGTCCTGCACGGCCGCGTCGAACTCCCCGCCCGCGTGCAGGAGTTGCTGACCGTCGGCGCCACCGTCCTGCTCGTCGCGCTGCTCGCCACCGGCGCGCTCACCGAAGGACAGGGGTTCGCGGGGTGGGCCAGGCCCGCCGGGGTCCTGGTCGGCGGGGCGCTCGCCTGGCGCAGGGCGCCGTTCGCCGTGGTCGTGATCGGCGCGGCGGCGGCCACGGCGCTGCTGCGGCTTGCGGGGGTTCCGTAGCCCGTGACCCCGCCGCGGTCACGGGCGTTCCGTGGCCCCTCCCCGATCAGGGGGCTTCCATGGCCCCGCTCCGGTCACGGGGCTCCCCGGCCTCCGCGTGGATCGTGTCGTGGCCCGCGTCGTGGAGCGCGTCGTAGAGCGCGTCCACGACCTGCGCGTACCGCTCCGTCACCGCCTTCCTGCGGACCTTCAGGCTCGGCGTGAGCAGCCCGTCCGTCACCGTGAAGTCCTCGTCCAGGACGGCGAATCCGCGGATGCGGGCCGGGCGCGAGACCGTCGCGTTGGCGGCGTCCACGGCCTCCTGGACCAGGGCACGCACGCGGGGGTCACGGGAGTGCGGCTCGGCGAGCGTCACCTTCTCCCGCGCCGCCCACCCGGCGATCTCCTCCGCGTCCAGCGTGATCAGCGCCACCGGGTAGGGCCGCCGGTCCCCCACCATCACCGCGCGCGAGACGAACCGCGAATTCTGCACGGCGAGTTCGCTCAGCGACGGCGTGAGGTTCTTGCCGCCCGAGGTGATGATCAGGTCCTTCTTGCGGCCGGTGATCGACAGGAAGCCGTCCTCGTCGAGGACCCCCAGGTCACCGGTGTGCAGCCAGCCCTCGTCGTCGACGGTCTCGCGCGTGGCCTCCGGGTTGTTGTGGTAGCCGGGGAAGACCATGGCGCCGCGCGCGAGGACCTCCCCGTCGTCCGCGATGCGCAGTTCCACGCCGTCGACGGGACGGCCGACGGTCCCGTGCCGCACCGAACCCGGATGGTTGAGGGTGAGGACGCCCGCCGACTCCGTCATGCCGTACCCCTCGTAGACCGCGATGCCGCAGGCCCGCAGGAAGTCCAGGGTGTCCGGGCCGATGGGCGCGCCGCCGGTGACCGCCCAGCGCACCCGCCCGCCGAGCGCCTGTCTGACCAGGCCGTACAGCGCCTTGTCGGCGGCTTCGTACGCGTCGCGCAGCTCGTCGGGCAGCACGCCGTCGGCGGCGAGGACTCCGATGCGGACGGCCTCCTCGAACCGCTCGCGCCCGCCCTCCTGCGCCTCGGCGAGCGAGAGCACCACCGACCGGATCTTCTCGAACAGCCGTGGTACGGACGGCAGATGGGTGGGCCGGGCCTCGGCCAGCTCGGCGACGACGTCCTCGACGCGCCCGCCGAAGAACGTGAGCGCGCCGCCCTCGATGAGGGTCGTGAACTCGATGAGCTGGGCGAGCAGATGGGCCAGCGGCAGATAGAGGTACGTCGAGTCGCCGGGCCCGCCCTCGATGAGCGGCACGGTGGCGGCCTGCACGGCCCGCAGGTTCCCGTGGGTGAGCAGACAGCCCTTGGGGAGCCCGGTGGTGCCCGAGGTGTAGATGATGGTGGCCGCATCGGTGGGGCGCCGGGCCTCGGCGCGGGCCAACAGCGCTCCGTTGGCGGCCGGTTCGCCGAGCTGACCCGACTCCCCCAGCCCGACCAGCTCGCCCGTCCCGGCCAGCTCGCCCGGCTCCTCGCCCATGAGGACCACGTGCCACACCCCGGGCAGCCGCCCCCGCAGCCGCTCGACCTTCGCCGCCTGGGCCGCGTCCTCGCAGATCACCACCGCCGCGCCCGAGTCCGAGAGGACCCAGGCGACCTCCTCGTCGCCCGCCGTCGGATAGACGGGGACCACGACCGCGCCCGCCGCAAGGACCCCGAAGTGGGCGCAGGTCCACTCGGGCCGGGTCTCGGCGAGGATCGCCACGCGGTCGTCCGGGCGCACGCCGAGCGCGAGCAGGGCCCGGCCCACCCGGCGCGCGGCGTCCCCGAGGCCGGCGTACGACAGTTCGTTCCACACCCCGGCGCGCCGGAAGCGCAGGGCCGGCAGATCACCGTGCCGGTCGGCCGCCCACTCGGTCAACAGGGCCAGGGTCGGCGGCAGTTCGCCCGCATCCCGCATGCAGTCCTCCGCACTCTTCCGCTCCATACGCACGACGCTAAGGAGCGAACCACGGACACGGGATGACGGGAAGCGTCACCACCGCTGGCCTGCGCGCTCAGCCCGGCGCTACCGTCGTGTACATGGCCAGGCGGACGATCACCGTGCACCATGTGCGGGCCGTGCTGCGCGGCGCCGAGCGGCACGGCGTGGACACCGTGCCGCTGCTGCGGGGCGCGGAGATCCCGCCGCTGCTCCTCGGCGACGACCGGGCCCGCGTCACGGCCCCGCAGTTCGTCCGGCTCTTCCGCGAGCTGTACCGCGCCACGCAGGACGAGTTCCTGGGCCTCGGCGCCGCCGTCAGCAGACCGGGGACGTTCGCGATGATGTGCCGGGCCTCGCTGGGCTGCCGCGACCTCGGCGCCGCCGTGCAGCGGGGCGTCACCTTCTACGGCCTGTTCCCCGGCGGACCCGACCTCGTCCTCGAACGGCACGGCGACGAGGCCGTGTTCGGCGTCCGCAACGAACTGGACCAGGACTACTTCCTCGCCGAGTGCCTCGTCATCATCTGGCACCGCCTGTGCAGCTGGCTGATCGGCCGCCGCATCCCGCTGCGCTGGGCCGAGTTCGGGCATCCGCCGCCTCCGCACAAGGACGAGTACGAGGTGCTCTTCGGCTGCCCCGTCCGCTTCGGCGCCGGGCGCACCGGCGCCGGTTTCACCGCGCACTGGCTGGACGCCCCGCTGGTCAGGGACGAGGCGGCGCTCGACGAGATGCTGCGCGGCGCGCCCTTCGAGCTGCTCACCCGGCGCGAGTACGGCACGACGGTCGCCGAGCAGGTGCGCCGCGTCCTCGCGCGTTCGCTGCGCTCCTCGCCGCGGCTGCCCTCCCTCGGCGAGATCGCGGCGCGGCTCGCGGTCAGCCCGGCGACGCTGCGCCGCCGCCTCGCCGAGGAGTCCACGTCGTACCAGCAGTTGAAGGACGCGGTGCGGTGCGACGCGGCGATCGCCGGTCTTGCCGAGGGCGGCGAGCCGATCGCGGAGCTCGCGGCGCGCCTCGGCTTCTCCGAGGACACGGCCTTCCACCGGGCGTTCCGGCGGTGGACGGGGACGACCCCGGGGGCGTACCGCACGGAGACGGAGCACTCCGGCGCCGCCCTGCCCGCCTACGGTTCCTCGCGGTCCCCCGGGGAGGCGTCGGGGTCGTCGACCGCGTCGGACGGCGGCACGTCCGCCGGTGCCCCGGGGGGCGGGCCCGGCGGCTGAGGCGGCGGTCCTTCGAGCACCGCGCCGTTGACCGAGCCCCCGCCGCCGGGCATCTGCGTCTCCCCCTCCACCTTGCCGAGCCGCTTGCTGGTGCGGCCGAGCGCGATCAGCACGGTGATCAGCGAGGTGGAGCTCCCCTCGATGCGCCGCGTGTACCGCACGGCCTCCTCGTAGGCGGCGTGCGCCTGCGGCAGCAGGTCCTGGGCGTCGTAGCCGTCGCCCATGTCCTTGAGGACGGTGGCGTACCAGCCGGGGTCGCTCTCGCCGTCGACGAGGCGGAGCACGGCCTGACAGGCGGCGACCCCTTCGGCGTAGGCACCCTCCACGCCCCGGTCGCCCAACTCCTCGTACGTGAGCGCCATGTTGTGCAAGACGGCCGCGCGCCGCTCGACGTCCTCGATGTCCGGCACCTCGGCGGCGAGCTCCCCGAGCACCTCCCGCGCCTCGCCCGTCTCCCGCATCGTGACCAGGGTGTTGGCGAGGGCGGTCATCGTGGTGGCGAGGTCGCTGGGGTTGCCTGCCCGCTTCTTGTACGAGACGGACTGCCGGAAGTGCTCGGCGGCCTCCTTGAGGTCGTGGGCGTCGCGGTAGGTGTCGGCGATGTCGTGCAGGATGACGCCGTAGACGCCCGGCGACTCCTCCGGGTCGGTCAGGTCGCGCGCCTCGTGGAAGCACGCGAGCGCCTGCTCGAACCGTGCGGGCCGCCGCGGGCTGGTCTCTTCCGGCATGGTGGAACTCCGTTCGGGGTCGAGGGGCGGGTTCCCGCGGTCTTCGGGGAGGTACCGGCCGCGGCCGATCAGGACGGGGGAGAGGCGCGGGGCGCCGCACGCGGTCCCGACGCGGGCGGCGCGGCCGGGCCCGGTCTCCAGGAGGCGGGCGGCGGCCTGCGACATGGCGGGCGGGAGGTCACCGGGGCCGGCGGCGCGTGCTGACGGGGCGGCCGTGGTCCACGACGCTCCCGGCGACGGCCCGGCGCGCCCTCGGCACCGGCGAGGTTCGCGTCCGTGCGGACCGGGCGGGCCGAGCGGGCCGAGCGGGCCGTGCGGGCCGTGCGGGCCGGTGCGGCCCCTTCGCGGGCGGGGCCGCACCGGCCGGACCACCGGGCCATCGCGCGACGGCCGCCGCTCCCGCGGCCGCAAGCGTTGTCATGGCGTCACCGGGCATCGCCGCACCCCCATCGTCCCGGGCCCGCGGCTCCCCCCGTCGTCCCGAGCCCGCGGCTCCCCCACAAGGAACGTAGCGCCGGTGCGGCCACCTGGATACCTGCGAGCCGGGGTCAACGAAGGTGAGCGTCCCGGTCAGCCCCGTCCCTACTGGCCGGTCACTACGGTCGAAGCCGGAACACCCCGGTCCCTGAGGACAGTTGGGAGAGCCGCATGCACACACGCACCAGTCTCGGAGCATGGGCGGTGGCCGCCGCGCTCGGCCTGTCGGCCGTCACCCCGCTCGCCGCCCACGCCGCCGAAGACGCCGGCACCGGGTCCCCCGGCGACGTCGTGAGCGCCGAGCCGAGCAGCTTCCATCCCCTGCCTGGCCAGCCGACGAACACCAAGGCCTGGAAGATCCACTACCGCTCGACCACGGCGACGGGTGAGCCCGACACCGTCTCCGGCACGGTCATCGTGCCCCAGGACGGCCGCACGGGCCCGCGCCCCCTGATCACCTACGCCGTGGGCACCGTCGGCGTCGGCGACCACTGCGCGCCCAGCGCCGGATTCCCCCGGGGCACCACCCTGGAGGCCAACCTCATCCAGCAGCTCACCCTGCGCGGCTGGGCGGTGGCCGTCACCGACTACGAGGGCCTCGGCACCCCCGGCGACCACACCTACACGGTGGGCCGCGCCGAGGGGCACGCCATGCTGGACGCGGCCCGCGCCGCGATCCACCTGCCAGAGGCGGGCCTCGGCGAGGACACCCCGGTCGGCATCATGGGCTACTCGCAGGGCGGCCAGGCGTCGTCGTGGGCGGCCGAGCTGCACGACTCCTACGCCCCCGAACTCGACGTCAAGGGCACGGCGACCGGCGGCGTCCCCGGCGACCTGCTGAAGGTCGCGAAGGCCAACGACGGTTCGTACGGCTCGGGCCTGATCTTCATGGCGGCGATCGGCCAGAACGCGGCCTTCCCCGAGCTGAGGCTCGACTCCTACCTGAACACGGCGGGCCGGACGCTGCTCGGGGCCCTGAAGAACACCTGCGTGGCGGACGGCGCGGTCCTCGGCTCCTTCAAGTCGGTCGACTCGATGACGACGAAGAACCCCCTCGACCAGCCCGACTGGCAGAACCGCCTGCGCCAGTCGCAGGTCGGCACGCACAAGCCGGACGCGCCGGTGTACCTGTACCACGCGCTCGCCGACGAGCTCATCCCGTACGGCGTGGGCAAGCAGGTGCGGGCGGACTGGTGCGCGCGGGGCGCGGACGTGGAGTGGCACACGGTGCCGGTCGGCGAGCACGTCAGCGGCGTGATCACGCAGTCGCCGCTGGCGGCGCAGTGGCTGGCGGACCGGTTCGCCGGGAAGCCGGCACGCGGCAACTGCTAGGCGCGGCAGGACGGTCGGGGCGGCCCGTGGGGGGCCGCCCCGACCGTCCTGCCGGGATCGGCTACTTCCCGTACTTCACCGTGACCTTCCTGGTCTTGGCGTGCCAGGTCAGCGTGCCGCCCTGGAACCACTGGCGCACGTCACGCCCGCCGTCGACCCGCTTCTCGCCCGACCTCGGGTAGCCGAGCCTGCCGCGCTCCCAGCCCCGCTTCTGCCACGCGGTGCGGAAGGCGCCCCACACGGGCTGCATGCCGGTGCTGGGCGAGTAGTAGAGCGAGCCGCCCTGGTAGTGCTGGAAGCCGCCGCCCTTCGGCAGGGCGCGACGGTCGGTCGTCGGACACTTCAACCGCCCCTTTGCACCGCCCAGTTGCTCCCACTTCTTGCGGAACCCGCCGGTCGGCATCTTCGCGCACGGCGGCTTCGGCGGCGCGAAGCGGGCGACGAGGCGGTGTCCGGCGTTCATGGCCAGCGACATGTCCCGTGCCGTGTTGGAGTGCGGCCTGCCGTCCAGGGTCCAGCCCGCGAAGGTGTACCCGGCCGCCGGATACGCCCGCACGACCACCCGGGTCCCGCTCTTGTAGGGCCCCCAGACGAACGCCCGCGTGGTGCCGCCCTTCCCGGGCGACGAGCCCAGGGTGAGGGTGTGACGGGGGCGCGGCGCGGCCGGGGTGCGGTAGTCGCCGACCAGGCGGGTGGTCTCCCGCAGGACGCGCGTCTGGTCGTTGTCCCGGTCGCCGAGGGGCTGTCCGTCGTAGCGGTTGCGACTGTTGGCGTACTGGTTGACCTGCTCGCACCACTTCTTGCCCGCCGCGCAGTTCCATTCGTACGCCATGATCGTGGAGTACTTCTGGTCGGGCGTGATCCAGCCGGTGTTGTACGGGTACGTCGTACTGGGCGTGCCCCGGCCGTACTTGTCGTTGCGGAGCGTCCAACGGTCGTGGTCCAGGCCGAGGTTGTGGCCGATCTCGTGGCTGACCCCGTCGGTGAGGATGGCCTCCATGCCCTCCACGGCGAAGGCCTGGTCGTCGGTGCCGGGGCCCGGCGCGTCGGGGCGGTGGGCGAGGCCGCTGCCGCCGTTGTCCGCGAGGACCAGCACGGTGTCGGCCGCGTGCTGCTCGCGCAGCGCCGCCGCGGTGGCGCCGATCTTCCGGTCCTTCGGGTCGGACAGGCGGTCGAGCATGGTGCCCGGGTCCTTCTCCGCCGCCGCGTCCCGGAAGCCGGTGACCTCCTGGACGTGCACGACGTCGATGCTCGCCGTCACGCCGCTGTCCGACAGGGCGCGGTTCATGCGGGTCTCGATGGTGGAGGCGGTCGCCCGCAGACTGCGGAACTTCAGGTCGCCGCGCGCCTTCGCCGCCTCGGTGGGCGTGAACAGGAGCAGCACGTCGACGACGGCGGGCCCGGCCCGGTCGGGCCTCGCGCGGCCGGGCACCCGGCCCGCCTTGTCCCCGGAGTCGACCGTGTCGTCCGCCGTGTCCCTGGGCAGCTTGGAGAGGTCCCACTCCTCGAAGACGGCGGTGCTCGGCCGCCCCTCGGCGGGATGCACGGCGTACGCGCCCCGGGGCCCGAGGTCGGCGAAGCCCTCCAGGGCGATCGGCTTGCCGCTGTCGTCGCCCGCGCAGGCGTTGGTGACCTCGACGCGCACCTGGTGGTCGGGGTGGCCGACCTCGTGCCCCTCCCAGGAGATGGTGCCCTCGCCGTCGTCCATGGAGTGGTCCTCGACGACGCGGGCGGTCACGTCGTACGGGAAGAAGGTCAGCGTCGACTCCTGCGGCGGCCCCGCCTCGGGCCGGTCGCAGAGGTACGCGAAGTGCGCGCGGCGCAGCTCGACGGAGGCGGTCCGCACGACCCAGGGGTCGCGCTCGTCGTCGGTGCCGGGCGGGGGCGCGGCGGCGGTGGGCGCGGCGAGGCCGAGGGTGACCGCGAGGACGGTCAGGGCGGTCGCGGTGGAGCGGGTGGTTCTTCGCCTGGGCGGGTGGCTGGGGCGGGACATCGGAGGGTGCCTCCTCGGGTCCGGATACCGGCGGGTGTCCCGGTCCACATGGGAGGGCGCGCGGGGCGGGGGCGGGGCGGCTCGCGGGGGCGGGGCCCGGATTCACCTGGCTGACCCGTCGAAAAGGAGTAGGCGGCTCCGTGCCGCCGCCCCTAGGATCTTGGGATTCACGGGTCCGCGCGGGCTCACGCACGCCCGCGCGGGACCTTTCGAGAAACCGGGGGGAATCTCGCCGTGCTCGTCGCGCCCACGCTCCTGTCCCTGGCACTGCTGGCCCTGTTCGTCCTGGCCATGAAGGATTCCGACGCGCGGCCGTGGCAGCCGGCGTCGGAGCCGGGGGCGGAACCGGAGGGCCCAGGAGAGGGAGCCGCCCGATGACCCCGCAGTCCACTCCGTCCGCGCGGCCCGCACCCGCCTCACCGGCGTCCCCCGCCGCGCCCCTGACTCCTCCGCCGGGCGACCCCTCCCACGCCGACCCGGCACCCGGCCCCGACTTCGTGACGCCGGTCGACAACCTCTTCGTACGCACCCACATGGGCGTCCCCGAGATCGACGCGGACACCTGGACGCTGACGGTGGAGGGCCTGGTCGAGCGGCCCCTGCGCCTGGACCTGCCCGCCGTACTCGCGCTGCCCGCCCGGCAGTTGACCGCCGTCCACGAGTGCTTCGGCAGCCCGTTCCGGCCCGACGTGCCGACGCGCGCGGTGGCCAACGTGGAGTGGACGGGCTTCCCGCTCGCCGCGCTCCTGGACCGCGCCCGCCCGCTGCCCGCCGCCCGGCACGTGGTCCTCGAGGGCGCCGACACGGGGTCCTTCCAGGGGCAGGACGCCCTCTCCTACCTCAAGGACCTCCCGCTGGAGACGGCCCACCGCGCGGTGTTCCTGGCCCACGGCATGAACGGCGAGCCGCTCCGGGCCCGCCACGGCCACCCGCTGCGCGCCGTGGTCCCCCGCATGTTCGGCACGAACTCGGTGAAGTGGCTGACGCGGATCGTCCTGACGGACGAGCGGCCGGAGCACATGTTCACGACGACGTTCTACACACGGACACCGCCGGGCGACGACACCCCGCGGCCGGTGCGCGAGGTCGACGTCAACAGCAAGATCCTCTCGCCCGCGCCGGACGCCGAACTGCTGCCGGGAACCGTGACGTTCAGGGGCCGCGCCTGGAGCACGACGGAGATCGTCCGGCTCGACGTCTCCGTCGACGGCGGCCCGTGGGAGCCCGCCACGCTCGACGTGCTCGGCGCCGAGCCGACCTGGCAGGGCTTCTCCCTGCGCCGCACGCTCGGACCGGGCCCGCACACGGTCCGCTCCCGCGCGACGGACGCGGCGGGCCGGGTGCAGCCGCCGCCGGGTTCCCGCAACTCGGTCCACGAGGTGCCCTTCTCGACGAAGGCCCGCCGACGGCTGTCCGGCGACGGCTGAGCGGCACGCCGACGGCCGTGCCCGCCCCACACGCCTGGGCGTGCCACGCCCCCATGACCGCACCGGGCCACGGGACGGCCTCCCGCCCTCGCCCTCGGACCGCGGCACGGCCCAAACGGGCCTTGCCGAGGGCGTGTTCGGTGAGGCCCCAGGTGCCGGAGAGGCGTCGGCGAGATGGCATTCTTCGCTCGCAGGCACGCAACGCCCAAGAGTCCTTGGCCCTGATCGAGAAGACGCCGGGAGCGCCATGAACACCGAGCAGCTCACATGGTCCACGTCCAGTCACAGCGGCGGCGAGGCGGGCTCCTGCCCCGTCGCCCCCACCACCTGGTCCCCCTTCCTCACGTACGCGGCGGCCTGACATGGGGGACGGCGCCGATATCGACGAGCACCTCGTACGGGCCCTGCTCAAGGACCAGTACCCGCACCTGTCCGACCTCCGCATCCGCCCGGCCGTCAGAGGCTGGGACAACGAACTCTGGCGGCTGGGCGACGAGTTGGCCGTACGGATCCCCCGTACCGACCGCGCCCCCGAGCTGCTCCGCAAGGAGCACCGCTGGGTGCCCGCCCTCGCCCCGGGGCTCCCGCTCCCCGTGCCGACGCCCCTCCACCTCGGTGAGGCGTCCGACCGCTTCTCCAAGCCGTGGACGGTCGCCAAGTGGGTGCCGGGCGAACCGGCCGACCGTACGCCGGTCAGTCGGCCGGAGGACGCGGCGGACGCCCTCGCCGCCTTCCTCCGCGCGCTCCACACGCCCGCCCCGGACGACGCCCCGGCCGCCGAGACGCGGGGCGTGCCCCTGGAGCTCCACGCCGACGCGGTCGAAGAGGGGCTGCGGGAGCTCGCGGCGGAAGGCGTCCCGCCGGGCGCCCGCGACGTGTGGCACGCGGCCCTCACGGCGCCCAAGTGGGAGGCACCGCCGCGGTGGCTGCACGGCGACCTCCACCCCGCGAACGTCGTCGTCACCGACGGCACCCTCTCCGGCGTGATCGACTTCGGCGAACTCTGCGCGGGCGACCCGGCGACCGACCTCGCGGCGGCCTGGCTGCTGCTGCCCGCGGGCGCGACGGACCGCTTCTTCGCGGCGTACGGCCGCGCCGACGAGGCGACGGTCCTGCGCGCCCGCGGCTGGGCGGTCTGCACCAGCCTCGGCCTGCTCTCCGTCGGCCGCAAGGGTGATCAGGGTCTGCCCGGCGGCAAGGTGACCTGGGGCCACGCGGGCCGGGCGGCACTGCGCCGGGTGACCGCCCCCTAGCCGGACCCCGCGTCTAGCCGGACCCCGCGTCCACGGCCTGCGCCTCCGCCGCCGCGAGGGCACGGACCGCCTCCTCCCGTACCTCCGGCGCGGCGTCGGCCCCGGTCCGCTCCCTGATCAGCGGCAGCGTCCCCGGATCCGCGGGCCGGCCGAAGGCCAGGACGCGGAGCGCGGCGATGCGGACATCGGCGGACGGGTCCGCCACGGCCCGGTCGCGCGCGGCCTCGGCGGTGGCGTCGGACGCGTCGGCGACGGCCAGCCAGCGCAGCGCCGAGCGGCGGATCTTCGGCTCGGGGTCGAGGAGGGCACGGTCGCGCAACAGGTCGTGCGTGCCGGGGTCCGCACCCCGCTGGGCCCCGAGGAGACCGAGGGCGAGGCGGCGTACGCCCTCGTCGGGGTCGGAGACGGCGAGACCTGCGACCGTCTCCCAGCCGCCGGCCGCGGAGCCGGGCAGGCGGCCGAGCGCCTCCAGGGCCGCGCGCCGGACCGAGGCGGCCGGGTCCTCGACGGCACGGGCGCGGAGGAGGTCCCCCGCGTCGTCCCGGCCGGTCAGCAGCCGCGCCGCCACGCACCGGACGTCCTGGTCCGGGTCGGTGACGGCGCGGTCCCCGACCAGCCGCCAGGTATCGGAGTCCTCGCCACGGAAGCGGGCCAGCTGCTCCAGGGCCACCTCGCGGGCGAGACCGTGAGGCGCCTCGACCGCCAGGTCCCGGGCCACCTCCCAGGTGGACTCCTCGGTGTGGCACAGCTCCGTGAACAGCTGGAGGGCAGAGGCCCGGGCGGAGCCATCGGGGTCGTCGAGGGCCCGGTCGCGCAGCAGCTCCCGCGCGGCGGCGTCGCCCCCGAACCGGTCGCGCACGGCGAGCAGCGCGAGTTGGCGCAGATCACCGCTCTCGTTGTGCAGCGCGCAATCACGCAGCAGCCGCCACTCGGGGTCGCCCTCCTCCGGACGCACGATCCACCGCAGCAGAACGCTCTCCTGGACGTACTCGGACGGGTCGTGCCACAGGCGGTCGCCCACCAGCTCGCGGGAGCGGACACCACTGTGCCGGGTGGCCATCAAGAAGTGCAGCGCCTGCGACCTCACGATGTCGGACGGGTCGGCGACGGCACGGGCGTACAGCAGCTCCACGGTGGCGCGCTGCCATCCCCAGCCGCGGTCCAGCAGGAACAGCGCGGCGCCCCGGACATGGCTCGCGGGGTCCCGGACGGCCACGTCGGCGACCGTGTCGCGCGTGGCGAAGTGCGTGCCCCAGCACAGGGCCAGCGCCCGCAGGGCCGAGGAACGCACCCCGGGATCGGCGGCGGCGTCCAGCTCGGACCGGACCAGCCGCAAGGTCTCGTCGTCCGTCCGCAGCCGGGCCAGCGCCCGCAACGCCGCGCCACGGACGCGCTGATGGGGGTCGGCCGTGACGCGGTCCCGCAGCAGGGCGACCGTCGCGGACTCGTCGTGCACCGGTGCGGCGACGAGCGCGGACAGCACGGACTCGCGCACCCATTCGCTCGGGTCGGCGACCGCCCGCTCCCTCACCAGGTCGCGCGTGGCGGCCTCGTCCCACCGGTGCTCGACCAGGATCCGCAGGGCTTCCTTGCGGGTGTCGGCGGCCCGGTCGCCGACGGCCCGGTCGCGGATCAGCTCCCATGTCGCGGCCTCGCCGTCCCACCGCCGCGCCAGGTGCCGCAGGGCCTCGCCCTGCACCTGCGGGGTATGGCCGTGCACCGCCATGACGCGGAGCGGCGCGTCCCCCGCGTACAGCGCGCACGCGATGCGTATGGACACCTCCGCGGCCCGCGCGTACTGCCCCCGCAGATGGAACCACCGCAGAAGACGTGACCGGCCGCTCCAGTGCGGCGAGAAGAAGCCGAACGCCGTGATGGCGTCGTCGAGTTCGGGCAGGTCGTCGCTGTCGGGCGCCACCCCCTCCAGCTCCGCGATCACCGCGTCGACGACCGCCCTGCTCTGCGCCGCCAGCGGCCCGACCCGCCGCACCTCCGCCAGCGCGCGGACGGCCAGCACGAGGAACCGCGAGTCGGTCCAGGCGGTCCGGTGCCGGTGCAGGTCCAGCAGGCGGTCGACCGCCGCCGCGGCCTCCGGCTCGCCGATCCGCCCGGCCAGGAGCAGCAGCACCTCGTGCCAGGCCGGATCCGCCGCGCGCCGGGCGAAGATCTCCTCGACGAACTCCTCCCGCCCCCAGGCGCGCTGTCGCGTGTACCGCCGGTCGATGTCCTCCGCCGCCAGGTACTCCAGGAACGCCCGGTGCACGAATCCGTACACCCCGCTCCCGTAGTGGCTCAGGATGAAGTTCCGCTCCCGGAACTGCCGGACCATGGTCCGCGCCGCCGCCACGGCCTGCGCGACCGGCAGTTCGTACTGCTCGCACAGGTACGCCCTGAACGTGGCGAGGAGTTCGTCCGAGTGGATGTGGTTGCCCGCGATGCCGCCCCGGCCGTCCTGCATCCGGCGGGCGACGAGGCGCAGTAGCTCGTGCCGGTCCTCGTCGCCGAGGTACGCGAGGGTCTCGGCGTCGGCGGGCGCCCGCAGGTGCTTGGCGTGCTCGTCCCAGTGGGCGACGAGGACGGCGACCGCGTGGCGGTAGACGCCCTGCCGGTCGCGGGGCAGCTCCCGGCGGCGGCCGATGATGGCCAGGATGGTCAACAGCAGCGGATTTCCCGCGAGTTCGCGCACCGGACGCGAGTGGTCGACCGCCTCCCTGAGGCGGCGGCACAGCCGCTCGGCCCGTTCCGCGTCGTGCGGGCACGCGGTCGCGTACCACTGGCGCGCGAAGCGGCCGATCTGTTCGACGCTCAGGTCCTGGATCATGTGGTGGGCGAAGTCGGCGCGCTCCAGGACGCCCCGCTGGTATCCGATCACCCGCGAGGTCACGACCACCCGCACCCCGGCCGACCGGTGACGGCTCGCGAAGTCGGCGATGCGGTGGGCGACCTGTTCGCGCGCGGCGGGGTCGAAGAGTTCGTCGAGCCCGTCGAAGACGGCCACCACCCGTCCCTCGGCGAGGAGCCGGTCCAGCACCGGGCGGGGCGGCGCCAGGCCCTTCGCCCGGTGCAGGTGGTCGAGGAAGTCCTCGAAGGTACGGTCCCGCCAGGGCCCGGCGGCGTACTCGCGCAGCTCCACGACCAGCGGGACGCGGCCCACGAGCGGTGCGAGGGGCCCGGGCGCCGTGCCGCCCGTCAGGGCCAGCGCCACCAGGTGCGCCAGGGTCGACTTGCCCGCGCCCGGGTCGCCGAGCAGCACCGTCCGATCCGCCCCGGGAGCGGCGAGGACGTCGAGGACCTCCCGCACGGGCCGCTCCAGGTAGGCCCGCCGGGCGCGCTCCAGCGTCCGCGGGTCCGGTTCGAGATCCGGCGGGAGCAGCTCGGCGGGCCATTCCCCGGACTCCAGAAGGCGGTTGACGAGGTCGCGGGGCAGCTCCACCGGCGGCGGGTCGGCCCGGACGAGCGGCGGCACGAACACCGCGCTCAGCTCGACCGGCGGATGGTCGCCCTCCTCCGTGGGGATCAGGACGTCCAGGTCGAGGCGGCCGTAGCACTCGCGCACGCGGGTCGCGTACTGGCACAGGGCCGCGTCGACCTCCTCGGGGGACACCTGCGGCGGGCCCGGGAGCGGCGGGGCCTGCCGCACGACGATCTGCTGCCCGACGTGCGTGTGGGTGTGGGTGTGGGTCACGCTGCTGTGGGGGCCGATGGCGTTGCCCGTGACGGGGCCGCCCGCGCCGATCGCCCCGTCGCCGCGTACGTCGACCCGCTGCCGCCGCGCCGGCGGAACGGCCCCTGTCTCCCCGTTCTCCCCCGAACTCACCGCGTCTCGGCCTCACTTCCGTCGCCGAACGCGTTCCCACGTACGTCACCGCCGGAGGCCACGGCTCCCTCGCCACGGGCGGAGACCGTGCCGCCCGGCGAGCCCGCACCGCCGGACGACGGCGGCTGCCCGCCGACCGCCCTGCTGCTGTCTCCGAAGGCGTTCCCCGTCACGTCCCCGCGCGCCGCCACCGCACCGCGCCCCCGGGCCCGTACGACGACATGAGCGCCACCCCCGCCGCCTCCGCCCGGCCGCGTCAACGCGTGGGCGGAGAAGCCCAGTCCGGCCAGTCCAGCGACCGCGCCCACCAGGCTCGCCGCACGGTCGGCGGTGTCCAGGTCGACCAGGACCGCCACCAGCGTCAGCCCGAGCGCGGCCAGCGCGCCCGCCACGGCGACGGTCCACATCACCGCCCGCCGAGTCCCCGACATGACCCGCCACCCCGCTTCCGCACGAACGCCCGCAGCCGACGCCCCGAAACTAGCGCGACCGCGGGCCCTGCCCGTACGGCTTCCTCAACTCCGCGTACCGGAAGCGTTCTTCAGTCCCGCGGCAGCAGCCACGCGGCGAGGGCTGTCGTCGCGCACAGCAGGAGTCCGACGACGATCAGAGCCGTCCGCATGCCCGCCACCGAGAACCCGTCGCCGCCGCCCGCGAGCAGCGCGCCGAAGAGGGCCACGGACATCGCACCGCCCGTCTGGCGAAGGGAGTTGAGCAGCCCGGAAGCCGTGCCCGCGCGCTCGCCGGGAACGGCGTCCATGAGCTGGGCGGTGAGCGCAGGTACGGCGAACGCGCCGCCGAGGCCGGTCGGGACGAGCAGGAGCAGGACGAGCCACAGCGGGGTGTCGGCGGTCAGCGGGACGAGCACGAACATGGCGAGCGCGAGGACCGCCTGCCCGACGACGATGACCGGCCGCCGCCCGAACCGCTCGGCGGCGCGCGGCGAGACGAGGTTGGTGCCGGTGATGAACGCGGCGAGCGGCACGAACATGAGGCCCGCCGCGACACCCGACATGCCGCGCAGCTGCTGGTAGTAGAGGCCGAGGAGGAAGGTCACGCCGTAGAACCCGGCGTTCACGGCGAAGCCGACCGCGAGGGCGACGCCGACCTGCCGCTGCCGCAGCAGCGTGAGCGGGACCATGGGCGCGGGGTGCCGCTTCTCGGCGGCCCTGAAGGCGAGGGCCGAACCGGCCGCCACGGCGAACGCGGCGAGCACCGGCGCGCTCGTCCACCCCAGGTTCCCGCCCTCGATGACGGCGAACGCGAGCCCGGCGAGGGCCAGGACGGCGGTCGCCTGTCCGGCGAGGTCGAGCGGCGCGGGGCGGCGGGGCGAGCGGGCGGTACGGGCGAGCAGGGCGAGGATCACCGCGCCCACGGGGAGGTTGAGCAGGAAGACGGAGCGCCACCCGGCGCTCTCCGTGAGCAGCCCGCCGAGCACGGGCCCGACCGCGACGGCCGCGGAACCGCCCACCGTCCACAGCGCGATGGCGCGGGCCCGGCGGCGCGGGTCGTCGTACGCCTGCCGGATCAGCGCGAGCGAGGCGGGCATGACGACGGCGGCGCCGGCGCCCTGGGCGACGCGGGCCGCGATCAGCGCGCCGATGCCGGGCGCGAGGGCGCAGGCCAGCGAGGCGGCGGTGAACAGCCCCACGCCCCAGGCGTACGCGCGTCTGGCCCCGGCCCGGTCGGCGAGCGCCCCCGCCGAGAGCATCAGCGCGGCGAACATCAGCGTGTAGGCGTCCACGACCCACTGGAGTCCCGACATGCCCCCGTGCAGGGTGGCGCGGATGTCGGGCAGGGCGATGTTCACGGCCGTGACGTCGATGGTGATGACCGTGAAGCCGAGCAGGGAGGCGAACAGCGCGAGGGAGGAGGAGCGGGGGGAACGGGCGGGGGCCGAGGTGGAAGTTCTGGGGGCTGTGGGGGTGGTGAGGGTGGTGGTCATGGGGTGGGGACTCCTGCGGTCGGGACGGGCGGAGTGACGGTCGGGACGGGTGGGCGGGCGGCGGTCGGGACCGGCTGAGCTGCGGTAGGGACCGGCTTGAGCTGCGGTCGGGGCTCGTGTCGCGGGCTGCGGCGTACGACCACGGGCGACGGCGTACGACCACGGGCGCCCCGGAGAGCGCGGCGCACAGGGGCGGACGGGCGGACGGGCGGACGGCAGGGCCACCGTGGCCGCGGCCCGGCGCCTCGCACCCCCTGGGCCACGGTGGCCGAGCCGTCCGCAACGGGATCCACTCTGCGCCGATGTCCCGCGCGGTGGCAGGGCGCGTCTCACCGGGGTACCGCGTTCCAGGCCCTGACACGGCCCCCCACGTCCGCCGTCCGCCAGGGACAATGAACGGATGACGGAAAGCACACCGCCCGCGGCGCCCGCGACCGGCACGGAACTGGGCCGCTACCTGCGCGCCCGCCGCGCCCGCGTCACCCCCGCCGAAGCGGGCCTGCCCGCCGGTGCGGGCATCCGCCGCACCCCGGGCCTGCGCCGCGAGGAGCTCGCGACCCTCGCCGGGGTGAGCGTCGACTACTACACGCGCCTGGAACGCGGCCGCGAGACGAACCCGTCGACCGCCGTCATCGACGCCCTGGCCCGCGCCCTGCGCCTGACGGGCGACGCCCACGACCGCCTGCACGACCTGGCCGAGCTGGCGTCGGGCCGCCTGACCGAGCCGCACCCCACGGCCGACCACACGGTCCGCGAGTCCACCCTGCGCATGCTGGAGGCGCTGGCCCCGCTGCCCGCGTACGTGGTGAGCAGGCACAGCTACATGCTGGCCGCCAACGCCGCGGGCCGGGCCCTGCTCCCCGGCCTGTGGGACTGGCCCGCCGAGCAGCGCAACGTCACCCGCTATCTCTTCCTGCACCCCGTGGGCCGGGTGCTCTACCAGCCCTGGGAGGAGACGGTCGCCACGTCGGTGGCACACCTGCGCGCGGTCGGCGGCACCGACACCGACTCGCCGCAGCTGACCAACCTGGTCGGCGAACTCCTGCTGAAGTCACCGGACTTCGCGCGGATCTGGGAGCGGTACGACGTGCGCGAGCGCGGCGGCGGCCTCAAGACGTTCGCGCATCCGAAGGTCGGCACGATGACCCTCACGTACGAGGTGATGACGCTGGCGCGGGCGGGCGGCCAGCGCATGGTGGTCTACCAGGCCAAGCCGGACACCCCGGACGAGAAGGCGATGCTGGCCCTCGCCCCGGAGGACTGACCGCGCCCGTTCCCCCGGGCCCGGCTCACTCCGAGGAGTCGGCCGGGCAGGAGCTCCCGCTCTTGGGCGTCTCCCCGTACAGCAGGAACCCGTCGACCTTGTCCCGCACGCACCGGGAGCCGAGGTAGCCGGTGTGCCCGTCGCCCTTGTTGTCGAGGACGACCGCCTGCGGGCCGAGGCGCCGGGCGGTCTCCTCGGTCCACCGGTAGGGCGTGGCGGGATCGCCGCGCGTGCCGACGAGCAGCAGCTTCGGCGTCTTCACGTCGCGTACGTCGTCCCGGATGTAGCTGGTCCCTGCGGGCCGCCCGAAGCAGAGCAGCACGGGCATCAGCATCGACCGCCCGAAGACGGGCGACGCCTCCTCGAACTCCTCCTGGAGCCTGCCGATCTCCTTCTCCAGGCTCGCGGCGTCGGGCCGGTCGGGGTCGTCGGCGCAGTTGACGGCCATGAGGGCGGCGCTCATGTTGTCGAGGGGTACGTCGCCCCGCCCCGGGAACGCGTTCGCGAGCCCGCCGCTCATCCGGATCAGCGCCCGCGGGTCCCCGTCGGCGAGCAGCGCCCCCAGGGCCTGCGAGAGCGCGGGCCAGGCCTGCCTGCTGTAGAGCGCCTGGCTGAGGACGCCGACGACGTCCTGGCCGGTGAACTCCTGGCCGTCCAGGGACTGCAACGGCATCTCGTCCATGTCCTGGACGAGCCTGACCATGCTGTGCCGCGCGGCGCGCGAGTCCGTGCCGAAGACGCAGCCGGCGTTGCCGGTGCACCAGGCGAGGAAGTTGTCGAGCGCGGTCTGGCGGCCCTCGGCGGTCGCGAGGGACTGCTCGGCGACGGGCTCGGTCAGGGTGTCCACGCCGTCGAGGACCATCCGCCCGACCTTCTTCGGGAACTGGGCGGCGTAGACGGCGCCGAGCCGCGTCCCGTAGGAGAAGCCGAGGTAGTTGAGCTTCTTGTCGCCGAGCGCCTGGCGCATGACGTCCAGGTCGCGGGAGACGTTCACGGTCCCCATGTGCGGCAGGACCGGCCCGGACTTGGCCGCGCACTCCTTGGCGACCTTGCGCAACTCGTCCAGGACGGCGGCCGGGTCGTCGGAGTCCTCGGCCGTGGGGTCGGCGTTCTCCTCGGCGTCGCCGCAGCTGACGGGCTCGCTCAGGCCGACCCCGCGCGGGTCGAAGGAGACGATGTCGTAGCCCTTGCTGAGGAAGCCGAACTCCTTCTGCGACATGGCGAGCGCGGAGACGCCGGGGCCGCCGGGGCCGCCGAAGTTGAGCAGCAGCGAGCCGCGCGGCTTGCCGCTCGCGCTGGACTTCATGCGGATCATCGCGAGGTCGACGCTCCCGGCCGCCGGGTTCGCGTAGTCGAGCGGGACGGTCACGTGCCCGCACCTGACGTCCTTGGCGCGGCCGGTGGACTCGGCCTCGGCCTTGGTGTCGTCCTTGCAGGCGGCCCACTTGATCTTCTGTGTGTAGAACCGGGACAGATCGGGCCGGCCGCTCCCGTCATCGGCGGCCGAGGCCAGTCCCGGCGCGCCCGTTGCCACGACGACCAGAACGGTCGCGCCGGCGACTGCACAGGCTCCGCGCACGGCAACCTCCCAGGGTGTGCCCCTCGCTCACCCTAAGCGCGCCGGGGACCCCCCGCCCGTCCAGCACGGTCACCCTCCGTGACCGCCGTTCCGCGGCTCCTCAGCGCAGGCCGCCGTTGACGGGGATGACCTGCCCGGTGACGAACGCCGAGTCCGGACCGGCCAGGAAGGCCACGACCCCGGCGATGTCGGCTCCCTGGCCCAGGCGCCGCAGCGGGGTCACCGCCGCGAGGGCCTGCCGGGACCGCTCGTCGTGCAGCGCGCGGAGCATGTCGGTGTCCACGGTGCCGGGGGCTATGGCGTTGACGGTGATGCCGCGGGGGCCGAACTCCTGCGCGGCCGTCGTGGTGAACCGCTCCAGGGCGGCCTTGCTGCCCGCGTACACGGCGGCGCCGGGAGCGGCCATGGCCGCGGCGATGCTGGAGATGTTGATGACGCGGCCGCCGTCCCGCAGGACGTCCAGGGCGTGCTGCATGACGAAGAACGGTGCTCTGGCGTTCACCGCCATGAGCCGGTCGTAATGGCTCTGCGTGGCCTTGGCGATGTCGAGTTGCTCGGGGTCGGCGGCGTTGTTCACGACGATGTCCAGACCGTGGAGCAGGCTGTCCGCCGTGTCGACCAGACGCCGGACCTGGTCGAGGTCGGCGAGATCGGCCCGCACGGCATGGGCCGTCCCGCCCTCGCCGCGGACCTCCGCCGCGCACGTGTCGGCCGCGGCGGTGTCACGGTGGTATCCGAACACCACGGCCGCTCCCTCGGCGGCCAGCCGCTGGACCACGGCCCTGCCGACGCCGCGCGAGCCTCCGGTGACCAGGGCGGTCCGGCCGTTCAGGGTTCCCATGTCTCAGTCTCTCCGTGTGGGGATGAGGGGTGTGCCGTCCTGCTCGACGAGGTCGGGCAGGAGGCCGATCTGGTCGTGGAGGACGGCGTTGTCGCCGATGTGGCCGCTCATGCTCCGCAGCCGGTGCACGCGTCGGAGCACCGCCGCGCGCCGCACCCTGTCGCCGTCCGGGAAGGTGGGCCCGTACCCGGCGACGAAGGCCTCCCACAAGGACGCGTAGTCGAGGTTCTCCGGTCCGTGGTGGGCGCTGTTCCGGGCGACCGTGACCGATGTCGACAGCGCCTCCGCGAGGGCGCCGACGTCGAGTTCGGGTCCGCCGCGGCCCATCTCCGCGCTGACCAGGACGTGCGCGGTGCCGTCGCGGTGGTCCGCCACGACGACTCCGGGGGACAGCGTGCCCAGGACGATGCCGCTCGGCCCGGCCGCCGCCTCCTCGGCCCAACGGAGCAGGTGCGCGCACCGGTTCGCGCCGATGCGACGGACGACCCGGTCCGACAGCGCGTCGGGCCGACGGCTCAGCCAGTCGGTCAGTCCGCCGAGCCAGGCCGCGGACCGGGGCAACTCCGTTGGTACCGGCCGCTCGTGCAGGGTCCGGACCGCCTCACCCACCCGGCGGGCGACGTCGGCGTACTGCTTCGGTACCGCGGCGCCGGCGAGCATGTGCCAGCCGATGCTGACGCTGTCGGGCAGTTCGTAGACCAGGTCGTGCTGCTCCGTCGCCCGGGGGACGGCGAAGCGGACGGTGCTCCCGGCGGAGAGTTCCCCGAGGAGCCGGAGCACGGCGGGCGGCGGCAGATCCGTCGCCTTGACGGTGCTCTCGCCCGGGACCCGGTGCCAGTGGAAGACATGCGGGCCACGGCGTACGACGCGGGTCGTCGACGCGCGTGTGCCGTAGGAGACGACGACGGGCTCGTCCGTTGCGGATGACACCTCGCGCCCTTTCGGTGAGGGCTCCGGGAGGCCCCACGAAGGGACCTCCCGGAGCTGCGTTTCCCCGACTCAGCAGTCGAAGATCAGCGTGGTGGTGGTGATGACCGGCGTGGCGGTCGTGATGGAGGCCGTGGTCTCCGGACCCTCCGTGCCGGCCACCTGGGCCACTTCGTTGCCGTCCGTGTACGTGCGGTAGCCGCTCACCAGGGACTCGGCGGGGTTCTCGATCTTCATGGTTTTCTCCTTGTTTCTCGGTTTTTCTGGGTTTTTCTCGGTTTTCCCCGTGTTTCTCAGGGTTCTCCGCCCCGCGTCGGCCGTGACCGGCGTCAGCGGGCGGAGAGTCATGGGGCGACAGACGGGCTGTCGCTGTTGCGGTACGGACGCCCGGGATCGGCGCCCGCCGCGTGAAGGGCCCGGCCGACCGACCGCGCGAGCGGGGTGCCGTGCAGGGAGTGCTCGACGAGGCCGTCGGCGTAGGCGCGGGCCCGGTGCTGACCGAAGCTGAGGCGCCGGACGGCGCCGGGGTCCGGGTGCGGCTCCCAGGCGATCGCGACACCGGGACCGATCCGGCGGGCGAAGGGCGAGACGGCGGGCGCCAGGCCCTCCCCCGCGGGGCCCGCCGCCACGTCGGCCAACGCCTCCAAGGCGGTCCCGGTGCGCCCACCGAGGTAGACGACCATCGCGTCCTTGCGCGGATACCGGTCCGGGTGCGCGAGCACCTTGGCCTGGTAGGGCACGCCGAGTTCCTCCAGCCGGCGCAGCGCCGTGCCCCAGACCGTGCTCGCCGCCTCCGGGCGGGCGATGTGCAGGTAGACCCGCAGGACGGGCGGGGCGTGCCCGCGCGGCTGCCGCGTGCCCAGCACGGCCAGGAAGCCCGGGGAGAGCGCCGGACGGCACGGAGGGAGCTCGACGGTGACGTCGCCGCCCTCAGGCAGCTCGACGGTGACGTCACCGCCGTCCCCCGCTCCCCCCGTTTCCCCTGCTCCCCCCGTTTCCCCCGCTTGCACAGGGGGCGCGGTGCGGACGAGCGCGCGGGGCACCGTCACCCGTACCCCTTGCAGCACGACGGTCGTCTCGTCGCCGCCGTTCTCGGCGGCGGCGGGCGCGAGTCGGGCCGGCACGCGGCACGCGGAGTGCGGAACCGCCCGCTTGAGGCCCGCCACGAAGGCGTCGTCGGACAGGTCACGGGGGTGCGGCGTCGCTTCGCCCGCGCCCTGATGAAGCGTGCGGTAGAGATGGTCCCCGAGGCGTTCGCGCAGTGCGCGGAGGCTGTCCGCGCGGATCTCGGTGCCCGCGACCCACGCCGTCAGGTCGTGCGCCCGCACGGTGACCGCCTCGGAGATCTCGGCCAGCCCGGGGGGCTCGGCGGGTCCAGGAGCCTCTGCCAGGGCGGAAGTTGCTGCCGGGCCAGACGTCCCTGCCAGGTCATGGGTCCCTGCCGGTCCGGAGGTCGTACTCATACCGCCTCCATTCCGAGGACGGAGACGAACGCGGCCGGGGTCGCCAGGGCGGTGCGGCCCACTCCCGCCGCGGCCCGGTGCACCGGGGAGAGGTCGGAGCGGAAGGCGGCCGCGGCCATCACGCGGTCGAAGAGGTGCCAGCCGGCGAAGCCGACCGCGCGCACCGCGAGCCCCTCGTCGGGAGCCGACCGCACGGACCGGTACCCCTCGGCGAACGCGATCAGTGTCGGCCGGGCCTCCTCCAGTCTCCGTACGCCCCTGGTCATGATCTCGTCGTGCGCCCGGCCCGGGTCCCCCGCGTCGCCATCGCCCTGCGGGAACTCCTCGTCCGCGATGCCGACGACGCTCCGGAAGAGGAACTCGCCGACCACCGCGCCCACGTCCCGGGCCCCGTCGCCCCGCCGGAACTCCTCCCAGTCGGAGAGGAGCAATTCATCCCCCTCGACGAGAATCTGATCCAGCCTCAGATCTGCGTGTATGGGAACTGCCGGAGCGCGTTTCTCGTCTTCCCTGAGGCGCTGCACCGATTCCGCCATCACACCGTCCCCCTGAACGATGCGCCAAAGGGCGACGAGCCCTGCGCTGCTCTCCAGATACTGGCTCATCGACAAGGTGGTGAGGAACCGCCGGTCGGGCAGCGGCAATGGCTCATGGGGGACCTTTTCGGAGGGCACGGGCAGCGAATGCAGTTCGCCGAGCGCCTGCCCCAGTCTGCGGGCGAGTTCGGGCCCGAATGCGCCGTCGGCGACCGCGTCGGCCGCCGTACGACTGTCTTTCAGCCACTGCGTGACGTGAATTCCCCGGCTCGCGTCGCTCGCCAGCGGAGTCGGCCACCGCAGGTGCCGCAAGGGCAGCTCCCCGCCCAGTCGTTCGAAGCGCCCGGCCCGCTCAAGGCCCGCTCCCGACCGGCCCGCGACACGGATGCGCTTGGCGAAGACATCGGTCCCGCCGGTCGTCGTGCCGGCCACGTTCTGGTTCCGGCCGGGGAAGGTCACCACGGTGTCCGGCAGGAACTCCCCGTATCCCGCCCGACGAATGAACTCTGCTATCTCCGCATCCGGCATACCTAGACTCTGCCGGTCGACGAGATGCCGGAACAAGCATTTTGAAGATCTTCGAAAAGCGTTTACCCCGGGGATATGGGCTGCGACGTACGATGCGTTCAGCCATGCGCGACGGGGGCGCGCGGCACGAACGGGGGAAAGAAATGAACACCTATTCAAGGTTGCAGCTCGGAAGCCTTTCCGAGCTGCGCATCCATGTCGTTCCGCATCCGGGGGCGAGTCTGCTCTCGCTCGTCGCGGACGCGTTCGGACAGCGGCGGCACGCCGTTCCCGGCCCGGCGCGCCGGGCGGTTCACGCCGGTGCTCCTGCGCACGCCGAGGCGACGCTGCGTCCGCTCTTCGCGCCCGAGCATCCGGCCATACCCGACTGTCTGACGCCGACGGGCAGCATGTCCCACGAAGCCGCGGACCACCATCTGGAGCAGCTGCGGGACTTATCGGCCGACACGCTCCTGGCGGACCTGGAGGCGGACTTCGGCGGCGACGTCCCCCCGCAGTGGCGGCACGTGATCGAGCACCCGAAGCGCTGGCTCCAGGGCTATGCCCAGGTCATGCAGCGCACCTGGCAGACCATGGCACCGGTGTGGACGGCGGCCGGCGACGCACTGCGCCGCGAGGCCGAGCGGGTGGGCGGCTCCGTGGCCTACGGCCGCCCGGAGTTGGCGCTGTCCGCCCTCAGCCCGCGCTACCGCCTCGACGGCACCGTGCTGCAACTGCCGGACAAGCACCCCGAGGACTTCGACCTCCTCGGGCGCCGGCTGGTCCTCGTGCCGGTCGCCTCCGGCAGCGACGCGTCCCTGTTCGCGTTCGACGGGGAGGACACCGCCTGGGTGGGCTACCCACTGCCCGGCCTGGATTCGCTCTGGTCCGGCCGCTCGCCGCAGCCCCGGGCGAGGCGCCGGGACCCGGCACGGCTCATCCTGGGCGACGCGAGGGCCGCGATCCTCCGTGCGACCAGCGCGGCCACCCACATGGGGAACCTGTCGTCGGCCCTGGGCTACGCGCCCGGAACGGTGTCCCACCACTGTGCGCGACTGGAGGACGCCGGCCTCATCCACCGGCGCCGGCAGGGACAGCACGTGGTGGTCCGCCGTACTCAACTGGGCAGTGAGCTGCTTGACTTGCTCACTCACTAGGGCCCGGGGGGAGCTCCCCCAGCCCTCACTCCCTCTCCAGGACGGCGGTGACGCCCTGCCCACCGGCCGCGCAGATGGAGATCAGCCCGCGTCCGGGCCGCCCGCGCTCGGCGAGGAGCGCGGCGAGGGTGGCGACGATGCGGGCGCCGGTGGCGGCGAAGGGGTGCCCGGTGGCGAGCGAGGATCCGGCGACGTTGAGCCGTGCGCGGTCCACCGTCCCGAGTCCCCGCTTCTCCCAGGCGGCGAGCGTGGCGAGCACCTGTGAGGCGAAGGCCTCGTGCACCTCGACGAAGTCGAAGTCCGCGAGGCCGAGCCCGGCCTTCTCCAGCATGCGGGGCACGGCGTACGCGGGCGCCATCAGCAGCCCGTCCTCGCCCTCGGCGACGTCCCCGTGGACGAAGTCGACGGCGGCGGTCTCGCAGGCGGTGAGGTACGCGAGCGGGGCGAGGTCCCGCGCGGCGGCCCACTCCTCACTGGCGAGCAGCGCGACGGCGGCGCCGTCGGTCAGCGGCGTGGAGTTGCCCGCGGTCATGGTGGCGGAGCCCGCCCGGACCCCGAACACGGGCTTGAGCCGCGCGAGTTGCTCGACGGACGAGCCGGGCCGCAGGTTCTGATCGCGTTCGAGCCCCCGGAACGGCACGACGAGATCGTCCAGGAACCCGCGCTCGTACGCCGCCGCGAGCCGCCGGTGGCTGAGCGCGGCGAGCTCGTCCTGGGCCTCGCGCGTGATGCCCCAGGCGCGCGCGGTCACGGCGGCGTGCTCACCCATGGAAAGTCCGGTGCGGGGCTCGGCGTTGCGCGGGATGTCCGGTACGAGATGCCCGGGCCGCACCCGCGCCAGGGCCTTGACCCGCGCGCCGGCCGACCGGGCCCGCCGCGCGGCCAGCAGCACCTTGCGCAGCTCGTCGTTGACCCCGAGCGGCGCGTCACTCGCGGTGTCGGACCCGCCGGCGATCCCGGACTCGATCTGCCCGAGCATGACCTTGTTGGCGACGGAGATCACGGCCTGGAGCCCGGTGCCGCAGGCCTGCTGGAGGTCGTAGGCGGGGGTGCGGGAGTCGAGCCCGGAGCCGAGGACGACCTCGCGGGCGAGATTGAAGTCCCGGCTGTGCTTGAGTACGGCGCCCGCGACGAACTCCCCGACGTCACCGGCCCCTTGGAGCCCGAACCGCTCGACGACCCCGTCGAGGGCGGCGGTCAGCATGTCCTGATTCGAGGCGGTCGCGTACGGCCCGTCGGAACGGGCGAACGGAATACGGCTGCCACCGATGACGGCGACGCGGCGAACAGAGGGAAGACTCATGTCTCGACCAGCTCCTGACCCTTGAGTAACCTTACTCGGAAGTAAATTTACGACCGAGCTGGGAGTTGGACAATGGCCGACCGCTACCTGACCTTCACCGGCACTGCGCCCGGCCGCTTCCTCACCCGCCGCCTGGGCCTGCCCCGGCCGACGGCGCTGCGCCGCTGGTCCCCCGAACACCCCACGCTGGGCGGCGAACTGACGCTCCTCACCGCGGGCGAGTCCACCCACACGGCGGACCTCCGCACGCTCCTCACCGCGGCGGGCCACTCCCCCACGCCCACAACTCCCGAGCGCCCCACGGCAGTTGTCCTCGACGCCACGGCCGTGACGACGGTCGACGGGCTGCGCGACGTGCACGCGGCGCTGCACCCGGTGGTGCGCACGGTGGCGGACAACGGCCGCGTCCTGGTCCTCGGCACGCCCCCCGACCCCGCGGACCACCACCAGTCGGCGGCCCAGCAGGCCCTCGAAGGCTTCATACGGTCCCTCGCCAAGGAACTCGGCCGTGGCCGCACGGCCACGCTCGTCCGCGTCCCCGGCCCGATCGGCACCGCCGAGTCGACCCTCCGCTTCCTCCTCTCCCCCAAGTCGGCCTACGTCACCGGCCAGGTGATCGAGACGGGTCCCGCCGAGTCGGTCGCGGCCCCCGCCGACTGGGACCGCCCCCTCGCGGGCCGCACCGCCCTGGTGACGGGCGCGGCGCGGGGCATCGGCGAGGCGGTGGCGGAGGTCCTCGTCCGCGACGGCGCCCGGGTGACGCTGCTGGACGTCCCCGGCGCCCGGGAGGACCTGACCCGCGTGGCCGAACGGCTCGGCGGCACGGCGCTCCCCCTCGACATCACGGCGCCCGACGCCGGCGAGCGGATAGCGGCGGCGCTGCCCGACGGGCTCGACGTCCTCGTCCACAACGCGGGCATCACGCGTGACCGCAGGCTGGCCAACATGGCCGCGGACCGCTGGAGTTCGGTCCTGGACGTCAACCTCGCGGCGGTCCTCTCGACCACGGACGCGCTCCTGAAGACGGGCACGGTCCGCCCCGGCGGCCGGATCGTCGCCACGGCGTCGATCGCCGGGATCGCGGGGAACGCGGGCCAGACGAACTACGCGGCCAGCAAGGCGGGGATCGTCGGCCTGGTCCGGGCGCTCGGGCCGCGGGCGCTCGCGGAGCACGGGGTGACGGTGAACGCGGTGGCGCCCGGCTTCATCGAGACGAAGATGACGGCGGCGGTTCCTCTCTTCATCCGTGAGGCGGGGCGACGGATGAACTCCCTTGCGCAGGGCGGACTTCCGGTGGACGTCGCCGAGACGACGTCCTGGCTGGCCCAGGGCGGCCTGAACGCCCAGACGATCAGAGTCTGCGGCCAAAGCCTCTTGGGCGCCTGACCCTTGCCACGCGGGGTGGGCGCCGCCTTCCCCTCACCCGGCATGGTCCGGCTGCGCCGGGGCGGGTGCCATCTTTACCGCCACCCGGCACCGGGGCTGTGCCCGCCTGCCCCGGGCTTGGTGCCTCCTTGATCGCTGCCCGGCACGGTCCGGCTGCGCCGGGGCTGGAGCCACACTTCCCGCCACCCGGCACCGTGGGCTGTGCCCACCCGTTCCGCCCTGCGGAACGCCTGCCCACAGCGGGGACGGCCACATGCCCACCGCGCCGCTGCCCACAGCAGGGGCGGCTACCCGGCCAGTGCCGCCGACCGCAGCGGGGGCGGCCGCATGCCCACCGCGCCTCCGCGCACAGCGAGGGACCGGCGGCAGGTTGCCCACCGGGCGCGGCGCGGGCGCACCGGCCCCCACCGGGCCGCACGCGCCCGACCGGCCCGAGGGGACGTGGGGGTATGTGCGAACGGAGCACTGAGCCAGCTCTGGCGTCTTTGTCCGTTGGGCGGGGCGCAGGGATGGCGAGTACGCACATACCCCCGCGGCCCCGCCCCACAGACGGACAAAGGGCGCACGCACCGGCAGACGCCAACACCGCCCACCCACACACGAACCCAAGGCGCAGCACCCCCAAGGCGCCCCCGCCAGAAAAGGTCACCGCATGGACAGCAGCAGCCTCTCCCTCGCCCGCGCCGCCCTCCAGTCCCCCTTCAAGCGCCCCCGCCCCGACGCCACCGCACCCGACACCCGCCTCACCACGACCCTCACCCCCGACCCCCACCACCTCACCGCCTACGAACGCACCTGCGGGTTCGCCACCGGCACCGGACGGGAACGGGACGTCCTCCCCCTCACCTATCCCCACGTCCTCGCCTTCCCCCTGGCCATGCGTCTGATGACCGCCCGGGACTTCCCGCTCCCCCTCCTCGGCCTCGTCCACACGTCGATCGACATCACGCAGCACCGCCCCCCGCACCCCACCGAGGAGATGCGACTCGACGTACGGACGACCAAGCTGGGCCCCCACCGACGCGGCACCGAAGCCACCGTCACCACCACCGCGAGGTCAGCGGCCGACGAACTCCTCTGGGAGTCCACCAGCACCTACCTGGCCCGCCACAAGACAGCGTCGAGCACCGCACCCGCAGCCAAGCCGCGTCCCCGGACGGAACGACCCGAGGCCACCCACACCACGGAATGGCGTCTCGGCCCCGACCTCGGGCGCCGCTACGCGGCCGTCAGCGGCGACCGCAACCCCATCCACCTGCACCCCCTCACCGCCCGCCTCTTCGGCTTCCCCCGGGCCATCGCCCACGGCATGTGGACCGCGGCCCGCTGCCTGGCGGAGCACACGGCCACCCAGCCCGAGCCCCACGCCCAGCCCCCGACCCACACCCAGACCCAGACCCAGACCCACGCGCACGTCGACTTCAAGGCCCCGGTCCTGCTCCCCGCCACGGTGACGTACACCGCCCACGGCCCGTCCCGCTTCGAACTCCGCGGCCCCGACGGCACGTTGCACCTCACGGGCGAGGCACGAACCACGACCTGACCTACGACGAAGACGGGGCCGGAGCCCAGCGCCGCCCCTCCATGAGGCCCCCCAGCCCGGACCACGCGAAGTTCATGAGGGTGGCCGCCGCCTCCTTGGCGGAGACCGACGGATCCGTGTTGGCCCACCCCGCCAACGACTCCGCCGCCCCCACCAACGCCTGCGCGAGCCCCGCGACCTCCCGCTCCCGCAACGACGGGTCACCGTGCGCCGACCGCGCCGCCTCCGCGATCAACGACGTCACGAACGCGAGGATCTCCTCCCGCATCGCGGCCACCTCGGCCGCGAACGGCTCCCCCTGGGTCCGCGCCTGGCTGTGCAGCACGGCCCACCCGTCCGGCCGCTCGGCGGTGTGCGCGAAGAACGCCCGGAGCCCGTCCCACAGTTGACGGTCGGCGGGCTCGCCGGCCGCCGCGCCCGCCGCGTCCCGCACCGCCTCGACCAGCGCCGCCGCCTCCCGGCGTATGCACGCGCTGAAGAGGTCTTCCTTCGAGTTCAGATAGAGGTACACCAGCGGCTTCGAGACCCCGGCCAGCTCCGCGATCTCGTCCATGGACGCGGCCCGGTACCCCCGCTGCCCGAAGATGCTCACCGCGGCGTCCAGCATCTGCCGCTCCCGCACGGCCCGCGGCATCCGCGTCTGCTTGCCCCGCCGCTTCACACCCACAGCACTCCCCCCACCCACAGCACCCACCGCACCCGCCGCGTCCGCCTCGCCCACCACGGCCCCCGCCTTCCCACACTGTCCGGTCACAGGTCAGCGTACGGTCAACGGAACCCGCCGAACGATTACCGGATGAGCCCCCCGCCCACGCGAAAGCCCCGCCCCCGATCATTCCGGGGACGGGGCCGACACACGAACACTCAGGCCGCCGCGGGCACCGCCCGCGACGAGGACGGGGACGACGCCTCGTCGAAGTCGTCAAGCGGCGACGACCGGCACCAGCGCCTGTCCGGCGACAGCCGTAACCACATGTTGTGTATGTACGTTGTTCAGTGCGCAGGCAAGTCGTCCGCTACCAGGGGTGGGGCATGGCCAGGCCGAAGCGTGTGGGGATCTACGTCCGGATCAGCAAGGACCGCAAGGGGCAGGAACTCGGCATCCAGCGCCAGGAGAAGGCGTGCCGAGAGCTATGTGAGCGCATGGAGTGGGGCGTCTTCAAGGTCTACCCCGAGAACGACATCTCGGCTTCGACCACGAGCAAGAAGCGCCGCCCCCGGTACGCCGAGATGATGCGGGACGCCCGGGACGGGATCATCGACGGTGTCGTCGTCTACTCCATCGACCGTCTGACGCGCCGCATCGGCGAACTCACCAGCTTCCTGGAGGAGATGAAGGAACAGGGCTTCGCCTTCGCCACGACAGAAGGTGAGGACACCCAGACAGCCAACGGCCGCATGATCCTCACCATCAAGGGGGCCGTGGCTCAGCAGGAGACCGAGCGGATGTCGGAGCGGATCAACAATTCCCTGCTCCAGCGTCGCGAGCAGGGCAAGCCGCACGCAGGCGGCAAGCGGCAGTTCGGGTTCAAGGACGGGACATGCTTCCGGCAGCTGGACGACCAGGAAGCCACACTCATCCGTGCCGGATACCGGATGCTCATGGACCGCACACCGAAGACTCCAGGTGACGTGGCGCGCTCCTGGAACGCGGAGGGGTCGACGACGCCACAGGGCGGAGTCTGGACGATCAATGCCGTCAAGCGGGTCTTCCGGGCCGAGCGAACGGGAGGCATCGTCACTCACAAGGGCCGCGACATCGGTGACAGCATCTACGGTGCCCCGCTCACACGCGAGCAGTGGGAGACCGTCCAGGCAGTCCTGGACGGTCGCGCCACTCCATCCGCACCGGGCCAGGGCAAGCGGAAGCACGTGTACTCAGGGTTCCTTCGGTGCGGATCCTGCAAGTCGACCATGCGCGTCCAGTGGGCGACCATCCAGGGACGTACGTTCCGACGGACGTTCTGCCACTCAGGCCAACGCAACCCGAGCGGGGGCCTCGGCTGCGGGAAGGTCAACCGCAAGTACGAGTGGATCGAGGAGCGCTTGAACGAGGTCGTAGAAGCCGCCTTGACGCAGCGCGAGCCACAGCAGTCGCCCGCGCCAACAGAGGATCTGTCGGGCGAGATCAGCCTGCTGGAGGATCGCATTCGCGCGATGCGAGGCAGGTGGAAGGCAGGCCGGATGGAGGACGAGGACTACTTCGACTCGCTGGCCCACCTCCGCGACGAACTCCAGACGCTCCGCGCACGTGAGGCCGCGACGGTCGTACGGCAGTCGCGTGCCGAGACCGATGTCTGGGCGGTCTGGCAGGACGACACCATCGAGAACCTCGAACGTCGCCGGGCGATCGTCGCCAGCGTGATCGACAACGTCGAGGTCTTCAGCGTCGGGCGAGGAAGGCGCAAACCTCCCGAGATCGATTCCATCAAGATCACGCCGGTCGGCGCCGAGGAGCAGAGCCCTTCGGAATGACGGTCCCGGCATGGTCCGCCCGGTAGCCGTCGACGACAGCCGACAGCAGCCGTCTTTCCTCAAGACTCAGCCGACCGACCGTCATGGTGGAATGCCCGCTGGAACCAGGAGAAGTAGCTCAGCTCCCCGCCGGCGCGCCGGCACAAAAGCGCGTGCCCCCACACCTGTCCGAGTGTGGGGGCACGCGCTGATACGAGCCAGAGAGCGTCAGGCGGTGGCAGGCACCGCGCGCGACGAAGGCGACTCGTCGAAGTCGTCGATCGGCGAGGACGAAGCGCTGTTGTACGCCTCACGGTCGAGGATCTTCTCCCGCGCGGCCACGATCACCGGCGTTACAACTTGCCCGGCAACATTCGTGGCCGTGCGCATCATGTCCAGGACCGGGTCGATGGCGAGGAGCAGGCCCACGCCCTCCATCGGGAGGCCGAGCGTCGACAGGGTCAGGGTCAGCATGACCGTGGCACCCGTCAGGCCCGCCGTCGCGGCCGAGCCGACGACCGAGACGAACGCGATGAGCAGGTACTCCTTGATGCCCAGGTTCACGTCGAAGATCTGCGCGACGAAGATCGCGGCGATCGACGGGTAGATCGCGGCGCAGCCGTCCATCTTCGTGGTCGCGCCGAAGGGCACGGCGAAGGACGTGTACTCCTTCGGGACGCCGAGGCGCTCGGTGACCTTCTGGGTGACCGGCATGGTGCCGACCGAGGAGCGCGAGACGAAGGCCAGCTGGATCGCGGGCCAGGCGCCCTTGAAGAACTGGAGCGGGTTGACCTTGGCGACGAACGCGAGCAGCAGCGGGTAGACGCCGAACATCACCAGGGCGCAGCCGATGTAGATGTCCGCGGTGAAGGTCGCGTACTTGCTGATGAGGTTCCAGCCGTAGTCCGCGATGGCGAAGCCGATGAGGCCGACGGTGCCGATCGGGGAGAGCTTGATGACCCACCACAGGGCCTTCTGGAGCAGCGCGAGGACCGACTCGGAGAGCTCCAGGATCGGCTGGGCCTTGTCGCCGATCTTCAGGACGGCGATACCGGCGACGGCGGCCATGAAGACGATCTGCAGGACGTTCAGCTCGGTGAACGGCGTGATGACGTCCGTCGGGATGATCCCGGTCAGGAAGTCGATCCAGGAGCCGGCGTGGTCGGGGGCCTTGCCGTCCTTGGGGGTCAGGCCGGTGCCGGCACCCGGGTTGGTGATCAGGCCGATGGCGAGGCCGATGACCACCGCGATCAGCGAGGTGATCATGAACCAGAGCAGGGTGCGGCTGGCCAGACGCGCGGCGTTGTTGACCTTCCGCAGGTTGGTGATCGACACCAGGATCGCGAAGAAGACGAGCGGGGCGACCGCGAGCTTCAGGAGCCCGATGAAGGTCTCACCGACCTTGGAGAGGGTGGTGACGAGCCAGTCGACGTCCTGGTTGCGGGCGATCCAGCCGAGCAGGACGCCGAGGACGAGACCGCCGAGGATCTGCGCCCAGAAGGGGATCTTGAGGAACTTGGGTATCCGGAAGCCGGACTGGGGCTTCTCGGGCTGGCCGGCCTTGTCGGCGGGCGTCGCGGAGTTCGCGGACACGGACACACTCCGGTGAGGTAAGTCAGGGAGACGGGGACGTACGGGAGCGGCGACCGCGAAGGGTCAGCGTCGCCGCTGCAGCGGGGGTCACGATTCAGACGTGACAGGCCGCGGACATGCAGCGGCAGAGGTCGACATGCAGGCGCGCCACGAGCGGGACGCTCATGGCGTGACGGTGCGCTGCTGCTGTCTTCATGTCGAATACGTTAACACTCGTACTTTGAGAACATCAAAGGTCTTGTTTGAGGTAGACGGGGAAGCGGAACGGTTCCTGTCATGTGGCCGAGGGGCCCACCACCCGCACGCGACGGCCCCACCACCCCCAACTGCCCCCCGACGCAAGGAACCCCGGTTCCGGAGCGACACGCTCCGGAACCGGGGTCCCCAAAGTTCTCTGTGACGAGGCTTACAGCCCCATGCTCACGAGCCCTGCGTCTGCGCGCGGGCCGCGTCGTCCGCGACGTCCTCCTGGCTGCGGTTCGCCTCCAGGTTCGCCTTGGCGCGGTCCACCCGCGCGACGACGTTCTCCGAGGCGCGGTCCCGCTCCTTGCGGAGTGCCACGAAGCTGATGGGCGCGGAGATGACCAGCGACAGCAGGAGCACCCATAGCAGGTTGGAGTCGCCCAGGCCACGCGGCAGGATCTCGGAGTAGACGAGGCCCCAGACGACCAAGAAGCAACCCACGAAGATCCCGAGGCGCATCAGCGTGTAGCGGAGCATTTCAATCCACTCTTCCGTTCCGAAATGGGCCCGAGCTGGACGAGCCTCTCCAGTGAAGCACGCGCGGGCCCCTTCGCGGCAAGCGGGTACGTCAGACCGGGCCGCCGCTCCGCACGGGCGACCGGTCCTCGTCGGGGCGGCCCTGCGCCGCACGCCGGTTCTGCAGGCCGCGCGCGAGACTCGTCCCCACCCGCTGCTTGAGCCAGCGCAGGGCCTGGAGGCTGCCCACGGCGTGGTCCAGGTGGTAGTAGAGGCGGGGCGGCACGTGCGGCAGGAGCGGCGAGTGCCGCTGTCCGAGCAGGGCGAACATCTGGTGGGGTTCGAGGCCGATGTAGCGCGGCAGGTTCTCGTACCACTGGGCGCTGTGCCGGGCGGCGCTCTGCACCGCGAGCAGGGCCTGCTTGCGCTCCCTTTCATACGTCGCGAGAGCACCCGGCACCCCCTCCGGGGCGGCGACGTCCCCCAGCGCGCGGGCCAGGCTCATGGCGTCGCGGAGCGCCAGGGTGGTGCCCGCGCCGATCGAGTAGTGGGTCGTATGCGCGGCGTCACCGATCAGGACGAGGCGGTCGTGCGACCAGGTCGCGTTGGTGACGGTCGGGAAGGTCTGCCACTGGGCGGGCCCGGCGCCCGTGCCGCCGAGCAGCTCGTGGCCGTCGAGCAGGTCGGCGAAGAGCTTCTCCAGCAGGCGCAGGGCGTCGTCGTGGCCGAGCCGGTCGAGGCCGAGCCCGGTCCAGGTCTCGGTGGAGCACTCCACGACGCAGGTGCTGCGGTCCTCGCCGAAGCCGTAGGCGTAGCACCAGATCCACCCGTGGTCGGTCTCCACGAAGCCGAAGGTGAAGGCGGTGAAGACCCGGGTCGTGCCGAGCCAGATGAAGCGGTTGGCGCCGGTGGAGATCTGCGTGCCGAACTGTGCGGCGTGTTCGCCGCGGAGCCTGCTGTGCGCGCCGTCGCCCGCGACGACGAGGTCCGCGTCGGGCAGCGCGTCCCGCGTCGTGATCTCCGTGCCGTACTCGATGCGGACCCCCAGCGACCGGGCGCGGTCGGCGAAGATCGAGCGCAGCAGGTGGCGGCCGATGGCGTGTCCGGGGTCCCCGTCGTGAGCGGTGGTCCGGTCGCCGATGCGGGCGAAGCCGCCCTTCCAGCGCACGGACTGTTCTTCGATGAGGCGTGCGGACTCGGGATCGTGGGCGGTGAGGTCCTCCAGGAGATCGGGCCAGTACGTCACGCCCCAGCCATGGCTGGTGCCGGCGTCGTGCCGCTCGTACACCGTGATCTCGTGGGCCGGATCCCGGAGCTTGGCGAGGAGGGCCAGGTACAGAGAGGCAGGACCGCCGCCGACGCAAACGATCTTCACATGGGCTCCCGAGGGGTCTTCTGTTCGCTACGTGCAGGGCCGCGGACGAAAGGGCCCGGCTTCCCCGGGGCCGCCCGACGGCTGCGCGGGAGAAGCGTCCACAGAAGAACAACGTAGGCGCCGCCGAAAGGATCACGGCTGAAGACCGGCCCGGTGTTGACGCCTGCACCGGCCATGTACCGGGCGCCCGCACCGCCCCCCGCACTGCCCCCGCACCGGACGAGTCCGCCTCCGGCGCTGCCATGGCGCCGAGGACGGACTCGTCGGATCGCTCCGGAACCCTCCGGAACTCGCCCGGAAAGGAGTACGGACCGGTCGCGCGCCTACTGGACGGCGGGCAGCGCGTTCGTGACGGGGGCGACCAGGTCGGTGACCTGGTGCAGCTCGTTCAGCCGCTGGAGTCCGCCGAGCTGGCTCTCGACCGTCGGCACCTGGGCGCGCTGCTCCTCGGGGATGCCGGAGGTGCCGAGGGAGTCGACCGCGCTGAGCACCGAGGGCGTCCCCGCCTCGTGGGTGTGCGTGGCCGCCTGGGCGGCCGGGGCGGCGAGGGCCGCGGCTCCGGCGGCCAGCGAGACGGCGGCGAAGATACGTCGTGCTGATGTCATGCCCTCAGCAACGGGTGAACCGCCCCGAGGACACGGGTCCCGTCCTTCTCTCACTCATCTGCCGGGCGGCGCGGCCCGGCGCGCACCGGGCCCGTACGCCCCGCGCGGCGCCCGCGGGACGGAGGCCCCTCGTCCGGCCTACCCGCCCCGGGATTCCCGTGACAGTACGTCACCCCAGGTCAACGGCGCTCGGACCCGGGGTCGTTCACACGTGCGGTCGCGGGATGGACTTGCCGCCCGCGCGCGGATGTCGCCGTCGCCGTCCAGTTTGAGCATGCGCGCGGCACACCCCGTGCCGCCGCGCTCTGCCTCCGGAAGGAATCAGCAATGCGTGGCTTCGTCAGAACCGCAGCACTCGGCGCCCTCGTCGCTCCCCTCGTCCTGGG
Organism: Streptomyces sp. NPDC052114; assembly: GCF_040680155.1. Lineage (NCBI taxonomy): Bacteria > Bacillati > Actinomycetota > Actinomycetes > Kitasatosporales > Streptomycetaceae > Streptomyces > Streptomyces sp. NPDC052114. The sequence continues at coordinate 52,914 of NZ_JBFAWC010000010.1, read as the reverse complement.
CGGCGCGGGTCTCGCCTCCGCGTCCTCGGGCGGCGACGGACCCGCGTACGAGAAGGCCCAGAAGGCCGCGAACGCAAACGGCGGCTCCTGCACCATGACGGTCAGCGGCTTCACCCCGGACGGCAAGGCCTACTTCCGTACGGTCACGCGCCAGGCCGGACCGACGGGCGCGTCGGAAAGCTCGACGGGTTCGCATTCCTGACCCCGGGCCGGCCTTCCTGACCCCGGATCAGACCCCGTCTGTCAGTGCCATGTCACCCTATTAGTGCATGCGCCAAGAATTCCGCGCAACGGTGTGCTGACGGAACGTCACCGCAGGTCAACGGCGCGCGGTGCGGGGAACCCGGCCACCCCGCCGTACCCCTCCGGCCGTTCTCGACAGGCGCTTCCGTGCGGATCTGCTCACGGTGTTCACGGCAGGGCCGAGCGAGCGGGCCCTGGCCGCGGCCGTCGGGATCCCTCCCGAACCGCCCTCCTCGGGCACGGCCGCTCTGATGCTCGTACCGCACATCGAAAGGAATGCGTCTCATGCGCAAGTTTGCCAAGGCGATCGCCGTCGGAGCCGTTGTCGTCCCGGTCGTCCTCGGGGGTGCCACCGTCGCCTCCGCCCACGACGGCCCGGGCTACGCGAAGTCCGACAACTCGGCGACCGTCGACGGTGGCATGTCGTCCAAGACCGAGAGCGGCTTCTCCGAGGACGGGACTGCGTACTTCATGAAGTCCTCCAAGACGGCGAACTCCACCGGCGCCACCGGTAACTCGACCGGTTCGCATTCCTGACCCAAGGGATTGGCTCCCTTGGAGCCACCGGGCACAAAGGCCCCGAGGGAACACCCCCTCGGGGCCTGTCGCTTTCCGGGCCGCCCACCGCCCGGCTCCGCAGGAATACCCGTACAAGCCGCATGGCATATCTAACGATGTCTCACGACAAGAACGGCATGCAATTCCCGTCGCGGCGCCCCCGCGGCAGACATCCTCAATTCCCCGAGAAGGAGCTCCGATGCGTGACTCGATCAGAACACTGGGCACCACGATCCTGGCCGGCACATTCCTCGCCGTCGCGGCCGTCCCCACCGCCACCGCCCTCGCCGAACGGGACACCCCGGCCGCCGCCTCCCCCGCCTCCCCCGCTTCCTCTTCCGACACCACCCTCACCGCATCCGCCATCACCGAACTGACGGCCGAGAAAGTGAGCACGGGTTCGTCGGCGCGTGTACGCGTCAGCGGCCGCCTGGTGGAGGGCTCCACCCTCACCTTTCCGCTGGCCCGCCTTCCGCTCACCGTCCAGGTGGCCGACTCGGCCTCCGTCACCCCCGCGCGCTGCCACGCGCGGACGACCGACCGGGGCGCCTTCAGCTGTTCGGTCGAGGTGTCGCCCGGGGCCTCGAACACGATGCGGGCCGACTTCGCGGGCAACGAGTTGTTCGCCCCGTGCAGCGCCACCACCAGCATCGGAACCGCGGGCACCACGCCCCTGCTCACCGAACCGGCGCGTCCTGACACCACCGCCACCACACCGTCCACGACGGCGACCCCCACCCCCGCCGCCTCGACGCCGGCCCTCTCGACCCCGGCCACCGTCCCCACCTCCCCGGCGCTGCCGACCGCCCCGGAACTCCCGACCGCCCCGGCGGCCACACCGTTGAGCTGATCGGGTCGGATGACTGCGTTCCGCGTTCCTCCGCGGCCCGGATGTCGCCTCGGCTTGCAGAATGAGGCCCCATGAAGGCACGTCATATTCTTTTGTCCGCGGCGGCATCCACGCTGCTCACCGTGGCGGGCGCGTCGGTCGCCCAGGCCGCGCCGCCGCCCACCGACTGGAACTCCGAGGCCCCCGCGCCCGAATGGTCGAAGGATTCGCTCTCACTGGGCGCGGACACGATCAAACACCGCAGCACCGCTTCAGGTTTCCTCCCCGATGGAACCGCCTACTTCTCCACGGAGGAGCTCGGGCTCTCACCGGACGGAATCGGCTTCACCGAGACCTCTTCGCATTCCTGAACATGAGAGCACAAGATGCGTGACCTCACCGTGACGGCAGGCGTTAGAAAATATGCGGTTGCACGTAGGCGGCCGCTCTTTCCAAGTCAAAGGAGAACGTGATGTCCCGCATCGCGAAGGTGGCCGCTGTCACCCTCGGCACCGGCGCCGTCGTCCTCGGTGGTGCCGGCATGGCCCTGGCGGACGCCGGCGCGCACGGCGAAGCCGTCGGCTCCCCCGGTGTGCTCTCGGGCAACCTGCTCCAGGTCCCGATCCACGTCCCGGTGAACGTCTGCGGCAACACCGTCAACGGCATCGGCGCCCTGAACCCCGCCTTCGGCAACCAGTGCGCCAACGTCGACGGTGGCTCCGGCTACGGCGGCTGAAGAAACTGAAGACCTGCCCCGAGCAGGTGGTGAAGCCCCCGGTGAGCGTTCCGCCCGGGGGCTTCTCCCTGTGTGCGGCCCGACTCCCGTGGGCCGCGCGGGCTAACTCCCATACGTATAGAGCCTCTTGTGCTCTGCCATCTCGTCCGGCGTGACCCGCCACGGCGGCATCGGCTCGTTCCGCGCGACGATGCGCTGGTACTGGGAGTCGCCGAGGCCCGGCGGCTTCTCCGGCAGATAGGGCGCCGAGCGCGGGTGGCGGCGCTGCCAGCGGCTCCACAGCAGGTCCACGAAGGCGTGGTTCAGCCAGAAGACCGGGTCGTTGACCGAGGCGCCGCCCAGCATGTGCCCGCCGACCCAGCGGTGCACCCGGTTGTGGTTGCGCCACCGGTCCTTGCCCCGCGCCGACGTCCAGCCCTCCAGCTTGTTGCGGAAGCCCTCGGCCGCCGTGGAGTTCCACGGCGGCACGTCGTAGCGGGGATCGTCCATGGCCCAGGCCACGTCCTGCGGCGTGGGCAGCTCGATGGGGTCCTGCGGGCGCCCGAAGTCACGGGTGAGGAACTCCCCGTCGGTGACGCCCTCCTTGATCGGCCAGTGCCCGCTCCCGTAGGCGAACGGCCCGGTCATGACCTGCCGGTCGCCGCGCCGCCCGTTGCCGCCCATCAGGTCGTCGCCCCACAGCGACGCGACCGGGCTGCGGTCCTTGGTCCAGTCCCAGTAGGGGACGGCGACCGCCGGGTCGATCCGCTGCAACGCCCGCTCGAAGTCGAGCAGGAAGCGGCGGTGCCAGGGAAAGAAGGAAGGGGCCATGTGCGCGACCCGGAGTCCGCGGTCGCCGTCCGCCACATAGAACTCGACGTGCATCCGGACGTAGTCGTCGTACTCCCCGCTGCGCTTGAGCTTCAGCAGCGCGTCGACGAAGCGCCGCCGCTCCGCACGGGTGAGGCTGCTCTGGTTCTTGCGCACATGGGCCATGTCCATTCCCTCCGCGATCAGGGCTCGTGTCCGGCTCAGTGATGACGGCCGCTCAGCACCTCGTGGGGGCCGAGCTCGTCGACGGCGCCTCGCGCCGCGGCGAGCGGCGTCGCGTACGACTGGTAATGGTCCACCATGCTCAGGTACGTGCCGTCGGCCCGTCGCATGAGCCCGAGGAGCCGTCCGTCGATGGTGACCCGCCACTCGCCGGAAACGCCCCTGTCAACGCCCCGGGACGCCATCGGCTCACCCTGGATGCGCCGGCCTTGGTACATCTGGTCGAAGGGTGGATCGTCCGGCGGGACCTCCGTGACCGGTTCGGGTGGTTCCGGTACGGCGCGGAAGAGGCCGGCGGCGGCCAGGACCACCGAGGCCGCCGCGCCCAGGAGATGACGGCGCGTCACACGGTCGATGAGCCGCCGGCTTCCGGGGGCCGTCGCCGGTACGGCGTGCGGTGCGGTGTGGGCCCGGCTCGGGACCGGGCCCACACGGTTCAGCACGGGTGCCACGGTCAGACGAGCCCGAGGTCGGTGGCGGGCTGCGCGCTCAGCGACGGCGCCTCGACCCCGGCGCCGGGCAGCTTCGGCGCGGGGAGCCCCCAGAGGTCCGCCTGCGGGGCGGTCAGCGGAAGGTCCAGGTCGGCGCCGGGCGTGACGGCGCTGACGTCCGAGGCGTGCGCCTCGGCGGTGACCGAGTCGATGGTGTCCTCGCCGAGCACGTCGGACAGGGGCGCCTTCACCCGGGCCGACGGAAGGCTGTTGTCGACGGGGATGCCCGGGACGGCCCGCTCGGGCAGCAGCCGGCCCTCGGCGTAGCGGGGGCCGTCCGTGCCGCCGCTGGGCAGCGGCACCGGCACACCGGCGCTGACCTCGGGGGCCTGCATGTCCAGGGCGTACTCCACCCCGTTCAGCGGGACGGTGACCTCCGGCTGCTCTGCCGCCACGGCCGACGAGGCGCCGCCGACGGCCGCTGCACAGGCCATCAGGGCGGCGAAGGCACCCTTGGTTGACTTCTTCATCTTGCTGGACTCGTCCTTTCGCTGTGCGACCACAAGGCCCCGTTACCGGATCAACGATGCCGAGTCGGCATCAGCACAAACTTCGCCCGACTGCACCAATTCCCCCGCCGGACCACGCCTTTGTACGGGTGTACGGCGACGCGTCGGTTCAGCTGGTCCAGAAGCTCCACCAGCGCGTCAGAATCAGCATTCCGACAACTCCCATGTGGAGAACGGGAAGGACCCAGGTGAAATCTTCCATGAAGATACGCAGGCCCCTGGGCGCGGGCAGAAAGCCACTCCGCACGTTGTGCGAGGTCACGTACCAGAACATGAGAATGGTGGCGGCCCAGGCCAGACAGCACCAGAGGCAGAGGGAATTGATGCGGTAGAGGGACTGGAACTGAAGCCAGGAGCAGAAGGCGACACCGAAGAGCGTGCCCGCGTTGAGGGTCAGCCAGTACCAGCGGGGAAAGCGCGCCGCCGCGATCAGACTCGCGCCGACACAGACCACCATGGCGTAGGCGACGAGACCGAGCATCGGATTGGGGAATCCGAAGGCCGACGCCTGGTCGCTCTTCATGATGTTTCCGCACGCGACCACCGGGTTGATGCTGCAACCGGGCGTGAAATCCGGGTCCTTCAGGAGCTTGAACTTGTCGAGGGTGATGACCCAGGCCGCCAGCAGCCCCGCCGCCCCGGTGACCACCAGGAGCAGGCCGAGCGGCCGGCCGGCCCGCTGCTCGCGCGCGGTGGCCGCGGCGAGCACGGGGGTGGCCGCCGCACCGGCTCCGCCGACGGCCTGGAGCGGTACCCGGTGCGGCAGTTCGGTGGAGCGCATCAGCCGCGCAGGCTACGCGCGGGCAGCAGACAGTGGGCGGCGTTGAGCATCGTCTCCTCGGCGCCGGCGAACTCGCTGAGGATCTCCTCCGTGACGGGCTCGCCCGGCTTGCCGTCCGGCCACGCGCGCGTGGTGGCCATGAAGTAGGCGTGTCCGCGCTGCTGGACGGCGGCCAGCCACTCCGGCGGCGTCGCGCACTGCGCGTTGAGGTGGGGCATGGTCACGACGGCCTGGTCGGCCTCGACGAGGAGGCTCACCGGGAGGGACGGGTTGCGCGCGCCGTCGACGACGGGACCGCCGATGGGCAGGCCCGCGTTCTGGAGCAGGGTGCGCATCGCCTCCGCGGTGGCCTCGGGGCCGCCTTCGGTGTCGCCGAGGGAGTAGGCCAGCAGGAAGGGCATGTCCTTCTGGTCCTCGGGGTGTTCGCCACTCCAGGCGAGAACGGCCAGTGTTCCCAGATCAGTTGCTTGGAAGGGGCGCTGTTCGCTGGATGTTGAGGTCATGGGGGAACGGTATAGACGCCGGAGGGCCGGTCCGGCTCCGTTGTCACTCATGTGGCCGATCGGGGGGCCGCCATCACACGATGGGGTCACCCGGCCGTGGTGGCGATGACGGTCAACGGGTCGAACTGGTCTTCCCCACGGGGCAGTTCCGGTCACGGACAGGACGAAGGGCCGGTCCGTGGAAGAGGTGACCGGCCCTGGTGTGCCTCCGCGGGAGGCGTGTGTCGTCCCGAGGGAGCGTCAGTCGTTGACGGCCTCGTTGCCGAAGGCCGGGTTGAGGCCACCGATGAGCGTGCCGGTGTTGCCCGAGGCGTTGACCGGAACGTGGACGGGGAGCTGGCCGACGTTGCCGGAGGCGACACCGGGGGACTTGACGGCCGCACCCTGGGCGCTGGCACCGTCGCCGTCACCGGCGAAGGCGCTGCCGGAGGCGGCACCGGCGGCGATACCGGCGGCGGCGAGAACGAGGGCAGCCTTCTTGGCAGTCTTCATAATCAAACCTTCCCTAGGGGGTTCACTTCAGACTATGGAGCCGATTGCGAGAAACTCGGCAATAACACGCCCGCGTTTCCCCTGTACCCTTCCGGGTCAAGGCGTCCAACACGGAACGGGAATTGAGGGCTCTTACTTGGCGAGCGGGAGGCCGCCGAGGAGCTCCTGGGGACCGCCGGAGGAGTTGAGGCCGTCCGCGGTGTTCTTGACCGTGTTGACGACGGAGTCCTTGTTCTCGGTGTCGAGCATGTTCGTGCTCACCGGCTGCGTGTCGAGCAGGGGCTGGCTCGTAATGGTCTCGAGGCCACCGTTCAGGCTGGTGGGCGTCAGGTCGGCGGCGAACGCGGGCGCGGCGGAGCCGGCGATGGCGATCGAACCGGCAAGGACAGCGGCAGCCTTCAGGGACTTCATCATGTTCCTTTCTTTGGCAACTCGCGTCGCCTTTGGGAGTACCGTTCAGGCAACTTCTGCCTGTCGTCTCTCTTCAGTAAGACCAACGAGCGCGGACCGTTCGGGAAACCCCTGGGTCTAAAACTTCCGCGAACCCACCCGAATGAAGTCGGCATCTCATCCTCATATCAACTGGCCGATTCCGAAGGTTCGTTGACGCCCGAAAACACGGAACCCGCCGTGCCGGGTGGACCGGCACGGCGGGTTCCAGGGCGATCGGCCGCCCGGCGCTGTCGCGCCGGAGGGTCAGAGCGCGGGGGCCTTCGGCAGAGCGGGCGTCTGCGGAAGCTCGGGCGTCTTCGGCAGGGCCCCGGTCGGCAGCTCGGGGGTCTTCGGGAGCTCGGGGGTCTTCGGCAGACCGTCAGTGGGCAGCTTGGGCAGGGCGGGCAGGCCCGGCAGGCTGGGCGCGGGCAGGCCGCCGCTCAGCAGGGTGGCGACGGCGACGTTGACGAGGTTGGTGAGGACCACCGGGGCGGCGGCCAGGACGGCCGCGGGGTCACCGGCCGTGGCGGCCTTGACCAGGTCGTCGACCGCCTTCTGCAGCGCGGCCACGGCGTCCGCCTTGACGTCCATCGGCGCCTTGGCGTCGCGCGGCGCGCCCCCGGTGGGGAGCTTCGGGACGGCGGGGGTCTGCGGCAGCGCGCCGGTCGGGTCCTTGGGCAGGGCGCCCGTCGGGTCCTTGGGCAGGGCGCCCGTCGGGTCCTTGGGCAGCGCGCCGGTCGGGTCGGCGGGCACCGCCGGCGGTTTGGCGGCCGCGTCGAGCGCCGCCTTCACCGCGTCCGCGTGCTTCTTCGCGTCTTCGGCGGAGAGCTTGTTGTCCTTGGCCTGGAGCACCGCGGTGAGCAGGTCGGTGACGGGGGTCAGGACCCCACCGAGGCTGTTCAGCTGCTGGGCCTGGCCCAGCAGGGCGCCGGCGTCCGGGACCGGGGCGCGCGGGGCGGTCCGGGTCTCGTCGCGAGAGCTGTCGCCGTGGGCGGCGAAGGCGGGGCCTGCCGTGCCGAGAAGCAGCGTCGCGCACAGGGTGGTGGTCGCGATACGCCGTACGGGCAGAGCGCGCATAGGTGATTCCCTTTCGGTGATGCGTCGGATCTTGTGATCACCGTGAAAGCGGCGAACGCCGAACGCAACCGAGCGACTGCGGAACGTAGCGCCCATTTGTTCGACACGAGGGCATCCGTGCAGGTGGGAAAGTAGATGTGGCGGTCACTCAATATCGCCCGACAGGCCCCCCATTCGGGGTATGGCCGCGCGGGGCCCGGTGGGCGGACACCCGGCGCCCACAACGCGGAACGGCCGTGCCCCGAGGGGCACGGCCGTTCCGGTGGGACGGTGCGTCAGTCGTTGGCGCACTGGTTGCCGAAGGCCGGGTTCAGCAGGCCGATGACGTTGACGCTGTTGCCGCACACGTTGACGGGAACGTGGATGGGCGCCTGCACGGCGTTGCCCGAGATCACGCCGGGCGAGTTGGTGGCGGCGCCCTGCGCGCCGCTGTCGGCGGCGGCCACACCGGCGCTTCCGGCCATGGCGGCGGCGGCGACGGCGGACAGGGCGAGAGCCTTGGTGGTACGCGACATGGAGTACTGCTCCTCGTAATGGGCGATCTGCGGGCGGTGTGCCCGTATACGAGGCTCAACTCCTGACACCGAGGGTGAGTTGTGCCCCCAGATGGGTGATCCGTCGCGATGATGGCGACACGCCGCGCGGCATCGGGGGAGGCTCTCCTCTGCCCAGGACCACCGCACCTCATGCGGATGATCGCTAATCCGCCACTTCCTTCACCATTCCGACACACGGTCGAGGTTGACGGAGCGACTCTCCACAGCCGCTACAGTTGCGCTTCCCCCTAGGGCATTCCACTCATAAGCGTTCGAATAACTACATTCTTTGCGAATACCCCATCTCTGTTGTGGTTCAGAGCTCTTCACCCTTCGGAAGGCCAACGCCGTCATGCGTCACTCCCTGGGTCTGCGCCGCGTATACGTCATCCCGCCCGCGCCCGCCGCACATCGCGCGGCGCACGAGAACGGCTCCGCCGCCCCGGCCGCCGTCGACGTGAAGCGATAGCGCGCGGTGCTCCGCACTGACTCGCTCCGCACCGACTCGGGAGAGCCGCGCAGGCCGCCGCCCCCGACGTCCGCCCCGCCACGCGTCCTGCACGTCAGCCAGCCCGTGGACGGCGGGGTGGCACGCGTCGTCATCGACCTGGCCACCGCGCAGGCCGCGGCCGGTCTCGACGTCCACGTCGCCTGCCCGCCGGAGGGCTTCCTGCCCCGGGCACTGACCGCGCCCGGCACCGGCGTCCACGTCCTGCCCTGGACGGCCACCCGCTCCCCCGGCCCCGGCCTGCGCGCCGAGACGCGGGAGCTGAAGCGCCTCGTCGAGGCCGCCGGGCCCGCGCTCGTCCACGCGCACAGCGCCAAGGCCGGACTCGCCGCACGCCTCGCGCTGCGCGGCCGCGTCCCCACCGTCTTCCAGCCGCACGCCTGGTCCTTCGAGGCGGTCGGCGGCACCACCGCGCTCCTGGCGCGGCTCTGGGAGCGCCGCGCGGCGCGGTGGGCTGCACGCATCGTCTGCGTCAGCGAGGCCGAGTGGGCCACCGGCCTGCGCGCCGGCGTCACCGGCGCCTGCTCGGTGATCCCCAACGGCATCGACACCTCCCGGTTCGCGCCCGGCCCCCCGTCCGGCCCGCCCTTACTCCCGGAGCCCGGCGCCCCGCCGCGTGCGCCGCTGGTGGTGTGCGTCGGCCGGCTCTGCCGCCAGAAGGGCCAGGACGTCCTGCTGCGCGCCTGGCGCTCGGTGTCCGCACAGGTGCCCGAGGCCCGCCTGGTGCTGGTGGGCGACGGGCCGGACGACGCGGCGCTGCGCGCCGAGGCCGGCGCGACGGTCGAGTTCGCGGGGGCCACGGCCGATGTCGCCCCCTGGTACCGGGCCGCCGACGTGGTCGTCCTGCCCTCCCGGTGGGAGGGCATGGCGCTGGCGCCCCTGGAGGCCATGGCCTGCGGCCGCCCGGTCGTGCTCTCCGACGTGAACGGGGCCCGGGAGAGCCTCCCGTCGGCCGACCGCGCGCACGCCCTCGTACCTCCGGAGGACCCCGCCGCGCTGGCCCGCGCCCTGGTCGCCCTGTTGCGGGACCGGGACCTGCGGGACGCGCTGGGGCGGCGGGCCCGCCGGCACGTCCTCGAACACCACGACGCACGGCGCACCGCCGCCGCGGTCGACGTGGTGTACCGCGAGCTTCTGGGCACGGCGCCCACCAAGTACAGGGAGGGCACCACCACGTGAGTGCGGAACGAACCGTCGCCTCCTCATCGGGCCAGCCACGGCAGGGCGGCTCCGGCTCGCCGAGCGGCCTCGTCATCGCGCCGCGCGAGGCGATGGGCCCACGCGGCGAAGCGGCGCTGCGGCGCCCCTCGCGCAGACGGCGCTCGGCCGCCGCGCTGGTCGCCGTCGACTGCGTCGCGGCCCTGCTCTGTCTGCTGCTGCTCGACGACCCGCGTCAACAGGCCCTGCTGGCACCCCTGTTGGTGGCCGGGGTACTGGCGCTGAACGCGCAGGGCGGTCTCTACGCGTACGCCGCGCTGCCCGCCACCCTCGACGAGGTGCCCTCGCTCGCGGGGCGGGTCGCGCTCGGCTGGTCCGCCACCGCGGTCCTCGCGTCGGCCCCGCCGGCCTCGGTCCAGCTGCCCCTGACCACCCTCGCCACCCTGGGCGCGGTGCAGTGCCTGCTCAGTGCCGGCGGGCGCGCGCTGGTGCACTGGCAGCGACGCGCGGGTGCCGCGCGCAGGCCGCGGCCGGTCCTGGTGCTGGGGCCGGGCCGGCAGGCGCGCCGGGTGGCGGCGGCGCTGCTGCGGCGGCCGGGCTGCGGCATGCGGCCGGTCGGCATCGTGAGCGAGCCGGGGAGCGCCCCGCCCGACCAGGAGAGCGACCCCGAGCCGGGGCCGGAGCTGCCCGTGCTCGGCACGGAGGACGAACTCCACCGGGCCGTGATCCAGAACGACGTACGGACCGTGCTCCTGCTCGCCGACCGCGGCCCCGCGGCCACGGGCTGGCCCGCGACGCTGAGCGGCCTGGGCTGCGACCTGTGGGAGCTCGACCCGCGCGGCCCGGAGCTGGTCCCCGCGCAGGGCGGGACCCGGCAGTACGTGGCCGGCTTCGCCTGCAGCCCCCTGGCGCCGGCCCGCAGCCGCCGCACCAGCGTCGGCAAGCGGCTCCTCGACATCGCGGTGTCGGGCGTCCTGCTGCTGGCGGTCTCGCCGGTGCTCCTCGTCTGCGCGCTGGTGCTGCGGGCCGTGGAGGGGCGCGGCGTGATCTTCCGGCAGGAGCGGGTCGGCAAGGACGGGCGGCTGTTCACGCTGCTGAAGTTCCGTACCCACCGGCCCGTGGACCAGCAGGAGGCCGCCACGCGGTGGAGCGTCGCCGACGAGCAGCGGATGAGCGCGTTCTGCCGGTTCCTGCGGGCCACCTCGCTGGACGAGCTGCCCCAGCTGTGGAACGTGCTGCGCGGTGACATAAGTCTGGTCGGGCCGCGCCCCGAACGGCCCTTCTTCGTCAAGCAGTTCAGCCAGACGTACCCCCACTACGCCCAGCGGCACCGGATGCCCACCGGCATCACCGGCCTGGCCCAGATCCACGGCCTGCGCGGGGACACCTCCATCGAGGACCGGTGCCGCTTCGACAACGCGTACATCGACAGCTGGTCGCTCTGGCAGGACCTGTGCATTCTGCTGCGGACGCTCGGCTGTCTCGTGCGCCGCACCGGGAGCTGACGACGGTGACCTCTCCTTCCTCCCCCGTCCCGGCCGCGGCCGGGACCGGGCGGGCCCCGCTCGACGCGGTCCTGCCCTGGCTGCGCGCCCACGCCACGGTCCTGCCCGTGCTCTTCGTGATCGCCCTGCTCGCGCTGCCCGTCCCCGGCGACAGCACCTCGTCGGGCGGAAAGCTCGCCGACGCGGTGTCCGCCCTGGTCGTCGGGTACGCCGTCGTGCTGAGCGTGCGGTCCCGGCGGCGGCCCCTGACCCGTACCGCCGCGGTGATCCTGGGACTTCCGGTCATCGGCATCACCGTGGCCGCCTTCGGCGCCTCCTCCTCCGCGACCGGTGTGGCCGGTGCCGCGCGCTACCTCCAGATCTTCGTGCTGGTGCCGGCCGCGGTCCTCGTCCTGATCCGCGACGCGCGCCAGTTCCGGCTGGTGGCCTGGGCGTTCGTCGCGCTCGCGCTGTGGCAGGGCGTCATCGGGGTGCACCAGAACCTCACCGGGACCGGCGCCTCGTACATGGGCGAGGACATCCGGGCCGTGGGCACCTTCGGTTCCACGGACGTCATGGGAATGGCCACGGTCGTCTCCTACGGACTGGTGTGCGCCCTGGCGCTGGCCTTCCGCCCGCACGCGCCGCGTCAGCGGACCGCGGCGGCGGTGTGCGCGGCGCTGCTGACCGTGCCGCTGGCGCTGTCGTTCAGCCGCGGGGCGTGGATCGCCACCGTGGCCGCCTGCGTCACGGTGCTGCTCCTGGCCGGGCTGCGCCGGGCGGGCCGGATCCTGCTGGCCGGGGGCGCGGTCGCCGTGGTCCTGGTGGCGGGGCTCGGCGTGGGCTCCGCGATGCTCCAGGAGCGGCTCAGCAGCATCACCCAGGTCACGGACGCGCCCGACCAGTCGGTCACCGACCGCTACACGATGTGGGCGGCCTCGGTCGACATGTGGCGTGAGCGACCGGTGGCCGGAGTGGGCCTCAAGGGCTTCCCCGAGTACCGCGACAGCCACGCCTCGCTCGCCCTGTCCTCCGGCAGCGACACCGCCGGGGCCGGCCACGGCTTCGTGCGCCAGCCGCTGCTCTCCCCGCACAACATGTACCTGCTCGTGCTCGGCGAACAGGGCCTGCTCGGCCTGACCGCGCTGGCCGGCGGCTGGGCCGCCCTGCTGGTGTGCGCGGTGCGCCGCAGATACCGCGCCCGCGCGCGGCGCGGCCGGGCCGGGGACCCGCAGCTGGACTGCGCGCTGCTGGCCTGCGGACTGCTCATCTGGCAGCTGATCGACTTCGTCTACGCCGACATCGGCGGCCCCTCCACCGTCCTGATGGCGATCGCCTTCGGCACGGCGGCCTGGTGGGCGGTCGGCTCCCACCAGCGGGGAGAGGCAGGCGCACGATGACGACGGTGCCACCGGGGGTGGCGTCGGACGGGGACGCACCGACCGGAGCGTCCCCGAAGACGGGTGGAGGACCGGGGGCGGTCGCGGAGGGGGATGCGTTGCCGGGGGCGCTGCCGGGGACGGTCCCGGAGAGGGACGCCCCGTCGCCCCCGCCCCCCGCCGAGGCCGCCGAGGCCGCGGAGTCGACCGGTGGTTCCTTCCTCGCCAAGGCCGCGCTCGTCACCGCCGCGCTGTCCATCGCCGGGTCGCTGCTGGGGCTCGTGCGGGACCAGGCGCTCGCCCACTTCTTCGGCGCCGGGCCCGACACCGACGCCTTCCTGGTGGCGTGGACCCTGCCCGAGCTGGCCGCGACGCTGCTCATCGAGGACGGGCTCGCCTTCTTCCTCGTACCCGCGTTCAGCCTGGCCCTGGCGCGCCGCGCGGACGGTCCGGCCAGGGACCCGGTGCGCGACCTGGTGCGGGCGTCGCTGCCGCGCATGGCGCTGTGGTTCGCGGTCGCGGCCCTGGCGCTGGTCGCGGCGGCGCCGTACGTGGTCGCGGTGCTGGCCCCCGGACTGCCCGACCCGCAGCCGGCCGTGGACTGCACGCGGCTGACCGCCACCTGCGCGTTCACCTTCGGCCTCACCGGCTACTGCAGCGCGGCCCTGCGCGCCCACCGCCGCTTCGTCCCGCCCGCGACGGTCTACGTCGCGTACAACATCGCCATCATCACCGCCCTGTTCGTCCTCGCGGTGCCGTTCGGCGTACGGGCCGCGGCACTGGGCGTGGCCGTGGGCGGCGCCCTCATGGTGCTGGTGCAGGCGCCGTCCCTGTGGGGGCAGTTGCGCCACCGCTACCGGCCGGGCCCGGACGCCGTGCTCACCGAGGAGCCCGCGCCGGCCCGGACCCTTCAGACGGCGATCATCTGGACGGTCCTGCTGTTCGCGCTGTGCCGCCAGTCGCAGGTCCTCATCGAGCGGTTCCTGGCCTCCTCGCTGCCCGCCGGGGCCATCTCGCACCTGAACTACGCGCAGAAGGTCGCGCAGATGCCGATGGTCCTCTCGCTCATGCTGTGCACCGTCACCTTCCCCGTGGTCGCCCAGGCCCTGGCCCGCGGCGAGGTCGAGCGCGCCCGGGACCGCGTCGAGCGCGACCTCGTCCTGGCCGGCTGCATCGTGCTCCTGGGCACGGCGGCCGTCATCGCCAGCGCGCCCCCGCTCATCGAACTCCTCTTCCAGCGCGGCGCCTTCGACGCCACGGACACCGCCGCCACCGCGTCGGTCATGCGCGTGTACGCGCTGGGCCTGCTCGGACACACGATGGTCGGCGCGCTGGCCCGCGCGCACTTCTCCGTCGCACAGACCACCTGGGTCCCCCTCTTCGCGATGTTCATCGGTGTCGTCACCACCGCGGGCATCGGCTTCCTGACCGTCGGCACCTGGGGCGTGTACGGCATCGCCGGGGCGAACGCGGTCGGCATCTGCGCCACCGCCCTGCTCCTGCTGCGCGGTCTCGGCCCGCGCACCGTGCCGGTCAGGACGCGGGCCGTCGTGGGGCAGCTGTCCCGGCTGGCGCTGGCCGCCGGCCTCTCCGCGGTGCTGGGCGCCGTGTGCGTACGACGGGTGGCCGAGCCCCTCCTGGCCGTACCGGCGAGCTTCCTGGTGGTGACCGTCTCCTACGTGCTCCTGGGCTTGCTCCTGGGCGCGCAGCCATGGGTCTGTGCCCTTCGCTCCGTCACCAGAAAGCTGCGTCATGCCAGTTGATGTCTCCCCGCCCGCCCCGTCCGACACGGACGCGTTCCTGCGCCCGCGGCCGCCCCGCAGCCCGGCCTGGGTGGCGATGTACCACTCCGTCGCGGACCCCTCCGACGATCCGTACGAGATCACCGTCGCGCCCGACCGGCTGGCCGCGCAGCTGCGGTGGATGCGGCGCAGGGGCCTGCGCGGCGTCTCGATGGAGGAGCTGCTGGAGGCCTGCGCTCGGGGTCAGGAGCACAACCTGGTGGGGCTCACCTTCGACGACGGGTACCGCGACTTCGTCGACCACGCGCTGCCGCTGCTCCAGCAGCACGACTGCACCGCCACCGTGTTCGTCCTGCCGGGCCGCCTCGACGGGGAGAACGCCTGGGACCCGCTCGGCCCGCGCAAGCCGCTGCTGGACGCCGAGGGGATCCGGCACGCGGTCGAGTGCGGCATGGAGGTCGCCTCGCACGGGCTGACCCACGTCGACCTGACCACGGCCGACGACCGCCTGCTGCACCGGGAGATCAGCGGCAGCCGGGCGGCGCTGAGCGATCTGACGGGCTGCGAGGTGCGGGGGTTCTGCTACCCCTACGGCCACGTGGACGAGCGCGTGGCCTCCGCGGTGCGCGAGACGGGGTACCGCTACGCGTGCGCGATCTGGCCGGGGCCGGTCGCCGGACCGTACGCCCTGCCGCGCGTGCACATCGGCCAGGGGGACACCGCCCTGCGCCTGCGGGTGAAGATGAGCGCGAACCGGCTCAGGCGCCGCACCCTGGCCCGCTCGGCGGTGACCCGGTGAAGGTGCTGCACGTCATCACCGGGCTCGGCGTGGGCGGGGCCGAACAGCAGCTCCGGGTGCTGCTGCGGCACCTGCCGACGGCGTGCGACGTGGTCACGCTGACCAACGCGGGCGCCGTGGCGGAGGGCATCAGGGCCGACGGCACCCGGGTGACCGACCTGGGGATGGCGGGCAACCGCGACCTGGCGGCGCTCCCGCGGCTGACCCGGCTCATCCGGGCGGGCCGCTACGACGTGGTGCACACCCACCTCTATCGCGCCTGCCTGTACGGGCGCCTCGCGGCCCGGCTGGCGGGGGTGCGCGCGGTGGTGGCCACCGAACACTCCCTGGGCGACTCGCAGATGGAGGGCAGGCCGCTGACCGCGGGGGTGCGCGGGCTGTATCTGGCCGGGGAGCGGCTGGGGCGGATGACCGTCGCGGTCTCCCCCGCCGTCGGCGCCCGGCTGCACCGGTGGGGCGTGCCACGGCAGCGGATCCGGGTGGTGCCGAACGGCATCGAGGCCGACCGCTTCCGCTTCGACCCGGACGCCCGTGCCCGTACGCGCGCGCAACTGGGCCTGGCCGACGAGGCGTTCGTCGTCGGGGGCGTGGGCCGGCTCGTCGCGGGCAAGCGCTTCGACGTCCTGCTGCGGGCGGCGGCCCAGCTGCCCCGGGACGTCGTCGTGCTGCTGGTGGGCAGCGGCCCGGAGGAACCGGAGCTGCGGCGCCTCGCCCAGCGGCTCGGCCTCGGCGACCGGGTGCGGTTCGTCGGCGAGTCCACGCACGACGAGGGCAGGTCCGCGCACGAGGAGGACGGCGCGCCGAAGAACGCGCCGGACCTGCCCTCGCTGCTGTCCGCCATGGACGTCCTGGGCTCCCCCTCCCCCGAGGAGGCCTTCGGTCTGGCGCTCGTGGAGGGCCTGGCCAGCGGGCTCCGCGTGCTGTACGCGTCCTGCCCCGCCATCGAGGGCCTCGGCGCCGACCTGAGGACCAACGCCTCGTACTGCTCCAGCGATCCGGACTCCTTCGCGCAGGTCCTCTACGACCTGCGCGGCGATCTCCCGCCGCACCGCTCGGCGCCGGCCTCGGTGCGGCACTACAGCATCACCCGCAGCGCCGAGCAACTGATGGGCGTCTACGCCTCGGTTGTCTCCGGCCCGACCCTGGAGGTGACCCCTCGATGAGCGACACCAAGCACCACCCGCGCACCCGCCCCCTGCGCGCCCGCCTCGCACGGCTGCCCCGCTGGTGGCCCCTGCCCGCCTGCGCGGCCCTCGGCGCCCTGGCCGGTGCCGGATAC
Source organism: Streptomyces sp. NPDC052114 (assembly GCF_040680155.1). NCBI lineage: Bacteria > Bacillati > Actinomycetota > Actinomycetes > Kitasatosporales > Streptomycetaceae > Streptomyces > Streptomyces sp. NPDC052114. Next base: position 36,346 of record NZ_JBFAWC010000010.1, on the reverse strand, counting down.
GGCGTGCTCCAGACACCGCAGTACACGGCGACGAGTTACGTCGTCGCCGTCCCGCAGGAGAAGGCCGACCCGGCGACCGCGCTGGGGTTCGCCCAGGCGTACGGCCGGGTGGCCACGCAGCTCGCCGTGCTGGGCGACGCGCAGGTGGCGGCCGGCATGTCGGCGACGGAGCTGCAGGACCACGTGCAGGTGGCCACCTCCCCCGACGCGCCGATGATCGCGGTCTCGGCGTCCACCGACACGCCCTCGTCGGCGGCCATCACCGCCAACGCGGTGGCGCGTTCGCTGGCCACGAGCGCCAACCACTCCAAGGACAGCACCCAGATCAAGCTGCTGCCGTTCTCCCGCGCGCTGAAGCCCACCTCGCCGTCCTCGCTCTCCACCGGGGTGACGGTCCTGGTCGGCGGGTGCGCCGGCGGTCTGCTCGGCGGTCTCGCGCTGCTGGTCCGCCCGCGCGGGCGGACGGAGGAGGAGCCCGCGCCGGGGGCGTCCGTGCCCGGGCCCGCGTCCGCCCTGGTGGGGAGCGCCCCGTGACGGCGGCGCCGGGCCCCCTCAGAACCGAGGTCTGCACGGACGAGGACGAGTTCGACGCCCTGGCGGAGCAGTGGGGCAGGCTCTACCGGGCGTGCGAGGCGGCCACTCCCTTCCAGAGCCACGCGTGGCTCTCCTCCTGGTGGCGGTCGTACGGCCGCCGCGGCGGGCTGCGGGTGGTGCTGGTCCGCGACGGCGGGCGGCTGATCGCCGCGGCGCCGCTGATGCGGGTCAACGGTCCGCTTCCGGCGCTGAAGCCGCTGGGCGGCGCGATCTCCGACTTCACGGACGTGCTCCTGGACGGATCCGCCCGCGAGGCCGGGACGGAGGCGCTCCTCGCGGGGCTGTACGGGCTGGCCCGGACCGCGCTGATCGACCTCGGGGAGGTACGGCCGGGCGCGTGCGTGGAGAGCCTGTACGCACGGTGGCCGGGGCCGAAGCGGAGGCTGGCGGACTCGGACTGCCTGGAGCTTCCCGCACTGCCGATGGAGGCGCTGCTCAAGCGCCTGCCGACACCGCGCGCCCAGCGCACGCGGGCCAAGATGCGCAAGCTCAGCGCGCTGGGCGTGGAGAGCCGGATCGTGCCCGTCGACGAGGTCGAGGCGTCGGTGCGGACGCTGCTGCACCTGCACCAGTTGCAGTGGCAGGGGCGCAAGGTGACCGAGGAGCATCTTCGGCCCCGCTTCCGCGAGCACCTGCTGCGGTCGATGCGGCCGATGGTGGCGGCGGGCGAGGCGGTGGTGACCGAGTTCCGCCTGGACGGCGAGGTGATGGCCGCGGACCTGACCCTGCTGTCGGGCACGCTGGCGGGCGGCTACCTCTACGGCGCCCATCCCGGGCTCAGGGAGCGCAAGGTCGACGTGGCCACGATGCTGCTCGACGCGTGCACCCGGCACACCGGGGGCGAGCACCCGCGGGCGCTGAGCCTGTTGCGCGGCACCGAGCCGTACAAGCACCACTGGCGCCCCGAGCCGGTCGCCAACCAGCGCTTCCTGCTGGCCCGCAGGCGTACGGCCCCGCTGGTGTCCGCGGCGGTCCTGGAGGCCTCGGGCCGCCGGTGGGCGAAGGAGCAGCTCCGCCGCCGCGCCGAGCGCCGCGGCGGCGGAGCCTCCCCGTGAGGGCTTCCGCCGCCGCGGACCGGCGGGCGCTCAGGAGCGGCGCTCCCCCTTCCACCAGTCGAACCGCAGGCAGAGCTTGCCGCCCAGCCAGTACTCGACCCAGTCGCCGAGGTTCAGCGGCGAGCAGGTGGGAGGCGTCACGGGCTCGTTCGGGGTCTCGTCGCGGCCGGAGAGCAGCTCACGGTAGACCGCGGCGGCGTCGGGGTTGTCCTTGCACTGCCACACCCCGTGCGGGCAGTAGTCGGTGACCGTGTTGTACAGCGGCTTCTTGTCGTCCATCCACTTCAGCATCCGGCGCATGTACTCCTCGTTGTCGCCGTTGCGGAAGAGACCCCATTCCGGGTACGAGATGGGCTTCTTGTGGGCCGCCGCGAAATCCACGTGCTCCTGGAGTCCGTACGGCTCGTCGATCTGTTCGTCGAACGAGATTCCGCGCGGCTGGTCGTACGAATCCATGCCGACGATGTCGACGACCTCGTCGCCCGGATAGCACTGGGTCCAAGGAATGGCGTCACGCCCCCTGCTGGGCGTGAAGTCGAACCGGAACTTCTGTCCCGTTACGGAGCGCATCGTGGTGACGATCCTGTTCCAGTACTTCTTCCAGGACTCCGGGTCGGGGGCGCAGCGATGGGTGTAGGTCGTGCCGTTCATCTCCCAGCCGAGCACGATCACGGTGTCGGGCACGCCGAGGTCGACGAGGCGCTGGGCGAGGGTGCGGAAGTGCTCGTCGAAGTCGCCCGCGGCGCCCTGCCGCAGCAGCCGGCCCACTTCGAAGTCGCCGACGCCCTCCTCGTTGCGCTCCAGCATCGGCACGTTGAGGACGAAGAGCCTGTCGTCCTTCTCCTTGCGCCAGTCCGCCCAGTCCTCCAGGAAGTCCGGGGAGCCCTCGATGTTCGTCCAGCGGTCGCCGGGGAGGTAGGTGTGGCCGACCCGCAGCTCGGTGCCCCCGAGCCACCTGCTCAGTTCGCTGATCCGCTTGACCCCGCGCGGTCCGTAGTCGAGATACGCGCCGAAGGCGGGGGCCTTCTCCGCGGCCGTGGCGCTGGCCGAGGGCGAGGGCTCGGCGGCGGGCGGGCTCTCCGTCCCCGTCGGTGCCGGCGTCTGGGTCGGGGTCGGCACCGGGGTCGGGTCCGCGGTCCCCTGGGGCCAGGGCGGCACCACCGGATCCGGCACCAGGGGCGCGGTGGGCGCTGACGGGGTGGCGGTCGCGGTGGGTGCCGCGGGAACGGCACCCGGCGGCTCGCCGTCGCGCACGATGCCCACCGTGTGACCCGGCGCGGAAGCCAGGGCCACCGACGACGCGATTCCGGCAGCGATGATGGCGAGACGTTTGCTGCGTTGACGACGCTGGGGGGCCATGGCTGCTCCTCTTTTTCCGACCGCACCTCACTGACACTTCGTCATATTTATTTCTATTGCGCCAATCGAGTTTCTAATCCTGCATGCCACCACATCGCCCGCATGGGCGATCGACAAAAGAGGGTCACTTTGCAGCCTCTGGATACACGTATTCCCGCCGTCCTCCTGCGGATCGACAAGAATCCCTTCCACCACGGAACGCTGGGGGCCGTGCGCTCCCTGGGGCGCGCGGGGGTGGAGGTCCACCTGGTCTCCGACGACCTGGAGAGCCCCGTGCGCCGGTCCCGGTATCTGCACCAGATGCACCCCCCACCCGCGCCGGGCGCGCCGCCCCGCGAGGTGGCCGCCGTGCTGCGGCGGATCGCGCGCGACGTCCGGGGCCCGGCCGTGCTGATCCCGCTGGACGACGCCGGCGCCCTCGCGATCAGTGCCGCGTACGAGGAGCTGAGCGTCCGGTACCTGCTGCCCCGGATGGCGGACGACGTGGCCGGGCGCGTGGCGGACAAGGCGACGCTGGCCGAGGTGTGCGCGGAGGCCGGCGTGGCGCACCCGGAGACCCTGGCGCCCGCGTCCGCCGCCGAGGCCGCCGACGCCGTGGAGCACCTCGGCTCCCCGGCCGTGGCGAAGTGGAGCCGCCCCTGGGCGCTGCCCCAGGGCGTCGGCCTGCGCAGCACCACCGTGCTCCGCTCCCCCGACGAGGCCGCCGCGCTGTTCGGGCGCCGGGCCGAGGCGGGCAGCAGCCTCCTGCTCCAGGCCTTCGTGCCCGGGGCCCGTGACGCGGACTGGTTCGTCCACGGGTGCGTCGGCGGGGACGGGGCGGTGCGCGGCGGCGGGACGGGCCGCAAGCACCTGTCGTGGCCGCGCGCCGCCGGACTGACGGTGAGCGGCGAGTGGACGGCGAACCCCACGCTGTGGGAGGCGGCCACGCGGCTGGTGTCGGCCCTGGGCTACCGCGGGATCTTCGACCTGGACTTCCGCAGGGACGCCGCGACGGGCGACTTCCACCTCATCGACTTCAACCCGCGCCCCGGGGCCCAGTTCCGCCTGTTCGCCGACGGCGCGGACACCGACGTGGTGCGCGCGCTGCACCTCGGCCTGACGGGCCGTCCGGTGCCCGCCCCGGTGCCGCTGGCCGGGCGCACCTTCGTGGTGGAGAACTACGCGCCGCTGACCGCGCTGCGCCGCCTTCCCCGCCCGGGGCCCCGCAGGCCGTCGCCGCCCGGCGAGCTCGCCTGGCACGCGGCCGACGACCCCGCGCCCGGAGCGGCCATGCGCCGCCTGTGGAGCCGCCGCCTGGTGCAGCGGCTGCGCCCCGCCGCGGACCACCGCCCCGCCCCGGCCGCACCCCGGCCGCCGGTCCCGGCACAGGACACCTCGGCCCCGGCCCAGGAACGGTCCCCCGCCGTGCTCCCCCGCCAGACGGACGGGGAGCGGACGACAACCGAGGCGTGAATCACGGGAGTTGGGGCGCCGGGGCGCCGACCGCTCTTATGAGTGACGCGGCGGGCGAACGGGTGAACCGCACTTCCCGCACCGGCGCCCGGATGATGCACTGAAGACGCTTCATGGGACAGGCCGGGCCGCTTCCCGCCAGCCGTCGGCACATGCATCTGCCGTGGGTGAGCGGCGTCTCTCCAACGGGCTGTTCTCTACCTCCCTGGCTCTGGTGGGGAAGCAACCGCATCAAGGCTTCCCCGCCAGAGCGTTGAGGCGTTCGCCGACGCCGTTCCGCCCGGCCGTCGCCGCCTCTCCCCCACTCCCTCCCCCTTCCCGCGCCCCCGTCGCCGGAGCCCGGTCGTGCCGCGGTCCGCGCACCCGGCAGGCAGGGCACGCGGACCGTGGTCGCGAGGGGCTTGCGGGCTAGCGCCGGGACGCGGCGGTCCCTCGCCGGTACAGGACGGCTCCGCCGAGCAGCAGGGCCACGCTCGCGCCCGCGGCGCCCAGCAGGGTGCCGTCCGCTCCCGTCTCGGCCAGGTGGTCGCGGGGCGGGGCCTCGTGGACCGGCCGGGGCGCACGGACCTGCTGGGGCCGCTCGTGCGGCGCCGTGGGCTTGGCGGCCACCGGCGGGTGCGCGGCCGGCGCGCGCGGCGTGGCGGGCTTGGCCGGCGGGATCGGGGCCGAGGCCACGGGCACGTCGACGCCGGGCGTCTGCACCGGCGTCGGCGGGGTCTGCGGCTGCGGTGCCTCTTCGCAGGTGTTGCCGTACGCCCCCGAGGCGACGGCCACTCCACCCACGCTGTCACCGCAGACCTCGACCGGAGCCTCGACCGGGGCCTGCACGCTGTTGCCCGACAGCAGACCGGGCGACTGGGCCGTCTGCGCGTCGGAGCCGTAACCCGTGCTGTCCTCGTCCCCCTGCGGCTTCGCCGGGGTGACGTGTGACTCGTGCGCGTCGGAGCCGTAGCCGTCCTCGACGGGTGCCGAGGAGGACGCGCAGTCGTTGCCCGAGGCGGGATTGGCGAGGGCGGCGGCATTCACGGTGTTGCCGCAGAGGTTCACCGGTACTTCCAGCGGTGCCTGCACGCTGTTGCCCGACAGGAGGCCGGGCGAGTCCAGTGCCTGCGCGTTCGCATCGGTGGCGGCGAACGCGGAGGTGCCGGACAGGGACAGGATGCTCGTGGCCGCGGCGGCGGAGAGCATTCCTTTGCTGAGGGCCTGTCGCAATTCGAGTGGTCCTTCTTGTGCGAGGGGGAGCCGGCCCCGGGCACCTGGGGCGCCCGGGGCCGGCAAGACGCAGCTGGGCCGCTACGTCAGTCGTTGACGCACTCGTTGCCGAACGCCGGGTTCAGCAGAGCGATGACGTTGACGCTGTTGCCGCACACGTTGACCGGAACGTGCACGGGAACCTGAACGACGTTGCCGGAAAGAACGCCCGGGGAGCCGACAGCGGCGCCGCCGGCCTCAGAGTCGGCGAACGCCGGGGCGCCCAGGCTCAGAGCCATGACGGCACCAGCGATGATCGTTGCGCTCTTCTTGAGCTTCACAGCTTTTCCCTTCTTTCGGGTCACGTCCAAATACCGGCCGGGGCCGATCGGGCAGTTCGTGTTCCCGCATCGTGACCTGAGCCCTACTTAACGAGCGATAGGACCGGAGGAAACCAGGGAGTTGACCCGCTCAGAAGATTCACTCGAATGCAACCGGCAAGCGAAAGGACATGAAAGCAGCGGGAGTTGCGGGCACAGGAAAGCTCGGGCCGCACCGGGCCTCGAAAGAGGCCGGGCGACCCGAGCAGTCCGTGCGGAGCGACGGATCAGCCGTTGCCGGCACCGTTGCCCGACAGGACCGGGATGTCGTCCAGGATGTGCGACAGCGGCTCGTCGCCCTTGGCCTGGGTGGAGTTCTCGGTGCACTGCTGGTTCTGCGGGGCGGAGAGGACGGGGATGTCCTGGACCGCGACCGGCACGAGGCCGACGAGGGCACCGGCGTTGCCCTTGACGGGCAGGCCGACGCAGGGCTTGTTCAGCGAGCCCTGCACGAGGGACAGCTGCGGGCTCATGTCGCCCTTGGTCTCGGAGTTGCCGAACACCTGCTTGGCGTCGTTGCCGCTCAGCGACGTGGTGCCGCCGTCGTCACCGATGGCCATCGCGGGGGAAGCCGCGGCAGAGATACCGACGACGGAGGCGGCGACTGCGGCCGCCGCCATTGCCTTCTTAAGCATTTGATGTTCCTTTTCTGGGCAGACGCTCAGGTCACTGCGTGCTGCTCAACTCTCCCTGCCGCGTTTAGTTCTGGTCATTCACTCCATCGGTTCTTTCACCCATCACTGCACCGTCGGAGCGGTATGCCGCGCGTCTCGCACTGTTCGACATGAAGGTCGGATTATCCTCACATCACGTGCACTCCCGCAGGCTCCGGAAGGAATTCATGAAACGCGTGAGATGTGAGACCTCCCCACCGCGCGCCGACGCCTCGTCGCAGTGGAGCGAACGGGAACTGCGCCTGGTGGAGCGGCTGGCGACGGTGCACCACGAACTCGGGCGGCTGCGTCGGGAGCGCACGGCCCTCGTCTCGTACGTCTGGCGGCTGCACGGCGGGAGCGTCGGCCTGCCCGGCCCGGACGGCGGGCGGATGGTCCACGTCGACACCGCGGCCGGCAGCCTGTCCTGGCACGTCGACGCCGAGGACACCGACCTGCTGTACGAGTCGGGCCGCCGGACCCCGAGCTCCGCCGGCGAGACGGCCGAGACCCTGACGCGGCTGTCCTTCCTGCACCTGCACCGCCGGCCGAACCTGCCCACCCGGAGCAAGCGGGCCGCGGCCGCCGCCGTGGGCGATAGGCCATCGGAGTGAACACGAGCAACCCCTCATCCCTCCGGGTAGTTGCTCAGGGTGCTCCTTGGACGGGGCTCACTCAGAAGGGAAATCCTGTGCTCAAGAAGGTTATGGCCGCCGCAGCGGTCACGGCTTCCGTCGTCGGCATGTCGGCTGCTGCCGCTCCCACGGCGCTCGCCATCGGCAACGACGGCGGCACCAACACCATGAGCGGCAACAACGCCATGCAGGAGTTCGGCAACTCCGCCACGTACGGCAACATGAGCCCGCAGATGGCGCTCATCCAGGGCTCGCTGAACAAGCCCTGTATCGGTCTGCCGGCCAAGGCCAACGTCGGCTCCGTGGTGGGCCTGGTGCCGGTCGCGGTCCAGGACATCCCGATCCTGTCGGCGCCGCAGAACCAGCAGTGCACCGAGAACTCCACCCAGGCCAAGGGCGACGAGCCGCTGTCGCACGTCCTGGACGACATCCCGGTCCTGTCGGGCAACGGCGCGGGCAACAACTGACGCAGGCCGAAACCCAGCGGGCCGCCATTTCTCTCCTTGGCGGCCCGCTGTTTTCTTGCCCGCGCCGGTTCCGCGAAGGCGTACCCGTTCCCCGAAGGGCCGTCAGTTCCGCGGCCAGGGGTCCTGCTGGACCAGGCTGTTCCATTCGGGATCGGGACGCCCGGGGAGGGTTCTTCCCTGCTCCCGCCACCTTCTGAGCAGGGATTCGTAGATGGGATCCGCGCGGTGTTCCGGGGGCTGCCTGCTCACCGGAATGACGCCTTGCCGTTTCCATGATCCTGCACGGTCAGCCATATTTCCTCGTTGCGAGTGGGGGCTTCTTCGGTTTCGTTCCTGTCGAAGTCGGAAATGAAACCGACCCGTTGGGGCGAAAGAGTTGTTCACGGGCGCCACACTCCATCTGCAACAGAATGACGGGCCGACCGGTTTACGGTTCCAGGGTTCCTCCTCCCCCTCTTCTGATTGCGGAGAACAGCACATGAGGACGGTCCCGCGTACGCCTGCCCGCAAACGGGCCGGAAAGCGTCTCGGCGTCATCACCACGGGGATCGCGCTTGCCGCCGCCCTCACCGGAATCGCCGCGACGGCCGCACCGCACCCTGCCCAACGCATCGATGTCTTCGGCGGCATCAAGAATCGTCCGAATGAAGGACCCGGCACGAATATTCTTTTGCTCGGCACGGACAGCAGAGCAGGAATCACGAAGTCCGAGAAACGGGAGTTCTCCACCGGCAGCCTGGGCTGCAACTGCTCCGACACGATGATGCTCATCCACGTGTCGAGGAAGAACGACCGGGTGAGCGTCGTGAGCCTGCCCCGGGACTCCCGCGCCGTCATCCCCGCCCACCGGAACCGCAGCACGGGCACCGTACGGGCCGCCCACCCCTCGAAGATCAACGCGGCCTACGCCGAGGGCGGCGCCAAGCTCGCCGTACGGACGGTCGAGCAGATGACGAAGGTCAGGATCGACCGCTACCTGCAGATCGACTTCCGGCGGTTCATCGACAGCGTGAACGAGGCGGGGTCCGTGCGCGTCTGCACCCCCCGCCCCCTGCAGGACTTCGCGACCAGGATGGACATGCCGCCGGGCACCCACGACCTGAACGGCGGCCAGGCGCTGCAGTACGTCCGGTCCCGACACGTCGACACCGCCGCCGACTTGGGCCGCATCCAGCGCCAACAGCGCTTCCTGGTCGGCGTGTTGCGCACGCTCGCCGTGGACGAGTCGTTCGGCGACCGGCTCAGGACCGCCGCCCTCGCCAAGACCGTGCTCGGCTCCGCCCGGGTGGACCAGGGGTTCACCCTCGACCAGCTCGTCTCGCTCGTCTCCCGGCTGCGGAACCTGCCGCCGGAGGCCACCGAGTTCACCACGGTCCCCATCCGCGGGTTCAACGCGCCGGAGGCGGGCATCGGCTCGACCCTCGCATGGGACCGGCCCAAGGCCGACAAGGTGTTCGCCGCCCTGAACCGGGACCGCGCCCTGACCGGCGCCAAGTCCTCGGCGGTGCCCGCCGACCCGCCCCGGCTGTCCGTGCAGACGGCCTTCCGCGGCGACAAGGTCATCTGCCCCTGAGATTCAGCACATTAATCCGCTGAATGGGGCAACTGTCGCAACTGCTGCCGCGCCACTCAGTTGACCACTACGCGCGCTCCGCTGCGGAGCCGCACTTCCTTCGAAGGGAAACCCATCACCATGAAGAAGCTGTTTGCAACGGCCGCGATCGCCGCTTCCGTCGCCGGCGTGTCCGCCGCCACGGCCCCCCAGGCCCTGGCCATCGGTGACGACTCGGGCACCACGTCGGTCAGCGGCAACGGCGCCTCGCAGACGTTCGGCAACTCCGCCACGCACGGCGACATGAGCCCGCAGATGTCCCTGGTCCAGGGCTCGCTGAACAAGCCCTGCATCGGCCTGCCGGCCAAGGCCAACCTCGGTTCGCTCGTCGGCGTCGTGCCGGTCGCGGTCCAGGACATCAACGTCCTCTCCGCCCCGCAGAACCAGCAGTGCACCGAGAACTCCACCCAGGCCAAGGGCGACGAGCCGCTGTCGCACATCCTGGACAACATCCCGGTCCTCTCGGGCAACGGCGTGGCCAACCACTGATCCGAGGGCGTCCGCGTGCCGCACCGCGGACGCGACCCCGCCCCTCCCGCCTCCGGGCGGGAGGGGGCAGGTCACCCGGGGCCCGTCACTCGTCCAGCCGCGTTCGGCGAGCAGGCCCCCGCACCACCCTTCAGCGTGAGGGGAGTTCGCGCTCGCAGCTCCGATGCGTGCGCATGTCCCCACTGAAGGGTCCGAAGTATGAAGCGCATAGCCCGCGCCCTGTCCGTGGCCGGTCTCACGGCGGCGGCACTGGCCGCCCCGGCCGCCGGCATCGCCGCCGCGGCGCCCGCCTCCGCCGCTGCCGCTCCGGTGGTCCAGCAGACCGAGAGCCGGGACTGGGACGACTGGCCGCACCACCACGGCTGGGACCACCACCACTACTACCACCACCACGGTGTGGGCCTGGGCCTCGGCCTGGGGGTCGGTCTCTGACCCTTCAGCAGGCTCCTCCGGGCTCCTGCGGGTGGTGCCTCGCGCACGGCCCGAATGCCCGGACAGACGCGGTGGCCGCCACTGATCCCGGGGCGGCCACCGCGCCGTTCCGCCACCGCACCTCGGCCCCGAGCGGGAGTACGCGCCGTGACCTTCGACAGCACGCAGGACACGGGCGTCCTCACCGGCCCCGAGAGCCCCGGCGCCGCCCGGAACACCGTGCGCGCGCTGCTGGGCCAGGGACATCCCCGCGCCAGTGACACCGCCATCGCCGACGCGGTCCTGGTGACGTCGGAACTGGTCACCAACGCGATCCGGCACGGGGGCGGCCTGCGCGGATTCCTGTGCCGCGTGCACTCGGGCTTCGCCGAGATCGCCGTGGACGACGCCAGCGACGAGGTCCCCGTCACCCGCACCCGGCACAGCCTGCTCACGAGCGGCGGGCACGGCTGGCCCTCGGTGTGCCACCTGGCCAGCGACGTGACCGTGCGCCACCTCCCCCAGGGCGGCAAGCGCATCACCGCCCGGATCCCGCTCGCCTCGCCGGCGCACCCCTGAGGGCGGCCGGCGAGACCGCCGGGAGTCAGACCCGCATCGCCTGCGGCGTCTCGCGCAGCAGCGGGTCGGGGCCCTCGTACTCACGGATCGCCTCGTAGCGCGTGTTCCGCTCGACCGGGCGGAAGCCGGCCTCGCGGATCAGGTCGAGCAGGTCCTCGCGGGTCAGCTTGTTCGGCGTACCGAAGTTGTCCGCATCGTGCGTGATCTTGTACTCGACGACCGAGCCGTCCATGTCGTCGGCGCCGTGCTGGAGCGCGAGCTGCGTGGTGTGCAGGCCGTGCATGACCCAGAAGACCTTGACGTGCGGGACGTTGTCGAAGAGGAGGCGCGAGACCGCGAAGGTCTTCAGGGCCTCGGCGCCGGACGCCATGGTCGTGCGCGCCTGGAGCTTGTTGCGGACCTTGCCGTCCTTCATGTCGACGAAGTCGTGCTGGTAGCGCAGCGGGATGAAGACCTGGAAGCCGTTGGTCTCGTCCTGGAGCTCACGCAGGCGAAGGACGTGGTCGACGCGGTGGCGGGGCTCCTCGATGTGGCCGTACAGCATCGTGCACGGGGTCTTCAGACCCTTCTCGTGCGCGAGGCGGTGGATGCGCGACCAGTCCTCCCAGTGGGTGCGGTGGTCGACGATGTGCTGCCGGACCTCCCAGTCGAAGATCTCCGCACCGCCGCCGGTCAGCGACTCCAGGCCGGCCTCGATCAGCTCGTCGAGGATCTCGGAGGCGGACAGCCCGGAGATCGTCTCGAAGTGGTGGATCTCGGTGGCGGTGAACGCCTTGAGGGAGACGTTCGGCAGGGCCTTCTTCAGCTCGCTGAGCGAGCGCGGGTAGTACCGCCACGGCAGGTTGGGGTGCAGGCCGTTGACGATGTGCAGCTCGGTGAGGTTCTCGCCCTCCATCGCCTTGGCGAGGCGGACGGCCTCCTCGATGCGCATGGTGTACGCGTCCTTCTCGCCCGGCTTGCGCTGGAACGAGCAGTAGGCGCACGAGGCGGTGCACACGTTCGTCATGTTGAGGTGGCGGTTGACGTTGAAGTGCACGACGTCGCCGTTCTTGCGCGTGCGCACCTCGTGGGCGAGGCCGCCGAGCCAGGCCAGGTCGTCCGACTCGTAGAGCGCGATGCCGTCCTCGCGGGACAGCCGCTCGCCGTCCCGGACCTTCTGCTCAAGATCGCGCTTGAGACCTGCGTCCATGCCCTGGCCCTTACCTCTCCCGACGACAAACTCCGCCAACCGTACTCCTCCGCCCCAGCGACGAAGGGCGCGCCCTAGACCTCTTCGGGGAGCTCGCCGACGCGGTTCTCCCACTTGGTGGAGAGCACGATCGTGGTCCGGGTGCGCGAGACCCCGCGCGTGCCGCTGAGCCTGCGGATCGTCTTCTCCAGGCCGTCCACGTCGCTGGCCCTGACCTTGAGCATGTACGAGTCGTCGCCCGCGATGAACCAGCAGTCCTCGATCTCGTGGAGGTCCTTCAGGCGGCGCGCCACGTCCTCGTGGTCGGCGGCGTCGGAGAGGGAGATGCCGATGAGCGCGATGACGCCGAGGCCGAGCGAGGCGGAGTCCACGGTCGCGCGGTAACCGGTGATGACACCGGCCGCTTCGAGGCGGTTGATCCGGTCCGTGACGCTGGGCCCGGAGAGGCCCACGAGCCGCCCGAGTTCGGCGTACGAGGCGCGGCCGTTCTCCCGCAGGGCCTGGATGAGCTGCCTGTCCACGGCGTCCATAGGTGCGATGCCTTTCATTATTCAGCGATACCGCGAGTCTATGTGTAGAATCTAAGGCGCAACAGGGTTCACGCCCTGTGAATCTTTCTCAATCTCAGCCGATCAATGACGATCCTTCAGGAGTGAGTCACCCGTGTACTCGATCGAGATGGCCTACGCCCGCATGCGCGAGCTCCAGGACATGGCCAACCGCTCGCGTGCCCACAAGCCCACCCACGAGCCGAAGGCCGCGGCCCGCTGGAAGCGCGCCGCCAAGAAGCGCTAGTCCCCCCGGGAGCCAGAGCCACCTCCGGATCCGGAACCCAGCTCTCCCTCCCACCGGCGGTACAGGCTGTGCGGCACACCCGCCGCGTCCAGCACCCGCCCGGCGACGAAGTCCACCAGATCCTGGATGTGCGTCGCCCCCGCGTAGAACGCCGGAGAGGCGGGCAGCACGATCGCGCCCGCCTCGTCCAGGCCCACCAGGTGCTTCAACGTCTGCCCGTTCAGCGGTGTCTCGCGTACGCAGACCACAAGGCGTCGGCCTTCCTTGAGCGTCACGCTCGCCGACCGCTGCAGCAGGTCCTTCGAGAGACCGAGCGCCACGCCCGCCACGCACGCCGTGGACGCCGGCACGATCAGCATCCCCTTCGTCGCGTACGACCCCGAGGACGGCCCCGCCGCCAGGTCACCGGCGGCCCAGTACCGCACGTCCGCCAGGGACTCCTCCGGCACGTCGAACGTGCCCGGCTTGCCGTCCGCGCCGCGCGCCAGCCACTGCCGCAGGTCGTCGCGCCAGTGCGCGTCCCGGAAGGCGATCCCCGTCTCGTCCAGCAGCGTCAGGCGCGAGGCCCGCGACACGACGAGGTCCACGCTCTGACCGGCCTCGACGAGCGCGCGCAGCACGGCGGCGGCGTACGGGGTCCCCGAGGCGCCCGACACCCCCACGATCCAAGGCTTACGCTGCGTATCTCCTGGGTTCACTCTGTGAGCCTATCCGGCGGCCGTTCAGAGGGTGAGCCCGCGTACGAGCAGATCGAGCAGCGCGCAGACGAACAGGGCGATTCCGATGAAACCGTTCACCTGGAAGAACGCGCGGTTCAGGCGCGACAGGTCGTGCGGCTTCACGATCGAGTGCTCGTAGACGAAGGCGCCCGCGACGACGGCGAGTCCCAGCCAGAAGAACGCGCCCGCGTCGGTGATCGCCGCGTACCAGACGAACAGCGCCGTGGTCACCAGGTGGCAGCCGCGGGCGCCCCGGATCGCGGCCGGGATGCCGAACCGCGCGGGCACCGACATCACGCCGACCTCGCGGTCCGTCTCCACGTCCTGGCAGGCGTAGATCAGGTCGAAGCCGCCGATCCAGACGCCGACCGCGAGGCCGAGGATCACGGCCTGCCACGACCACTCGCCCGTGATCGCGATCCAGGCGCCGACCGGGCCCATCGCCTGGGCGAGGCCGAGGATCGCCTGCGGGAAGTTCGTGAACCGCTTGCCGTACGGGTAGACCACCATCGGGATCACCGCGATCGGCGCGAGCGCCAGGCACAGCGGGTTCAGCAGCGCGGCCGCGCCGAGGAAGACGACGAGCGCGATGAGCGCGCCCGTCCACGCGGACTTCACCGACACCGCGCCCGTGACCAGCTCGCGGTGCGCGGTGCGCGGGTTACGGGCGTCGATCTCGCGGTCGATGATGCGGTTCGCCGCCATCGCGAACGTCCGCAGGCCGACCATGCAGATCGTCACCAGGAGCAGGCGCCCCCAGTGGATGTTCTTGTCGAGCTGGAACATCGCGGTCAGCGAGGCGATGTAGGCGAAGGGCAGCGCGAAGACCGAGTGCTCGATCATGACGAGGCGCAGGAATGCTTTGGTGCGCCCCGGCTGCGGGATCGCGGCTGAGGCTGAGCTCACAGCCCGTACTCCTTCCAGCGGCGGTCGACCTTCGCCGCCGTCTCCGGGTCGGACTCGACCATGTTCGGCCAGCCCCCGTCCCGTACGTAGCCCTCCTCGGGCAGCTTCTTCGTGGCGTCGATGCCCGCCTTGCCGCCCCAGAACTGCTGGTAGGAGGCGTGGTCGAGGTGGTCGACCGGGCCCTCGACGACGGTGAGGTCGCGGGCGTAGTCGGTGTTGCCGAGCGCGCGCCAGGACACCTCGTGCAGATCGTGCACGTCGCAGTCCTTGTCCACCACGATGATCAGCTTCGTCAGGGACATCATGTGCGCGCCCCAGATGGCGTGCATCACCTTCTGCGCGTGCTTCGGGTACTTCTTGTCGATCGAGACGATCGCGCAGTTGTGGAAGCCGCCCGACTCCGGCAGGTGATAGTCCACGATGTCCGGGACGATCACCTTGAGGAGGGGCAGGAAGAAGCGCTCGGTGGCGCGGCCCAGCGGGCCGTCCTCCGTCGGCGGGCGGCCGACCACGATCGACTGGAGCAGCGGGCGCCGCCGCATGGTCACGCAGTCGATCTTCAGCGCCGGGAAGTCCTCCTGCGGCGTATAGAAGCCGGTGTGGTCGCCGAAGGGACCCTCCGGCAGCATCTCGCCCGGCTCGAGCCAGCCCTCGATGACGACCTCGGCGTGCGCCGGGACCTGGAGGGGGACCGTCTTGCAGTCGACCATCTCGACGCGCTTGCCCTGGATGAACCCGGCCAGCATGTACTCGTCCATGTCGCCGGGCAGCGGCGCCGTGGACGCGTACGTGACGGCCGGCGGGCAGCCGAAGGCGATCGCGACCGGCAGCTTCTCGCCCCTGCGGGCGGCCACCTGGTAGTGGTTGCGGCTGTCCTTGTGGATCTGCCAGTGCATGCCGATGGTGCGCTTGTCGTGGCGCTGGAGGCGGTACAGGCCGAGGTTGCGCACCCCGGTGTCCGGGTCCTTGGTGTGGGTCAGGCCGAGGTTGAAGAAGGAGCCGCCGTCCTCGGGCCAGGTGAACAGCGCGGGCAGCTGCTCCAGGTCGACGTCGTCGCCGGTGAGGACGACCTCCTGCACGGGCGCGCTCTCGGGCTTCACCTTCTTCGGCGGTACGTGCGTCATCGCGCCGAGCTTGCCGAACGCCTCGCGGATGCCGACGAAGCCGTGCGGCAGCTCCGGCTTGAGCAGTCCGCCGATCTTCTCGCTGATCTCGCCGTACGACTTCAGGCCGAGCGCCTTGAGCAGGCGGCGGTCCGTCCCGTACACGTTCATCGCCAGGGGCATCGCGGAGCCCTTGACGTTCTCGAAGAGGAGCGCGGGACCGCCGGCCTTCTGCACCCGGTCGGTGATCTCGCCGACCTCCAGGTAGGGATCGACCTCGGCCTTGATGCGCTTGAGATCGCCCTCGCGGTCCAGTGCCCGGAGCAGGGAGCGAAGATCGTCATAAGCCATGCGCTCCAGTATCCGGCACCGGCTACCCTGGCCCCGTCACCGGGGGCACGCACGCCTCCCGCCGCCACCGCTTGGGGGATCGCGCCACCATGCTCAGGTATCTGCCGTTCCTGCTGGTCCTGGCGGTGTGGATCTATGCCTTCATCGATGTCCTGAACACCCCGGAGAAGGAAGTCAGGCACTTCCCCAAGGTGGTGTGGGTCATCCTCGTGCTCCTCTTCGGCGAGGTGCTGCTCGGCCCGATCGCCTGGTTCGTCACGGGCAAGGTGCGCAAGGCACCCGGCGCGGGCGGCGGCGGCTTCGGGCGGGGCCGGACCCAGTGGGTGGCGCCCGACGACAATCCGGAGTTCCTGAAGTCCCTCAGGGACGAGGACCCGGACGAGAAGAAGAAGCGGGACAAGGACGAGGGCTGACGAGGGCTGAGGTCTCCGTGGAACTGCGGCTGCTCGTGACCTTCGAGAAGGTCGCCACCGTGCTGAGCTTCACCCGGGCCGCGACCGAGCTGAAGTACGCCCAGTCCAGCGTCACCGGCCAGATCCGCGCCCTGGAGTCCTCGCTCGGCACCGAGCTCTTCGACCGTCTCGGGAGCCGGATCCGGCTGACCGAGGCGGGCGAGCGGCTGCTGCCCTACGCCCGGCAGATCATCGAGCTCGCCGACGAGGCACGGGCCGCGGTGGTCGGCGCGGAGGAGCCGTCCGGCGCGATCGCGGTGGGCACGATGGAGTCGCTGACCTCCTACCGGCTGCCGCCGCTGCTCGAACTCTTCCACCACCGCTATCCGAAGGTGCGGCTCTCCCTGCGCCCCACGCTGGGCGACGAGACCCGGCGGGCGCTGCGGCAGGGGACGTACGACGTGGGGTTCCTGATGGAGCCGGAGACCGAGCACCAGGGCCTGGAGACCGAGGTCCTCGCGCGGGAGCCGCTGGTGCTGGTCTGTGCCCCGGGCCATCCGCTGGCCGCGCGCGGGGCGGACCCGCTCACCTCGGCCGATCTGGCCTCGGCGCGGCTCGTGGGCACCGAACCCGGCTGTCCGTACCGGGACCTCTTCGAGGACGAGCTGCGGACGCGGACCGGTACCCCGCCGCCGTTCATGGAGTTCGGCACGATCGAGGCGACGAAGCAGGGCGTGGCCGGCGGGCTCGGCGTCGCCCTGCTGCCCGCCGTGACCGTGGCGCGGGAGCTGGCGGAGGGCACGCTGGTGCGCCTCGCGTGGGAGCCGCCGTTCACGCTGTGGACGCAGCTCGCGTGGCGGTCGGGGAAGCGTCTTCCGCCGCAGGTGCGGCTGTTCGTGGAGCAGGCCGTGCGGCTCGTGCGGGAGCAAGTGTCACCTTGAGGCTCGCCAGGACGATCAGCGGGACGCCGAGGGCCTGGACGAGTCCGATGTGGTGGCCGTAGACCGCCCAGTCGGCGACCATCGCGACGGCCGGGTAGGTGAAGGCGAGCACCGCGATCTTGGCGGTGGGCAGCTTCGCGTACGCCGCGTACATCAGCACATACATCAGGCCGGTGTGGATCACGCCGAGGCCGGCGAGCCAGGCCCAGCCGGCGCCCGTGCCGCTCATCGCGCCGAAGTCGGTGAAGGGCAGCAACAGCGGTATGCCGACGAGGACTTGGACCAGGGCGATCAGGTGCGGGCGCACCCCGGTGACGCGCTTGGTGACCAGCGTGGACAGGGCGTAGAGGACGGCGGCGAGCAGCGCGAGGCCGATGCCCGCGAGCGATCCGGTGTCTCCGGGGCGCACCCCGGAGACCAGCACCAGTCCGGCGAACGCGGCGGCCAGCCAGCCCAGTTGGAAGCGGGTGAGGCGTTCGCGCAGCACGAGGGCGCTGAGCAGCACCAGGAAGAACGGCTGGGTGTGGTAGACGACGGTGGACAGGGAGATCGAGGTGGCCTCGTACGCCTTGAAGAGGAACACCCAGTTGAAGACGATGAACACGCCGCCGAGCGCGGCGAGTCCGAGCTTCTTGAGGGTGAGGCCGTGGTCGCGGAAGTAGCCGCGGGCGGTGGCGTACGCGCCGAGGGCGAGGGCGCCGAACAGGACGCGGAAGAAGACGACATCGAAGGCGCTCGCGCCGGACTCGACGACGAAGATGCCGAGGGTTCCGGAGAGCATCATCGCGGCGGTGAGCTGGGCGGTGCCCCGGCGTTCCGAAGAGGTGTTCGTTGTCATGCCGATGAAGCTACGAGCGCACGAAGGTGCTGGTCCACGCGCCAGTGGGGCGTCCTCCCGATGGGCCGATCGGCGCTGTCGATGAGGCCTGATCCGGGGGGTGCGGGGGCACGATGGGAGGCATGAGCAGCGCATCCCGCATCCCGACGGTCGACCTCGGGCCGTGGCTTTCCGGCGACCCCGACGCCCGCGCGCGGACGGCACGGACCGTCGACGAGGCCCTGCGCACCGCCGGGTTCCTCCTGGTGACCGGGCACGGCGTCGACCCCGCCCTGCGCGCCGCGATCAGGGCGTCGGCCCGCGGCTTCTTCCGGCTGCCCGCCGAGGCGAAGCGGCCGTACGCGGTGCGGGTCGGCGAGCGCGGCTGGCTGGGCCCGGGAGCCGAGGCCAACAGCTACGCGGAGGGCACGGCCGCTCCTCCGGACCTCAAGGAGTCGCTGTCCTTCGCGGCGGACGAGCCGACCGGGGACGCGGCGGTGGACGCCGAGTGGTTCGCGCCGAACACCTGGCCGGAGGAGACCCCCGAGCTGCGGGCCCTGGTGCGGACGTATCTGCGGGAGATGCGGTCGCTCTCGGACCGCCTCCTCGAACTGCTCGGTGTGGCGCTCGGCGCGGGCGAGGACTTCTTCACGCGCCATACGGGCCATCCGACCTGGGGTTTCAACATCAACTGGTATCCGGGGCGGGAGCGGGTGGGCGAGCCCGAGCCGGGCCAGTTCCGCATCGGCCCGCACACCGACTTCGGGACGGTGACGGTCCTGGACCGGCAGGCGGGCCGGGGCGGTCTCCAGGTGTTCACGGACGAGGGCGGCTGGGAGGACGCGCCGTTCGACGCGGACGCGTTCACGGTCAACATCGGCGATCTGATGGCGCGTTGGACCGACGGGCGCTGGCAGTCGGGCCGCCACCGCGTGCTGCCGCCGCCCGCGGAGGAGCCCGCCGAGGAGCTGATGTCGCTCGTGTACTTCTACGAGTGCGACCCGGGCACGGACGTCCGGGGCGTCGACTCGCACACGTATCTGCGGGGGCAGTTGGACGCGATCGCGGTGGAGGCACCCGGTGAGTGACGTGCGCACGTTCCGTACGTGGCTGGCGACGGCCGTCGAGGAGGCGCGGGCGGGCCTCGCCGAGGGCGGCATCCCGATCGGTGCCGCGCTCCACGGCGCCGACGGCACGCTGCTGGGGCGGGGGCACAACAGGCGGGTGCAGGACGGGGATCCGTCGGCGCACGCGGAGACGGCAGCGTTCCGCGCGGCGGGCCGGCAGCGCACCTACCGGGGCGCGACGATGGTGACGACGCTCTCGCCCTGCTGGTACTGCAGCGGTCTGGTGCGGCAGTTCGGGATCTCGCGGGTGGTCGTGGGCGAGGCGGAGACCTTCCACGGCGGGCACGACTGGCTGGCGGAGCACGGTGTGGAGATCGTGGTCCTCGACGACGCGGAGTGCGTGGCGATGATGCGCCGGTTCGTCGCGGAGCGGCCGCAGTTGTGGGGCGAGGACATCGGGGCGTAGCCCGGTGCGGGGCCGGGGTGGTCAGTCCTCGCGCAGGACCAGCGCGAGGAGCCCCGGGAAGCGGGCCTCGAACTCCGTGCGGCGCAGGCGGTTGACGCGGCGGGCGCCCGCGTCGCGCTGCTCGACGAGACCGGCCGCGCGCAGCGTCGCGAAGTGGTGGCTCAGCGCGGCCTTGCCGACGGTGACGTCGAAGCTGCCGCAGGCCCGGGTCCAGTCGCCGGACGCGGCCAACTCCCTTACCAGATAAAGGCGTACGGGGTCGGCGAGCGCGGCGAGCGCGGTCTGCACGGAGACGTCGTCGGGGTGCGTGTGCACGGGTGCCGCGCGGTGACCCACCATGCCTGCTCCGTTCCGTCGCGCCGAGGATTCGACCTCGCCGGGGACTCCGCCTTGCCGTGTGCCCGGCCTTGCCGAGTGTTCGATGGAAACCATACACTCCCGGCTGTTCGCTTTTGATTGAACACTCGACCCGTCGCGTACGCGAGGAGAGGTGGCGCAGCCATGCGCGCAGTCCGGATCAAGCAGCACGGCGGGCCCGAGGTGCTGGAGGTGGCCGACACCGATACGCCCGTTCCCGGGCCCGGCCAGGTGAGCGTCGACGTCGCCTGGGCCGGCGTGAACTTCGCCGACCTGAAGGCGCGTTCCGAGGGCTACCGCGTGCCCGCGCTGCCCTTCGTGCCGGGGCTTGAGGTCTCCGGCCGGATCCGCGCGGTCGGCGCGGGCGTGCGCGGCCTGCGCCCCGGCCAGGAGGTCGCCGCGCTCACGGCGGGCGGCGCCTACGCGGACGTCGCCCTCGCCGAGGCGGCCACCGTCTTCGCGGTCCCCGACGGCGTCGACCTGCGCACCGCCGCCACGCTGCCCACCGTGGTGCCGACGGCGCATGCCCTGCTCCACGAGGTGGGCCGCGTCGCCGCCGGGGAGAGCGTGCTGGTGCAGGGCGCGGCGGGCGGCGTCGGCACCGTCGCCGGACAGCTGGCGAAGGCGGCGGGCGCCACGGTGTACGGCGTCGTCTCGGGCGCGGCCAAGGCGGAGTACGCCGTGCGGTACGGCTACGACGAGGTGTTCGTGGACGACGGCTCCGGGGGCGGCGGCTTCGCGGACGACGTGCGCCGGGCGACCGGGGGCCGCGGTGTCGACCTCGCGCTCGACCCGGTGGGCGGCGACACGTTCCGGCGCTCGCTCGACGCCCTCGCGGTCTTCGGCCGCCTGGTCTCCTTCGGCAACGCGAGCGCCGCCGAGCCGTGGCGGGTGGGCCAGCCGGAGCTGTTCCCCGGGGCGCGCACGGTCTCGGCCTTCTCGATCCTCACGCTGGCGCAGACCGATCCGGCGGCGCTGCGCGCGGTCGCCGGGCGCGCGTTCCGCCTGGTCGCCGACGGCACGGTCACCCTGCCGGTGACGGCCGAGTTCCCGCTGGAGGAGGCGGCCGAGGCGCACCGCCTGATGGGCGGCCGCACGACGACGGGGAAGCTGCTGCTGCGGGTCACCCCGTAGCGGCGTACTCCGCGCGCAGCTCCCGCCAGCGGTCCAGGGACCACGTCGACCAGTCCTTGGGACGGCCCTCCAGCGCGTCCGCCAGGAACTCGAAGTGCTGGTGCCAGCCGGCGAGGCAGTCCAGGCGCAGCGCGTCGTCCCCGTCGAACTCGTTGGTGAAGCGCAGCGTGGTGGCCGCCGGGCCCGCCGCCTCCAGGTGGAAACGGCACCGGCCGTGCAGGTCGACGGTGTACTCGGCGACGACGTCCGGGTCCCAGGCCGTGACGTGCCCACAGTGGACGGCGTCGGGCTCGCCGTTGAGCCAGCGCAGCGTGACGGCGCCGCCGAGCCGGGGCTCCAGCACGTCGGCGGCGGCCAGCCACCCCGGCAGTCCGCCGGGGGTGGCCACCGCCGCCCAGACCTTGTCCACAGGCTGGGGAAGACGCAGTTCGTAGTGGAGGTGCCGGGTGGCGCCCCGGGTCCGGCTGGTGCCCTGTCCGATGGTGGCGGTCATGGCACCAGCCTCGCCCGGTACGCCCCGTTCCGCACCCTTGGGGGTGCTTACGGGCGCGAAAAGCCGGTTCCCGTGACCTGGGGGTCACGGGAACCGGCTCGCCCCGGAAGGGGATCGCTCAGACGCCGGCGTAGGAGTGCTTGCCGGTGACGAAGATGTTCACGCCGTAGTAGTTGAACAGCCAGCAGCCGAAGGCGATGAGCGCCAGGTAGGCGGCCTTGCGGCCCTTCCAGCCCGCCGTCGCGCGGGCGTGCAGGTAGCAGGCGTACGCGACCCAGGTGATGAAGGACCAGACCTCCTTGGGGTCCCAGCCCCAGTAGCGGCCCCAGGCGTCGCCCGCCCAGATCGCGCCCGCGATGATCGTGAACGTCCACAGCGGGAAGATCGCGGCGTTCAGGCGGTACGAGAACTTGTCGAGCGAGGCCGCCGACGGCAGGCGCTCCAGGACGGACGTGGCGAACCTGCCGGGCTGACCGCCGCTCTGCAGCTTGGCCTCGTAGCTGTCGCGGAAGAGGTAGAGCATCGTCGCGACGAAGCCGACGTAGAAGACCGCGCCGCAGAAGATGGCGGTGGAGACGTGGATCCACAGCCAGTACGAGTGCAGGGCGGGAACCAACTGGTCGCTGGCGGTGTACAAGACAGTGACGGCGAGACCGAGGTCCAGCAGGACCGTGGTGACCAGGGGGAGGCCGAGCCAGGCGATGTTCTTCTTCAGCGCGAGCAGCACCAGGTACACACCGACGGCGACGGTGGAGAAGGTGATGCTGAATTCGTACATGTTGCCCCACGGCGCCCGCTGCACCGACAGCGCGCGGGTGAGCACACCGCCGAACTCCAGCAGGAAGGCGAGCACCGTGAGGGACACGGCGATACGCCCGTAGAGGTCCCCCTTCTCGTCCCCCGCCGAGGCCCCGGGCCCGTCGGGCACGTCCCGCGCGCCGGTGACGGACCGCGTGACGACCTTCGGGCGCTCCAGGGTGGCGGTGCTGCCCTTGGCCTGGACGGCGACCTCGGGCGCCTTCGCACCGTCGGCCTTGCCCTGGTCGGTGAGCGCGGCGGCGGTGCGGGCGACCTTGCTGCGGCTGCCGAAGAGCCACTCCGCCATGTGCGCGAAGAAGGCCAGGAGGTAGACGGCCATCGCGGAGTAGATCAGCACGTTGCTGATGTGCGCGAGGCCTTCGTTGGGTTCGGCGGCCAGGGTGGTGGCGAGATTCACTTCTCAGCCCCTTCGGCAGGAACAACATCGGGGTCGGAGTCGGAGGAGGTGTCCGCGTGCGGATCCGCGTCCGGGTCTGGGTCGGGCGCGCTCGGCGCCTTCTCGTGCAGCTGGGCGGCGAGGTCGGCGAGCTCCTCGGGGAGTTTCGCGGACTCGCTGCGGCCGAGGCCCGCCATCTCCACGACGGTGACGCCGTCGGCGCCCCTGACCGCCCGCACCCACACGCGGCGGCGCTGGATGAACAGCGACCCGGCGAGACCGAAGATCGCGGCGACCGCGCCGACCAGCGCCCACAGGGAGCCGGGCTCCTGGGAGATCTGGAAGGTCGCCCACTCCTTCAGGTCCTTCTCGAAGGTGATCGAGCCCTCGCCGTTCGGCAGCTTCATGGTCTCGCCGGGCAGCAGCCGCTGCTTGAACAGCTCGCCCTTGGAGTCCTTGAACTTCGTCATCTTCCGGGTGTCCAGCTGGTACACGTTCTGCGGGACGCCGGAGTCCACGCCCAGGCTGCCGTGGTACGCGGACAGCGCGAGCACCGGGAAGTCGGGGGCGGGGAACTGCGAGAACATCTGGCCCTTGCCCTCGCCCGCGAAGGTCGGCACGAAGAAGGCGTTGAAGCCGAGCTGCTCCCGCTTGCCGCTCTTGTCCTTGTAGCCGTCCAGGACCTTGATGGCACCGGTCGCGGTGCCGTTCTGGTCGATGGGCAGCAGCGGCACGGACGCCGAGTAGACGACCTTGCCCTTGGAGTCGCGGACGGTGACCTTGGGGGCGTAGCCGTGGCCGATGAGGTAGACCTTCGAGCCGTCGATCTCCAGCGGCTTGTTGACCTCGATGGCCTTCTTCTTCTCCGGGCCGTCGACGCCCTCGGAGTAGGTGACCTTCGCCTGGTAGGTGCGGGGGGTGCCGCGGTTGGGGCCCGACTTCTGGTACGTGCCCTCGAAGTCGTCGAGCGTGAAGCTGAACGGCGCCAGCTCGTCGGTGTCGAAGAGGCTGCCGGACTTGAAGTCGTCGTACTGGCTGAGGGTGTTGGCGAAGCCGTCGCCCTCCATGACCAGCTTGCCGCCCTCGGACTTGAACAGCTGGCCCGCGGCGAACGCGATCAGCATCACGATCAGCGCGATGTGGAAGATCAGGTTGCCGGCCTCGCGCAGATAGCCCTTCTCACCGGCGACCGAATCGCCGCCGCCGGATCCGGAGCCGGCCGCGGAGCCCGCGACGTGCGCGCGGAAGCGGCGCTCCTTGAGGAGCGCGAGCGCCGCCTCGTGCACCTGCTCGGGCTCGGCCCCGGTGCGCCAGGTCGTGTACGCGGGAAGGCGCGTCAGCTTCCTGGGGGCGCCCGGCGGCCGGCCGCGCAGCTGGCCGACGAACTGCCAGGTGCGGGGCACGATGCAGCCGATGAGGGAGACGAACAGGAGGATGTAGATCGCGGAGAACCACACCGAGCTGTAGACGTCGAAGAGCTGGAGCTTGTCGTAGAGCGGACCGAGCGTGGTGTGCCGGTCCATGAAGTCCTGGACCTTGAGCTCGTCGACGTTGTTCTGCGGGATCAGCGAGCCGGGGATCGCGCCGAGCGAGAGCAGCAGGAGCAGGATCAGGGCGACCCGCATCGAGGTGAGCTGCCGCCAGAACCAGCGGACCCAGCCGATGACGCCGAGCGAGGGGAGGCTCGGGGCGTCCTCCTTGGGGGCGGTGGACAGCTGTGCGCCGGCCTCGCCGAGCTCACTCTGCTCTTCGGGGGTTTCGGTCTTGCTCATGGATCAGATCCCCACCGTGTAGCCGTTCGACCAGACCTGCATCTGCTGGATCATGCTGTCCCATACGCCGGTGACGAGGAGCAGGCCCGTCGCGATCATCATGACGCCGCCGACGCGCATCACCCACGCGTAGTGCCGCTTGATCCAGCCGAAGGCGCCGAGCGCCTTGCGGAAGGTGACGGCCGCGAGGATGAACGGGATGCCGAGCCCGAGGGAGTAGGCGACACCGAGTATGGCGCCGCGCTGCGGATTCGCGCCGTCGGCGGAGAGCGCGAGGACGGAGGCGAGCGTCGGGCCGATGCACGGCGTCCAGCCGACGGCGAAGAGCGCGCCCACGACCGGGGCGCCGAACAGTCCGACGGCGGGCCGCTTGTGGAAGCGGAACTCGCGCTGGGTCAGCCAGGGCATGAGCCCCATGAAGAAGAGCCCGAGCACGATCATCACGACGCCGAGCACCGTGTTGATGGTGCTCTGGTGCTCCTTGAGCGTGCGCCCGATCGCCCCGAAGAAGACGGTGGCGGAGACGAAGACGACGGTGAAGCCGGCCACGAAGAGCCCGGCGCCCGCGACCATCCGGCCGCGCCGGGCGTCGCCCAGGTCCTGGCCGCTGACCCCGGTGACGTACGACAGGTAGCCCGGCACGAGCGGCAGCACGCACGGGGAGAAGAAGGAGACGAGCCCGCCGAGCACCGCGATCGGGATCGCGAGGAGCAGCGCCCCGCTCATGACCGTCTGGTTCGGGCCGGTGATGGCCGCGAGAGTGGACATCACTTCTCCGCGAGCACGGGGTCGATCATCTTGCGCAGCTTCTCTTCGTTCAGCGGCTGCTGCGAGCGGGCGGCGATCTTGCCGTCACGGTCGACGACCAGCGTCGAGGGGATGAAGTTCGGGTTCATCGTGCCGTTGGGGAAGCGGAGCATCAGCTTGCCCGAGGGGTCGTGCAGGCTCGGGTACTCGACGTCGAACTGCTTCTCGAAGGCGACGGCCGGGCCGAGCTCGGGGTCCCGGGTGTTGATCCCGACGAACTCGACGCCCTTGGGCTTCGTCTCCTTGGCGACCTTCACGAAGATCGGCGCCTCGGCACGGCACGGCGCGCACCAGGAGCCCCAGACGTTGATCACGAGGATCTTGCCCTTGTAGGCCTTGGCGAGGTCGAGCTTCTTGCCTTCGAGGGTCTCGCCGTCCAGCTCGGGGAGCGGCTTGCGGTCGGCCTTCTTGGCGGTGGCGATGCCGTCGGAGCCGGCCACGAAGTTGGTGTTGCCCGAGCCGCCCGACGTACCGCCCGAACCGCAGGCCGTGAGGACCAGCGCACCGACCGCGGCCCCTGCGGCCAGCAGGGTCGCCCGTCCGCGACGGCCGGCGATGCGGCGGCTGCGGCTGCGGTTCGCGGACTGGGGGGCGCGGCAGGCGGCACTCATGTGAAAAGTTTCGCATGCCCGATTCGGGGATCTTCCGCACCCCCCGCGGTAGGGGAAAGTGCCTTTTCAGGCGGCCTTTCCGAGACCCTTCCAGCCACCGGCGGGCTGCTGGCCGACCTCAAGGCCCTGGAGGCTCGCGAGGACCTTCGGGTCCTGCACGTCGAGCCAGTCCACGAACTGCCGGAACGAGACGAGACGCACGTCCTTCTTGCCCGCGATGTGCTTCAGGGCCTCTTCCACGGCATCCATGTAGATGCCGCCGTTCCACTCCTCGAAGTGGTTGCCGACGAAGAACGGCGCGCGGTTGGACTCGTACGCACGCTTGAACCCGGCGATGTAGGACTCGGTGGCCTGCTTGCGCCAGCCCGGGTAGTTGGCCGGCGGCGCCTTCGTGGAGTTCTTCGACTGGTTGGCGAGGATGTTGTAGTCCATCGACAGGACCTCGAAGGAGTGCCCGGGGAAGGGCATGGCCTGCAGCGGCAGGTCCCAGACGCCCATCTTCTTCTCGGGCCAGCGCTGGCGGCCGCCGGGCGAGGACGCGTCGTAGCGCCAGCCGAGCTTCTTCGCCGTCGGCAGCAGGTTGTTCTGGCCGAGCAGACAGGGCGTGCGGCCGCCGACGAGTTCCTTGTCGTAGTCGAAGGGCAGCGACGGCAGATCGGTCCAGCCGGTGTTCGTGCGCCACTTCTTCACGAAGGACTTCGCCTGGTCGATCTCGTCCTGCCATTGCGCGGGCGTCCAGTTGGCGACGGAACCGGTGCCCGCGCAGAAGTGCCCGTTGAAGTGCGTGCCGATTTCATGGCCGTCGAGCCAGGCCTCACGGACGTACTTCAGCGTCTCCTTGATGTGACCGTCCGTGAGATAGCCGATGTCGGAGGCGCCGACCGCGTTGTTCGGCGGGCGGTACATGCGCTTCTTGGATTCCGGAAGCAGATAAAGCCCGGAGAGGAAGAACGTCATGTGCGCCTCGTGCTCCTTGGCGAGCTTCAGAAAGCGCGGGAACAGTCCGTTGCCGACCTCACCGGCACCGTCCCAGGAGAACACGACGAACTGCGGGGGCGTCTGCCCGGGCTCAAGCGGAACGGGCTTGGCCGGCTGGTGGGGCTGCTTTCCGGTGAAGGCGGTCGACCCGTCACCGATCGGCTTGGCCGGGTGCTCGGCACCGGGCTGCCCTTCCTTCGCCTTGTCCGCGGGCCCCGACGTGTCGCCGTCGCCCCCGGTGCCGCAGGCCGCCAGCCCGAAGGCGGCGGCCGCACCGGCTCCGAGTCCGAGCATTCCCCGGCGGCTGATGTCGCGCATTCCATCCCCATTCGTCGCGCCCTGGTTCCGCTCCTGCTGTATCTGCCATGCAAGACGGACAACCACTTAGAGGGCGCGACGAACACGGGGGTTCCGGCAAGTCGCACATATTTATGGCGTATTTGCCGAGAAGAGACCTAGCGTTGTCGAGTGATTACCCCACGTCGACAATTGGGGCCGCGGCGCACGGGATTATCAGGCCCCGAACGCCTTGTCCTTGCCCTTCACCGGCTTGGCACCCGCGAGAAGATGCGCGGGCACCAGATCCCGCGCCGGTTCCGTATATCCCACGGAAACGATCTTGTCGCCGCGATAGGTGAACGTCGTCAGCGAGGCGAGCGTGCACTGCCGCTTGCGCGGGTCGTGCCAGAGCCTGCGCTTCTCCACGAAGCTGCGCACGATCCAGATCGGCAGCTGGTGGCTGACACACACCGCCTCGTGCCCGCGGGCCGCGTCCTTCGCCGCGTCCAGGGCCCCCATCATCCGCACGACCTGCTCGATGTACGGCTCGCCCCAGGACGGCTTGAAGGGGTTGACGAGGTGCTTCCAGTTCTCCGGGTTCTTGAGCGCGCCGTCGCCCACGCCGAAGGTCTTGCCCTCGAAGACGTTGCCCGCCTCGATGAGGCGCCCGTCGGTGGCGAGCTCCAGACCGTGCACCTTGGCGATCGGCGTGGCCGTCTCCTGGGCGCGGTCCAGCGGCGAGGCGACGACGTGCGTGATGTCGCGCTGGGAGAGGTGCTCGGCGACGCGGTCGGCCATCTGCCGGCCCAGCTCCGAGAGGTGGTAGTCGGGCAGCCGCCCGTACAGGATCCCCTCGGGGTTGTGCACCTCGCCGTGGCGCATCAGATGGACGACGGTCAGCTCGTCGCCCGCCGGGGTGCCGGTCATGCGGTGGCCTCCGTGGCTTCCGCGGCCGCGCGCGCGGCACCCGGCAGGGCGGCGGCGATCCGCTCGATGGCCCGCTCGTCGTGAGCGGTGGACACGAACCAGGACTCGAAGGCCGAGGGCGGCAGGTACACGCCCTGCGACAGCATCGAGTGGAAGAACGCGGTGAAGCGGAAGGACTCCTGCGCCTTCGCGTCCTCGTAGTCGCGCACCTCGCGGTCGGTGAAGAAGACCGAGAACATGTTGGAGGCGTTCTGCAGCGTGTGCGCGACGCCCTCCTTGGTCAGCGCCTGCGTCACGAGCGAGCGGATCTGCTCGGAGACGGCGTCGACCTTCGCGTACGCCGCGTCGTCCAGGAGGCGCAGCTGCGCGAGGCCCGCGGCCGTCGCGACCGGGTTACCGGAGAGCGTGCCCGCCTGGTAGACCGGGCCCGCCGGGGCGAGGTGCGCCATGACGTCGGCGCGGCCGCCGAACGCCGCGGCGGGGAAGCCGCCGCCCATGACCTTGCCGAAGGTCATCAGGTCGGGGGCGACGCCGTCGACGCCGTACCAACCGGCCTTCGACGTACGGAAGCCGGTCATCACCTCGTCGGAGATGTACAGGGCGCCGTTCTTCGCGCAGGCGGCCTTGAGGCCCTCGTTGAAGCCGGGGCCGGGCGGCACCACGCCCATGTTGCCCGGCGACGCCTCCGTGATCACGCAGGCGATCTCTCCGGGGTACCGGTGGAAGGCCTCGTGCACCGCCTCGAGGTCGTTGTACGGGACGACGATCGTGTCGCCGGCCTGGGCGCCGGTGACGCCCGGGGTGTCGGGCAGCCCGAAGGTGGCCACGCCCGAACCCGCCGCGGCGAGCAGGGCGTCGACGTGTCCGTGGTAGCACCCGGCGAACTTGATGACCTTGGCGCGGCCGGTGAAGCCGCGCGCGAGCCGGATGGCGGACATGGTCGCCTCGGTGCCGCTGGAGACGAGCCGCACCTGCTCGACGGGCTCGATCCGGGCCACGATCTCCTCGGCGAGCGCGACCTCGCCCTCGCCGGGCGTGCCGAAGGAGGTGCCGCGCGCGACGGCCTCCTGCACGGCCGCGGTCACCTCGGGGTGGGAGTGCCCGAGGATCATCGGACCCCACGAGCACACGAGGTCGACGTACTCACGGCCGTCGGCGTCTGTCAGGTACGGACCGGCACCGGACACCATGAAACGGGGCGTACCACCCACAGCGCGGAACGCGCGCACGGGAGAGTTCACACCGCCGGGCGTCACGGCCGCCGCACGGTCGAAAAGAGTCTGCGAAACTGGGGCGCTATACGGGAAGCTCACACGAGCCATGGTGTCAGAGGGTCCGGACATCCTGCGGACAGGTGTTTCACTCCACGTTTTAGCGGGTGACCGTGGGGGAGGTCACTGACACGATGATCGGGTTGCGTGGCGGGGGCCGCGAGGCCTAGAAAAGACAGGGCCGTGCCGCCCTGGAAAAGCAGTCGGGTGGAGATATGCATCGCGGTGGCGGACTGGGCGAGGGGACCGACGGCCTGGGCCCCCGGCGTGCCCGGCGGGGCAAGCACCGACGCGACGCGGAAGCGGAACCGGCGCAGACGCCCGAGCAGGCACGCGGCGGATCCACCGAGTCCCGGCCGGACCGGGTGAGCAGCAGGAGTGGCGGGGTGGGGGTGACGTACAAGTACTTCGGCGCCCCGGACGGCGCGACCGCCGCCCGTGTGCCGATCTCTATGCGGCCCGAGGAGCTCGGCGGCGACGAGCTGGGCATGGGCGGCATGTTCACGAAGATCAAGCCGGAGACGATGGCCGCGATGGTCCTCACCGGCATCGAGGGCATACCCCTGCACAAGGTCCCCCCGCTGGAACTGGTCGTCCTCCACCCCGACTACGCCGTGGTGAAGCTCCCCATGACCGTCGTCGACCCGCTGCGCGGCATCGGCGAGGAGTCGGTGGGCGCCGCGGCCTTCATCTGGTCCACCGTCCCGGACCGCGGCGGCCCGCGCGACGCCTTCAACGTCTACCAACTCCTGCACGAATGGCAGGATTTCAGCCACCGGCTGCATGACGCGGGGCATCAGGCGTACTGCCTGGTCTGGCCCTGAAATCCGGGATCCCCGGGAATTGCGGGCACCCCGGAATTCCGGGACGTGATCCTTTCGGGATACGCCGGGTGCGGCACCCGGCGGTGCTACTCCCCTCGCAGCGCGGCGAGTTGCCGCTCGAAGGGGACGACGTCCTCCCCGAAGGGGACGACGGGCTCCGGAGCGCGACCGGAAGGCGCGGCCGTGGGCCGTACGATCCCGGCCAGTTCGGCACCCGCCCGGTCGATGCGCTCGGCGAGCCCTTCCGCGCCCCAGTCCTCCGAGGCCGCGTACACGCCGGTCGGTACGACGACGGCCCGCAGGTAGGCGAAGAGCGGGCGCAGCGCGTGGTCCAGGACCAGGGAGTGCCGGGCCGTGCCGCCCGTGGCCGCGATCAGGACCGGCGTGCCGACGAGCGCGTTCTTGTCGAAGCCGCCCACGGCGTCGAAGAAGGACTTGAACAGCCCGCTGTACGAGGCGGAGAAGACGGGCGTGACGGCGATCAGGCCGTCGGCACCGGCCACCGCGTCGATCGCGGCGCCCAGGGCGGGGCCGGGGAATCCGGTGGTGAGGGCGTGCGCGATCTCGACGGCGAGGTCGCGCAGCTCCACGACCTCCACGTCGGCGTCGGCGTGGCGGGCCACGGCGGACGCGAGCCGGTCGCCGAGCAGCCGGGTGGAGGAGGGCACGCTCAGCCCCGCGGAGACGACGACGATCTTCATGCGGACACCTCTGCTTCCTCTGCGGTCTGCCGGGCTTCCTCCGCGGTCCGCTGGGCCGCGGCCACGCGCGTGGCGTGCGTGGGGGCGTCCGGCACGTCGGCCGGACGGTTCTTCGCGAACTCCTCGCGCAGCACCGGCACGACCTCCTCGCCGAGGATGTCGAGCTGCTCCAGGACGGTCTTCAGGGGCAGCCCGGCGTGGTCCATCAGGAACAGCTGCCGCTGGTAGTCGCCCACGGTGTCGCGGAACGACAGGGTCCGCTCGATCACCTGCTGCGGGGAGCCCACGGTCAGCGGGGTCTGCTCGGTGAAGTCCTCCAGCGAGGGCCCGTGGCCGTAGACCGGGGCGTTGTCGAAGTAGGGCCTGAACTCCCGCACGGCGTCCTGGGAGTTCTTCCGCATGAACACCTGGCCGCCGAGCCCGACGATCGCCTGCTCGGCGGTGCCGTGCCCGTAGTGCGCGTACCGCGAGCGGTACAGGTCGACCATCCGCTTGGTGTGCTCGGCGGGCCAGAAGATGTTGTTGTGGAAGAAGCCGTCTCCGTAGTACGCGGCCTGCTCGGCGATCTCCGGCGACCTGATCGAGCCGTGCCAGACGAACGGCGCGACGCCGTCGAGCGGCCGGGGCGTCGAGGTGAACGACTGGAGCGGCGTACGGAACTTCCCCTCCCACGTCACCACGTCCTCGTCCCAGAGCCGGCGCAGCAGCGCGTAGTTCTCGACGGCGAGGTTGATGCCCTGGCGGATGTCCTTGCCGAACCACGGATAGACCGGGCCGGTGTTGCCGCGCCCCATCATCAGGTCGACGCGCCCGTCCGCGAGGTGCTGGAGCATCGCGAAGTCCTCGGCGATCTTCACCGGGTCGTTGGTGGTGATGAGGGTGGTGGAGGTGGAGAGGACGAGCCGCTCGGTGCGGGCGGCGATGTAGCCGAGCATCGTCGTCGGGGACGAGGGCACGAAGGGCGGGTTGTGGTGCTCGCCGGTCGCGAAGACGTCGAGTCCGACCTCCTCGGCCTTGAGCGCGATGGCGACCATCGCCTTGATCCGCTCACGCTCCGTCGGGGCGCGGCCGGTGGTCGGGTCGACGGTCACGTCACCGACGCTGAAGATCCCGAACTGCATGGCTGGCTCACTCTCTCCGTTTGGTTGACCATTCAACTATACCTGTGAACGGAGGGGCGCGGTCGCCTATTCCCGTACGGGTACGCGCCCGGGGCCCGGGCCGTTGCCAGCCCCTCCCCCTGTTGTCAGACCCTCCCCCTACTGTGCGGACATGGACCGAACCCAGGCACCGACGATCCGTCTGCACCCCTGGCCGGAGGACGGCCTCGACCTGCTCCTCCGGCTCAACACGCCGGAACTGACCGAGCACCTGGGCGGTCCCGAGACCCACGAGAAGGTCGTGGACCGCCACCGCCGCTATCTCGCCCTCGACCCCGTCGACGGCAAGGGCCAGATGTTCCGGATCACGCTGGACGGGCGGACGGCGGGCTCGATCGGGTACTGGGAGACGACCTGGCAGGGCGAGACGGTCTGGGAGACGGGGTGGGGCGTCCTGCCGGAGTGCCAGGGGCGGGGGGTCGCGGCGGGGGCGGCGCGGCTGGTGGTCGCGGAGGCGAGGGCGGCGGGGCGCCACGGGTATCTGCACGCCTTCCCCGCCACGGGGCACGGGGCGTCCAACGGGGTCTGCCGCAAGGCGGGGTTCCAGTTGCGGGGGGAGGCGATGACGGAGTACCCGAAGGGCAACTGGCACCCCTGCAACGACTGGCGTCTCGCCTTGGACCCCGCCACGTCCCCGGCTCCGCCTGGCTGACCGGCTGCACTGGGGCTGGGGCCACGGTCATCGCCGCCGGCCCCGTGTCCGTGCCCCGCCTGCGCCGGGGCGGGTGCCTCCTTCATCGCCACCCGGCACGGTCCGGCTGCGCCGGGCTGGAGCCACGGTCATCGCTGCCCGGCACCGTGGCTGCCCCGCCTGCACCGGGGCGAGTGCCTCCTTCATCGCCACCCGGCACCGGGGGCTGTGCCCACCCGTTCCGCCCTGCGGAACGCCTGCCCACAGCGGAGCGGCACGGTCCCGCCCACCGCAGCGCGGGCACAACGGCCCCCACCGGGCCGCACGCGCACGACCGGCCCGAGGGGACGTGGGGGTATGTGCGAACGGAGCACCGAGCACCCGCTGGCGTCTTTGTCCGTTGGGCGCGGCGCAGGGATGGCGAGTACGCACATACCCCCGCGGCCCCGCCCCCGAGACGGACCCAAGGCGCAGACGCCCGCCCGAGACGCCCCCGTCAGAAGTAGTACGCATCCCCCGTATCCAACGCCAGCACCGCAATGTCGTTGTTCCGCTGATTGCGGTCCACTGCGCCGCCGTTCCACGCCGTGGCGATCCGTACGCCCACCTCGCCCGGCCGCCCCGCCACCCGCACCGACACCTCCACCGGCTCCCCCACGCTGTCCGCCTCCAGCGCCCCCACCCGGCACAGCACGGCCCCCGGCTCCGACCGCAGGCAGCCGTCCGGCAGCCCCCGCACGTCCATGAGCGGCACGGACCAGCGCAACCGCACCGTGACGTCCGCGAGGTCTGCGGGCCCGTGGTTCCGCGGCACGAAGCGGACCTTCACCTTCCCCGCGTACAAGGACACGTCACCGTGGAAGGAGACGTCGGCCTCGGACGTGACCGGAGCCGCCCCGGCGACACCCCCGCCCCCGCCCGGCGCGACCACGACCGCACACGCGACGCCCAGCGCGCCCAGAGAACCCAGCGCACCCACACGAGGAATCCGCACAGCAACCTCCACCTACCCGCACACCACCGCAGCCGCCCTGGCTGTGCCCGGATGTATGCCACCGCGTCCCCCACCAGCCCCACCCGCCCCGCACATGCCACCCTGATGACCATGCTCATCGCCCGCTCCGCCGCCCTCTTCCTCCTCGCCGCGCTCTTCGAGATCGGCGGCGCCTGGCTCGTGTGGCAGGGCGTGCGCGAGCACAAGGGGTGGGCCTGGATCGGCGCCGGCGTCATCGCGCTCGGCATCTACGGCTTCGTCGCCACCCTCCAGCCGGACGCCGAGTTCGGCCGCATCCTCGCCGCGTACGGCGGCGTCTTCGTCGCGGGTTCGATCGCCTGGGGCATGGTCGCGGACGGCTACCGGCCCGACCGGTGGGACGTGCTCGGCGCCCTGATCTGCCTCGCCGGAATGGCCGTGATCATGTACGCCCCGCGAGGCCGCTGAACCGCACGCATATCCTGGCGTCGACCCCTCCCCCGAGGCCCCGAGGAGCGCACCATGACCGCCGCCGCCACCCGCATCGCGATCGTCACCGGCGCGAGCAGCGGCATCGGGGCCGCCACCGCGCACGGCCTCGCCGCCGCCGGCTACCGCGTCGTGCTCACCGCCCGCCGCAAGGACCGCATCGAGGCGCTGGCCGCCGAGCTGACCGCCGCCGGGCACGACGCGGTCGCGTACACGCTCGACGTCACCGACCGCGCGGCCGTCGACACCTTCGCGACGGCCTTCAAGAAGGTCGCCGTCCTGGTGAACAACGCGGGCGGCGCGCTCGGCGCGGACAGCGTCGCCACGGGCGACCCCGCCGACTGGCGCCGGATGTACGAGACGAACGTCATCGGCACCCTGAACGTGACGCAGGCCCTGCTGCCCGCGCTCACCGCGAGCGGCGACGGCACGGTGGTGGTCCTCTCCTCCACCGCCGGGCACGCCACGTACGAGGGAGGCGGCGGCTACGCGGCCGCCAAGCACGGCGAGCACGTCCTCGCCGAGACGCTCCGCCTGGAGATCGTCGGCACGCCGGTCCGTGTCATCGAGATCGCGCCCGGCATGGTCAAGACGGACGAGTTCGCGCTGACCCGCTTCGGCGGCGACACCGAGAAGGCGGCGAAGGTCTACGCGGGCGTCGCCGAGCCGCTCACCGCCGACGACGTGGCGGACACCATCACCTGGGCGGTCACCCGCCCGCCGCACGTCAACGTCGACCTCCTGGTGGTCCGCCCGCGCGCCCAGGCGTCCAACACCAAGGTCCACAGGGAGTCGTGACGATGGGCCTGCCCGGCGACGACCCCGGCACCCCCGCGTACTCCGCCGACTCCCCCGACCCCCTCGAACGCCTCACCCACGAACACGAGGCACGCCGCCTCACGGAGGAGAAGAAGAACGAACGCCTGGTGTGGTGGTACCTCGCGTACTTCCTCTTCGGCATCCACCTGGTGGCCTTCATCATGATCTACGCGATCAAGCACGCGGAGTAGGCGCTCACCCCGCGCACCCACAGACGCGAGTCACTCACACCGGTGAACGCGTCCTATCGCCATGCCAGTTGATGTTCGGCCTGCCTAGGCTCGGCACCGAGAACATCACATGAGACGGCCCCCGGCCGGGCGGCATCCCGGACCGAGGGCCTGACCAGAACGGAAGGAAAGGCTTCCGCATGGCTGAACCCGAGCCTAGCGCTCACCCCTTCATGGACCTCGAAGTCCCCGAATACGCCTACATGTTCGGCTTCTTGCAGGCCGACGGACACCTCCAGCAAGGAACAGGCCAGAAGGGCAAGCTGAGCGTCGAGATCAACGTGCGGGACATCGACATCCTGCGCGCGTTCCAGCGGCTGACCCCGTACAACAGCTCCATCACCGAGCGCACCCGCTCGACGAATTTCGCGGAGACGCACACGTCCGCCACCTGGACAGTCTGTGCCCTCGAAGCCAGGACCAGGCTCAACCAACTCGGCCTGCCCTACGGCCGCAAGTCCAAGACGGTCGCTCCGCCACGCATGGAGTTCTCGCGTCGCGATTACCTGCGCGGAGTCGTCGACGCCGACGGTTCGGTCGGCCACACGAGCCAAGGCTTCCCCTTCGTCTCGCTGGCGACGCTCAGCACGGCCGTGGGGGTCTACTTCGCCCGATACACACGTCAGCTCACCGGCGCGGCGCGGCTGATCAATCGCAATGCCCGAGACGGGATCTACAACATCCTCTATACGAAGGAGAACGCCCAAGCGCTGGCAGCGGATCTGTACTACCCGGGCTGCCTCGCACTGGCACGGAAGCTCACTGCCGCCGACTCACTCGCCACGTGGGTTCGCCCCGCCGACATGAAGGTGGCGCCGGAGCGGCGGCGCTGGAAGGACTGGGAGGATCGCGTCCTCCTGGAACGCAACGACCCCGCTTCTGCGGCAGCGGAATTGGGCCGGAGCGAGAACAGTTGCTCCCTCCGCCTCTGGCGCCTCAAGACAGGCCGGGTCCCCGTGCCCGGCCCTGAGCTTCAGGGCCTCTGACGGAAGTCGGGGGGGGGGGGGCCCGCGCCCCCCCCCCCCCGCGCCCGCTACCGACTATAAACAAAACCACCAAGAAGAAAAGAAAG